>DASWOQ010000030.1:0-158452 GCA_036398675.1 Rhodanobacter sp. | reverse complement strand
CCGACAGCCAGATTCTGGCCGTGCTCAAGCAAGCCGAGGCCGGTACACAGGTGCCGCAGTTGTGCCGCGAGCACGGCATCAGCTCAGCAACGTTCTACGACCGAAGGAAGTCCCTTGGGACAAGTGGCGCAGCAAGTTCGGCGGCATGGATGCATCGCTGATGTCCCAGCTCAAGGAGTTGCAGGACGAGAACCGGCGCTTGAAGAAGATGTACGCCGACGCCCAGCTCAGCGCGGAGCTGTTGAAGGAGGCGATGGCAAAAAATGGTGAGGCCATCTCAACGCCGGGAGATGGCCCGCTGGGCAGTTGAAGGCGGGCGCACGAGCATCCGGCATGCCTGCCGGACGTTTGCGTTGAGCGAGACCGGGTATCGCTATCAGGCCACGTTCGCCCAGAGCGAACAACGGGCGAAACTATTCGGCGCGCTGAAACTGTGGGCCGGCAATCTCGAAGCAAGTGGCATCGCGGCGAAGCTCTGGATCTGTGGCTCGTTCCTGACGGCGAAGCCGGAGCCCAAGGATATCGACGTGGTCCTGTGGCCGCTGCACCGCGTCTATGCCGCTCACGGCATGCGCACCGTGACCATTGTGCTCGATCCGAAAGCCACGCTCACCGATTACACGCTCGACGTGCACATCGAAGGCCTGTCCAACGATATCGCGTTCGATCGCGAAGCCACGCATCTCGGAATGTACGGTTTCGGCTGGGATCGCCGCATGCCGAAAACCATCGTGGAAATCATGCTCAATCCTTAATTTCTACGGAAAGATCATGCTGATCGATGCCGTGGGATTATGAGCTGGCACTCTGTAAGCTTTACCTGACTTGGCGGCATTGGCAAATGATGTAACAATCAATTGGCAATACGGTGAAACATGCGTCTGTAAGGAGCTGAGATGCATTGATCATGGCAATCGATGTGTCCCAACAGACTGCTAGTGCGTCCAATAAGCACACAAGGCGATCAAATGAGACTATCCATTCGTACGGCAGCTTGTGTCAGCGCTTTGTTATTCGCAAGCATTGCAGCAGCCAAGACGGACACTACAACGACGCTCACAGCGCCAACGAGAGCTGCTCCGGGTGCCACAGTCACTTTACATGTCGTCGTGGTTGGTAGGCATATCGCGTATAACGGGGGCGGTTCAGCCTATGGCGGGAACGTGCAGTTTTACGATCCAAGCGGCCTGATCGCGAACGTCATGTCAACCAGTCTCAATACACCATTGGTTGACGAGCAGTTTGCATATTGCAGCGATGACTATACCTGCGTAATTCCAATCTTCCTTGGCGATGTAACCACCGTGGACTATCCGTATACGATGCCAACGAGCATCGGACCCATGTCTTTTAGTGCAGGTTATAGCGGAGAGAACTATGCGCATGGATCAGATTCTTCACCGATAACGATTACGGTGAGGAACCCTAGCGTTGCACCCGCTGTAGCCTTCCTTCTGCAAGATTGACGCGGTTTCCTTCACTTAAATCACTATCGCTTAATAAGGGAAAAATTTATGAATCGTGCACTATTGGTGGTTGGCCTAATGGCTGCGTTCTTCTGTGGCTCCGCTTTTGCAGGTAATGGATCCGGTAACGTTACTCAAGTGGGCGCGGTTGAAAACGGTATCGTCGTGTTCTCGACAGTCGTTCATACGGGGACACCGACTTGCGTTGCGACTCAGCAGTGGGCGATCAACACGACTACTGTTCAAGGAAAAGGCATATATGCTTTGCTGCTGACAGCTGTCAATGACGGAAAAGCCGTCACAGTGACAGGTGGAAACGTTTGCGATGTATATGGCGGTATCGAAACAGCCATACGTTTGTACGTAAACTACTAACTCAGTGATGAGGTAAGCCCCTGAACCGCCGCGAGTTGATCGGAGGCCGTTTGGTTTGAGTCACGCCGCCTCGGGCAGTGCGCTCTTGGGTTGATAGTAATCGGCCTCGGCCTGAGCGGGTGTCCGGTAATCAATCGACGAGAGCAAGCGTCGATGGTTGTACCAGTCCACCCACGCCAGCGTAGCCAGTTCGATATCTTCCATGCGCGGCCAGGACCGGCGGTGGATGACCTCGGCCTTGTACAGTCCGTTGATGGTTTCGGCCAGCGCGTTGTCGTAGGAATCGCCCACGCTGCCGACGGAAGGTTCGATACCCGCGTCGGCCAGTCGCTCAGTGTAGCGGATGCTGACGTATTGCGAGCCCCTGTCCGAATGATGGATCAATGCTTGTCGTGCCGGTCGACGGTCATGCAGCGCCTGCTCCAGCGCATCGAGCACGAAGTCGGTGTGAGCCGTGCGCGACACGCGCCAGCCGACGATGCGGCGGGCGTAGACGTCGATGACGAAGGCCACGTAGACGAAGCCCTGCCAGGTCGACACATACGTGAAATCACTGACCCACAGTTGATTCGGACGGTCGGCGTGGAAGTGCCGATTCACCCGGTCCAGCGGTGACGGTGTGGCCTTGTCGCTGAACGTGGTACGCACCGCACGTCCACGGATCACGCCCTGCAGACCCAATCAGCGCATCAGCCGCTCGACCGTGCAGCGGGCCACCGTGATGCCTTCGCGCCTGAGTTGGCGCCACACCTTGCGTGCGCCGTACACCTGAAAGTGCTCGGCCCAGATGCGCTGGATCGCCAGCGACAGGTCCTCGTCGCGACGGGCACGGGGCGAGCGTTGTTCCGGCTACCGACGTTCGGCAACATGACGGTGATACGTCGATGGAGCGATCGGCAACACGCGGCAGATCGGCTCGACCCCGTAGACGGCGCGGTGATCGTCGATGAAGGCGATCATGGTTTGGACCGGCGGTCGAGCTGCGCCTGGGCAAAATACGCGCTGGCCTTGCGCAGGATCTCGTTGGCCTGGCGCAACTCGCGAACCTCGCGCTCCAGTGCCTTCATGCGATCGCGTTCACTGATCGTCAGGCCCTCACGCTGACCGCTCTCTACCTGTGCCTTACGTAGCCAGTTGTGCAGGGTCTGTGGCGTGCAACCCAGCTTGGCGGCCACCGACTGGATCGTGGCCCACTCCGAGGGGTGATCAGGCTGGTGCTCGCGCACCATCCGCACCGCTCGCTCCCGGACTTCCTTCGAATACTTCGGCTTCGTCATGGCTCCATCCTCTCAAGATTGGGAGCCTCCGAGAAAGCCGGGGCGGTTCAGTTTGGACAGTCGCCCGTAATGAGAGGCGGCTGCACCAGTGTGGCCGACCCGGACACAGCTAAATTCTGCACGATCAGGTTTTGAGCATTGCAAATGGATGCGCATGAAAGAATGGCAAAAGCGATTATTTTTTTCATAGAAAATCCTGACGTTAAGAACCTCTGATTTTGCCCCGTGGTCGAAGCGAGGCCCTCACCGACAGAGTGTAGAAGATGCCCGAGCAGTTGATTCTGGCCACCCAAGCCGATGGCGGATTCGAGACGCACCGTAAGCCGACGCGGCGCGATGTGTTCTTGGCCGAGATGGACAAGATGGTGCCGTGGGAAGTGCTGCTGGCGAGCTGCGCGACAGGGTTAGCATGGCGACGGCATCGACGGTGATAGTGCGTTGATCGGGCATGCCGGCAGGGTAACGGGCCGGCGTCTCACGGCCTGCATGTGATCAATCTGAATGGATCAGTCCAGTGTCGATACGAAATCCGACCGCATATCGCAATAGCCAGAAGCGCCGCGATACGGCTTGGCTTGGGCACCTCGATGCCTTGGCCGCGAAGCAACGCGCGCAGGACACTCGCGAATGGCGAGCCAAGCACCCCAAGAAGAAGCAGCCGCACCATGTTCGCATCGAACAGCCGATGAAACCACTGAACCCCTTTACTCGATAGGACGCGGGTTCGACTCCCACCACCCCATTGGACATGGCGGCAACGGTAGCTGCCGGTAGTTTCAAGGGCCGAATTGCGGACCACGATCAGAATTGCGGACCAAAAGAAAAGGCCCCGAAAGGGGCCTTAACCATTGGTACCGGTGATAGGACTCGAACCTACACGACATCGCTGCCAGCGGATTTTGAGTCCGCCGCGTCTACCATTCCGCCACACCGGCATGTGTGAGCTGTGGATTATGCCGGGTTCAATGCACGCGGTCGAGCCCCAGCACGCGCACGTCGCGCTCGTACCAGCGATCCTCGGGCAGCGGCTGGAACACCGCGCACTGGGTCATCGGGCCGGAGTAGATGTGCAGGCTGACGGTGACCGACTTGTCGCTGGGGTTGCGGATGCTGTGGTACTCGTGCGGCGGGATCAGGCTGCCGGCCGAACCGGCGCCGGCCTGGATCGAGCCGATCGGCTGGAACCGGTAGTGCGATGCATCGTGCTCCAGCAGTTCGTACTGCACGATTTCCAGCGAACCGTTCCACACGCCTTCGACACACCACATGCCGTCGTGGTCGTGGATCGGCGTGCCTTGGCCCGGGCCCCAGGTCATCGCGACCACGCAGTAACCATGCTCCTCGCTGCGGTACAACTCGCGACGGGCGTAGTGGTCGGCGCAGGATTCGAACACGCAGTCGGGCAGCTTCACCTCGTTGTCGCGGATCAGCTGGCACAGGCTGTTGCGCAGGCTGTCGGTGAGTTCAAGAGTGTTGGGCTTGGCCAAGGCGGCATCGATCGCGTCGATCAGCGTGCGGCTGCCGGGGAAATCCAGGGTGAGCATGATGTTCTCGGGTGATGCGTGACGCTGGCTATGGTACCAGCGCCGTGGTTAGCCGGTTGATAAGCGTGTCAGGAACCCGCCGATCGCGCGGCTGTAGTTCTCGATGTCGACCAGGAAGGCATCGTGGCCCTGCGGCGAATCCAGCGCCACGAACTCCACCTGCGCACCCGCTGCTTCCAGCCCCTGTGCGATCTGCTCCTGCTGCTGCAGCGGAAACAGGATGTCGGTGCTGACGCCGATTACCATCGCGCGCTCGACATGGATGCGCTGCAGGCCGTCGTGCACGCTGCCCTTGCCGTATTCGGCGATGTCGAACCAGTCGCTGGCGCGCGACAGATACAGGTAACTGTTGGGATCGAAGTTGCGCACGAAGCGTTGCGCGTGGCCTTCGAGGTACGACTCGACCTGGAACTCGCGACCGAACGGTTCCTCCTCGCGCTGTTCGGGGTCGAGCCGGATGCGTGCGAAGCGTCCGTTCCATTCCATCGCGGAGCGATAGGTGATCACGCCGAGCTTGCGCGCGATGCTCATGCCGGTATCCGGATAGGTGCCGCCCTCCGCCGCATGGATGTCGTACCCACCTTCGTTCCAGCCCGGATCGAGGCGGATCGCCTCGCGTTGCAGCTAGCGGATCGCAATGGCGAACGGTTGCGCCTGCGGCGCGGTATCCACGCTGATGTGCGCGCGTACGCTGCCGGGGTGCAGCAGCATGTACGCTAGTGCACTCATGCCGCCCATCGAGCAGCCGATCAGGCAGGCCAGTTGCGTGATGCCGAGGCCCGTGACGACGGCATGTGCCGCGTTGGCGACGTCTTCCAGCGCGAGCTCGGGAAAGCTCAAGCGATAGGCGTTGCCGGTAGCCGGATCGATCGACGCGGGACAGGTCGAGCCCTTGTCGCTGCCGAGCGAATTCACGCAGATCACGAACCAGCGCGAGGTATCGATCGCCTTGCCGGGGCCGGTCATGTCCTCCCACCAGCCAGACGATGGGTCTTCCATGCACGAAGCCATGTGCGCACTCGGCGAGAGGCCGGTGAGAACTAGCACGGCGTTGTCGCGTGCCAGGTTGAGTTCGCCCCAGGTTTCGTAGGCGACGTGCGCATCGCGGAGTTCGCCGCCGCGCTTCATCGCGAACGGCGAGGGCAGGGCGAAGTAGCGGCGCGCGTCCTGCTTCATCAATGCACCTTGTCGATGCGGACGATGATCGGCGTGCGGGTATCGGCCGCGACCACGCCGGCATCGCCTTCGAGATCGCCTGTCTGGGCGATCGGCTGGCCGCTGTGGCTGATCCGCGCGCCGACGAACACGCGTGCCACCGACGACAGTTTTATCGTGGGCATCATCGCCATCGCGTCGGTCAGCGTGACGCTGGCGGGCAGCTGGCTGGCGTCGAGTCTCGCCACCGCCAGCGGCATCGGTGGACCTTGCTCCGCGCGGGCGTAGACGAACAGGGTGTCGCCGGCAGCGACTTTGTTCTTCAGCTCCGGTGCCAGCGCGACCTGAACCTGCAGCGACGCGCCCTGCGCAGCAGCGACCGGAGCGCTGCTGCTGGAAGCGTCGGCCGGTGCGCCACCGGCGCGCGCGTCGGCCACGGCAATCTGTTCGGCTACGGCTTTGGCAACGGCAGAACCCGGTGCGAGTTGCGGTTGCAGCAGGCGCCAGGTCGCCGATGCGTCGCGGTAGCGGCCGTGCTGGAAGTCGCTGATGCCCAGCAGCCACAGGCCGCGCTGGTTGTCCGGATGCATCTGCACGGCACGCTTGACCAGGTCGAGCGCGCGGCCGTCGATCATGTGGTCGTCGCGGATCATCGAATCGGCTTCGGCCCAGCCGACCATCGCCTCGCCGTTGTTCGGGTCGAGCTTCAGCACGTGGTCGTAGGCGTCGCGCGCATCGGCCGGGTTGTGCAGCATGCTGCTGGTCTGCGCCAGCAGCATCCAACCCTGCAGATCGCCGGGCTGTTCGGCCAGATGCGCATGCAGCTCGGTCACCGCCTGCTGCATGGTGAGCGGCTGGGTGGCCTCGGCACTGACGCCGTCGAGCGCCGCCGGCGTGCCGACCGCCAGATACAGGCCGGCTGCCGCCAGCGGCAGCGCGAAGGCAATCATCAGACTGAGCACGAAGGCACTGCGTGGGCGTCCGGAGCGGCGGCCCTGGCGCAGCATCGGCACCAGCAGTACGGCCAGCGCCACCGCGATCATTGCCGCGGCAACCAGGAAGAAAACGATTTTCACCAGTCGTCCCCGTTGTCGGTCGGTGTCTCGGCGACGGCCATGCCGTGGTTGCGCTTGCGGATGACCAGCGCCACCGCGACGGCGCCCACCAGCAGGATCAGCAGCGGCCCGAACCACAGCAGCCACGTGCCGGATTTCAGCGGCGGGTCGTACAGCACGAACTCTGAATAACGCGCGACCAGGTACTGCTTGATCTCGTCGTCGCTGCTGCCGTGCTGCATCATCTGGAAAATCTGGTTGCGCAGGTCGCGTGCGATCGGTGCGTTCGAATCGGCCAGCGTCTCGTTCTGGCACATCGGGCAACGCAGTTGCTGCGTCAGGTGCTGGAAGCGCAGTTCCTGCGCGCGGTTCGCGAACGGCATCGGTTCGATCGCCTGCGCGTGTGCCAGGCCGGCGAAGGCCAGCAATGCCATCAGCAACGCGGAAAGTATCACGCGCATCACGGCGCCTCCTTCTGCAAGGCCGCGATCGCCGGCTTCAATTCGTTCGCCACCACGTCGCTGGTCAGCGGGCCGATGTGCTTGTAGCGGATCACGCCTTTCGCATCGATCAGGAAACTCTCCGGCGCACCGTACACGCCGAAATCGATCGCCGTCTTGCCGGGCACGTCGGCGATCAGCACGGTGTACGGGTTGCCGTGCTGCGCCAGCCACGCCTTGGCGTCGTCCGGCGCGTCCTTGTAGTTGTAGCCGACCAGTACCACGCCAAGCGCCGGGCCTTCGGCCTCGAGCACCGGGTGCTCCACGCCGCATTCCACGCACCAGCTGGCGAACACGTTGAGCAGGTACGGTTTGCCCAGCATGTCCTGCTTGCTCACCATGGCCGTCGGCTCGTACAGCTTGGGCAGGTTGAACGCCGGTGCGGGCTTGTCGAGCAGCGGCGATGGGATCGCATTCGGATCGTGGCCGGTATTCCACCAGATGCCGAAACCGAGCAGGGCGACCAGCAGCACGAAGCCGAGGAACGGAACCAGCCGGCTCATGCGCGAGCCTCCAGGCCGGCGTTCGCGTGCGTCGCGGTGGCGTCTTCCACATTCGCACCGCGGCGGATGCGGAAACGCCGGTCACCCGCGGCAATGAAACCGCCGAGCATCATCAACAGACCGCCGGCCCACAGCCAGCGGATGAATGGCTTGTGATACAGCCGCACGGCCCATGCGCCTTCGATGTTCTGCGCATCCATCGGCTCGCCGAGCGCCACGTAGAGATCGCGCGTGATGCCCGGATCGATCGCCGATTCGGTCTGCACCTGTTCGCGCGTGTAGATGCGCTTCTGCGGATGCATCACGGCGACCAGTTTTCCGCCTTGCATCACCGTCACCGTGCCCTGGTCGGCGCGCCAGTTCGGCCCCTGCGTTTCGGTGACGCCGTCGAAGCGGAAGTCGTAGCCGCCGATATGCTGCACGTCGCCCGGCGCCATGCGCACGTCGCGGGTGACGCTGAGCGATTCGGACAGCAGCACGCCGATCAGGAACACCGCCATGCCCGCATGCGCGAACAGCATGCCGGCCATCTCCGCCGGATAGCGACGCCCGCGCGGCATTTCGCGCCAGCGCTTCACGACATACAGCAGCACGCCAACCGCGACCCAGACCGCCGCGGCCACGCCGGCGACCGCCTTCAGCTGGCCGTCCACCAGGAACGCCGTGATGATCGCGCAGGCCACGGCGGCAAGGCCGGCGCGTGCCATCACGCGCTTGAGCACTGGCGCCTCGCCCTTGCCCCAGCGCAGGTACGGACCGAACGGCAGCAGCAGCACGATCGGCAGCATCAGCAGCGGAAACAGCAGGCCGAAGTAGGGCGGTCCCACCGAGATCTTGCCCAGGTTCAGCGCGTCGCCGATCAGCGGAAACAGCGTGCCCAGCAGCACCATCGCCGCGGCCACGGTGAACATCAGGTTGCCGACAAGGATGGCGCTTTCGCGCGACACCACCGCAAAGGGTTTGCCGCCGGCGACTTTCGGCGCGCGCAGCGCGTAGAGCAGCAGCGAACCGCCGACCACGATGACCAGGAAGCACAGGATGAACAGGCCGCGCCGTGGATCGGACGCAAACGAATGCACCGACGTCAGCACGCCCGAGCGCACCAGGAACGTGCCCAGCAGCGACAGCGAGAACGCGAAGATCGACAGCAGGATCGTCCACGCGCGCAGCGATCCGCGTTTCTCGGTGACCGCCTGCGCGTGGATCAGCGCCGTGCCGACCAGCCATGGCATGAAGCTCGCGTTCTCCACCGGATCCCAGAACCACCAGCCACCCCAGCCGAGTTCGGCGTACGCCCACCAACTGCCGGCGACGATGCCGCAGGTCAGGAACGCCCAGGCGATGTTGGTCCACGGCCGCGCCCAGCGCACCCAGGCCTGTTCCAGCTCGCCGCCGAGCAATGCGGCGATCGAGAACGCGAATGCCACCGAGAAGCCGACATAGCCCATGTAAATGACGGGCGGGTGGAAGGTCATGCCCGGATCCTGCAGCACCGGGTTCAGGTCGCCGCCATCGGCGGGCATCGGCAGCAGACGTCCGAACGGATCGGAGGTGAACAGGATGAAAGCCAGGAAACCCACCGCAATCAGCCCGAGCACGCCCAGCACGCGTGCCACGAACGCTTCCGGCAACTGGCGGCTGAACAGCGCCAGCGCCAGCGTCCACACATTGAGGATGAAGATCCACAGCAGCATCGAACCTTCGTGCGCACCCCATACCGCAGCGATGCGGTAATACCAGGGCAACGCGAGGTTGGAGTTGTCGGCCACGTACTGCACCGAGAAATCGAAGCGCAGGAAGGCATTCACCAGCAGCACGAACGCCAGCACCACGAAGAAGCCCTGCGCGAATGCCGCCGGGCGCGCCACCGCCATCATCGCCTGGTTGCCGCGCCATGCGCCGACGATCGGCAGGATGCTCTGCGCCAGCGCTAGCAGCAGCGCGAGGATCAGCGCGAGCTGGCCGAGTTCGGGCATCACTGTCGGCTACCTTGGACAGTGTTGCCCTGGTCGGCTCCCTGCGGCATCGGCTTGTTCCCGTGCGCCTTGGCCATCGCGTCCTTCAGCTCTTTCGGCATGTAGGTCTCGTCATGCTTGGCCAGCACTTCGGTGGCGACGAAATGCGCGCTGTCCATGTGGCCGGTGGCGATCACCGACTGGTTGTCGCGGAACAGGTCGGGCAGGATGCCGGTGTATTCCACCGGCATCGCGCCATCGGCATCGACCACGGTGAAGGTGACCTTCAGCGAATCCTTGCTGCGCTGGATCGAACCGCCCTTGACCATGCCGCCGAGGCGAAAGGTCTTGTAGCCGCCTGTCTGGCCGGACTGCACCTGGCTCGGGGTGAGCAGGTAGTTCATGTTCTGCTGCAGGGCATACACGCCAAGCCCGACCGCCAGCGCGGCGGCGGCCACGACCAGGGCGACGATGGTGAGTCTGCGTTTTCGGGTGGGGTTCATGGGCATGTTCGAAGGCCGTTCGCGTCAGGCGGACGGCGTGGTGGAAGAGGAACCGGTGCGGGTCTGTCGTGCACCCTGGCGCGCGATGCGCGTGCGCAGTTCGCGCAGCACGCGGCGGCGGCGCAGCCGTGGCGCGACCGCATCGGCGATCAGCACGATGAAGAACACCGCATAGGCCGGCCAGACATACGCGGCGTAACCGCCCATCGCGAAGAAATGCTGCAGGGCCTGCGTGCTCACAGGCGAACCTCGCTTTCGGCGATCTGGCGCACCCAGTCCTTGCCGCTTTCCAGTGCCAGCAGGTCGGTGCGCACACGGCGGAACAGGCTGGCGACGTAGTAGAGCTTGGTCGCCAGCATCATCAGCAGCAATGGCCACAGCATGTCGCCGGACATCTTCGAGTGGCCGAAGATGCTGATGGTGCTGCCCTGATGCAGGGTGTTCCACCAGTTCACCGAGAAATGCACGATCGGCACGTTGATGATGCCGATGATCGCGAGGAACGCAGCGGCACGCGCGCCCTGGCGGCGATCCTCGAACGCGTGGTACAGACCAATCACGCCGAGGTACAGGAACAGCAGCACCAGTTCGGAGGTGAGCCGTGCGTCCCAGGTCCACCAAGTGCCCCACATCGGTCGGCCCCACAGCGAGCCGGTGACCAGCGTGATGAAGGTGAAGGCGGCACCGATCGGCGCCGATTCCATCGCCACCACCTCGGCCAGCTTGATCCGCCACACCAGTGCGATGAACGCGGCCACACCCATCACGCCATAGATGAACATGCTCATCCACGCGCTGGGCACGTGGATGAAGATGATCCGATAGGCGTCGCCTTGCTGGTAGTCCGCCGGCGCCAGCACCAGGCCGCCATACAGCGCGATCGTGCCGGTGACCAGCGCCAGCGCCAGCGCCCACGGTCGCACGCTGCCGGCGAAGCGGTAGAAGGTCGGCGGCGAGCCGAGCTTGTGCAACCAGAGCGGGATCCAGTTAGCCATAGGTAGTCAGGCATCCAGGGCAATTCGAAGGGCGGCGGCGCAGGCGAGCGGCGCCAGTACCACGGCCAGCACCAATGCCGCGCCGAGCCAGGCGATCGGTGCGAGCCACGGCAATCCCTGCTGGGCCGCTGCCACCGCGCCGGCGGCGAAGATCACCGCGGGCACGCACAAAGGCAGCAACATCAAGGCGAGCAGCATACCAGAGCGCCGCGTGCCGGCCGTCAGCGCCACCAGCACCGCACCGAGCAGGCTGAGCAGCGGCGTGGCCATCAGCAGCGCCAGCAGCAGCACCGGGATCACCGTGGCGGGGAGGTGCAGCATCGCGGCCAGCAACGGCGAAATCACGATCAGCGGCAGCGCCGTGGTCAGCCAGTGGGCGAGGATCTTCATGCCGAGCATCAACGCCAACGGCTGCGGCGCGATGACGAGCTGTTCGAGCGAGCCGTCCTCGATGTCGCTGGAGAACATCGCGTCCAGCGCCAGCAGCATCGCGAGCAGCACGGTCACCAGCACCACGCCGCCGGCGATGCGCTGGAGCAGGGTGTCTTCGGGCCCCAGCGCGAACGGGAACAGCATCGTCACGATCAATGCGTAGAGCACCGGCATGGCGATGTCGCCACGTCGGCGCCAGGCGAGGGTGAGGTCGCGGCGCAGCATCGCGGTGCAGGCGGATGAAAGGCTCGCGCGGGTCATGGCTCTGCTCCCTCCCCTACTTGCAGGGGAGGGCTGGGGAGGGGGGCTCTTGATTGGAACGCCAACAGCTTTACCCCCTCCCAACCTCCCCCTGCGAGCAGGGGGAGGGGCCAATGCATGGAGTTCCACGTGTCAGTCATGCATGCGGATCCGCTGCGGCTCGCCGCCGTGGAAACTCACCGTGCCGTGGCTGGTGACCAGTGCCACGCCGGCGGCGGCGGTGTGTTCTTCCAGCAAGCCATTGACCAGCGCGATGCCGGCACGGTCGAGGTTGGCGTAGGGTTCGTCGAGCAGCCACAGCGAGGCGGGAAGCAGCAGCAACCGCGCGAGTGCGGCACGCTTCTTCTGGCCGGCGGACAGCCGCCGCACGGGTTCGTCCTCGTAGCCACGCAGGCCGATGCGCGCGAGCACGTCCGCGACGCCGGCTGCTTCGCGCGCGCCATGCAGACCGACTGCGACACGCAGGTTCTCGCGCGCGCTCAGGTCGGACTTGAGGCCCAGCTGATGGCCGAGGAAGAGGATGTCGCCGGCGCAGCGCTCGCGCTGCAATGGCTCGCCACGCCACCACAGTTCGCCTTCGCCAACGTGCAGCAGGCCGGCCAGCATGCGCAGCAAAGTGGTCTTGCCGCTGCCATTGTCGCCTTCGATCAGCACCAGTTCGCCCGCGTGCAGGCGGAAATCCAGCGGCGCGAACACCGGTTCGTCCTGGCGCTGGAAACTCAAGGCCCGTGCTTCGAGCAGGGGCACGGCGGTGGTGGCGACGGTCATTGCCTCGATTGTCCGCAATGGGGGCCTTGCTTGTCCATGCGATGCACTGTTGCTGCGTCAGGCATTCATCCAGCGCAACCGCGCTATGCCGCTGGTGTCGCCGTGGATCCAGGCGAGTTGTTCGTAAAGTCTGGCCAATGAATCCAGCCATGCCGTATCCGGTCCGACCGCGAAAAGGCTGGGCTCGCGCCAGTCGCGGCCGACACCGATGGCGGGCAGGATCATGAGCGTCGATGGCGGCGCTTTCAATGCGGTCGCCAGCTGTTGCTGGGCGGTACGGTTCGCCTGCCGGTTTCGCTGCAGGCCGTGCGGGTTCCACGCGGTGATGAAGCCCCAGGGCTGCGTACCAACCCGTTCATGCAATGCTTTCGGCAACGGTTCGCCGATGCGGATCGTCGCCCATCCGCCACGCGGCAACCGTACGCGATAGTCGGTGGCGGCATAGGCTGTTGCGAAATCCTCAGCCACGCAGGGTCGGCAATGGCGGCAGGCTCGATGTCAGCGTATTCACGGCGATATCGAGATCCACGTCGGCCGCGCGGGTGGAACCGCGCAGCAGGGTGTGCAGCAGGGCATCCTGCGCGCGTCCGCGCTCCAGCGCGTAGGCGTAGGGCAGGTGGGTGAACGTGACCAGCCGATAGCGCGCCATGTAATGTGCCGGTGCGCGCTCGGCCAGCAGCGCGCCCAACTCGCGCCGCGCAAGGTAGTGCGGGTCGGCGACCGAGTCGCGCATCTCGATGTAGTTCTCCAGCGCCATCGCGGCGATCGCGTTGGCGTTGGGCTGGCGCATGCGCTGGAATTCGGCGAACACGTCGGCGCTGTCGTCGGGTGCTTCGGCCAGCAGGTTCGCCAGCGCCACGGTGTCCTCGAAGCCGCAGTTCATGCCTTGGCCGTGGAACGGCACGATGGCGTGGGCGGCGTCGCCGACCAGCAGCGCGCGACCGTCGATGTGCCAGCGGTCGAGATACAGTGTGGACAGCGTGCCGACCGGGTGGGTGTCGAAGTCTTCGTCGAAATCCGGAATCAGCGGCAGCACGTCCGCAAACTGTTCGCCGAAAAACGATCGCGCGGCGTGCGCATCGGGCAGCGTCGCGAAGCTCGGTGCGGGACCTTGCGCCGGCAGGAACAGCGTGACGGTGAAGCTGCCTTCCGTATTCGGCAGCGCGATGCACATGTAGCCGCCGCGCGGCCAGATATGCAGCGCATTCGGCTCCAGCGCGAACTGCTCGCGGCCGCCGCTGCGGGCAAGAACCTCTGCAGAGAGTTTGCCGGCGGGCGGAATTTCCAGCTCCTTGTAGCCGTGGCCGAGCGATTCGATGCGCTCGCCAAGCGCGGTGTGCGCATTCATCGCATGGCGAACCGCAGAGCCTGCGCCGTCGGCGCCGATCAGCATGTCGGCCTGCAACTCGCGCTCCACGCCGGATACATCGGCCAGGCGAATGCGCCGGCGATCGAAATCGGCGGCCACCAGCGACTGCCCGAAATGGAATTGCGCGCCGGCCGCTTCGGCCGCATCCAGCAGCAGCATGTTCAGGTCGCCGCGCGAGACCGACCAGATCACTTCGCTGTCGTCGATGCCGTAGCGTTGAAGACTTGGTTCGCTGTCGCGCTGATGCACCATGCGGCCACGCATCATCACGGCACGTTGCAGGACATCGTCGGCAAGGCCCGCGGTGCGCAGCGCATGCAGGCCACGCTCGGCCAAGGCGAGATTGATCGAACGGCCGCCGAGGAAACCAGTGTGTCTTGGGTCGGGACGCTTCTCGTAGACCTCGACCGCAAAACCGCGCCGGGCCAGTTGCTGCGCCAGCAGTGCGCCGACCAGGCCGCCGCCGATGAGGGTGATGGGTTGCTGCGCCATGTTGTAATCCGTGAATGGAATCCTTCCACTGTTCCGCAAGCGGCACGCGACTGCAATCCCGGCGTAGCGGGATGTATCAGAAGCTCATGAAATAGCCGCCGTTGACCGGCAGGTTGGCACCGGTGATGTAGCCGGCGTCGTCGGCGGCGAGAAACGCCACTGCGCGGGCGATGTCGGTAGGCGAGCCCAGCCGCCCGACCGGGATGCTGGCCACGATCTGCTCGCGGATCTCGGTGGATAGCGCAGAGACCATCGGCGTGTCGCAGTAACCCGGCGAAACGGTGTTCACGGTGACGCCTTTGCGCACGGATTCACGCGCCAGCGCCATGCTGAAACCGTGCACGCCGGCCTTGGCGGCGGAGTAGTTGGTCTGCCCGAACTGGCCGGTCTGGCCGTTGACCGAGCTGATGTTGACGATGCGGCCGAAGCCACGCGCGCTCATGCCTTCGATCACGTTGCGGCATATGTTGAACACGCCGTCGAGGTTCACGTGCATCAGTTTCATGCCATTGCTGCGGCGTCATCTTGCGCAGGCTGGCGTCGCGGGTGATGCCGGCGGCATTGACCAGGATGTCGATGCTGCCCTGCTGCTACCCGATGCGTTCGACCAATTGTCGACAGCTGTCGAAATCGCTGACGTCGGCAGGTTCGAAAACGATGGCGCCGTCGAATCTGGTGACCTCGTCGTGGAAGGCTGCCAAGCGCTCATCGCGTGCGGCCAGGTCGGTGGCGATCATCTGGCGCCCGGCCATTGCCAATTGCCGGCAGATTTCCGTGCCCAGTCCGCCGATGCCGCCTGTGACCAGCGCGACGCGCCTGGGAGTGAGCGGTTGATTCTTGATTGTGATCTCGGATCTGCTCATACCGAAGGGCAGCACATGTGGTGCTGCGGCGACGGATTCGAGGTGCAGCAAACGGCGCGTCGGGCGCGCCGTGGCCAGGCTGGATCAGCCGGGTTTCTTGCCGCCGCGGCTGCCGGCCGGCGTCGGCATGACCGAGGCGGCGGTGTCGATCAGCCCGCGCTGCAGGACCTGGAACGCGGCCAAGTTGCGCTCGGTCAGGTCGTTCAACGTGTTCCAGGGCGTCTGGCCCATCAGGCTGTTGAGCTGGCTGCGGAACTGCGTCTGCTGGTCGAGGAACACTTGCAGGCTGCGCTCCAGGTAAGGCCCCATGAAGCCCTGCAGCGAATCGCCGTAGAAGCGGATGATCTGGCTGAGCAACTGCGGCGACAGCATCGGCTGCCCCTTGTCCTCATGCTCGGAGATGATCTGCAGCAATACCGAACGGGTCAGGTCTTCGCCGCTCTTGGCGTCGCGGACCTCGAAATTCTCGTTGTCCAGGACCAGCTGGCGAACCTCTTCCAGCGTGATGTAGCTGGAGATTTCCGTGTCGTAGAGACGGCGGTTCGGATACTTCTTGATGGTGCGTTTTGTCTGTGCCATGCGGCGCACGCTAACAGAAGATATTGCGCCGCACCAGTCGCGGACGGCGGTTCATGCTGCACCGGCGGTGGTGCAGCATTGGCTCAGTGGCCCGCCGCTCCGCCGGCACTGCCGAACGGCGGCCGCGCGAACCAGAGCACCGGAATCAGCAGCACGAACAGGATCGCGCAGCCCCAGAACACGTCGTTCACCGCCAGCGTGAGTGCTTCGCGGGTCAGCAGCTGGTCGATCATGCCGAGGCTTTGCTGGCGCGAAAATCCGGCATGCAAAAGCTGTTGCAGGAAGTTGGCGGCGGCCGGATGCGCCAGCGTGACGTTTTCGGTGAGCGTGGCGTGGTGTTCTTCGCCGCGGTGCTGCCACAGCGTCACCGTCACCGCGGTGGAGACGCTCGAGCCCAGCGTGCGGAAGAAGTTCGACAACCCCGATGCGCTGGCGATTTCCGATGCCGGTAGACCCGACAGGTAGATCTGGTTCAGCGGAATGAAGAAGCAGGGGATCGCGATGCCCATCACGAAGCGTGGCAGGATCAGGCTGCTGAACGAGGCGGCACTGTCGAACGTGGAAAACCAGTACGAGGTCACTGCGAACATCACGAAAGCGAATGTCACCACCCCGCGCAGGTCGAGCCTGTTCATGTTCCTGCCGAGGATCGGCGCCACCAGGAACGCCAGGATGCCCACCGGCGCGGTGGCCAGGCCGGCCCAGGTCGCGGTGTAGCCGAGCGTGGTCTGAAGCCATAGCGGAAACACCACGTTGAGGCCGAAAAACGCGAACATGCCCAGCGACAGCGAGATCACGCCGACGGTGAAATTACGCTGCTTGAACAGTGACAGGTCGACGATCGGATGCCGGGCGTTGAACTCCCATACCACCAGGAAGGTCAGGCACAGCAGCGCCGTGATGCCCAGCACGGTGATCATCGGCGAGGCGAACCAGTCGTTGTCGTTGCCGTTGTCCAGCATGAACTGCAGCGCGCCCACGCCCGCCACCAGCAGCAGTAGCCCGATCACGTCGATTGGCGACTGCACTGTCTTCGTCTCGCGCTTGCGCAGCAGGCCCCAGGTGATGACCGCCGCCGCGAGGCCGACCGGAAGGTTGATGTAGAAGATCCACGGCCACGAGAAATTGTCGGTCAGCCAACCGCCGAGGATCGGGCCGAAAATCGGCGCCACCACGACGGTCATCGCCCACAGCGCCAGCGCGATGCCCTGTTTCTCCTTCGGATAGTTCGACAGCAGCAAGCTCAGCGACAGCGCCACCATCGGGCCGGAACCCGCGCCTTGCATCAGCCGGCAGATCACCAGCATCGGCATCGACGTGGCGAGCCCGCACAGCATCGAGAACACCACGAACAGCAGCACCGATACGACGAAGGTCTTGACCTCGCCGAAACGCTTGGCGATCCAGCCGGTCAGCGGCTGCATGATCGCGCTGGCCAGCGCGTAGGAACTGATCGTCCAGGTGCCCTCGCTCGGACTCACGCCGAGGCTGCCGGCGATATGCGGCACGGCGACGTTGACGATCGTCATGTCCAGCACTTCCATGAAGGTGCTGAAGGCGACGGCGATGGTCAGCAGCGCCAGCGGGCCGCCGTGCAGAGGCTCGCGCTGGGGTTGGTCCGGCGTGTTGGCCATGGTCCGGCTCAGTTCGACGCGGTGCTGGCGGACAGGTTGGCGCGGATGATCCGTTCGGCTTCCGCATCGGCCTTGCTGGCCATCTGCTCGTAGACGTCGGTCTGCGCCACCGGCTGCTGCGCCGGCACCGTGGTCAGCACGGCACCCTTGTCGTCGCTGATGTCGACGGTGATGTCGGTGGAAAGGCCGATGCGTAGCGGATGCTTGTCCAGTTCGCTGTCGTCCAGCGAAATGCGCACGGGCACGCGCTGTACCACCTTGATCCAGTTGCCGGTCGCGTTCTGTGCCGGTAGCAGCGAGAACACGCTGCCGGTGCCGGCGCCGATGCCGATCACCTTGCCGTGGTAGTCGGCGTCGCCGCCGTAGAGGTCCGATTCGACCTTGGCCGGCTGGCCGAGGCGGATGTGCCGCAACTGGCTTTCCTTGAAGTTGGCGTCGATCCACAGGCCATGCAGCGGAATCACCGTCATCAATTGCTGGCCCGGCTGCACGCTGTTGCCGAGTTGCACGCTGCGCTGTGCCACGTAGCCCGACACCGGCGCATAGATGGCGTTGCGTTGCGCGGCAACCCATGCCGCACGGAAATTGGCACGCGCCTGCAGCACTCTCGGGTTCTGCGCCACGTCGATGCCTTCGATCGCGGCGTGCGCGGCATCGGCCTGCGCTTCGGCGGAGGCCACGGCGGCGCGCGCCTGTGCCACGCCATCACGCAGATGCTGCACGATTTCGGGAGACTCGGCATGCGCGGCGAGCAGCGGCAGGTGGCGCTTCAGGTCGCCTTCCACTTTCGCCAGGTCGAGCCGGCTGGCGGTGACCTGCGCATCGGCGCCGCTGGCGGAACTGGTTTGCTGACGCACGCCGCGAACCGCCTCGGCCAGCGCGCTGCGCGCCTGTTCCATGCGCACGTCGGCGTCGGTGCCATCCAGCTTCACCAGCACCTGGCCTGCTTCCACGCGCTGGGTGTCGTCGGCAAGGATCGCCACCACCGTGCCGGGCACCTGCGCGGAGATCTCCACCTGGTTGCCGTTGACATAGGCGTTGTCGGTTTTCTCCCGCTTCGAGAATACAAACAGCCACAGCAGCAGCCAGGCCACGCCGGCCAGCAGGAACATGCTGGCGACGATGAGCAGCATGCGTCGACGCTTGGCGGGATCCTTCGCGGCCATGCCGCTGTCGTCGGCCTTGCTGTCGCCTTGCGGCTTGTCGGACTCAGTGGCGCTCATGATCGGCGGCTCCGGCAGAAGAGGTGGAAGTGGAGGGCGCTGCAACGGGCGCGGCATCGCTGCGATAGCCGCCGCCCAGCGCCTTGATCAGGGAAAGGTCGGTGCTGAGCGCCTGTGCCTGCAGTTGGGTCGCGTCGTCGCGCCGTTGCAGCAGGTTGGCCTGGGCGCCGAGGCTTTCGCGATCGTCGCGCACACCCTGGCGCGCACGTGCGCGCGCCGTGGCCAGCAACTGTTCGCCGGCATCGATTTCGACGCGCTGCTGGTCGCGGCGGGCGGCGATCTGCTCGGCGCTCAGCGCCTGCGTCGCCACGTCGCGCGCGGCAGTCAGCACGGCGCTGTTGTATTGCGCCACGGCCGCATCGAGCTGGGCCTTGCTCAACCCATAATTCGCCTGCAACTGGCCACCCTCGAAGATCGGCAGATGCAATGCGGGGGTCAGGCCGAACACGCGGCTGCTTGCGGTGAACAGCTTGCCCATGTCGATGCTGGACAACCCGGCCATCGCCGAGATGCCGACATCGGGAAAGAACTCGGCGCGTGCGGCGTCGGTCTTCTTCAACGCGGCTTCGACCTGCCAGCGGCTGGCGGCGATGTCCGGGCGACGCGCGATCAGGTCCAGTCCCGCGTTGGCCGGTATGCCGCGCTCCACCACCGGCAATGCCCGAGCCTGCAATGGCGGCAACTGTTCCGGCGCTACGCCAAGCAGCGAGGCCAGCACCGCTCGACGGATCTGCGACGATCCGTCGAGCGCCACGCGCATCTCGCGTGCCTGGGCCAGTTGCGCACGCGCCGTCTGCGCATCGTCGGGCAGGTCGACGCCCTGCTTCACGCGCAGTTCGGCGATCTGCAGGAACCGCTGCTGCGTGACGAGCAACTGGTCTGCCAGTTGCACCCGCGCGCGGTCGGCCTGCCAGCCGAAATAGGTGTCCGCCACGGTGTATTGCAGCGCGAGTGCGGCAGCGCTGCGTTCGGCCTGGGCGGCATGCGCCTGGTCCAGCGCTGCTTCTACGCTCGAACGCTTCTTGCCCCACCAGTCGAAATCGTAGTCGAGCTGCACGCCGAGGTCGGCTTGGTTGTACCAGGTGAACCCGAGGAACTGGCTCGGAATCAGCCCGTGCTCGCTCATGCGCTGCCGCGCGAACTGCGCGCTGCCGTTGATCGACAGGCCCATCTGCGCCGCCGCCAGTCGCGCCGACTGCTCGGCACTGCGCACCCGGCTCTGTGCAAGCGCCAAGTCCGGAGCCGCCTGCATGGCGCGGGCGATCAGGTCGTCGAGCTGCGGATCGCCGTAGCGGCGCCACCATTGCGCATCCGGCCAGTTGTCCCGGGCGGGTGCTTGCAGGCCGGCCAGCGGCACATCGTCGCGAAGCGCGGGCAGGTCGAGTTTCGCGGGCGCTCTGGCGCAACCGGCCAGCACTGCCAGGGTCGCCGCCATCAGTGCGTTGCGGCTGCGGAGCAGGACATGCTTCATCGGAGCCTCGTTCATGGATGGGTGGGATCGTTCAGCTGATCGAGATTCCGCGCGAGCTTGCGCAGCAGGCGGTCGAGGTGGCGTTTGTCGGTGTCGTTGAAACCGGCAAACATTGCGCCGACCTGCGGGAACATTGGCGGCACCATTTTCTGCACGAAGCGCTTGCCCGCTGCGGTGATGCGGATGGAAACGCGGCGACGATCCTTCGCGCCCGCACTGCGCGTGATCAGGCCGCGCTTGACCAGTGCGTTGGCGATGCGGGTCATGTTGGTGGCGCCCTGCGAGGTGAACTCGCACAGCTCGCCGGGTGTGGAACTGCCATCGGGCCGGCTGTACAGGATCATCAGCGTCAGGAATTCGCTGTGGTTGAGCTTGTGCGGCTTGAGCTTGAACGCGAGTTCTTCTTCGAGGCTCCCGCCGACCATCAGCATCAGCCGGCACAGCTTGACCTCGGGCGCGGGCATCTCGGGGATGATCCGGCTCATCCATCCGATGCCTTCGTCCATCATGCCGATACATTGGGTCAGATGTGGCATTTCATCAGTTCATATTTCATCAATGAAGTAAAATAGCAAACCTGGCGCGAGGCATGCAAGTGGCGCATTTCACGCATTTCGCCGGGTGCTACCGGTCGAGGCCGAACAGGCGCTTCGCGTTGGCGGTGGTGGCGTCGGCGATCGAGGACTCCGGCTCGCCGCGCAGTTCCGCAATGGTCCGCAACACATCGGCGATATGCGCCGGCTCGTTGCGCTGGCCGTGGTGCGAGGAATCCGGCTGGTCCGGCGCATCGCTTTCAAGCAGCAGGAATTCGATCGGCATCGCCGCGACGATGCGACGCAGGCGCCTGGCGCGGTCATAGGTGACCGGTCCGCCGATGCCGATGTGAAATCCCATCCGCCACAACTGTTCGGCTTGCTGCTCGCTGCCGGAGAAACTGTGAACGACGCCGCGCAAGCCGCCCATGCGACGCATGGTCAATGTGGTTTCCTCGATGGCGCCGCGCGCATGCACGATCACCGGCAGGTTCCGTTCGCCGGCGATGTTCAATTGGCTTTCGAAGTAACGCTGTTGCAACTGGCGATCGAGACCATCGGCATGGAAGTCCAGGCCGATCTCGCCGACCGCCACGGCGGCATGGCCGGCAATCCAGGAAGACAGCATCTCGACATGGCCGGGTGCATGATTGGACAAAAACAACGGGTGCAGGCCATAGGCAGGATGCAACTGCGGATGCTCCGCGCAGATCGACCCGATGCGCGGCCAGCTGGCTGCGTCCACCGACGGGATGATCATCGCGCCCACGCCTTTCTGCGCGGCACGCTGGATCACTGCGTCGCGATCTGCAGCGAATTCGTCGTCGTCGAGATGCACGTGGCTGTCGATCAGGTTGAACAAGGTTCGTCCGCTCTTGCAAGGGTTGTCATGACGTGAAGACGGCGTAACGGTTGCGAGCTAGGCTCGATTCAGTTGAAAAACAGTTCAATGGCTCGCAGGTATTTGCGCCGATGCATCATGCCATCGGGTATTGCCGCAAAGCATGCAGGAGAACGCGATGAACAGGTTGATGGTCAACATATTCCAGATGGGCATGGCAGCAACGGTTGCGGCGAGTGTCTGCGCTTGCAATCGCAGTGCGGATGCCAATGCCGCGGATGGCGGCGTGGGGTTTTCCCCGGCCGCGAATGGCAACAGCGTTGACAATGGAGTCAAATACGCGAAAGTCGTCAGCGTCGATCCTGTCCGCGAGGCGAGCAGGCCGAGGCAGGTCTGCCGCGATGAAACGGTGACGCATACGGCGCCGCCGAAGGACCAGCACCGGATCTTCGGCACGGCGATCGGCGCCGTCGCTGGCGGTCTTCTTGGTCATCAGGTGGGTGGCGGCAAGGGTCGCACGCTGGCCACCGTCGCCGGCGCGGTGGGCGGCGGCTATGCAGGCAATCGCATCGAAGCCAATCGGCAGCATGGCCAGGTGACATCCTCGGTGCAGCGTCACTGCACTACGGTGAACGAATCCAGCGACAGGATTGTCGGCTATGACGTGCGCTATCAGTACAACGGTGTAACCCGCACGGTGCGCATGGATCACGATCCCGGTGATCGCGTGCAGGTGCAGGAAGGTGTGACAGCTGTATCCGATGCCCGCTGAGCCGGTTTCCGTCATCTAGTCCATCCCAAAATAAGGAAATGCCATGAACGCATTCGCAAGCAAACTTGTTCTCGCCGCAGTCGTGACCTCCGGTCTGGCCCTGTCGGGCTGCGTGACCGAGCCGTACCACCGTGGCTACGTGGACCAGGGTTATGGCGGTCAGCGTCATTACCGATGCCAGGTCTGCGGCGTGGTGCAGGACGTGCAGCAGGTCTATACCGGCAGGAACAGCGGCAACGGCACGCTGGGCGCGATCATCGGCGCGGTGGCCGGTGGCGTGCTCGGCAACACCATCGGCAAGGGCGATGGCCGCACGGCTGCGACGGTCGGCGGGGCGGTGGTCGGCGGCGTCGTGGGCAACCAGGTCGGTAACCGCAGTGGCGGCGGCGACACCGCCTGGCGAATTGTAGTGCGCCTGGACAATCGCCAGTACGCGACGGTGACGCAGCGTGGCGATCCCGGCGTGCGCAATGGCGATTACGTCGAAGTGCGCGATGGACAGGTCTACCGGCGCTGATTACATGTTTCATTCGGACGTCTGGACGTCCAAAAAAAAGGCCATCGAAAGATGGCCTTTTTTTGCGTTGTGCGGTGGATCAGTTGACCGCGTAGAACGTGTGTTCGCCGATCGTCACGCTCGGCCGGTTGTGCGACCACGCGGGCGTGACTGCGACCGTGGCGAAGTGATCCGCATGCGGCACCAGCATGCGTCGTTGCGCCAACGGCAATTGCCAGTTCTGGATCGAACGGCCTGCCACCATCCATGCCTTGTGGAAAGCGTCCAGGTTGTTGATGTCGAAGGAGCCTGGAGTGGTTGTCGTTGCGAACTGGTGCGGCGCGGTCACGACCTTGCACACCGTGGTGCCCCACTGGCCGCGATCGCGACGGCGCATGGCCACTTCCGCAACAGCCAGCTGTCCGTTCATGGGTTCGCTGCGTGCTTCGAGGTAAACAGTCGTGGCCAGGCATGCCTGATCTGCGACGGGCTGGGGCATCAATGACGTCAGCCACAACAGCATGGAAAGTTTCATGGTTCTGCCTCCAACTTGCTGTACGCACAAAGCAGACTGCAAAGCTTTGTGCGCCATTGCGGCGGACGGGCGGGCAGGCCGTTCCACCTGGATGAATCGCCACAACCGAAACTTGTGGTTGAGCGCTTTGCCACGGGATTGTGGCGGTCGACCAGCGTTTCAGTTGCTGGTCGGGAAAGATGTTGCATGGGTGTCGCACGTGCCGCGTCGGCTGTGCTGCCTGCAACTGCCCCGCGCTCATGGACGTGAGTGCGGATATGCCATCCGGTCTATTCCCCGGGTCGCGCCGATTCGGATTCTTCCGGTTCGTCGCGTACATCGACATCCCGTGTTCCGGATGTCGCGATATTCGATCGGCGGAGCCTAGTGGCCGATGTTCTGTCTGGCAAGTGCCAGGAGTTGAGAGTTCATCAATTGCTCACATTTCGTTTTGATGAAAAAAAGTGATGCGCTTCACGCGGGCCATGATGCAAGCACATGCATCGCGAGATTGTTGTCGAACGAAGTCAACCGGTTGCCGTCATGTTGCGCGACGAAATCATCACTCAACACGGCGAGTGCCTCGATGCCGGTGTCCGATGCGACGATGTCGAGCAAGCGGCCGACGTCACGTCCGCCGGTACGAAGTACATCATCGCCATCCGTCGACTGCGATAATTCGACGCTGTGCAGATGGCGTTTGTGTCCGCCACGAAAATGCAGCCGCGCCACGATTTCCTGCCCGGGGTAGCAACCCTTGTCGATCGCCACCGCGTGCAATCGTTGCAGCGACAACGCAGCGGGAAGCAACTCGTTCAACGCGGATTCCGGCAACCATGGCCAACCGTTTCGACATTGAAAAAGTCGCCACCGGTCATCGCCATCTTCAACACTATAGTCATCGATTTGCAGGCTGTGGTCGCCGCAACCAAGTATCAAAACATCGTCTTCGTTCTGGACGACGTGAAGTGGAAGCGCGGCACCCGTACTCAGGCGGCGTGATGGCAGAGCGTTCAGTGTGACTTTCGAACGGAACACGAAACGTCGGAGTGCATCGGCGATCGCTGCGGCGTTGCCGCCGCGCAACAGCAGAACGAGACGGTCGTCGGAAATCCTCGCCAGGTGAAACAGCGCGCGCACGCGGCCTTGCGGATCGAGCCATGCGCTGAACTGCCATTGGCCGCTCGCGAGCAGGGAGACGTTGCTGCTGAACTGGGCGTGCGCAAACGCGATCGCGTCGGGCCCTTCGATCGACAATGTTTCGGCGGAATGGGTAGCAGGCATAGCGAACAGGGATTGGGGCGATGGGGCGATGCTACAAGTCCTTCGCGAGTGGGGCGGTAGCCCGCATCGCGGGTAGCCGAGGTTGTGCTGCGTTGCCGCACGTATTAACCTTTGCCGGCTTACAAAAACCATGTCCGATATCACTTACCCCGCCGAATCCAAGCTTGCTTCCGTTCCAGCGGAGCCGGTTGCCGTGCCTGCAAAGCCGGCATCGGACCAGGTACCGGTGGAACGGCCGGCTCCAGATCCAACGCGGTATGGCGATTGGGAAAAGAACGGGCGCTGCATCGACTTCTGAGCGAACGCACGGCGCGTCGCCGGCAGCGTTTCGGATCAGCGGCGAGTGGTGCGGACATCAGCGATTCCACACAGGATAGCCACCATGGCAGACACGCGACGACCGCTCTCTCCGCATCTTCAGGTCTATCGATGGCAGGTGCAGATGGTCAGTTCCATCCTGCATCGCGCCACCGGCATCGCCCTGGCCGTCGGCAGCCTGCTGGTGGTAGGTGGCCTGCTGGCGCTGGCCGCCGGGGAAGACTGCTTCAACCACTTCAAAGCCGTCATCGGCCATCCGGTCGGCATGCTGTTGCTGGTTGGCTGGAGTTGGGCGCTGTTCTATCACTTGTGCAACGGCATTCGTCACTTGGTGCAGGACACCGGCGCCGGATACGCGATCAACCAGTTCGTGCGCTCCAGCTGGCTGTCGGTAGCGATCAGCCTGGTGTTGACCGTGCTCGTCTGGGTCTACGTGTTCACTGCGGGAGGTGCGGCATGACCGCGAAGGATCTGCGTCATCCGACCAAGGTTGCGCGCGGGCTCGGCTCGGCGCATTACGGCGTCGGCCACTGGTGGACCCAGCGGGTGACGGCGGTTGCATTGATCGCGCTGGGCATCTGGTTCGTGCTGCTGGTGATTTCCTTGCTGCATGCCGACTACGCTGCGGCACGCGCTGCGGTGGCCCGGCCGTGGAATGCGGTGCTGCTGATTGCCTTTGTGCTGACCATGTTCTGGCATGCGGTGCTCGGCCTGCAGGTGGTGATCGAGGACTACGTGCATGTCCGCTGGAAGGAAGTCGTCCTGATGCTGGCGATCAAGTTCCTCGCCGTGCTTGGCGCCTTGGCAAGCGTGCTTGCCGTGTTGCGCATTGCGCTGACCCACTGAGACGCGAGGCAGAGATTTCATGGAAAGCTACAAGTCAGATACTTACAAAGTCCGGCAGCATCTGTATGACGTGATCGTGGTCGGCGCCGGTGGCGCGGGCTTGCGCGCCACCTTCGGCCTCGCCGAGAAAGGCCTCAAGGCCGCATGCATCACCAAGGTGTTTCCGACGCGTTCGCATACGGTGGCGGCGCAGGGCGGCATTTCCGCCGCGCTCGGCAACATGGGCGAGGACGACTGGCGCTTCCACTTCTACGATACCGTGAAGGGTTCCGACTGGCTCGGCGATCAGGACGCGATCGAGTACATGTGCCGCGAGGCGGTTCCCTCGATCATCGAGCTGGAGCATTACGGCGTGCCGTTCTCGCGCACCGAGGAAGGCAAGATCTACCAGCGTCCGTTCGGCGGCATGACCACGCATTACGGCAAGGGCACCGCGCAGCGTACCTGCGCCGCAGCCGACCGTACCGGTCACGCGATCCTGCACACGCTTTATCAGCAGGCGTTGGCGCATGACGCCACGTTCTTCATCGAATACTTCGCGATCGACCTGATCTTCGACGAGGAAGGCGTCTGCCGTGGCGTGCTCGCGCTCGACATGAACGAAGGCACCCTGCATTTCTTCCGCGGCCATGCCGTGGTGATGGCCACCGGCGGCTACGGGCGCGCGTATTTCAGCGCGACCTCGGCGCATACCTGCACCGGCGACGGCGGCGGCATGGTGCTGCGCGCGGGCCTCGCGCTGCAGGACATGGAGTTCGTGCAATTCCATCCCACCGGCATCTACGGCGCGGGCTGCCTGATCACCGAGGGCGTGCGCGGCGAAGGCGGCTATCTCACCAACTCCGAGGGCGAGCGCTTCATGGAGCGCTATGCGCCCAACGCGAAAGACCTGGCCTCGCGCGACGTGGTCAGCCGTGCGATGACGATGGAGATCCGTGAGGGCCGCGGCGTCGGCGAGCACAAGGACCACATCTTCATCAATCTGATGCATCTGGGTGCGGACGTGATCCACGAACGCCTGCCGGGTATCGCCGAGTCGGCGCGCATCTTTGCCGGCGTGGACGTGACCAAGGAGCCGATTCCGGTCATTCCCACGGTGCACTACAACATGGGCGGCATCCCGACGAACTACCACGGCGAAGTGGTGCAGAAGAAAGGCGACGATGTCGACGCCGTCGTGCCGGGTCTGTTCGCGATCGGCGAGGCGGCTTGCGTGTCGGTGCACGGCGCCAACCGCCTCGGCTCCAACTCGCTGCTCGACCTGGTGGTGTTCGGCCGCGCGGTGGCGCACCGTTGCGCCGAGCTGATCAAGCCGGAGACCGCGCACAAGGATCTGCCGACCAGCATCCTCGACAAGGCGTTGGCCCGCTTCGATGGCTTGCGCAATGCGAATGGCAGCAAGCCGACCGCACAGATCCGCCTTGAGATGCAGCGCATCATGCAAAGCGATGCGGCGGTGTTCCGCACCGGCAGCACGCTGAAGGAAGGTTCCGAGAAGATCTCGGCCGTGCGCGACTCGTTCAAGGATGTCCGGGTCAGCGACCGTTCGCTGGTATGGAATTCCGATCTGATCGAAACGCTGGAGCTGGCCAATCTGCTGGATCAGGCCGTCGCCACCATGCACTCGGCGGAGCAGCGTCCCGAGAGCCGCGGCGGCCATGCGCGCGAGGATTTCCCCAACCGCGACGACGTCCACTGGCAGAAGCACACGCTGGTGAAGGTGGATGAGGCCGGAAAGAGCAGCTTCGATTTCCGCCCGGTGCACATGTATACCCTGACTGACGAGGTCAAGGTGGTGCCGCCGGCGAAGCGTGTTTACTGATATCGCGGCGAGCGGCTGCGAAGACGTCACAACAGGTTGTGCGGTCGGGGCCGATGCCCCTCCAACAGAAGACTGAAGGGTTCAGGACATGGCAGAGTTTTCGCTACCGAAAAATTCAAAGATCCAGCCGGGCAAGCATTTTCCGGCCAAGGGTGCCAAGAAGCCGCGCACTTTCAGCATCTATCGCTGGTCGCCGGACGACGGCAAGAATCCGCGCCTCGATACCTACGAGGTCGATCTCGCCGCCTGCGGGCCGATGGTTCTCGACGCACTGCTGAAGATCAAGAACGAGATCGACCCCACGCTCACGCTGCGCCGCTCGTGCCGCGAGGGCATCTGCGGCTCCTGCGCGATGAACATCGACGGCACCAACACGCTGGCCTGCACCCGCGCCATTTCGGAATGTGCTTCCGGCGACGTCAAGATCTATCCGTTGCCGCACATGCCGGTGGTGAAGGACCTGGTGCCCGACCTCACGCATTTCTACGCGCAGTTCGCCTCGATCAAGCCGTGGCTGCGAACGCAGACCCCGGCGCCGGCCCGCGAGCGCCTGCAGTCGCCGGAAGAGCGCAAGAAGATCGATGGCCTGTACGAGTGCATCCTGTGCGCATGCTGCTCGACCAGCTGCCCGAGCTACTGGTGGAACGGCGACAAGTACCTCGGCCCGGCGATCCTGCTGCAGGCCTATCGCTGGATCGTCGACTCGCGCGACGAAGACACCGGTGCGCGCCTGGACGACCTGGAAGATCCGTTCAAGCTGTATCGCTGCCATACCATCATGAACTGCACGCGCACCTGCCCGAAGGGCTTGAATCCGGCCAAGGCGATTGCCGAGATCAAGAAGCTAATGGTGGAGCGGCGTTCGGCGTAAGCTCCGAGACCATTGCTTTCGACAAGGATTGCCGATGTATGGATGGTTTTTGAAACTGTCCCGTGCGAATCCAAAAGCCCGGGTCTTGGCAACTTTGATGGCCTTCGCATGCGTGATGAACATCTGGCATGCATGGTCAGGCCTGCACGATAGCTTGGTCGTCGCGCGATGGGTAGCGTGGATCACGACCTGTTCGGCGTTGGTTTTCCTGCCGATGCTGCTTGTCATTTCACTAGGAGGGCGGATGCCAAATACTTTCGCTCGGCGTATCCCCGGTGCTTTGCGAATGACTCCTCAAGAACTTCATGCGGCGATCCAGGCTGATCTGATCAAGGGAAAGCAGCGGTCGCGCGAACTGTGAACACAGATCCTCGGCTCAAGCGTCTGCATTGGCGTGCGCGTCGCGGTACCCGCGAACTTGATGCGCTGTTCGGCGGCTGGCTGCACGAGCGCTATGCAACGTCGGACGAGGCACTGCGCCAGGCGTTCGACGAACTGCTCGACGTGCAGGATCCCGATCTGTGGGATTGGGTGATGGGACATGCCCGTCCCGAACGCAGGGACTGGCAGGCGATCATCGATGACATCCGCGCCCGCCATCGGCTTTGAATATTCGCCGTCGCGGTGGTTGCCGCGGGTGTCGGTCGCGGTTGCCGTATTAGCCTTGCTCGCGTTGGTTCTCTGTGCGCTGGCCCTCTGGATCAAGCTGCTGCTGATCGCGTTGGTGCTGCTGGCCACCTGGCGTTCCATGCGCGCGACCTCGGTGTCGGTCGTGGCGGCCGTCGGCCTGAGCGGCGACAACGACTGGACGCTACGCCTGACCACTTACGACGACGTACCCGCCACGCTGGCTTCGTTCCGGGTGCTCGGTGCTTTCGTGCTGCTGCGCCTGCACACGACCTCTGTGGGCACGCAGGTCGTTCTGCTGGCTCCGGACAACAGTGACGCGGATACCCGTCGCCGCTTGCGCATGCGGCTGGCGGCGATGTCGATGCCTGGAGAATCCGCGCGCATCTGAGCGGCCGGCAACTTCGTCACTGCAGCGCGGTCTGAGCGAATACCGGATAATGCCCGTCCGGGCGGCCCGCCCTGCGATCCCCACAAGCGACCCACCCATGTTTCGACCGCTCGAACTTTTCATCGGCCTGCGCTACACGCGGGCCAAACGACGCAACCAATTCATCTCGTTCATCTCCACCGTCTCGATCGTCTGCATCGCGATCAGCGTGATCGCGCTGATCACCGTGATGTCGGTGATGAACGGCTTCGACTACCAGATGAAGTCGCGCATCCTCGGCGCGGTTTCGCATGCGACCATAACAAGTGTCGATGGCGCCATTCATGACGTCCCGCGAGCCCTTCAACTCGCCCAGGCCAATCCGCACGTGCTTGGCGCTGCACCGTATGTCGAAAGTCAGGCGCTTCTTCTTGCACGGCAATCCGGTCCTGCAGAGGTACGCGGTATCGATCCTTCGAATGAATCGAAGGTCGTCGACATTGGCCAACACATGATCGAAGGCAAGCTCGACGATCTGACACCGGGCAGTTGGAATATTGTGTTGGGTCGCGATCTCGCGATGCAGCTCGGTGTCGGTATGGGCGATCGGTTGACCATGGCCGTGCGGGAGATGCGCGCCACGCCCATGGGCGGGGTGCCGCGCATGCGCAGCTTCCATGTCGTGGGCACGTTCCAGATGGGGATGGAGCAGTTCGACTCCGCGCTCGCCCTGGTCAACATCAGTGATGCCGAGAAGCTGAATGATCTCAGCGGGCCGACCGGCATCCGGCTCAAGCTTGATGACCTTTTCAATGCTCGTCCGGTTGCACACGAGTTGGCCGATACGCTGGGTCAGTTTTACGGCGTGCGGACTTGGATGGACGACAACGCCAATCTGTTCCATGCGCTGTCGATGGAAAAGCTGGTGATGTTCATCATCCTCTCGCTGATCATCCTGGTGGCGGTGATCAACCTGATCTCGATGCTGATGATGCTGGTCACCGACAAGCAGGCCGACATCGCGATCCTGCGCACGCTGGGCGCGACGCCGCGCAGCATCATGGGCACCTTCATGGTGCAGGGCATCTTGGTGGGGTTTGTCGGCATCGGTTTCGGCGTGGGTCTCGGCGCGCTGCTGTCGTGGAAGCTGCCGGGCATCGTCAAGTGGATCGAGCACACCTTCCACGTCACCTTCCTGTCGCCGGACGTCTACTACATCAGCGAGGTGCCGAGCCGGCTGGACTGGCACGATGTCGGCTGGGTCGCACTGCTGACCTTCACGTTCTCGCTGCTGGCTACCCTTTATCCCGCGTGGCGCGCGTCGCGCACGCAGCCGGCGCAGGCGCTGCGCTATGAATAAGACCGCCATGAATACGAAGAGTGAGAACGTGCTGCGCGCGAGCCAGGTCGCCAAGACTTACAGCGAAGGTGGCTTGCGCACCGAGGTGCTGAGCGACGTCAGTTTCAGCCTGAAGCGCGGCGAGACGATGGCCATCGTCGGCGCGTCCGGCTCGGGCAAGAGCACCTTGCTGCACATCATCGGCGGACTGGACACGCTGACTGCGGGTGAGGTGGAAGTGGACGGCCGCGTGCTGTCGAAACTCTCCGATGCCGAGCGCGGCCGCGTGCGCAACCGCTCGCTCGGCTTCATCTACCAGTTCCATCACCTGCTGCCTGAGTTCACCGCGCTGGAGAACGTGTGCATGCCGTTGCTGATCCGCGGCACCGCGATCGCGGAGGCACAGCGGGAGGCCATGGCGCTTCTGGAGCGCGTCGGGCTGGGCACGCGCACGCATCACAAGCCGTCGGAACTGTCCGGCGGCGAGCGCCAGCGCTGTGCCGTGGCGCGCGCGCTGGTGACCAAGCCCGCCTGCGTGCTGGGCGACGAACCCACCGGCAATCTCGACGAAGCCAACGCGGCGCAGGTCTACGCGCTGATGCTGGAACTCAATCGCGAAATCGGCACCAGCTTCATCCTGGTGACCCACGACACCCGCCTTGCCGCGCGCATGGATCGCACCCTGGTGCTGCACAACGGCGCGCTGCAGGAAACGCCCCGAGGCTGATGGACGATGCGGATCGGCCCTGTGCCGATCCGGCGGCCTTGAACGGCCAGCGCCTACATGCTTTTCGTCCCTGAAATCGCCGTCGTCGCAGTAGGCTTGATGCGAGCGGCGACGAAGGAGTGCGCATGGCAGGAAGGATCGCAATGCCGGCTGCCGTGCCGGTGGCCACCGCATTGCTGGCGGGCGCGCTGCTCGTGCAGTGGCTGCCGCAACTGCCGCCGCGCTGGTGTTCCGCTTGGCTCGTTCTCCTTGCCGTGGCGTTGGCTTGGCGCGTGCCGCGCCGCCGCTGGTTCGCCTGCATCCCGCTGGGCGTTGCATGGGCGGCATGGTGCGGAGCGGCGGCGATGGATGCGCGCCTTCCGCGCGCGCTGGAAGGCCAGGACATCGTCGTCATCGGAGCTGTCGCCGACCTGCCGCAGGTGCGGAGCGATGCCAGTCGCTTCGATTTCCTGGTGGATCGGGCGATGCAGGATGGAAAACCCATCGGGCTGTCCGGTCGGGTCACGGTGTCGTGGTACGACGATGCGCCGGCGATTCCCGCATGTTCGCGCTGGCGTCTTTCGCTGCGACTGAAACGGCCGCGCGGGTTGCTCGATCCCGGTGGCGCGGACAGCGAGCGTTCGGCCTTGGCGCGGCGCATCGTCGCCACCGGTTACGTGCGCGGCGATAGCGAAAATACACGGCTGTCCGGCGCGCGCTGGTGCATCGATGGCGTGCGCGATGCGATTGCCCGCGGCATCGCCACGCGCGTGCGCGATCCGCACGATGCGGCGCTGCTGCAGGCGTTCTCGGTGGGCGACACCCGCGCGCTCGAGCCGCAGGACTGGCAGGTCGCGCGCGCCAATGGCGTCTCCCACCTGATCGCGATCTCCGGCTTCCATGTCGGCGTGGCGGCGATCTTCGGCGTATGGCTGACGATGCTTGGGTACTGGTTGTGGCCGCGCTTCGGATTCCACTTGCCGCGTCCGCTGGCGCAGGCTGGCGCAGCCTTGCTGGTTGCCGGCATCTACAGCGCGCTGGCCGGTTTCGGGCTGCCGACCGTGCGCACCTTGCTCATGATCGCCGTCGTGGCGCTGGCGCGTTGCAGCCGGCGATACGGTAGCGGGCCGCAATCGCTGGCGCTGGCGATGATCGCGATCCTGCTAGTCGATCCGCTGTCGGTGCTGGCGGCCGGATTCTGGCTGTCGTTCGTCGGCGTGTCGTTCCTGATGCTGTGTCTGCAATCGCGCGGCCATGGGTGGCGCGCGTTCGTGCATGAACTTTCCGCCGGCCAGCTGGTGATGACGGTGGCGCTGCTGCCGTTGAGCCTGTGGTTCTTCGGCGAGGCATCGCTGGTCGGTGCGCTGTCCAACCTGGTCGCGGTGCCGTTCGTGAGCTTCGTGATCGTGCCCTGTGCCTTGGTCGGCACGCTGCTGCTCGGCCTGTGTCCTCCCTTGGCCACGCCCGTGCTGTGGCTGGCTGCGCAATTCGCACATGCGCAATGGTGGCTGTTCGAGAGGATGGCAACCTGGCCGGGTGCGCACTGGTACCTGCCGACCGTGCAGCCGTGGGCGTTGCTGCTGGCGTTGCTGGGAGCGCTGTGGCTGTTCATGCCGCGGGGACTGCCATTGCGCTGGCTCGGCCTGCTGCTGTTCCTGCCCTTGCTGCTGCCGCCGCGGCAGCGGCTGGCCGACGGCGCCTGCGATGTCTGGGTACTGGATGTGGGGCAGGGATTGTCGGTGCTGCTGCGCACGCGCGATCACGTCTTGCTGTACGACGCGGGCGCACGTTATCCGTCCGGATTCGATCTTGGCGAGGCGGTGGTGCTGCCGTCGATCCACGCCCTGGGCATCGATCGGCTGGACATGCTGATGATCAGCCATGGCGACAACGATCACGCCGGTGGCGCGCCGGCGGTCGCGGCAGCCTTTCCGCAGGCACGACGCTACGCCGGCGAACCGGCGCGGATGGGCATGCCGATGGAACAATGCGTCGCTGGGCAGTCCTGGCAGTGGGATGGCGTGCGCTTTCGCGTATTGAGCCCGCCCCTCGGTGCCGGTGACCGCGACAACGACAGCTCCTGCGTGCTGCTGGTCGAGAGTGCCGGCGGGCGCCTGCTGCTGACCGGCGACATCAGCTCGAAGATCGAGCCTCAAGTGGCCGCCGCCATCGGGCCCGGTCCGCCGCCGGTGCTGCTGGTGCCGCATCACGGCAGCAAGACGTCCTCCAGCGCCGAGTTCATTGCTGCGGTGGAACCGCCGCTGGCGCTGGTGTCGACGGGCTGGCACAACCGGTTTGGCCATCCGCGGCCCGAGGTCGTGGCACGCTATCGGCTGGCACACGTGCCGCTGCTGAACATTGCCGATGAGGGGGCGGTCGAGCTGGCCTTCGTTCCCGGCGAAGCGCCGCGTGTGGTTGCCCGTTGGCGGTTTGCCAGCCGACGCTACTGGCGTGAGTGAACCGTGGTGGCCGGCTAGGCCGGCGTGAGGAACATGCCGCGGTTCGCCAATCGTCGCAGCGCCGCGTCGGTGTGCTCCCTGGCAGCCCGTTCGATGTCCTTTTCGCCGGTGAGCGGCTGCGAGTCGTGCATGAATTTCAGCTGGCCGTTCTGCGCGCTTTCGCGCACGGCGGCCACCAGCGCATCGTTGTCATGCTTGCCGTCCAGCAGCGGCAGCAGCAGGGCTTCCACCACGTCCAGGTTTTGCACCGCGTCGTGCCATGCGTTGTACAGCGAGATCGGCAGCTTGTCGTCCACCTGGGCCTTCGCCAGGCAACGCAGCGGATCGGGCAGGCGGGCGGCATCGCCGGTGTTCTCCGCGGGGACGATCGCATCCAGGCGTGCGCGAACCGCACCGGCGATGACCAACTGCTCGATCATGCGCAGCAGCTCCGACTCGGCAGCGGCTGCATCGCCGCCGCGGTTCCGGCGTGCATCGGCGATCAGCGTAGACACCGGGACCGTCGCCGGCCATGCCGCGTTGAGGCTGCGGATCGCTTCGCGGGGAATCGGCCGTTCGTAGCGCAGTTGCACGCTGCCCGTGGTCAACCACAGGCCGTCATGGCCTTCGACCGGTGTCAGGCATCCGGCCAGGTGCAATGCCTTGAATCGGCTGTCGTCAAGCTGGTAGCGGATGCTGCCGGCACGATCGGCATGCACCAGCAATGTTTGTCGGAACGTGCGGTTGTTGAGGAAATCCAGCAATTGTTCCAGCGCCACCTGGCTGCCGTTGCATTCGCGCAGCAGCGGCTCGGCCGCCTTGCTGCCGTAGTTGCTGGCGAACATGCCGGAGATCTCCGATTCGGCAAGGTAGGCAAGTCCGTGCCGGCCGGCAGCGTCGATGAAGTCGCGGAAATAGCAGGGCGCGTTGCACAGCTCGAGGAATTCGTGGGCCAGGTAGCTCTCGTTGCCGTGGCGGATCATCTGGATGTTTTCCTGCATGACCTTCTTCAGCACGCTGTCCTCGCGCGCCATGTCATGCAGGAAATCCACCATGCCGCGCGCGTAGCCCAGTTTTTCGCCTGCGGTTTTCAGCGGCCCGGCACGCAGCAGCATCGCATCGCGCACGATCTCTTTCGCCTTCCAGCCGGGGTAGGTGTTGTAGCTGACGTATGCCAAGCCGTCCGCGCTGAGGTTCTCCCGGCTGACCCGCAGGATCGCTTCACGCACCTCCTCCGGTACCCAACTGTAGACGCCGTGGCAGATGATGTAGTCGAACTCGCCCAGGCCCTTGCCGAGGTCGGCGATGCTGGCCCGCTTCAGCTCGATGTTCTTCAGGCCCATGGCGCGGATGGCGCGATGGCCTGCGTCGATCTGCACGCCCGACAGGTCCACGCCGACGGCTCGCGCCTGCGGATAGTGCGCGGCGAACGGAATCAGGTTGCCGCCCGCCGCGCATCCCAGTTCGAGAACGCGTGCGCGTGCCGGCAGCGGCGTCTTCAGTCCGAACAGATGGGCCACGGCGTGCAGGTGTTCCGGCGCGGTCTGCGTGAACGCGCTGGAGTTGTACGGAAGCTCGTCGTAGGTATCGGCGATGCGTTCGATCAGTTCGGACATGATGGTTCCCTGCGTGGACACTTCCCCGACCGATCATTGCGCGCACCGGCGCGAATGCCAAGCGCCTCGCGGAACCGCCGGATGGGGCTGGTATGATGCGTTTCCCGTGATGGCGAGGCTGGAGTCGACGTGCTGGAAATCCTGATGGCTGGCGGCTGGGCGATGGTACCCATCCTGATCTGCTCCGCGGTCGCGCTGGCGATCGTGCTGGAGCGTTGCTGGACGCTGCGTCGCAAATCGGTGCTGCCGCCGGGCCTGATCGACGAGGTGCGCGAATGGGCACGCAACGGCCAACTGGAGCCGGCGCATCTGGATGCGCTGGCCAACGGTTCGCCGCTGGGCGAGTTGCTGGCCTCGGCACTGGCCGTGCGCAACCAGCCGCGCGACCTGATCAAGGAGCGCATCGAGGACACCGGCCGCCACGTCGTGCATCGCATGGAGCGCTACCTCAATACGCTGGGCACGATCGCGCTGATCGGCCCGCTGCTCGGCCTGTTTGGCACCGTCATCGGCCTGATCCGCATGTTCATGGAAGTGATGGCCGGCGGCATCGGCGATCCGGCCAAGATGGCCGGCGGCATCGGCGAGGCGCTGATCTGCACCGCGTCCGGCCTCACCGTGGCGATTCCGGCCTACGTGCTGCACCGTTATTTCCGTTCGCGCGTGGCTGGCTATTGCGTGGCGATGGAAAAGCAGGCCACCGCCTTGCTCGACGACCTGACCCTGAATGCAAAGCCGGCAGCACCGGCGCGTCCGCGCCGTGCCGCGCCCGCCGCGCCGGCGGCCGGCTGAGCGCGCACGATGCGTATCGGCAACGACCGCCGCGGCGACGATTTCGAGATCAACGTGATTCCGTTGATCGACGTGCTGCTGACCCTGCTGATGTTCTTCGTGCTCACCAGCACGTTCGTGCAGCACTCGCGCCTGCAGGTGACGCTGCCGAAAGCCAGTGCGCAGGACCGTGACATGAATGCGCCAGCGCTCACCGTCATGGTCGATCGCGACGGCCGCTACTACGTCGGCAGCGATGAAGTGATGGGCGAGGGCATCGAACCGCTCAAGCAGGCCATCGCCCGCGTCGCCGGCAGCGATCGCGACCGTCAGGTGACCATCCGCGCCGACGCGATGACGCCGCACCAGAACGTGGTGACGGCGATGGATGCGCTGGGCCAGCTCGGCTTCACCCGGTTGTCCATCGCGACCACGCCCGCAACTCAGGGCAACGGGCAGTGAGCAACAACAAGGGCGGCATATGGGATGCCAGAAGCCGCGAAGTCTATCGGCGATTGCTGGGCTATTCGGTGCGCTACTGGCCGATCGGCCTGATCGCCGTTGTCGGCATGTTGCTGGACGGTGGCGGCCTGGCGCTGTTCAACCAGATGCTGAAGATACTTGTCGACAAGCTGTTCAGGGATAAAGACGCCTACTGGATCTTCTGGATGCCGATCTGGATCATCGGCATTTTCTATGTGCGCGCGCTCGGCACGTTCGCAAGCGACTACGGCATTTCCTATATCGGGCGGCACGTGGTACAGGCGATGCAGCGCGACGTATTCTCGGCCTACTTGAAGCTGCCGGCAGCCTATTTCGGCAACGAGCCTTCCGGCCAGCAGGTTTCGCGTGTTACCTACACCAGCGAGCAAGTGGCTTCGGCATCGAGCGACGCGTTGAAGGTCGCGGTAACCGATGGTTTCACCGTCGTCGCCATGTTCGGTGTGATGCTCTACAACAGCGCCTACCTCACGCTGTCGTTGCTGATCATGGTGCCGGCCATCGCGGTGGTCGCCACGGTAGTCAGTCGGCGCTATCGAAAGATCAGCCGCCGCATCCAAGGCATGATGGGGTCGGTGACCGGCACGGTCGAGGAGTCGGTAGGTGCGCATCGCGAAGTGCGCATCTATGGCGGGCAGGCGCGCGAAGCGCAGCGCTTTGACGCGGTGACCCAGCAGACCCGTCGGCTCAACCTGAAGATTGCCGCGACCAACGCAGCCTCAAGCTCGACCGTGCAGATCGTTGCGTCGACGGCGATGGCGGCATTGGTCTATCTCGGTACGCGTCCGCAGGTTATCAACCAGATATCGCCGGGTATATTCCTGACCGTACTGATCGCGATGGGTACGATGCTGGCATCGCTGAAACGCCTGACCACGGTACAGTCGAATATCCAGCGTGGCCTGTCGGCTGCGGAGGATATTTTCGAAGTGATCGATCTGCCGCCGGAAGTCGATATCGGCACGCAGGTGCTGACACGCACGAAAGGCGAGCTGCATTTCGAGGGCGTGCGGCTGGTTTATCCGCGAACTGATTCCGAGGCGCTGAGCGGCGTCGACCTATATTGCGCTTCGGGCACGGTGACCGCGCTGGTCGGTCGTTCCGGCAGTGGAAAAAGCAGCCTGGTCAGTCTGCTGCCGCGCTTCCATGCACCGACCGCCGGCCGCATCATGCTGGACGGCAACGACTACGAAAGTTACACACTCGCATCGCTGCGCCGGCAGATCGCCTGGGTCGGTCAGGCCGTGATGTTGTTCGACGACACCGTGGCCAACAACATCGCCTATGGCGAACTGGCCGGCGCCAGCGAGGCGGATGTCATCGCCGCGGCCGAGGCCGCCAACGCGATGGAGTTCATCGAGCGAATGCCGCAGGGCCTGCATACGCAGATCGGGCAGAGCGGCAACATGCTGTCCGGCGGTCAGCGCCAGCGCATCGCGATCGCGCGTGCGATCCTGAAGAATGCACCGATCCTGGTACTGGACGAAGCCACCAGCGCCCTCGATACCGAGTCCGAGCGGCTGATCCAGCAGGCGTTGCAGCGGTTGATGAAAGACCGCACCACGCTGGTGATCGCGCATCGCCTATCTACCATCGAACACGCCGACCAGATCGCGGTGATGGATCATGGCCTGATCGTCGAGCGCGGCACGCACGCCGAACTGATGGCGAAGGGTGGGCAGTACGCTTCGTTGCATCGCATGCAATTCAACGATCCGTCCGCCGACCAGGCCACCGACTGAGGGCCGGGTCATGGCGCTGATCGACACGCTCGAATCAGCCTGGTACGGCAACGGCCGTGCGCCATGGTGGACGTGGCCGTTGTCGAAACTCTACGGCGGCGCCATTCGCCTGCGCCGCGTGCTTTATCGCATCGGATGGCTGCGCAGTGTCCGCTTGCCGGTGCCGGTCATCGTGATCGGCAACCTCAGCGTGGGCGGTACCGGCAAGACGCCGTTGACCATTGCCGTGGCCAGTGAGCTGCGCGCGCGCGGCTGGAAGCCGGGCGTGGTGAGTCGCGGTTACGGCGGCAGTCAGCGCGAACCGGTGCTGTTGAACGATGCGAGCGAACCCGCACAGGTGGGCGACGAGCCTTGCCTGATCCATGCCAGCGGCGTGGCGGTGGCGGTCGGCCGGGATCGTCCTGAAGCCGCACGATTGCTGTTGTCCGCCGGATGCGACGTGGCGATCGCCGATGACGGCCTTCAGCACTACGCGCTCGCGCGCGACGTGGAGATCTGCGTGATCGATGGCGCGCGTCGCTTTGGCAATCGCAAACTGCTGCCCGCCGGGCCACTGCGCGAACCGATGAGCCGTCTGGCCGCTGTGGACTTTCGCGTCTGCAACGGCGGCGACGCTGCGGGCGGCGAGTATGCGATGCAGTTGCATGGCAATGAAGCCGTGGCGTTGCTGGACGGTCGGAAACAATCGCTGGCTGGTTTCAGGGGACGGCGCGTGCATGCGGTGGCAGCCATCGGCAATCCCGCGCGCTTCTTCGCGAGCCTTCGCGCCGCCGGCATCGATCCGGTCGAGCACGCCTTCGCCGACCATCACGCCTTTGCCGCAACCGACCTCGATTTCGCCGACGACCTGCCGGTGCTGATGACCGACAAGGATGCGGTGAAATGCCGGCAATTCGCCCAGCCGAACTGGTGGCGGGTGCCGGTGCGCGCGGAACTTCCGGACGCGTTTCATGCAGCGTTGGACACGCGTTTGCGCGGGTGGAAAAACGCCTAGCTAGTGGAAGCGGTCGAACGAGCGAGCCGGTGGGTGGGCTGCGGGCTCGCTGTTCAGGCGTCGGTCGACACCGGTTCGCCGCCGAGCCAGACCTGCCGCATCAGTCGGCCACCGATCCAGTAGCACAGCTCGGCCGGCTGCTTCGCTTCCCACACCGCCAGGTCGGCACGCTGGCCCACCGCCAATGTGCCGCGATCGTTCAACCCCAGTGCGCGCGCCGCATGCACGGTCACGCCGCGCAGTGCTTCTTCGGGAGTCAGGCGAAACAGCGTGCAGGCCATGCCGGCGGCTAAACGCAGCGACAGCAGCGGCGAGGTGCCGGGGTTGCAGTCGGTGGCGATCGCCATGGGCACGCCATGTTTGCGCAGCAGTTCGATCGGCGGAAGCTTCGTTTCGCGCAGCGCGTAGTACGCGCCGGGCAGCAGCACGGCGACGGTGCCGGCAGCGGCCATGGCCTGCACGCCCGATTCGCTCAGGTGCTCCAGGTGATCTGCCGACAGGCCTCGATATTCGGCGACCAGTGCAGCACCGTCGAGATCGGAGAGTTGTTCGGCATGCAGTTTTACTGGCAGGCCGAGCTGTCTTGCGCGCTCGAACACGCGGCGCGTCTCGTCGCGGCTGAATCCTATCGTCTCGCAGAACGCATCGACGGCATCGACCAGGCCTTCGGCCGCCAGCGCGGGCAGCATCTCGTCGCAGACCAGGGCGACGTAGTCGGCGCGGCGGTCGGCGTATTCGGGCGGCAACGCATGCAGGCCGAGAAAGCTGGTGCGGACACTGATGCCCAGCTCGCGCCCGATACGCCGTGCCACGCGCAACATCCGGTGCTCGCTCTCCAGCTCAAGCCCGTAACCGGACTTGATCTCCAGCGTGGTGACGCCATCGGCCAGCAACGCGCGCGCGCGGGGCAGCGATTCCGCGAACAGGCGCTCTTCGCTGGCCGCCCGCGTGGCAGCTACAGTGGAAACGATGCCGCCGCCCGCGCGTGCGATCTCTTCGTACGTCGCGCCATTCAGCCGAAGATCGAACTCCTGCGCGCGGTCGCCGCCGAACACCAGGTGCGTGTGGCAGTCGACCAGTCCCGGCGTGACCAGCGCGCCGTCGAGCGATTCCACCTTCGACGCCAGCGCGTGCGGCGCGTCCGGCAGCGCGTCCATGCGGCCGACCCAAGCGATGCGCCCGCGCTGCATGCCGATTGCGCCGTGCTCGATCAATCCATACGGCGCATCGCCGGTAAAAGTCGCCAGCGTGGCATTCAGCAACAAGCGATCCCAGCGCGGTTGGTTCATGGCATGACTGCCTCTATCAAGGTGATGCTGGCGGCGTTGGTGCAGCAGTATCGTCGACCGGTTCGGCGGGTTCGTCGAAAGCGCTGGTGCTTCCGGCGAGTTCTGCCGCCTGCGCCTCAAGCTGGGCCTTTTCCGCCGCGTCGGCGTGCGCAACTTGCTGGCGTTCGACATCCTGCACGATGCGCTCGGCGAAATCCTTGTAGATCGGTGTGGGACAGAACAGCGACGCAGCGGCACGCGCCAGCAGGCAAACCGCCATGATCGGGATCACCATGTCCTGGTTGTCGGTCAGTTCCATGGCAATCACCGCCGAGGTCAGCGGCGCGCCGGTCACGCCCGAGAGATAGGCGCTCATGCCCAGCAACACCACCGTGCCGGCCGGAATGCCCGGCAGGAAATAGGCGATGTTGTGGCCGAGCCCCGCACCCACGGCCAGCGCCGGCGAAAAGATGCCGCCCGGAATGCCGGCCCAGTATGAAAACACGTTGGCCAGCAGCTTGAGGATGCCGAACGCGTGCCCCGGCGTGACGGCAGCTTCCTGCACGAAGGCCCGGGCCTGGTCGTAACCGGTGCCGTACACGTTGTTGTGCGAGAGCAGGCCGAGCAACGCAAGAGCCAGCCCGCAGCCGGCCGCGAAAAAGATCGGAGAGCGAGCGCGCAGCCTGCCGATGTGCGCTAGCGGCCCGTGCCGGCTCAGCAGGATCAGGCGTGCAAAAAGGCCGCCGAGCAAACCGCAGATGACCCCGCAAAGCAGCACGGCGAGCCATGCGTGGCCCAGCGGCAAGCTGGCTTCGACCCGGCCGAAATACGCGTAGTTGCCCATGATGCCCAGCGACACCACGCCGCCGACGATCACCGCGGTCAGCAGCAGGCCGCTGAAACGATGTTCGAACGTGCCGGCCAGTTCCTCGATGGCGAATACCACGCCGGCCAGCGGCGTATTGAACGCGGCGGCGATGCCGCAGGCGCCGCCGGCAAGAATGAAGCGTGACGCCGCCTTCGGGTCAGCGAATCCAAAACGACGACCGATCGAGTAGAACAGACCCGCGCCGACGTGGACGGTCGGACCTTCGCGGCCGATCGATGCGCCAACGGCAAGCGCGATCAGGGTAAGCAACATCTTGCCGACGGCGATCGGCAGCGCAAGCATCCGCGCTCGAAACGCTTCGCCTTCGACATGCAGGGTGGCGATCACCTGCGGAATGCCGCTGCCGCGAGTTGCACGCAAGCGGCCCTCGGTCATCCAGGTCAACAGTGCGAACACGCAGGGCGTGAGGATCAACGGGATCCACGCACCGTAGCTCAACATCTGCTGAAACAGCCGGTACGACCAGTCGCTGGCCTTGGCGAAGAGAATGGCCGCCAGCGCCACCACCACCGCTCCGGTCCACAGCGCCAGACGGCGCTTCCACTGGTCCGGGGCAAGAAATTCGTGGCCGAGCAGCGCCTGCAGGCGCTGATTCGACGACTTCGATCTCGGTTCGGGCGATTCGGGCATGGCGTGATTATCGCAGACCCGATGTCGCCCGTAGGTGCGCACCCTGTGCGCGATGCCCTTGTCGACATCCCGGCAAAAGCATTCGCGCACGACCGAAGGAAGTCCCTTGTGGACAGGGTGCGCTCCTACGGGATTTTCGCATCAGCGTGGCCGCCAGCGTGTCTCGTACAGGTCGAAGCGGCGGTCCTTGAGGTTCTGCACTGCACCGGCGTTGCGCGCGCGGGCCAGGCTTTCCAGGCGCAGGTCGGCGAACAGCACGGTTTCGATATTGGGCGTGGAGTCGGCGGCGATGCCGTCGCGCGCGAACGGAAAATCGCTCGGCGTGAGGATGCAGCTCTGGCCGTACTGGATGTCGAAGTTGTTGACGCCGGGCAGGTTGCCGACATTGCCCGAGAGCACCACGTAGCACTGGTTCTCGATCGCCCGGGCCTGCGAGCAGTAGCGCACGCGCAGGTAGCCTTCGCGCACGTCGGTGCAGAACGGCACGAACAGGATCAGCGCGCCCTGATCCGTCAGGTGACGCGCCACTTCGGGAAACTCGGCGTCGTAGCAGATCATCACGCCGATCGGGCCGCAGTCGGTCTGCACGGTGGCGGCGCTGTCGCCGCCGGTGATGTTCCACACGTTGCGCTCGCTCGGCGTCGGGTGCAGTTTTTCGCGCTCATGGATCGAGCCGTCGCGCAGGCAGACGTAGCAGACATTGTGGATGTCGCCATTGTCCTGCTCGGTGGGGTGCGAGCCGGCGATGATGTTGATGTTGTAGTGCACGGCCAGGCGACTGAAGAGTTCCTTCACCTGCGGCGTGTATTGGCTGAGCTTGCGGATGGTGTCGACCGGCGACAGTTCGGAGTTCTCGATCGACAGCAGCTGCAGCGTGATCAGCTCGGGAAAGGTGACGAAGTCGGCACTGTAGTCGGCTGCGATGTCGGTGAAGTATTCGACGTGGCTGGCGAACTCCTCGAACGAAGCGATCCGCCGCTGCTGGTATTGCACCGACGCCACCCGCACCAGGTCGGGCAGGCGTTGCGGCGAGGGAATCGACGGCATGTCCGGTTGGTCGAGCAGGCGCGGGTTGCGCCACACCAGGTGCACCGCATAGCCGAGCGACTCGTAGTCCGAGGGAACATAGCCGCGCAGCAGGCCGATCGCCTCGAAGTCGTTGGACAGCTGGAAGCTCAGCGTAAGGTCGCGTCGCTTGCCTTCCACCACCGCCTGCACGTACGCCTCGGCGCTGCCGTAGCGCTGCATGTTCTTGGCCAGTCCGGGGATGCGCCCGCCGAACACGATGCCGCGCAGCTTGAGGTCCATGCACAGTCGCTTGCGTGCGTGGTACAGCCGCTGGCCGATGCGCATGCCGCGATAGTCCGGGTGCACCACCACTTCCATGCCGTACAGCCAGTTGCCGTCGGGCTTGTGGCGCGAGCCCATGCCGCCGCCGGTGATCTGCATCCAGGTATGCGGCGCCAGCGCGGTGGCTCCGTCGGTGCGGAAGGTGGCGCAGTAGCCGACGATTTTTTCCTCGTACTCGACCACGAACTGGCCTTCGGGAAAGTGCGTCTGCTGGGATCGCAGCATTTCCGCCGAGTGCCCCCATTCGGAGGAATAGATGCGGCCGGTGAGTTCCACCAGCGCCGGCACGTCGGCGGGCGTCGCGTGCCGCAGCAGCAGCTTGGGGCTGAGTTCGTCGGTTTTCTTGACCATCGCACGATTATGCATAGCGTCGTGAAGCGCGGAGTGAAGGCGATGTTGCCGCGGCTACACTGGTGCCCATGAATGGAGCGGACTGATGAATGACGGCACGCGCAACTTCAAGGCAACCCATGTGTGGCAGCCCGCAGGCTGGCAGACCGATGCCGCGTTCGGCGTCACGGCGCAGGGCTACCTGGCGGGCCCTGCGACCGGCGCGAATGAACCCTTGGGTGCGTGGGTCCTGCCCGGCATGCCCAACCTGCATTCGCATGCGTTCCAGCGCGCGATGGCTGGGCTGGCCGAGCGCAAGGGCCGCAGCGACGACAGCTTCTGGAGCTGGCGCGAAACGATGTATGCATTCGCCGCCGCGATCGGCCCGGACGAACTCAAGGCGATCGCCGCGCAGCTCTATGTGGAAATGCTGAAGGCCGGCTACACCCAGGTCTGCGAATTCCACTACCTGCATCACCAGCCCGACGGCGCGCCGTACGCGCAGCCCGAAGCGATGTCGCTGGCATTGATCGAAGCGGCGCGCGAAGCTGGCATCGGGCTGACCCTGCTGCCGGTGCTGTACATCAGCGGCGGTTTCGACGGACGCGCGCTGACGCCACGACAACGCCGCTTCGGCCACGACGTGGATGGCTACCTGCGCTTGCTCGAAACGCTACGAACCCATGAAAGCGACAACCTCCATATCGGTATCGCCTTGCACTCCTTGCGCGCCGTGCCGGAACAGGCGATGCAGGCGGTGCTTGCCAGCGAACTGTCGAAGGGCCGGCCGATCCACATCCACATCGCCGAGCAGATCGGCGAAGTGCAGGACTGTCTGGCACTGCGCGGCGCGCGGCCGGTCGAGTGGCTGTTCGATCACGCCGATGTTGATGCGCGCTGGTGCCTGGTGCATGCGACTCACCTGACCGAAGCGGAGACCGTGCAGATCGCGCGCAGCGGCGCGGTAGCCGGGCTGTGCCCGACCACCGAGGCCAATCTCGGCGATGGCCTTTTCCCGCTGGCGGTATACCTGGATGCGCAGGGCACGCTCGGCATCGGTTCGGATTCGCATATCTCGATCTCGCCGGTCGAGGAACTGCGCTGGCTGGAATACGGCCAGCGCTTGGCCGGCGGCCATCGTAACGTCGCTGCGCGTGGGCAGGGCGTCAGTGTCGGCGAAACGCTATGGCGCGCCGCGTTGCGCGGAGGATCGCAGGCCGCCGGTCTGCCGGTCGGCGAGCTGCGTGACGGAGCGCGGGCAGACCTCGTGGTGCTGGACGAGACGTCACCGCTGCTTGCCGCACGCGATGCGCGTTCGATGCTCGACAGCTTCGTGTTCGCGGGCAACACGCCGCTGGTGCGCGATGTGATGTGCGGCGGGCAATGGATGGTGCGGGATTTCCGGCATCGCGACGAAGCGCGTATCGCCGCGCGCTACGCGGCGGTGGTGAAGACGTTGGCGACGGGTTGAGCATGACGTTGTCACGACGCACGCGCAGTGCGCAACCGCGGCGAACTCCGCGAACTCGACGCTGCGCCAGCATGCTGGCGCAGCGCCATGACTGCTTACTGAGCGTCCTGCGGAGCGCCTTGTGGAGCAGCGGAGCCATCCGCATGCTGCGCCTTGAACTGCTTCCATTCCTGCATGCGGCTTTCGCGTTGCGCCTTGAACGTCGCAAGCTGCGCTTTCTGCGGGGCGGTCAGCACGGCGTAGATCTGTGCGCGGACGTTGGCCTGCTGCTGCACGCGAGCCTGGGTCGCGGCACCTTCCGCCTGTGCGAGGCTTGATGCAGCCGACGTATAGCCGACCTGGTCCGGCGTCATCGACTCGAACGCGCTGCGCTGCTGGCGAAGTGCCGTACGCTGGGTCTTGTTCTGCTCGAAGCTGGCCTTGACGATCTGTTTGATGCTGGCGCGCTGCGCATCGGTGAGGTTGAGCTTTTTCAGCTCCATGAACTGGCCGCCATGACCATGCCCTTGTCCATGCCAGCCGCCCGGACCGCCAGAACCACCGGGAGGGGCAGCGACAGCGAAGGTGGACAGGGCAACGGCCGAAGCCAGGGTCAGGCCGAGGAGAATGGTCTTGCGCATGGGTAGTACCTTCGTCGTGGGGAGTGGTTGTTGCAGACATTAGACGACGGTATGGCGTGTAGGTTCGTTGCAGGAGAGTAAAGATGGGTAAAGACCGTGGAGTTCGCGCCGTGGCGCGGTTTGAATGAGTGGAAACCAGCCGGCCCCCATGTCCAGAATCCTGATAGTCGATGACGACCGCGCGCTCTGCAGCCTGTTGTCCGAATACCTGCAGCGCGAAGGCTTCGTCGTGAGCGTGGCGCACGATGCGGATGCCGCGCTGGCGCAATTGCATGTGCCGGCCCAACGGCCGGATCTGCTGATCCTCGACGTGATGATGCCCGGCCGCGACGGCCTCGAGACCCTGCGCGAAGTGCGGCTGCAATACCGCCTGCCGGTGATCATGCTGTCCGCGCGTGGCGAGGCGGTGGATCGCGTGATCGGGCTGGAACTGGGTGCGGACGACTACCTGGCCAAGCCCTGCCTGCCGCGCGAATTGCTGGCGCGGGTGCGCGCGCAGTTGCGGCGCCAGGCACCGGCGGTGGCCGGCACGCTGCAGGTCGGTGCGTTGCGGCTGCAGCCGGGCGAACGCCGCGCTTATGTCGGGGACGCCGAGATGTCGCTGACCGGCGCCGAATTCCTGCTGTTGCTCGGGCTGGCGCAACGCGTCGGCGAACTGGTCGACAAGGCCGCCCTGACGCGCATCGCGCTGGGTCGCGAACTGGAGCGGTTCGACCGCAGCGTCGACGTGCACGTCAGCCGGCTGCGCCACAAGCTGGCCGAGGCATCGGCCGGGACATCGGCGTCTGCACCGCGGATCGAGTCGGTGCGCGGTGCGGGTTACGTGCTGGTCGCGGAGTCGCCATGAACCCCTTCAAGAATTCGCTGTACTGGCGCCTGCTGGTCTGGTTCTGCGTGGCCAACGTGTTGGTGCTGGTCCTCGGCGGTTTCCTGGCTAGGGGTTTCGTCGAGTACACCACGGCCAAGGAAATCAACTGGTCGGCACTGGCGCAGGGCGCCGACCAGGCCTACGAAAGCGGGGGTGTGCCGGCACTGGCGGACTGGTCCGAGCAACAGCGGCACGACGATATCCAGGCCACGCTGTACCAGAACGGTGAGCCGCTGTACCCGATCCGGATGTTTTCGATGATCGAGAAACGGCTGCCCAATTTGCTCGATACCGACGGTGATTCTGTGCTGCAACTGCGGCCAGGCGTCTCCGTGGCCGTGCAACAGGTGGTCGGCGACGACGGGCAGGCGCGCCAGTTGGTGGCCACGAGTCGGACCCACAGCAGGCTGCGGCCGCAAACCCGCCAGACCATCCTGCTGGGCGTGCAGTCGGCGTTGTCGCTGCTGTGCATCGGGCTGCTCGGCTGGTGGGTGGCGCGCAGCGTGGCCAGGCCGGTCGAGGCGCTGCGCGATGCCACCCGGCGCATGGCCGCCGGCGAGCTGTCGGCGCGGGTGGGTCGACAGAGCGGCCTGGCGCACGATGAAATCGCCCAGCTCGCCTACGACTTCGATGCGATGGCCGAACGTATCGAGGCGCTGGTGGGACACGGCCGCAGCGTGCTGCAGGACCTGTCCCACGAACTGCGTTCGCCGCTGGCGCGGCTGCACCTGATCCACGACCTGGCGCAGCGCAGTGCCACGCCGGAAGAGGCGGAATCGTATTTCCGCCAGGCCGAGCAGGAGATCGACCGGCTCGATCGCATGACCGGCGAAATGCTCACCCTGTCGCGACTGGAAAGCGGCATCCCCGGAATGAACCGCGAGCAGCTCGATCTGGTCGACATCGCGTACGGTTGCGTGGCGCAGGCGGAACTTGAGGCGGGCGCGCGCAACATCCGCCTGCAGTTCGTATCGGCCGGGCCGGTACGGGTGCTGGGCAGCTCGCTGCTGCTGGAGCGTGCACTGGACAACCTGATCGCGAATGCGATCAAGTTCAGCCCCGAAGGCGGCGTGGTGGAGCTGTCGGTACGCGTGGAAGGCGAGCTGGCGACCTTATCCGTGAGCGACCGCGGCCCCGGCGTGCCCGAGGCCGAACTGGAATTCCTGTTCCGTCCGTTCTTCCGCGGCAGCAATGCCGCACGGGCCGACGGTCATGGCATGGGCCTGGCCATCGTGCAGCGCGTAGTGCAGGTGCATGGCGGCGACATCCACGCCAGCAACGGTAGCCACGGCGGGCTTGAGGTGCGCCTGCAATTGCCGCTGCCGCTGCCGCTGCCGCCGTCGCTGGCGTGAGTCGTTATTCCGGCGTTGCAGCCAGACACCTCGCGGTGATCGGCAACGATGCCCGCGAGCCGCGCAAGGCGAACACATCGGCACGCACTACGCACGGCTCTCCTTGAAGCACGGTCTCAGGTCAAGGGAAAGGGGCGTTTCGCTACGCCGTGGAGACTGTCAGAAACCGATCCACATGCGACCAGCCACGATGCTGGGCTTGTTGTCGTCGTTGATGTTGTGTGGGCGATCGAGCTTGAGCACCTTGATGTAGTTGAGCGAGAACCGGAGATATTTGTTGACGTACCAGTTCACAGCGGCATCGAGATTGGCTTCTTTGCCACCGTTGACGTCGCCGTCGATCAAGTCCTGCGTGTCGTAGCGCAGGCCCACTTGCCAGGCGCCGTATTTGCTCTTTGGTTTGATCGTGCCGTACGAGCCATTCCCGTATGCCGGGGCACGCGAGTCATCGGTGAGGAAGTAGCTGGCCTGGGCGTAGTAGCCGTGGAAGGTGAGGTCGCTGCCCAGGCTGCGCTTGAGTTTCATCACGTCGTATTGCGCCTGCAACGACCAAGGCCCGATCACGCCGGCGATTTCGCCGCCGAGCTTTTCTTCCTCAGTCACATTCAGGATATCGCCGGTGTCGATAAGCGAGTCGGCGAAGTGCGCATTGGGTTGGGTGGCGAAATCCACTTCTTCCGTATGGCCGGTATGCCGGTACTCCGTATCGATACCCAGATGGAGCAGGCGATCGTCAGTGTGGATCGGCGCCAGGGTGGCGCGAGCGGCCACACCCACGCCGGCATCATCGTTCTGGTCGGTGTCACGCGGATAGCCGCTGCCGAACACGCCCACGCCAAGGGTGTATTCGCTTTCTGTAGCGAAGTTTGAATGGCGCATGTAGCCCAGTCCGAAGCGCTTGGGCGGATCGAAGCTGTCATCAAGCATCGAGCGTTCCTGGAATTCCGTCGCCTTGTTCGACGTCTGGTATTCCAGCGAGAAGAATTCCTTGAAGTAGCCGATGGTGAGCTCGGTGTCCTTGAAGCCGGTGTAGCTGACGTAGGCGTTCTTGATCTCGTCGGGGGAAGCCGAGAAGTCGTAGCTCACCATATACGACCAGTCCTTGTAGAGGGTGCCGGAAAGGTCGAAGCGGGTTCGGCGCATCTCCTGCGCGTTACCTATCTTGGTCTTGTCGCTGCTGCCGAAGCCGTAGTCGGCCTGGATGCGGCCTCCGAGCTTCATGGTGAAATTTTCGTCCTTGGTCTTGAATGGCGTGACGTTGGTCTTTGTTGCCGGCACGGTTTCCGATGCGGGTGCCGGAGGAGCAGCTTGCACGGCGACCATTGCAGCAGCCTGGCGCTTTTGTTCCTGGGCGACCAGCGCGTCATATTGCGCCTTGGTGATGACACCGTTCTTGAACAGCGTATTGAGCAACATGAGGTTGCCGTTGTCGGCCGGCGGTGCGGACTGCGACCATGCCGGCGAGGCGAATCCCAAGGCTACGGCAAGCGCCATGGCCACGCGTGGTAGCTGCATTTTGAAAGACGATTGATGCATGACATTCCTCCCCATCGAGTGTTGTCTCGGCCGGGGATGAGGCCGCCTTGCTGCCAGTCCCCGCAGTTTTTCAAGGCAAAAGCCTCCCCGCCGGTCGTTCCCCGGACCGGTTGGTGCCCTTGCGGGCAGTACTTTTTTTGCTGCAAAACCTTCGCGGCACGCCTTCAACGTAAAAGACACGCCGTTTATGCGAAGCCCTCTAGTCGCGGTGCGGCACGGCGAGTCGTCGTACGAAGCCGCTCACGTCGGACGCCTTGTCCAGTCCCCACATGGCGCCCAGCACCGGCGCCACCACGGCGGGGTCGAGAACCCCGCTGGCTGCGTCGGAAAATTTCTTTGAAAGCTCATCGTCGGTCAGCGGCACCGCTGGCGTGCCGCGATTGCGTGCCACGTCGATGCGCAATGCCTTGCCCGAGCGCATCTGGATGGTGAGCTCGCAGCCACGACGATCCATCGCCGCGTCGCCGACCAGGGCGACGAGGCTGCGCAGATGCTTGATGAGCGGATCATCGATCACGACCTGACTGAAGTCGGCCAAGGTAAGCTTGCCGCGCGCCAGCGGCACGGCGATGCAGTGCGGTGTGCTGAAGCGGGCGGCCTGCCCATCGGCCGGATGTACCAGGGCAGTCACCGCGGCAGTGAATGGATGCACGCGCACCACGATGCCTTCGATGTCGGCCGGGTCGAGGTTGCCCGACTCAGTCGCGTGAGTCGCGGCCTCGATCGGTGCATGCGTGAGGGATGCGGTGGGATAGAGCTTGTTGCCGTTCTCCAGGATCTGCCACGCCGTGCCCAGACCCTCGACCAGCAGATCCGGCGCAGGCTCCTTGCTGACGGCGGCCAGCAGGCCACGCTGACCTTCGATGGCAGTATCGATCGAGGTGAAGCCGGCTTCGGCCAGCAAGCCCGAGAGCACGCCGTCCATCGCTGCCTTGCCGGGATGGATGGCCTTGGTATCGCTGCCGTATACCTCGCGGATGCCCGCACCCTGCGTGGCGGCGGCACCGAGTGCATGGGTCGCGGCAGCCGGAGAAAGCTTCAGTGCGTTGGCTACGGCTGCTGCGGCCGCGACGTGGCCGCAGACGCCGGTGACGTGCCATGCGCTCTGATAATGCGATGGGCCTGCGGCACGGGCCACGCGTGCGCCGGTCTCGAAGCCCGCCACGTAGGCGGCAAGTACTTCCTTGCCGCTGAGTTCACGCAGCTGGCCCACGGCGAGGATCGCGCCCCACAGACAGGAACTCAGATGGATGGTGGTTTCCAGCGGGTTGTAACAGTCGTCGAAATCCAGCAGGTGCGATGTGTACGCGTTGGCCAAAGCGGCGAACATGGCATTGGTGGAAATACGGGTGCCGATCACGTTGGCAGGGCCGCCACTGCCACTGGCAGCGACGACCTTGCGTACCTTCTTTGCTGCAGGTTCGTTTACGGCGCCGATCGTGGCGGCCGTCCAGTCCACCAGCGCACGTTGCGCGTAGTGCGCGACATTTGCCGGCAGGTCGGAGTATTGGAGCGACGAGGAAAAAAGGCCCAGCTCGTGCGTCTTGGTCATCGGGATGTGCGCTTGGGTCATTTGTTGTTGCTCTTGAGCAGATTCATCATCGGGGCCATCGATGCAGAAAAGTCGTTCACGCGCTTGTCGAGTTCGGGGCCGGCGACGTACTCGGAGATCAAGCCCTCCTCGTCCATGTATTTCTTCCAGTCGGCCGTTTGGGTGAACTTGGAGAACACGTCCCGGTAATAGGCCACGGCAGCCGGCGGCATGTTGGCCGGGCCAGCGATGGCGCGCCACTGCAAGGCTTCGGGCAGACCGACCTCGGAGATGCCCTGCTCGGCGAAGGTGGGCACATTGGGGAACTTCGCCGCGTGTTGGTTGCCCATCACGGCAATGATGCGCAGCTGACCGGCGGCAACTTCCTCGGAGAAATCATTCTGTGCGCCGATCATCATCTGTGCGTCACCACGCAGCAGGGCGGTGATGCGCGGACCGCCGTCGGCAAAAGAAAGGTATTTCCACGCCGTGTGGGTGTTTTGCTGGATCTTCAGCGCGGCCAGATTGTCCACGGAGGAATAAGCGCCCCCCACCTGGACCAGTTGGCCGGGCTTGGCCTTGGCTGCGGCGATGAAGTCGGCCATGGTCTTGTAGGGCGAGTTGGCCGGTACGGCCACCATCTGCGGTTCCACCGCCACCTGGGCGATCAGGGTGAGATTCTTCACAGTGGCTTCGGCGTTTGGCGTGTCGAGCCCGCTGATAATCCACTTGGAGGTAAATGCAGCGATGAAATTCGGCTGCGGCGATTTCTGCTTGAGGAAATTCATGGCCGCCAGGCCACCGCCTTGTGGGCGGTTGAGCACTGGCCAGTTGCCGTCGATCAGCTTGCTGGCCAGCGCAATCTTCACCACCTGACGGGCGAAGACGTCGCTGCCGCCACCCGGACCGGTGTCGACGACGAACTGCACGTTGTCGGGTTTGCCTTTCTTGTCGGTGCCCCCGTTATTGCTGCATGCGGTGATGGTGATGGGGGAAAAAAGCGCGAGGAAGACTAGCGCGGCAACGTGGCGTTGCCGCTTGAAAAATACGCTCATGGTTGTTGGCCTTTATTTCACGGTGTCGGCGACGAAGTTGGCGTTAGATGGCGGCGGAGGCGCGACGACGTTGACGCCGGCGGCCCCAGGTCGAAAGCACGACCGCGATCAAGGCGATAACCAGGATCGAGGCGGAAATCGGCCGCTCCAGGAAGATCATGGGGTTGTTGTTCGACAGCATCAGCGACTGGCGCACGGTGAGCTCGGCCTGGGGGCCGAGTACGAAGGCCATCAGCATGGGGGTTGCCGGCACCTCGATTTTTCGTAGCAGGTAACCGGTGATGCTGAAGGCCATCAACAGGTACACGTCGAAGATCGAGCCGCGCACGCTATAGGCACCGACCACGGCCAGCACCAGGATGATGGGATAGAGCAGCCAATACGGAATGCGAAGAATTTGCACCCACAGCGGGATCAGCGGCAGATTCAGCACCAGCAGTGCGATCGTGCCCAAGTAGAGGCTGGCGATCACTGGCCAGGCGATTTCCGGATGATTGGTGAAGAGCAACGGACCTGGCTGCACGCCGTAGAGCAGAAGCGCTGCGAGCATCACCGAGGTACTGGCGCTACCCGGCAGGCCAAGGCTCAACAGCGGGATCATCGCGCCACCGGCTTCGGAATTGTTGGCCGCTTCCGGACCCGCCACGCCTTCGATGGCGCCCGTGCCGAAACGCTCGGGATGCGGCGAGGTGTTCTTGACCACGGCGTAGCTGACGAACGAAGCCATCGTGGAGCCGCCGCCGGGCAGGGCGCCGATGAAAAAGCCGACCACCGATCCGATGGCGATCGCCATGCGCGACTGCTTGAAGTCGGCCATGTTGGGCAGGTAATCACGGAGGCGCTTGGGTGCGTTGAGTTTCTCCACCTTGTCGCGCTTCTTTTCCAGGTTCACCAATACTTCGCCTACCGCGAAGAGGCCGAGGGTAAGAATGAGGAATTCGATGCCGTCGTACAGGTTGACGCTGCCGAAAGTGAAGCGTTCGGTACCGGTGAAGATGTCCACGCCGACGGTGGAAACCAGTAACCCGAGGAACATCGAGATAAGCCCCTTTACCGGCGACTTGCCGGTAAGCGTCACCACCAGCAACAGGCCAAAGAACATCAGCATGGCGAATTCTGGTGGGCCGAAATTCACCGCCAACTGCGCAGCCAGCGGTGCGGCGAAGGTCAGTGCGATGATGCCCACAGTGCTGGCGATAAAGCCGGAAATGGCCGACATGCCCATCGCCGGACCGGCGCGGCCCTGCTTTGCCAGTTCATGTCCGTCGTAGCAAAGCACCACCGACGATGTTTCGGTGGGAATGTTCAACAGGATCGCGGTGGTGGCGCCGGCGAACTTCGCGCCGTGGTAGATCCCCGCCATCATGATCAGGCCCGTCGTCGGTGGAAGCCGAAGCGTGAGGGGCAACAGGATGGCGAGCGTGGCGGCGGGGTTTCCCAAGCCCGGGAGGATGCCGATCAGGGTGCCAAGCATGGCGCCGGCGATCATCCACGTCAGGTTGGTCAAGGTCATGGCCGTGGCGAAGCCATCGATCAGATTGGTCAGGACTGACATTTAATTTGGTTTCCGTGGAAAGGGGTGTCAGATGCCGAGCATGCCGAGATGAAGCATGCCGTTGGGCAGCTCCATGCCCAGCAGCTCCACGAACAGCAACCATGTGGCGACGGGGATGGCTACGATGCAGACATACGCCCCGAGGTTGCGGCGCTTTTCCACATAGAGGAGGAGGAAAGCCATCAGGATTGTCGTGGTGACGACGAATCCCAGTACGCCGAACAGCGGCACCGAGACGATGTAGCCGGCAAGCACGATCAGCGGGCGGCGAGCCAGGAAGGCCTTGCCCGGCTCGCGCGGAGAAGCCTTGCCGTGGACAGTTTTCTCCAGCTGACTGACTGGGCCGACCGGACGTACTTCAGGAGCAAGCGGTCGGAAACCTTGACGTATCTGCATGAGGCCAAGAATCACCAGGCCCGAGGCTACCAGGCGCGGGAAAAATCCCGGGCCTGGAGTGGTTGCAGACAAAAACGGCATGTATAGCGCCATGACCAGCGCCCCTGCCCCTAGGACCGTAACGATTACCCCGAAGACCACATCCGCACGACGCATCTTTTAATCTCCACTAGGCAGAAAACATTTCTTTCTGGCGGACAGACCATAAGAGAATAATTTGTAGTCGTCAAGGGCGGATGCACTAATGGAAATTCGCCTTTTTAAAGGGCTTCGAGCGAAATGAAATATGGAATGAAACAAATCATCGGGCGCAGCGCCTGCCGCATGGCGGGAAATGTTTTCCGTCGAATGAGAAGTGACAGGTGTCTTCATTCGAATGGTGCATGGCAATATTATGGGAGGATATCTGCGCTGTTATCTCCCATAATAAAAGCCATATTTTTATTGATGCAATGCGACATAAAGTCGTGCCGTATACATGGCGACTAAAAATTGTTTTCCGCCATGCGGAAAAAGGATGGCTTGACTTGCCAGTCAACTGCGCTCAACATCCGGAGCCGTCCGCCTAGCGGACAATATTTCTTTCATGTAGAAAATAACAGGAGAACTGGGATGCGTATCCGTCATATGGGCGTCGTCACCAAAGACCTCGAGAAGGCTGCGACCTTCTACGAGAAGGTTCTGGGCTTTAAGCGCCTCGGTCCCATCCGCACGCCGGGCCATTACCCGGGCAAGGCCATCGACATGAGCGACGGCGAAGTCAATTATTCCCTGCTTTGCCCGGACGAGCGCGTGGAGCTCTCGCCATGGTTGCAGGGCACGTTGGGCCCGAACCACATTGGTGTGGAAATCGCCGATACCGCCGCCTGCGTCCAGGCCCTCAAGGAATACGGCATCGAGATCTACGGCGAGGACAAGCAGCAGATTCCGCCGCGATTCTTCAAGTTTCTGGACCCGGATGGTGTCGAGATCGATGTCGCCACACCGGACCGCAGTTGGAAGTTCTGATCATTCGGCAATGATGCGCCACGTTAGGTAAGGAGGCGGGGCACAGATGCAACGGATGTCGAAATCGCATCGTGTCCCCCTCGCGCCGTGGACGGAAGTATTCACGGCTTTTGCCCGAATCGGGCTTACCTCGTTCGGTGGAGGCAGCGCCACGGTTTCTGCCATGCGGCAACTTTGCTTGCGCAAGCGCTGGCTTACCGAGGCGGAATTCATCAGCCAACTGGTGCTTTCGCGGCTTACGCCCGGCATCAGCATTCTCGCCCAGGTGATATTGATCGGTCGCACTGTATGCGGCGTGCGTGGCATGGCCGCAGGTCTGGCTGGCCTGATGATTCCGTCGCTCACCATTACCATCGTTCTGGCTTGGGGCTACGAACTCATAAGTGCATACCCGCGTGCGCAGGTTCCGCTCCACGCCGTCGCTGGCATGGCCGCTGGCTTCGCCATCTCACTGGCGATCCAGTTGTTCCGCGACATCATGCGGCCGGTGCCGTTCCTCCGCGCTACGCTCATTTTCCTGTTGTTCGCGGCCTTGGGCGTATGGCTCAACAAGCCCTTGCTGGTGATGGGAATAGCCATTGCACTGGCCCTGATATTCCCTGACGTATTCGACATGGTTCCGCAACCACCGAAAACAGGTGGCACGAATGAGCCTTGAGCACCTGTTCGCCACCGTGCTCATGGCCAATCTGATCGGCTTCGGCGGCCTGAGTTCGCTGCCGGTAATGCGGGGTGAACTGGAAACCGCGGGGTTGCAGGCCGACTCGCTGTTGCTGCATTCACTGGCAGTGGCCAATATCACCCCCGGTCCGAACGGCCTTTATCTGGTGGTCGTGGGCTACTTCGTGGCGGACATCCAGGGCGCGCTGGTGGCGATCCTCGCCTTGCTGCTGCCGCCGGTGCTTGTGCTGCCGCTGGAGAAGGCAAGAAGCAGGCTTTTACACCTCAAGCGTTTCCGTGCGGCCATGTTCGCGCTGTCCCTCTCGGTGGTGGCATTGCTCGCGATTTCCAGTGGTTCGCTCGTGCTGCACTCTGCCACCGACACTCTCGGCTTCGCCATGGTCTGTGCGGGTACGGTGTTGCTGCTCTGCCGTGCGCCGCCGATCCTCGGTTTCGTGTTGGCCCTGACAGTCGGATGGCTTGTATCGTAAACACCGGCCGTTCTTAAAGATGGACAATTTTTCCTTATGCCGGCAAGATTGTCCGCCATGAAGAAAGAATCGCTCCTCGACAAATCCGCCAGCGCCGAGGCCAGCATCCCGAGCTACCCCATTTCCTCCGTCGGTAATGCCTTGCGCCTGCTCTTGCTGTTTCGCGAGCAGCAATCGGTGCGACTGACGGAAGCCTGTGCCTACCTGGGTGTGGCCCACTCCACGGCGCACCGTCTGCTGGCCATGCTGATCCAGCACGGCTTCGTGCGCCAAGAATCGTCACGAGCCTACCGGCCGGGACCGATGCTGGTGGAGATCGGCCTGGCCGTGGTGCAGAAGATGGACGTGCGCATGCAGGCTCGCCCTTTCCTCGAGGAATTGGCTGCCGAGTTCGGCGAAACCGTGCACCTGGTGATCCTCGAAGAGGAGCAGGTGCGTTATGTGGATGCCATTGAAAGCGATCGCGCCCTGCGCGTCACTGCGCGTACCGGACAGATGCTGCCCGCTCACTGCACGTCGGCGGGCAAGGCGTTGTTGGGCGAGCTCACATCCGCGCAGGTGGCCGTGATCTATTCGGACAAGAAACTTATGGCGAAGACGACGCACTCGGTGCGTTCGTTCCGCGCGCTGGAAACCGCGCTGCAGGATGTCCGCCTGAATGGCTTTGCGACCAACCATGAGGAAAGCGAGGAGGGCGTGGGCTCGGTGGCCATCGCATTGGTCAATAGCGCCAATCGTCCCGTGGCCGCTGTTGCCGTGGCCGTGCCCGAAAGCCGCCTCACGCCCAAGCTGCAGGCAGCGTTGGTGAAGTCGCTGAAAAGCGTGCGCAAGCGTTTCAGCGCGCTGTCGGACTAGCAAGCAACGCGCGAACAATCCAAGGTTACCGGCCCGCTGCAGCGCCATGGCGCAGTAGCTGCCGCTCTGTTTTCAATTCCATCCCGGCAAGCACCATGCACATCGGCATCGACTTCGGCACCAGTTATTCCGCAGCCGCAACCTATCGCAACGGCAGACTGGAGATCATCCGCTTTGGCGACACGGCACAATTCCGCACCGCGGTCTTCTTTCCCGAAGTGGTGCCCGATCCGAACGACTTCATCTTGACCCCTGCACTTGAGGCGGAGGTGGAAGCGCATATGCGCGTGCTGCGCAGTCAGCAGCAGCAATTCGGGGCGACCGATCGTGGAGACGATGCCTTGCGCCGTGATGCGACCCGCGTGGTGCGCCGTCAATGGCTGGAAGAGCGCGCCCGCAACTCGCCCACTGCCACGCTGGAGAGCTTCCAATATGCGCTGTTCGGCGACGATGCGGTGTATGCATACATGGAATACGGCGACGGCAACTTGATCGAATCGCCGAAGTCCATGCTGGGCTTTCGCATGGATTCGGAGGTGCGCAAGGTGATAGTGCATATCACCACGCACATCTTGGAGCACATCCGCCTGACTGCCAGTCGGCAGTTGGGCGAACCCGTGCGCAGTGCCGTTATCGGTCGCCCGGTGCAGTTCCGCTCGTCGATGGGCGAGCGCGGTTCCGAACAGGCCGTGGAACTGATCCGTGAGGCGGCGGCTGTTGCCGGCTTCGACGAGGTTTCCTTCATGGAAGAACCCGCCGCCGCCGCGATGCACTATCACAAGAGCCTGAAAGATCGACAGCGCGCCCTGATCGTGGACATCGGTGGCGGTACCACCGATGTCGCTTACGCCGAGCTCGGTGGCGGCAAGCATCCGCAGATCACCCGCAGTTGGGGCCTGCCCAAGGGCGGCACCGATCTGGACGTGAACCTGAGTATCCACAGCTTCATGCCTCTGCTGGGCAACAACGTCGCCAACGTGCCCGTGCATCATTTCGTGGAAGCGGCAAGTGTGCACAACCTTCCCAAACAACGGGAATTCCGCAAGCAGAGCTACCGCCTGGTGGATGAGCCGTGGCAGTCGCGCCTGCGCAACCTGCAGAAGCCCGGCGCGACCACCCGCCTCAACCAGGAAGCCGAGCGTACCAAGATCGTGCTTTCGGCAGAGGCTGCGCATCATTCGGATCTTGGTTTCCTGGAAGACGGCCTGGGCGTGAATACCACGCAGCCGGAACTACTCGAGGCGATCTCGCCCTTCGTCAATCGCCTGAAGCGCACGTTCGACGACGTCAACGGTGACCTTGCCGGCCTGGATATTCCTGCCAGCGTATTCCTTACCGGTGGCACCTCGCGCTCACCGGCTGTGCAGGCCGCGGTACGCGACAGCTTTCCACAGATCAGCCTGGTGAAGGGCGATCCATCGCTGGGAGTCGTGTCGGGACTGGCGGTGGCAGCGGCGGAGCTTGATGGGATGCCGCCCTGACAGGGGCTCGATGGGTGGGGGCGCCGAATTTCGGAATCGACACCCAGCGGATGGATACTTCATTCCCCGCCTATCGATCATTGGACGCGCCGGAAATTTCTTGCCGAGGCGCTCTTGCGCGACCGTTCTGTTTCTCGCATCTCCCTTTGTGCTTGCCGGCACCGCCAAGAGCCCGTCCGCCAGCACGGCCGCAAGGCTTTGCGATTGATGACGGCCAGGATGCCCCTGGAGCTTAACGATCGGGCGACACCGAGACTGGAGTCCCCTACCTTGCAGGACGAGTCGTGGTCCAGTGGTTATGCCGCGTTCGGCGCGCCGGCGATCATCGTCGGCATCGCTCTGTTCGGCTGGGTCAGCGGGCGTGGTGCCGCCGGCCACGACACAACAGTACAAGGCGTTGCGTAGCGATCGCAGCGCCTGAGCAACCTTCGCGATGGCGCTTGTCGCGCGTGCGCGCTGGCGCTTTTGCAGTTATGCCGGCATGACGGCGCTATCGTGAGCCTCAAGGTGCGGTGGGTTTCAGCATGTCCTTCACCGCGTCGTAGTCGCCGTCGTTCGCTGCGGCGGGAATCCCGAGCAGGTGCGTCATCAGCGGATAGACGTCCACGTTCGGAAACGCGCCGACTGTCGCGCCGACGCGGAATGCCGGGCCATGCGCCACGAAAGTCGCCTGCATCTGCGGTTCGGCGTTGTCGTAGCCATGTTCGCCGAGGCTGGGTTTTTTCCCGGCGAGCTTGGCCGTTGTGGTGATGTGCCAGCCGATGTCGGCGAGGCACAGCAGTTGCGGCACCCGCGGGTTGTGGCCGTAGCGCAGCCGCGCCGGCACGCGGGTCTTGTCCCAGCACTGCATGTGCTGCTGCGGCTGTTCCAGTCGGTGCTCGATGGCGGCGAATTCCGACTGCGCCCTGGCGCTGCTGTCGACAGGATTGAAGCTGGCCAGCACGCCGGTGGCCACCGTGTCCACCTCGGCGAACGGGATCAGCCGGTCGAGGATCACGTTGTTCGACGGCGGCACCGCGGCCATGCCGTGGTCGGACAGCACGATGATGTTCATGCGGTCGAGCAACCCGCGCTGTTCGAGCCCGTGCACCAGCCGCGCCATCGCCGCGTCGGTCGCGCGCAGCGCGTCGTTCTCCTGCGGCGAATCGGGGCCGAACTCGTGACCGGCATGATCCACCGCATCGAAGTACAGGGTGACGAATGCGGGGCGCTGGCCGACCGGAAGATCCAGCCACGCAAGTACCTGGTCCACGCGCTTGTCCGCCGCCTCGTTGACGTCGAACGGTTCCCAGTAATCCGGATGGTGACCGTGGATGTCCGCCTCGGTACCGGGCCAGAACATCGTTGCCGTGCGCAGGCCGTGCTGGTCCGCGGTCTCCCAGATCGGCGTGCCCTGTGCCCACCAGCGCCCATCGCCGACGGCCTTGCGGTTGCCCATCGAAAAATTGCCGAGCCGCGGATCGGTCATCGTGTTGTTGACCACGCCGTGGTGGTCGGGGATCAGGCCGGTGACGATGCTGTAGTGGTTGGGAAACGTCAGCGACGGAAACGCCGGCTGCATCGATGCGGCGCGCACGCCGGTTTTCGCCAGCATGGCCAGGGTCGGACTGAGTCCGCGCTCGAGGTAGTCATGCCGATAGCCGTCGATCGAAATCAACAGCAGCGGCGCAGGCTGGCCTACGCGTGCCGCGGTGGATGCCGGGGCCGGAGACGGTTGCGTGGCGCAACCGGCGCTGAATGCCACCAGCGAACACAGCAGCACGCGAAACGGGAATTTCATGGATGGAGTCCTACGATATGAAAGCCATCCCCACATGATCGCGCACTCACATGACCAAGACACGTATTGCCGGATTCCGTTTCGCGATGGGTGCACTGATCGTCGGTGCATCCGTCCTTGCACCGTTCGGTATGGCGAATGCCTGGCAATCGTCCCGGCGTTCGTCGGCAGTGGTGGTCGCGCCGCCGCCGAGCGTGCAGGCGCAGCAGAATGTGCAGCAACAGCAGACGCGCAACCAGTTGCAGCAGAGCCAGTTGCAGCAGCAACTGCACCAGAGCGTGTCCGACAATGCCAGGCTGCCGAACGCCAGCGATCCGCAGGCACAGCGGCAGGCGCAGCAGGCCGACCAGGCGCGGCAGGATCGCGATCGGGCCACCCAGCAGAACATGCTCGATCGCCAGCAGGATGCCAATGAGCTGCCGCGCGTGGTTCCGCAGGACAAGCCGGCACCGACCCACGGCTGATCGATCCCTCGCTTCTTAATGAGTCTCGGCGCTAGTCGCCGAACAGGTCGCCACGCGCCACGCGGTCTTCCATCGCGAGCAGGAAGCGCTTCGTCGGCAGGCCGCCGCCGAAGCCGGTAAGGCTGCCGTCGCTGCCGATCACGCGGTGGCAGGGCAGCACGATCGGCAGCGGGTTGCGCCCGTTGGCGGCGCCCACCGCGCGCACTGCCTGCGGCTGGTCGATGCGCTGGGCCAGTTCGCCGTAGCTGACGGTGATGCCGTAGGGAATCCGGCTCAGTTCGTCCCACACCGCCAACTGGAACGGCGTGCCGACGGGATGCAGCGGCAGCTTGAAATCCCGCCGTTCGCCGGCGAAATATTCATCGAGTTGCACGCGCGCAAACTTCAATGCCTTCGGCGAGTGCACCCATTCGGACGGCCGCGCCTGCTGCCTGCGACCGGTTTCAATAAACCACACGTCGCGCAGGCCCTGCGTGTCGGCGCTGAGCAACAGCCTGCCGATCGGTGTGGACATCTCGTCGTAATGGATCGTCTCGCGGGTCATGGTTTGCTCCGTTTCGCCGGTGCCGTGTCGCTGGCGCTGCGCCACAGGTGCATCACCGCATAGGCGCGCCACGGCCGCCATGCTTCGGCCAGTTCGTTGAGTGCCTTCGTGCTGAGTTCGGCTGCATTGCCGGCGGCGACGCGGCGCAGGATCAGGTCGGCGGCGGGGAACGCATCGGGATGGCTCAAGACACGCATGGCCATGTAGTGCGCCGTCCATTCGCCGATGCCGGGCAGGGGGATCCAGCGCGCCACGAATTCGTCCAGCGACTGCTCCGCGCGAAAGTCCACCCGCCCATCGATCAACGCCTGCGCCATGCCGCGGATCGTCGCGGCGCGTGCGGTGGTCACGCCCACGTCGCGCAGGTCCGCATCGACCAGTTGGGCGGGCGTAGGGAACAGCCGGTCCAGACCTGGCATCGTCGATGTCGCCAGCGTTTCCCCGTAGCGGTGCACGATGCGCGTCGCAAGCGTACGCGCCGCGGCCACGCTCACCTGCTGGCCCAGCACCGCACGCACCGCGATCTCGAAACCATCCCAGCCGCCCGGCAGGCGCAGGCCGGGGTGTTTGCGCAGCAGCGGCTTCAGCACGCCACTGACGCCCAGCGTGGCGGTGATCGCCCGCGGGTCCGCGTCGAGGTCGAACATGCGCCGCAGCCGCGTCACCACCGTCAACAGTTGCGACGGTTGCGCGCCGTGCAGTTCCAGCTTCAGCGCGTGATCGCCGCCTGGCCATGCGCTCAGCCGCAGCCAGCCGGGCGCATCGGCGGAACCGAACACGCGCATGTAGCTCTGCTCGTCCACCCGTTCCACGCCGGGCAGCGAGCGGCCGTGCAGGAATGCAAGGATCGACCCGAAATCGTACGGCGGCCGGTAACCCAGCCGCAGCACCAGCGCATCGCCGGGCGTCGCGCGCGGATGCCGGCGCAATTCGCGTGGCGGAATGCGGTTCGCCTGCGCAAACGCGGCATTGAAACGACGCAGGCTGCCGAAGCCCGAGGCCAGCGCCACCTGCGTCACCGGCATCGCGGTCTCGGTCAGCAATTGCTTCGCGAACAACAGGCGCCGGGTGGTATGGACGTCCATCGGCGGCGCGCCCAGATGCTCCACGAACAACCGGCGCAACTGCCGCGCGCCGATGTTCACCCGCGCCGCCAGTTGTTCCAGCGAATGATCCGCCAGCATGCCGGCGTCGATCAGTTTCAATGCGCGCGCCACCACGTGCTCGCCGCGTTGCCACACCGCATTGCCCGGTGCGAGCTCCGGCCGGCAGCGCAGGCACGGCCGGAAACCCGCCGCTTCCGCCGCGGCGGGGCTGCCGTAGTAACGAATGTTCTGCGGCTTCGGCGATGGTGCCGGACATACCGGGCGGCAATAGATGCGCGTGCTGGTGACCGCGGTGAAGAACAGTCCGTCGAAACGCGCGTCGCGGCTCAGTCGTGCCTGTTCGCAGATATGGAAATCGGGAAGCGTGGTGGCGAGGGTCTCGGACATGCACGCAGGCTAGCACCGGCCGTGTGCACAAACTGGCCGTTTTCGGACATCAATGCCGACGGCGGTTCAGTTGGGTTGGAGATCGCCACGACTCCACTCACCGCGTCAGCTTCAACGCCGCTTCGAGCACCTCATCGCGGCCTGCACGAATCCCGGCAATCGTCGGTTGCACGACCACATCGGCCGGCGTACCCAGCGCGTGATAACGACTCGTGCCGTCGTGGTGGGTCACCTTCAGGCCGGTGAAGTACACGCCGAAACCCGACGGCACGGTGAATGCCGTGACGTTGCCATTTACACCGCGCGTGGTACTGCCGACGATCATGCCCAGCTTGTCGTCCTGCACGTAACCCATGATCGACTCGGCCTGGCTGATGGTGCCGCCATCGGCGAGGAAGATCGCGCGCGAGCTGAAGCGCGGTGGCGCCGGCTGGATGTCCCAACCAAGGTCGTTGTAGCCGGCCAGTTTGCCGAACGGGCCGACGTAACGCGGTACGTGCATCCACTTTGCATCCTCGGCATGGTCGAGCAGATGCGCAGGGATGGTGCTGCTGACGTTGAAGTCCTTCGGGTAGCCGCGCACGTCGTAGATCACCGCATGGGCGTTGGCCAAGTTCGCGATGTTTGCCGAGAACATCGCCATGTCGGTGCGCGCCACATCGACATACCAGACGCCGGGTTGCAGTTCCGCAACCGGTGCCGGTCGTTTCTGTGGAGGCGGCGTCGCCTCGGTATAGGCAAACGTTTCGGTACGGATCGAGCCATCCGCACGCTGCAGGCCGAAGCTGCGCGATTCACCGCTCGGTCCAGAGTTGATCGTCTGCAGTGCTTTCCACGATCGCGATGAAGACTGCCCGGACGCCAGTGCCTCCAGGTCATTTGCCGCCTGCGGCATCGGCGTGCCGTCCATCGATGTCACCACGTCACCTATGCACGCGCGGTCGGGCACGGTGCTGGCCACCACCACCCAACGATGTTCGACCGGTGCCAGCACGATCGGCAGGGCCGCGCTCTTGTTCTTGATAGAGGTGTCGAAGACGGTGCCGTGGGCATCTTCGAGTGGCACCTGCAATCGCTGCAACACCTTCTTCTGCGCCGTGCGCGAGGTCGCCTTGTCGGCATCGGCCAGGGCTTGTGGCAGTTCGCGCTCCCAGTCCACGTGGATCACATCCCAATAGGGAAAGAAGTGCCGGAACACGTTCCATGCGACCACCACGTCCGCCTCGCGTGCGGCAGTGGAGCTGACGGCAGTCTTCGGATCAGGCATCGCGCCAAGTCGCGTTTTCAAAGCAGCCAGCGATACGGCACGTTGCGGCGATGGCTGCGCCTGCGCGTCGGTCAGGGTCAACGCAACACGCGCCTTCAGGCCATCGCCGAGTTCAAATTCAGCTACCTTGCCGGGCACCGGTGGCGCGTCGAACAGCGCATTGTCACCGGCGTTGCCATGATGCTCGATCGCCAGATAGCCCCCATCGTCCCGCTGCCACGTGTAAGTGGTTTTGTCGTCGCTGGTGTTGCCTCCTCGAAACCACGCCCGCGACGGCTGTTCCGCCAGCTTCAAGTCGGGAAGCACGACCGGCTTCCATGCGCCGTGCTCGTCGCGCTCCTCGAGTACGGGCTGCCGAAAGGCGGCCGCAGGATCCGCTGCCTGCGGCAAGGTCATGGTGAATCCGAACGCCAGCGACGATGCGCCGGCATCCACCGGGGTGGATATCTCGTAGCTGTGCCAGCCCATGTCGTGCTGCTGGCGCGTATTGGTGTTCTCGAAAAAGAGTGCCGGCTTGCCGGGCCCATCGATGCGCAGCCACAGCCCGAGCCCCTTGGTGGTGGACGCGTCGAGTGCCTTGATGCCGCCGCGCAGCCGGATGGTCTTGCCGCGAAACGCACGCGCATCGAGCTGGCTGGTGACACCGCTGAATCGTGGAGCCCCGGCGCGATCTGTTCGCTGCCCCTGGTACGTTCCATTGCCATGCGGAAAGCCAAGGTAGTGCCACGCCACCAGTCGCCCTCCCGGCGCCGAAGGCGGCAGCGGAGGAAACGCAGTGCCATCTGCGGCGATATCGATCCCCGTCCCCAGCGGATCGAACAGGCTCGTCAAGGCCTTCTGCAGTTCGGTGCGGCTGCGCGCCTGTTGCACATCGCCCACGCCCGCCACGGCGAAACGGTTCCAGTCGATCTGCTGGGCCGCGTCGCCCGGATAGAAATAGCGCACCACGCCATACAGCCGGGCGAATGCCACGGTTTGTTCGTGCGCCGGGCTCGGAGTGTCTGGCGAAGCGCCTGCTGCCGAGAAAGCGAAGACGGCAAACAGCGCGGGGATGGCGATTCGTCCGATGGTCCGCATGATGTTGTCCCCTGGCATTTGAAGGAGAACCGTAGAGCTTGACGAAGGCGCTGCGCCAGTGCCTGGTGGCGCAAGAAAGTGCGCGTCGCGCGGCGATGGAACAAGATTGCAGGGCAGCGCCACAGATCCTTTTGGTGGACGTTACCTTGCGCAGCGTGATGCTGCCGAGGCACATGCCGCATTGCGTTGCGTCCGGAAATACCGGTGCATCCAGGCTCGCGGCATGGCTGACGAAGAACAGGCCTTGGACGCGAGTCGCACGCCACTACAACGGTCAGGCATGTCGCGGCGCCGCCCTGGTGGCAATGATCAGGGGAGTGCCGCTGACTTCGGGCGCTTTGGGTCCGCATGCTGGGCGTCGCGCATCATCGTCGACGGCGGCGACAACCGCGACGAAAATCCGCTGGCCTGCAAGCCGTGGCCCCTAGGACGAGCGGGGCGATTCGTCCTCGATGCCGGCAGGCTCCTCGTCGCTCTCCGGCGCCTCGATGAGCCCCAGTTCCTCTCCAAGCTCGGGTATCCGCTCCCCGCGCGCCATGCTCGACAGCACGCCGTCGCGACGGATCAGCCCGTGATACAGCGCCGCGCCCATGTGGGCGAGAAACGTCAGCAGCAGCGCCGCGGCAAACCACGCGTGCAGGTGGCGCAGCACGGCGAACGCGGTCGGGCTGACCGGGAAAATCGGCGGCAGCCGCAGGCTGTCGCTCAGCATTACCGGATAACCGCCGGCCGAGAGCATCGCCCAGCCGATCAGCGGCATCGCCACCATCAACACGTAAAGCAGCCAGTGCGATGCGAGTGCCGCCAGCTTCTGCAACGCGGGCAGGTCGGCGGGCAAGGGCGGTGGCGGGTTTCGCAGCCGCACCACGATGCGCACCACCGCCAGGATCAGGATCGCGATGCCCAGCGGTTTGTGGATGCGCAGCAGCAGGTCGTGCCGCTCCGATACCGACGCCACCATGCCGACGCCGATGAACAGCATCGCCACGATCATGGCCGCCATCAGCCAGTGCAAGGTACGCGCGGCGCGGGTGAAGTGCCTGATGTGGGATGTCATGGCGTGCCCTCCGGCTTGGTGTGAGGCGCAGCGGTGCCGGGCAGGTGGGCTTCCTCGCTGGTGCGGCGCAGGTACGAGTCGGCATACGCCGCCGAGCGCGCCGGCAGCAGCGGATCGTCCGATGCCTCGATGCCGGCGGGCAGCACCAGCGGGTCGTAGTTGATGTCGCGGCAGGGGCCGCTTTCCTGCGGCTCGGTGCGATCGAGCACCAGCGTGCCCGCATCGATGGTCGGTCGCGCGGCGGGCCATTCCTTCGTCGCATCATTCGTGGGGTCGCTGGCATCGGCCAGCGTCAGCAGCAGTCGCCAGCGCAGCGGCGCCAGCGACAGGCGATGCGTGAGGTCGGCTGCGAGGTAGTCCGTATCGCCGCCCTTGCTCGTGTCGCTGCCCGCATCGCTGGCATCGGGCACCATCCGCCAGCGCACCGGCTGGCGCAGGCCGTTCGCGTCCACCAGTTCGAACGCGTTGAGGCTGTAGTAGCTCTCGGTGGCAAAACTCGCCGACGGCCTGGCGGTTTTCACCCAGGCAAGAAATGCTGCGGTTTCCGGATGCGAGGCGAAGAACGCCGCGACCTTCGCCGGGTCCGGCTTGCCGGTGGCCGGGTCGGGCTGCTGCGCCTTCAACTGATCGAAGAATGCCTGCGGCGTCGCCACCGGAAACACCGGCATGTCGTTCATACCGGTGCGCCACTGCTGTCCGTTGGCCAGCGCGAAGCGCAACGCCATGCTGCGTATCGGCGCGCTGCCGTCCGGTGCATACGGGTTGCCGCCGGGTATCGCCAAACGCCCGACCACCGGCGTGCGGCCGGGCGCAAACACCTTGGCGACGGAAAGCGACTGCGCCTGGCCGTTGCTTTCGAAATACCCGCCCACGCACACGCCCTTGGCGTGGTTGCGCCGATACCCGGGAAACGTGCCGGCGTTCTGCTGCAGCTGGTTCACCAGCCGTTTCGGCGTCAGCCGATCCGGCGACAGCCAGCCGCCGACATAAGCGAACGCCGCCACCGTCACGGCCAGCACGGCGGTGATCAGTGCCCATGAGCCGATGCGCTGCAGTCGCGTCTCGCGTGTGGATGGTTCTTGCATGGTGCGCTCCTGGGCGGTCGGGTAGTGGCTTGCGTGGCGACGGAGAGCCACGCCGGTGCTGTTTGCCGCGGATCATTCGTCCCGCCGGGGCCCGAGGTTACTCGCGTCGCCGAAACATGCCGTGATGCCGGCCGCACGATCGGGCCATGCCACTGACAACTGTGACGACGCAATGCTACTGTAGCGCCATCGTGCCTTAGGGGAGGGGAGTCATGACACCGCATGGACGCACTGTGTTGGTGGTGGGATTGATCCTGCTGGGATTGGGTGAGTTTTCGTGGGTTTGGTATCGCGCCATGGCGGATATGACACACACGATCGAAACGCAATTTCCACACGTTGCGGTCGAGCAGGCTCAGGAAAACGCACTAAAAATCCCACTGGGCAAAAGTCGCAGCTTTACCGATGAAGAAGTGGATGCGTTTGTGGCCAAGGCCAGAACCGCCGAGGACATCGCCGACCCATTGCAGCGTTGCCTCAAGTATCCCGATCCGCCCGGCAGCCACTGGTCCCCTGCAGCAGTCGACGCGTATTGCCACTATCGCTTCCAGTCGGTGATCTCGTTTGCCGAGGTGCAGGACTTGATTCGCAGCGGCCATGCCGCCGATCTGGATCGTCGTCTTGCGGAGGCCTTGCAAGCCCAGCTGACACAGCCGCATTCGCGCGGCCTGGTGCATCGCATCTTCTGGGAAGATTTCTACGACGGCTCCTTCGACACCCGCCAGACGCTCGACGCGTGGAAACGCGCGTCGCCGGATAGTGCGTTTGTCCTCGCGGCCAGTGGCGTCGCCTATGTGGCCATGGCGCACAAGGCGCGCGGTGGTGCGCTCATCCGTGACACGTCAGATAGCAATATCGAGTCGATGGATCGCCTGCTGCAACAAGCCGATACCGACCTGCAGCGCGCCATCCAGCTGAATCCGAAAATCACCCCGGCGTATGAGGCGATGATGGACGCCGGTTCCATGAGCCTCGGCGACAGCTACACCGACACGGCTTTTCGTCGCGGCACTGTGGCCGTGCCGGACGATTACGCCATCTACAGCATGTACATCCACGTCTCGGAGCCGAAATGGGGCGGGTCGCTGCAAGCCATGAAGAACGTCGCCGATGGCGCGCAGGTCCACGCAAAGACCAACCCGATGCTTGCGCTGTTGCTGGCCGAGGAACCGGCGTACTACTTCAACGCGTGTGATTGCGCACTGGATACGGAAACGCATGCCTGGGCTGCGTTTCCCACGGTTTTCGACAATGTCTCCAGTGCGAATCTGATGTTCGACGCAGGTTACGCCGCCAATGGAGACAACCAGCCCAAACTGGGCGTGGTCTATCTGTCGGAAGGGCTGCGCTTCGCACCCGCTACCAACATGGCCCACGTCCGCCGCGCCTATGCGCTCACCAATGTGGGGGATACCGATTGGGCGCTGGTCGAGGCCGGGCGCGAAATCAGGAAAGAGCCGCAGAGTGCCTGGGGTTACAGCATGCGTGGCTATGCCTACAAGGCGCTCCACAGTCCGTTCCTTGCTGTACCGGATCTGGAAAAAGCGAATGCGCTCGATCCCGACAACACCTTCCCACTGGCGCAGCTGGGGTGGATGTACGTCAATGCGGGCGAATGGGACAAGGCCTGGGATGTGTCCAGCCGCCTGATGCATGACCATCCCGATCAAGGCGATGGCTGGCTGATCCGCTACTACGTGCAGAAGAACCAGCCGCGGTCCGGGCTGGACGACACCATGCACCACTTTATCGACACCTTCGGCAACGATCCCTATTACGCCCACTGGTCAGCGGAGATGCGGGCGGCCCTTGCGGCGGAAAGCGGCACGACCATCGCAGTTGGCAAGGGTGTCAAAAGCCTCCGATGAACGCCGACGTGGTGCGATCGCCTGCCGGCGATTTCACCCTCGCCTATACTCGATCGACTGTCCCACCCAAGAGCTTGCACCATGAACGCACCGACCCGCATCGACACCACCCGCGTCATCCGCGCGCCGCGCGGCACCGAGCTCAACTGCAAGAGCTGGCTCACCGAGGCGCCGTTCCGCATGCTGCAGAACAACCTCGATCCGGAGGTGGCGGAGAACCCGGCGGAGCTGGTGGTGTACGGCGGCATCGGGCGGGCGGCGCGCAACTGGGAGTGCTTCGACGCCATCCTGAAATCGCTGCGCACGCTGGAGGACGACGAGACCCTGCTGGTGCAGTCCGGCAAGCCGGTCGGCGTGTTCCGCACGCATGCCGATGCGCCGCGCGTGCTGATCGCCAACTCCAACCTGGTGCCGCACTGGGCCACCTGGGAGCACTTCAACGAGCTCGATAAGAAAGGCCTGATGATGTACGGCCAGATGACCGCCGGCTCGTGGATCTACATCGGCTCGCAGGGCATCATCCAGGGCACCTACGAAACCTTCGTCGAGATGGGCCGCCAGCATTACGGCGGCAACCTCAAGGGCAAGTGGCTGCTCACCGCCGGCCTCGGCGGCATGGGCGCAGCGCAGCCGCTGGCCGCCTCGCTCGCCGGCATGTGCAGCCTCAACATCGAATGCCAGCAGAGCCGCATCGACTTCCGCCTCAAGACCCGTTACGTCGACGAGCAGGCCACCGACCTCGACGACGCGCTGGCACGCATAGAGAAATACACCAAGGCCGGCGAAGCGAAATCCATCGCGCTGCTCGGCAACTCCGCCGACATCCTGCCGGAGCTGGTCAAGCGCGGCGTGCGCCCCGATGCCGTCACCGACCAGACCAGCGCGCACGATCCGGTCAACGGCTACCTGCCGCAAGGCTGGACGGTGGAGCAGTGGTTCGAGCGCCGCAAGGCCGACCCCGAAGGCACGCGCGACGCGGCCAAGCAGTCCATGCGCACCCACGTCGAGGCCATGCTGGCCTTCCACGCGCAGGGCATCCCCACCTTCGACTACGGCAACAACATCCGCCAGATGGCCAAGGACGTCGGCTGCGACAACGCCTTCGCGTTCCCCGGCTTCGTACCCGCCTATGTGCGTCCGCTGTTCTGCCGCGGCATCGGCCCGTTCCGCTGGGTTGCGCTCAGCGGCGACCCGGAAGACATCTACAAAACCGATGCCAAGGTCAAGGAACTCATCCCCGACGACAAGGCCCTGCACAACTGGCTCGACATGGCCAAGGAGCGCATCAGCTTCCAGGGCCTTCCCGCACGCATCTGCTGGATCGGCTTAGGGCTGCGCGACAAGCTCGGCCTCGCCTTCAACGAAATGGTGCGCAACGGCGAGCTGAAGGCGCCGGTCGTCATTGGCCGCGATCACCTCGACAGCGGCAGCGTTGCTTCACCCAACCGCGAAACCGAATCCATGAAAGACGGCAGCGACGCCGTCAGCGACTGGCCGCTGCTTAACGCGATGCTCAATGTCGCTGGCGGCGCGACGTGGGTGTCGCTGCATCACGGCGGCGGCGTCGGCATGGGCTATTCGCAGCACAGCGGCATCGTGATTGTTTGCGATGGGACGGAAGAAGCGGACAAACGCATTGCGCGCGTGTTGTGGAACGACCCGGGCACCGGCGTGATGCGGCATGCGGATGCGGGGTATGAGGAGGCGGTTGAGTGTGCAAAGGAGCAGGGGTTGAAGTTGCCGATGGTGTAAGTACGCTTTGATCAAGCTTGGCGTTACCTTAAGTTATCATCGGATGATATATAGTCATGTCAACGGAAGACGTGGGAATCGAAACACTGCTGTTGCTTAACGGCGAAATTTACGACCAGGGCAACGGTGCTGGATCAAGATAGAAGCCTGGCGTGTCGAGGCGAACGAGCACGTGCCGCACGGCGTACGTTATGCGCTGACGTTGCACGATCGTTACGGCACGCGGTTGTTGGGTTTCGACAATGCGCATGCGGTCAAGCCACCAAAACGCAGGCGCTATGCCGGCCGCCGTCTTGCCTACGACCATCGACATCGGCATGCCAGTGACAAAGGTGTGCCATATGAGTTCACCAGTTCGCAGCAATTGCTTGAAGATTTTTTCAACGAAGTCGATCGCGTCATCGAGGAAATAAAGCCATGAAAAAAATGGTCATCGGCATCGCATCCCAGCAGGCCATCCGTGCCCGCGCGCTGTCCATTGCGCGCGGCGAGCATCAGCCGCGCCCAAACGAGCCGAAGACCTGGTTCACCTCCATGCGCTCGCTGGCCGAGGTGTTGTCCGATGACAACCGTGCGCTGTTGCGTGTGATCCGGGAGCTGAAGCCGGAGTCATTGAGCCAGTTGGCGGAATTCTCGGGACGCGCGCCAAGTAATCTGTCGCGTACGCTGAAAACGATGGAACGATATGGGTTGGTGGAGATGCAGCGGGAATTGCGGACGGTGCGGCCGGTGGTTACGGCTAGTGAGTTTGTGATTCGGGCGGCGTAGGCGGGTAAGTGAACTTGATCCCGTTACCGCATCCTTGCCGCGTCGATTCCAAGTGTCCGCAGATTGTCGTGGATCCCAGATGCCACGAGTTCGGTGTCTGCATCCCATAGAGCGGCAAGCACATCCTCCGCCAAGGCGGCATCCCAAGGCATCAGGGTGCGACCGGATGTCTGGGCGAATGGCCCATCGGATTCAGTCAGCACGCGCTCGCGAGGCATGCTGGAAGCGAGCGCGCGTCCCTTTGCACCGGCAAGCATCGCCGGCCCGACGGAGAACCAGCAGCCAAGTGAAGCGGCACGGCGAAGTTCCTTGCCCGTTCCTGCGAACCAGTGCAACACAGGTGTGCCCGCGCCGGGGTTCCGTTCGATAGCGTCGAGAACCTCCGCGACAGCGCGCCGGGAATGCACACTGAACACGCGACCGCCAGCGTCAGCGCAAAGGCCGAGGATGGCGTTGAAGACATCAACCTGCTTTGACCAGCTACCGGAAAACTCTTGCCCTCCGTCTAGGCCAATTTCACCGACGTAGCGGACTTCGGGCAAAAGTGCCGCAAAGAGCGGCAGCTCCCCGTGTCGTTCGCCCGCTATCTGTGGATGGAGACCGAGTGCGGTGCGAATGCGGGGAGCGTCTGCGGCCAGCGCTGCCGTGCACTCGAAGGCCGAGGGTGTTGTCGTGACCGACAAGACATGCGCGCCGAGTTCGATGCACGTGCCGACAACAGCGTGCGGGTCCGGGTACAGGTCGAGGTGGGCATGAAAATCAATCACAACACGCCGAGCTCCCGGTGGAGGGCGGTAAGCTCATCGATGCCACGCCCGAGCATGTGGCGGAGGGCGGGGCGGTCCGGCACATCGGGCGATCCCAGCGCGTTGCCGAGCCATCGGCCAAAGTCGGCCTTTGCCGCGACGGTCGCCATTGCCATTGCACGGACATCGTCGAACCCTGCATTCTCCTCGTCGTTGAGTCCCAGTTTATCGTGGACATAGACCGTGTCGTCTTCAACCCGGCCCCAGGCGAGGATGGAGGCCCGGCGCACCTGGCAGGGAACGCAGCGACCGCAGTGGCGGTAGCCGAACTTAAGGAACCGCCCACAACTTGTCGAGCCGGTGGCGAGCTTCGCGAGCGTCTCCTGGTCCTGACACGCCGCGAGCATTTCGCCCTTTGTCTGATGGCGGTATGGATTTTCGATGTCCACATGGATGCCGGAGCGGGCAAGAACCCGGGCGACGCCCGCGAGGAACACTGGGTGCGCGGTGCGGGTCGACAGGCTACCGAGTCGCAGCTCCGTCAAGGGCGGATTGATGGCAATGAAGCCGTTCTCGCACAGGTACAGCGTCGCCCGTTGTTGGCGGTGGTAGCAGGCAAGGGACGTCGCGGAGAGAACGCCGAAACTGATAAAGACGAGGGAGCGCGTACGTTGTGACGACTCTGCACGGCGGAGTGTGGTCGTGCTGTCGTTGAACACGCGGTGCGACTTGCATATGCGCTCCGCGTATTCCCGTTGGTGTTCCGCGTCACCCCGCACAAGCTTGCTGACCGCAAGCAGCGCCTTTCCGTCAGCGGCAAGATCGAGCGCACCGATTAGGCTGTCGAGCCCTCCCGAGAGCAGCACGGCGGCATCGAGTTCCGGCTTTACTGGCTTGCGTGGGACAGGCGGCGTGTTTCCACCAGGTATGAAGCGGAAATTCCATCGATCGGTGCTGAGAAAGGCGAGAGTGCGCGCGAGCTCTTCTGCAAGTTCGTTCCAGACGTTTGGAAACTGGACGGCGACGGTCAGCTCGAACTCTCGGGTCCAGCCATCCGGGCTGTCACCGCGGAGGCTATGACTGTCAGCAGCAAAGGCGGCAAGGGCAATGGCGACGAAGTCCCACGCAATCGCGTCCACGACCATGCCGTAACGCTTCACCTGTCTCATCACGTCTGCACCCGCGTGGATGTCGCGACCAGGCTTTCCGGTATCAAACAGAACCACGCGTTGCATGGGCGCGAACGCGGAAGAATCGAACCTTCGGGGTGCGCATAACAGCTCCATCAGACATAGTCCTCGAAGACAGTGAAGGTTAGCTTGAGCGCGGCGGCTACAACGCTGGCCAATACAGCCGAGGTGATAGCGTGGCCCTGCCGTGCGAGGTCCCGGAAGGCGGCGCCGACCGCTTCACGGATGAAGCCGCGAGCATCATCGAGGCGAGCGAGTCCCTGTGCGGCGCTTGGCGCGTTGTCGACAATGGCCTTGCCAACATCGAGCTCGAAGCGGGCGAACACGTCGAACGCGACGAACCGTTCAATGGCAAACGCCCGCTGCTCATTGTCGAGGCCCAACAGGTTTGCGTCCGGGTAGTGTTCAAGGGTTTCCGTCAGCGCTTCGCGGATACATCGGCGCTCGGCCTCGGCGTCCTGCGTCCCGTCCACACTGCGGACGGACTCAACGACAGCATCGAGCAACCGGTCGGCGTCCATGGAGGCCAACAGGGCGCGGTCAAGACCAGCCCTGGGTGTGTCGTTGGCAAGAGCCGCGAGCACGCCGCCGAGGGCGCCGGCGGTCGTGGCCGTGCCGGACATGCGCCTTGCCGCCGTCGCAGCACCGCCATATCCCCGCTTGACGTAGTTGCCGAGCGCCTTTCGCAGATCGTCGCGATTGCCCGCACGGCCAAAGTCGCCCAGCGCGCGACGCGTTGGCAGGAAGCGCCGTTCGGGTGCGATTCCGGGCGCTGCAGTTACGGCGTCGGGTGCAGCAGATATCGCGTCCGGACTCGCGTCTGGCGCCGGTGGTTCTGGAGCGCCGGAAGGGTCAACTGGGAGCGCAGGCGGCGCAGGCGGGGCCCAGGGTGGGACGAGCGGCACACCCGGACCGGGACCGTTGGACGAAGTCGATGTGCCCATTATCTCAGCGCTCCTTCAATGGCAACCTTCATGGGGCCCTTGACCTGGGGAAGCCAGTGCTCGAGGACATCCCTCGCCCACGGCTCGTCTTTGATGGACATGGCAATCGCCGGTTTGAGGATCTGTACCGGGCGGTCGTGTAGGAAGGCGGCAAAACGCATGGCCTGCTGTTCGTCGACTCTCGACACGGCAAGGGCGGCCTTGAGGATGGGGGGCGCCGCCCACGCGGCCTCACCCCGGCATCGCTCAAGGACGCGGTCCATCACCACCGACAACTCAATGCGCGGCAGCGCCTTGAGCCGGTCCTGGAGGCGCTCGGCCATTGCGGGCTGCCCGAGGACGGCCTCGATGAGCTCGACGGCCTCTGCCGAAAGGCGGTCGTCGCGGGAAACCAGTGGCGCGTGCTCCCGGCTGACATAGAGGGCGCCGCGCAGGTCCTCCTCGGCCAAGGGCGGAGCGAGCGCCAGCCACAGCTTCATGAATTCGCCGTCCCAGGGAGCGGGCGGGTCGATATCCTTGCCGTTGGCAAGGCTCGACTCCCAATCCTTGAGCAACGTCGGCTTGCCCGCATCGTTGTCGGCGACAGAGGACGTCAGCTCGTCGTACGCCTTGCTGTTGTCCGCTCGCTCGAAGATGAGCAGCTTGGCGAGCACCTCTTCCTTGACGTCGACGCCTTGCGCCTTGCCAAGGGCCATGCGGATGGAAAGTGCATTGAGAAACCGCTTGATGAGTCGTGGGTTGCCTGAGGTCATCACCGGGTCGCTCATGATGGGCGCGATGCGCTCGGCGAGGTCCAAACGGGTCACGAGCTCGGAGGGCATCTTGTCAACGAGGCCGATAACGAAATTGCGGTCGACCCGCTTGCCCTGCCAGCTTTCCCGAAGCTGCTTCGCTATGGCGTCCCGGATATGGTCCTTGGCCTTCGGGTCAATTTCGCTGCCATCGACAAAAAGCATCATCAGGTACGCGCGCACCTCCTGGAGCCCGAGGGCAGGGACGCGGATGGGGACCTGGATGAGCTTGTCGAAGTAGCTGGTGACCAGGACCGGATCGTCGACGTCCTGGAAATGGCGTTTGACGGCGTATTTGATCATCGCCTGATCAGCGGCGATGACGAACGCCGAATGCTCCATGAAGAGGAATAGGCGAATCGCCTCCAATGTCGATATGGTGGTCTCGGGCAGGCACCGGTCAAGATCGTCGATGAGCACGATGAGGGTGACGCCCAGCTTCCGGAGGAGATCCACGAAGCCGTCGCGCAGCGCCTGAATCTCCTGCGGTGGCGTCTCGTCAGGCTTGTTCTTAAGCCATTTGTCGTTGCCTTTTTCGCCTTCGTCGGTCTTGCCCAAGGCAGATTTGGCAATGTTCATCACGCTTCCGATGAGGCCGGCCGGGTGCATTCCACTTGCGACGGAAATGGCAGCATTCGCAGTGACGCGACCAACCCGGTACCAGTTGACACGGGCAAGCAGTTCCCTGGCCTTGTCCTGAAACGTCTTCCTGTCTTCGGCGACCTCCTGGAGCTTTGTTGCGATGACATCCATCAGCGCCGCGCGCGCGTCATCAAAGCCTTGGTACAGCCACGCATTGAATTCGACGAAAACGAACGCCGGGCCTCCCTTTGCCTCGCGCACGCGCAACGCCGTTTCCGTCAGTTTCATCATTGATGACTTGCCGATGCCCCAAGCACCGGAGACGCCTATGGAGATTGGTTTGCCCTCGGCCTGGATGACAAGCTCGGCGATGCTCTGCGCGACGCCGGTAAAATTCAGAAGGTCGCGGTCTGTTTCGTTGTCCGTCCACATCAAACTGCTCCTTGGCTGCAATGTTGCCTCTGTGCGGCGACAATCAGAGCTGCGTCCTCGCCGCGCCTCCAGTCTTGCCATCACTTGATGTCCCCACGTGAAGCACTTTCGATGTCGCATCGTTGGCCGTCAAGCTTGGCTTGCCGGTCTATCCCGCGCGCCAGTTGGCAAGAGTGGTGGGCATCATACTGGCGGAAACCGGGGTCAGAGTGCACTTTTTTCAGTCGGTCGGCGCTTTGCGGGCCGCCCGATCTTGAATGGTCAGGCCGGGCGCGCCAGCTGAGCTTTGATGGCTCAACGAATGCGGTCTGATCCGAGTGCCTGATGGCGTTACAGATGGACCTATTTGCCGTGCCCGGCACGTAACAATCTAAGCTTTAGCGAAATTACGTTAAATATCAGGTTGACTTTGTCTTTTAATTTATCAGCAGTAATCGAAGTCAAGACGCCTATAACGAATGAAAAGAAGAGCCACGCAATTGAATAAATCAAAGATGGCTTTTCGGCTTTAACGAGTACCTCGTGAAGTCTATCAATTTCTTTAGCCTGCAATTGACTTGTTGCGGCAACATTGCTTTGAAGATCGCGATAGGCTTGCGCGTCGGTTGCTGCATTCGCGTTAATTTTAGTCCAAGCGTCGAGTTCGGCTTTAAATTCTAAATTCACATCGGTTGCAATAGTTGCTGTATCGCTTAACAAGTCAGTTATATCTTTTAATCGATAGTCGCCGATGTGATGTGACATCTCGTTGATGAGCTTAGATTGGTCCTCAAGCTTTGCTAAGCTTGGTGGTGTGCGAGTCATGAGAGCGAGATTGGTATTATTTCTGTTATTGGTGCTCAGGCTCAGGTACGCGGTTTTCCAAAGAAGTATTAATAATATAAAAATAAACGCTGCGCCTAATTGTAAAATTCTTCGGCGAGTTTGTTTTATATATTCCGTGGGGGTCAACCAAAGATTTTTCCCATGCAGCTTTACTTCGAGATCGTTTAACACCACTAAATCGACGTTTTCTGCTTCTGCATATGCGCTGATAGTCCATTCGCTTTTTGTCGCACGTTCGACAGAATTCGAAAGAATGGTATGTGCGTTGTTGGCCAAGTCTTCGATCGGCTCAGCTTGGGAGTCCCGGAGATTCCGGAATACGCGAAACATTCGGATTTTGTAGTCACCAAGCGTGCCTTCGGAGGCATTCATTGAAGCCTTCGGGTTTTCGTAGCGCGTTTCGTATCTCATTTCCATCCCCTGAATTTCAGCAGCCAGTTCTTCCGAGTGATATACGTCACTGGCTCTGCCTATCATGCAGGCAAAGCTGGCGTTCGAGTTCACATTTTTCGGAACGAAAAGCAGGGGTCAGAGTGGACTACCCCTGATTTCTCGGACACCACAAAGCAAGGACAATCCTTGCATGGAGGTGTCCGATGGAAAAGCGGCAGCGATTCACAGCAGAGTTCAAGCGCGAAGCGATACGTCTTATGCGCACGTCGGGCAGGCCAGCAGCGGTCGTTGCACGCGAGCTGGGTATTCCCCGCAATCGTTTGTACAAGTGGGCACAGGACGTCGAGACGAAAGGCGATCAGGCATTCCGTGGCAGCGGCCGATCGAAGGCCAGTAGCGACGAGCTAGCCACACTCAAGCGCGAGCTGGCCCGCCTGAAGGAAGAGAACGAGATCCTAAAAAAAGCGGCGGCGTACTTCGCGCGGGAGCTGCTGTGAAGTACGCCTGGATCGCCGGCGAGCGAAACCACACGGTACGCCTCTTGTGCCGCGCGCTGCAGGTTTCGCCCAGTGGCTATTACGCCTGGCGCTCCCGCCGCCCGAGCGCGCGGGCACTCGACAACCTGCGGCTGGCAAAACGGATCGAGCAGCTGCACGGCGAGACACGCGAAGCCTACGGCGCAGAGCGACTGTGGCGTGCCTTGCGTTTGCAAGGTGAGTCCTGTGGTCGACATCGGGTAAGGCGTCTGCGTAGCGAGCAGGCGATCCAGAGCCGCCGTCGTCGCCGTTACCTACGCACGCGCAGCTCGTATCAACGCGTGCCTGCGGCACCCAACCGGCTCACCTGGCCTTTCGCCAGTCCCGGCCCCGATCGCGTGTGGGTCGCGGACATCACCTATGTGCCGACGCAGCAGGGTTGGCTGTACCTGGCCGCCGTGCTGGATATGTACAGCCGGCGCATCATCGGCTGGGCCATGAGCGAACGTCCTGACCAGGCACTCGCCAGCGATGCCTTGACGATGGCGCTCGCACGCCGACATCCACCCAAAGACCATCCACCACAGCGATCAGGGCTCGCAGTACACCAGCAAGGCCTATCAGCAGCAGCTTTAAGCGGCTGGCCTGATCGCCAGCATGAGCCGCAAGAGCATGCCTTACGACAACGCCGTGATGGAGAGCTTCTTCGCCTCGCTCAAACAGGAGCTGACGCACCACGAGCGATTCGTCGATCGCGATACTGCCAGGAGCCAGGTCTTCGACTACATCGAGAGCTTCTACAACCGCCAGCGACTACACAGCAGCTTGGACTATCGCTCGCCCGAAGTGTTTGAGAGCATGATCCGAGTGACTAATTAATCCGTCCGAGAAATCGGGGGTGATCCAGAGGAAATTAATTCCAGACAGCCGCGTCCGTTTCTCCAAGGCGGAAGGTCGGCACTGATCACGGTTTCGAAGTCGGTCCCCTGGCATCCACACCAGATCAGTGCCCGGCCTGATCCCCATATTCCCAGCCGAACGGCACACCGGTCTCACCCAGCGCGGCTTTCACCAGCATCGGGAAGGCCTTTTCCGCCCGCACGTCATTGGACAGGATCAGCACGCAACGCTCGCTGCGTTCCAGGCACACCAGGGTATTGCCGGTCGATTCGTTGTGCCCGCCCTTGAACCAGCCGGGCCCCTGCGGTCCGGTGAAGGCGATGACGCCGATACCCGCGGCCAGCCCGGGCACGCCGCGAAATCGGGACGGAGGAGGTTAAGCAGGAGGCCGGGCGCGACAGATCCAAGAAGCCAAACGATTTAACTTCCTCCGTCCCGGTTTGCAGCTCCTTAGCTCGGCTTCCACTCGTGACAATCGTGGAGGCCATCGCGAATTTCCGCCAGAAAGGTGCGGCCGACCGCGGTGAGCCCAAGGTAGATCCGATGGCCTTCGAGCTCGGCCGCGGTCACAGAGTGCACTGCTTCGCGGTCGTCCAACGCCCTCAGGAAGCCCTGGATCACAAACCGGCCGGCGACGTCGACTGCGATCGCTTCGTGGCAGCCGTGTTCAATCTGGAACAGCAGGTCGACCTCTTCCTGCGCAAGCGAGGTAGGGAATTCCATTCGCGCGTCCATCCTATTCAGTGCCCCATGGTCCGCGCGATCCTCAATGGCTGTTAGGCACAACCATGGAGTTCGTAGACCATGACTGACAGCTCGGCATCAATTTGCCGCTGGAAACTCGACCTATGGTCGTTCGCTGAACAATTTACGTGCCGCGAGCTCGACGACCTGCGCTTGCTTGAATCCGAGGGAAACATGGATGCGGATCCAGGAACCAAGAACCTCAAGATAGACGTCCGTATCACGGCCACTTTCCATCCCATCTTAATTGAACAGTGGTGGCTCCAGTTTCGCGCTCGTGGTGAATTTCGCCGCTAATGTCGTCCCGATTGTAGTCAACAGTCACATGCTTTCCAAAGCGAGAAAGGGACGTGGCTAATCAAGTTTCTTCCTGGATGCTTGCTCAGTCTTGACTCGCCTCCATGGCAGTAGCAGACTCGATCACAAGGAGCCTAGAAACTCCCCAGGTAGCGGTACCCACCTCCGACAAACCGGTGGGTTTTTTGTGCCCGCATCAGCAGGCGCAACCGACGTGACACCTGCGTCGGGAGGGCGGCTAATACAACACCCGAAAGGGGAATACGCCCGCCGGCTACCTGCGGTTTCTAGCCTCCCGACTTCCCGTCCGTCGTCATGCCGTGGACGGGCACTTCATGGAACTTAGGAGACGACCATGTCTACGTTCGATTCGGATGATCTGGAAACAACAGGCTACTTTCTGCCGGAGGACAGCCAGCTGCGGCTGAAGCAACTGAGCGAGTACGTGACATTCCTGTCTAACTTGGCGCGGCCGCGCCGACCGGATGAGGACAAGGAATGGTGCGCAGAGATTCGCCCTGGCGAAGTGGCGATTTGCCTCGAACTGCTGGCCGAGCAGGTCGGGCAGGTGCTGGACGAACTCTCCTGGCCGGCCGAGCGTGGCGACAGGGCGGCTGCGCCCGAGGCCACGGCGGATGCGCAACCGGAGGAAGTGGAGGAAGCGGGTGCGGCGTCCGCTGACGCGGATGACACCGAGCTGGAACCCGTCATCTCGTTGACGAACGAGGCGGGCAAACGCTATGTGTCGGGCGTCACGCTGGATCAGATCGACGAACTGGACCTGCTGAGCAATAGTCTCCGCGCCCATGGCGATGTCGTGGTCGCCACCGATCAGGCGGATTTCGCCGATGTCACGCTGTCGATCATGGGCGACGCCATCATTCGCGACGCGGAGAGAGTGCGTGACATCATCCATGCCATCGACAGTGTGCAGCGCCTCGATGGGCGGCGTCGTTCGCATGCCGACGTGCGGGAGGAGGCCGCCATCTATCTTGCCACGCCGGCATGCCGGCCCTCGCGTGGCGTGCCGCGCCCCTCGGCCCGGCTCATCACCGTCGTCGAGCCGCTCGGCGTCGCCGGAAGGGCACCAGCGCTGGCATACGCGGGGCTTGGCATCTGAGGCAGCTTCGATTCAACCGGGCGCACTGCTTACGCTGCGCGCCCGGTCGATCGGGTCATGCCGTAAGTGGCTCGGAAAACCGGGGCGGAGGAAGTTGAATCCCCTTGGGCTCGTTTTCGGCTCGCTTCGGCCGTTCGTCGAAAACTGGGGTTCGAATGGCACTTGCTTGAGCGCGAACCCTCGCTTCTCGTCCTTTCCGCTTTCGCGGAAAGGACGAGCTTGATTAAGTGCCTTTCGGGTCAGGTCCATTTTCTGGCTGGCGACCGAGGGTCCGTTTCTTGTCAGTCAGCATCTACTACTACTACTACTGCTACTACTGCTACTGCTACTACTGCTACTGCTACTGCTACTGCTACTGCTACTACTGCTACTGCTACTACTGCTACTACTGCTACTACTGCTACTGCTACTACTGCTACTGCTACTACTACTACTGCTACTACTACTACTGCTACTACTGCTACTACTACTACTACTACTACTGCTACTACTGCTACTACTGCTACTGCTACTACTACTACTGCTACTACTGCTACTACTGCTGCTACTACTACTACTGCTACTACTACTACTACTACTACTACTACTACTACGCCGCGACCGACCAGATCGGTAGTTTCCTGCTGCGCCTGAGCCGTCTCAGCGAGGGCACCAAAGCTATCTGACCACGTGGCGTCGCCGGTTGAAGCGTCTCGAGGTATGTGCCATATTTGATGCCAAATAAGGAGCTAAATATGGAAGCCATCCACGCCAGCGCGAGTGTCAGCATCACGGAACTCAAGCGCAACCCCAGTGCCGTGATCGAGGCTGCCGACGGCGAGCCGGTCGCCGTGCTGGTGCATAACAAGCCCAGCGCGTACCTGGTGCCTGCAGAAACGTACAAGCGCCTGCTGGATCGGCTGGATGATCTGGAGCTGGCCGAACTGGTGCGTGCACGCAGCGGCGAGAAGCGGATCAAGGTCAAGCTCGATGACTTATAGCCTGGAGTTCGTCGAGTCCGCGCTGAAGGAATGGCGCAAGCTGTCCGCCGATATTCGCCAGCAGCTGAAGAACAAACTTTCCGAGCGGCTGGTGCATCCACACGTTCCAGCCTCCCGTCTGCACGGATTGCCGGATTGCTACAAGATCAAGCTGCGCGCGTCAGGTTTCCGCCTGGTCTATCAGGTGCATGACAAGGTGCTCGTGGTCACCGTGATCGCGGTAGGCAAGCGTGAAAAAGGCTTGATCTACCTTGCGGCGAAGAAGCGGCTCTAGGAGCATGTCAGTGTGGGGCGGTCGATGTGCTGGGCGGGTACCGGCGAAACGTTGGGGAAATCTCAGACTCCAACCCCGGTTTTTGGTCAGGATCTTTGCATGCGACTCCGGCGACGTAAGGCCTGCGGTGATTGCCCATAGATTCGAATACAGACGCGGCGCATGCGCTCCATCGCGACGAACCCAACTTTCAAGGCAATCTGATCGAGCGGTTCGCTTGAACCCTCGATACGCGGGAGCGCGGCTTCACAGCGAAGCCGCTCGACGGCATGCGCCGGGGTCTCGCCCGTTTCCGCGGTGAACTGGCGCGCAAACTGGCGCTCGCTGATGTTTGCTACGGCAGCCAATGTCTCGACCGACAGGCGTTCGTCCAGATGCGCGCGGGCATAAGCCAGCGCATCGCGAATCCGCCCGGGTTTGGGCTCGAGATCAAGCAGGGTGGAGAACTGCGACTGCCCACCGCTGCGCCGGTGATACACGACGAGATCCCGCGCGATGGCTTTGGAAATTTCGATCCCGCAATCCTCCTCGATCATCGCCAGCGCGAGGTCGATGCCCGCGGTGATGCCGGCCGACGTCCAGGTATCGTCCTCACGAATGAAGATCCGATCGGCATCGACCTTGATCGAGGGATAGCGCCGCTGAAGTTCGGCGGCGTACCGCCAATGCGTCGTCGCGCGGCGTCCGTCGAGCAAGCCTGCGGCTGCGAGAAGGAAGGCGCCGGTGCAGACGCTTGCCTTGCGGCGGGCGCGTGGTGCGATCGCGCGGATGAGGGCGGCGGTTTTGGTCTGGTCATCGAGAACCTCCGCGGTGGTGGCGCCCACCACCATCAGCGTGTCGAGGTGGTTGGGCGATGGCGGCCGCACGGTCTTGATCTCGACGCCTGAGGAGCCGCGCACCGGGCCACCCGAGGTCGAGACGATGCGCACATCGTATGCCGCCTGGTGGAAGTCGATGGCGAGATTGAACGCGCATAGCGGGCCGCCGAGATCGAGCAGTTCGAAGCCGGGAAACACCACGAACCAGATGGTTCTCGCTACGTCGGGATGAGGCATGGCGGTCTCCACGGCATTGGCAGAATAAGAGGGATATATGTCATTTCTGCCAACCGTAGCACGGCCTAGACTTTCTCCATCAACCCACTCACCGGCGATGGCCGGGACGTACCCACGGAGACTGAAGATGAACGCAATTTCAAACGTGATTCTGGTGCACGGCGCATGGGCCGATGGCTCGAACTGGGCGAAGGTGATCCCGCTTCTCGCCGCAAAGGGAGTGGCCGCAACGGCCATCCAATTGCCCCTGACCGGCTTCGAAGAGGATGTGGCCGCGGTGCGGCGTGCCATCGCGCTGGCCGAGGGCGAGGTCGTGCTGGTGGGCCACAGCTATGCCGGCGCGGTGATCGGCGAGGCGGGCAACGATCCGAAGGTTGCCCGCATGGTTTACGTCGACGCCTTCGCGCCGGATGCCGGCGAGTCGGCGGGCACGCTGTTCGCGAAATTCGAATCCGCGCCCCTGAGTGCAGAGCTGCGGCCCGATGCGGAAGGTTTCCTCAAGCTCACCCGTACCGGCATCTTCGACCTGTTTGCACAGGATCTGGACGAGGAAGGCAAGGCCGTGGCTTATGCCACGCAAGGGCCGATCAATGGTGCCGCACTGGGCGGCGTGCTGACCGAGGCTGCATGGCGGGTCCGACCGACCTACTACCTCATCGGCGATCAGGATCACGCGATTCCGCGGGTGGAGCAGGAGCGCATGGCGGCCCGGATGAATGCGACTGTCGCGCATGTGGACAGCAGCCACGTGCCGATGCTTTCCCAACCGGTGACGGTGGCGAACTTCATTCTGCAGGCCGCGGGCTGAGCTGATCGGCTCGCCATCCACGCGAAAGCGTCATCGTCTCGGGACGGCGTTCAGGCATGAACTTGACGTCGCCCGGGCCTTCATTAGAGAGGACCGCTGACATGATGATCGGACCCAATGCTGTCGAGCTGCATGTGCAGCAGCGCGGGGCGGGCGCACCGGCGCTCGTTTTCCTGCACTACTGGGGTGGTTCCTCGCGCACGTGGCGGCACGTGGTCGAGGCGCTGGCACCTGAATTTCGCACCGTCGCGGTCGACCATCGCGGCTGGGGACGCTCGCATGCACCGGCGAGCGGCTATGCGCTGGCCGACATGGCCGACGACGCGCTGGCCGTGATCGAGACGCTCGACCTGGAACGCTACATCCTCGTCGGGCACTCGATGGGCGGCAAGATTTCACAGCTGATCGCGTCGCGCCAGCCGCGCGGACTGATCGGCCTCGCCCTGGTCGCACCGGCGCCACCGTGCCCACTGGGTCTGCCACTCGACGTGCGGCGGGAGATGGTGCGCGCCTACGACTCGCGCGACAGCATCATGGCGACGATCGAACAGGTGCTCGCGCCGGACGGGCTCGATCCGGAGGATCTCGAAATCGTCATTACCGACAGTCTTGCCGGTGCCGCGGCGGCCAAAGAGGCATGGCCGCTGGTGACGAGCCAGGAAGACATTACCGCCGCCGTGGCGCAGATCGACGTGCCGGTCATCGTGATTTCCGGCGAGCATGACCGGGTGGATCCGCCGGAGGTGCTTCGGCGCGAACTGCTTCCCCGCATACCTCAGGCACGACTTTTCGTGCTTCCGAACATCGGCCACCTCTCCCCGCTGGAGGCACCGGACGACGTCGCCCACTTGGTCAGGGACTTCGCGTTATCCATCAGCAAGCGCGGGATTTCGTTGCCGCCGACGCATGGAGACGCCGCCATGTCGCAGTGCCCGGAGTGCGGAACGGCGTTTCTGGCTGCCGCCAAGGCCGGCTTCTGAGCCATGGAAGAAAGCCCATCGCCACATGTCGCCGCCTCCCGCGCTTGGCGGTACGTTCGTAACTACGACAGTTTCGACGTTCACCCAGCGGCAGGAGGCAGTCATGTCGCTTACGCGAAACCAAGGGGACAGAGACATTAATTTCTTGCGCGAGATATTGCCTGCGCCCTTTGGTTTGGCATCGTCGTACTATCCGCTAGCCTTTGCTGCATCGCCGATGCTCATTCGACCCTAGAGCCTCAGCCGGTCTCAACCCTTCATCAGGAACAACGCCTCATGCAGACCCGTATCCAGGGCACGGTCATGCCCGTGCTGGAAGTGCAGCTTGACCCGAACGACAGCGTGTTCGCCGAAAGCGGTGAGCTCTCGTGGATGACCGCGTCGATTCAGATGACCACGCATACGCAGATGGGCGGCGGTGGCGGTCTGCTGGGTATGTTCAAGCGCGCGGTCGGTGGCGGCAGTTTTTTCATGACCGAGTACCGTGCGGTGGGTGCGCCGGGCGAGGTGGCGTTTGCCACCAAGGTGCCCGGCCATATCGTGCCGGTGCCGGTGAGCCCCGGCAATGAATACCTGGTGCATCGGCATGGCTTTCTGTGCGCCACGCCGCAGGTCACGCTGGGCGTGGGCTTTCAGCAATCGCTGGGCGCCGGCATCTTCGGAGGGGATGGTTTTCTGCTGCAGAAGATCGGCGGCAATGGCACGGCCTGGCTGGAACTCTCCGGCGAACTCATCCAGAAGGATCTGGCGCCCGGTGAAACCTTGCGGGTGCATCCCGGCCACGTCGGTGCGTTCCAGGCATCGGTCAATTTTCAGATCACCACGGTGCCCGGCATCAAGAACAAGATATTCGGCGGCGACGGCATCTTCCTCGCCGCGCTCACCGGCCCCGGCACCGTCTGGCTGCAGACGCTGCCCATCTCGCGCCTCGCCCACCAGATCGCCGAATACCTGCCTTCCGGCGAGGGCAGGTCGGCTTCGATCGGCGTGGGCGGCGGCCTGCTCGGCGGCATCGTCGGCTCGATGCTCGACCGCAACAACAATTGAGCCGTTGAAGAGCGAGCGAAAGCCGTGAGCCTGCCCGGGTATTACAGCGCCCTCCGCGGTCCCCACAAGCTCACAAGCCGGACACTGCGTCGGCATCGTATCGTTGTTGGCTGACAGTGACTTCTTCCATATGGGTTTCGGCCCAGATCCGCAGGGCGTCCAAGGTGGCGGCGAGCGTCTGTCCGAGGGGAGTGATGGCGTATTCGACCGTCACGGGTACCGTCGCAATCGCCTTGCGGCTCACCAGGCCGTCGCGCTCCAGAGACTTGAGGGTTTGCGAAAGCATTTTCTGGGAAATGCCCTCAATGGTCCTGCGTAGCTGGTTGAAGCGCACGGGGGCGTCCACCAACAACCCAAGCACCAGGACAGCCCATTTGTCGGCCACGCGATCGAGAATCTTCCGTGTCGGACAGTTGCTGTCGTAGGGGTTGCGGAGAAGCATGGCGGTTTCCTCGACGTAACCAGGTAAGGTTACGGTGCCTTCTTTACACCAACCTGGTCAATCGGTATCTAGTCACTACTGGAAACCACGGTAGGAATTGACTATGCATGTTGCTCTGATAGGTGCCACCGGGAATGCCGGATCGCGCATCCTCGCCGAACTCGTTCGCCGCGGGCACTCCGCCACCGCCATCGTGCGCGACGTGGCCCGAGTACCTTTGTCACCCGGCGTAACGGCCAAGTCCGGCGATGTCCTGGATGAGACTGGCCTCGCTGTCCTCCTCAAGGGCCACGACGCAGTCATCAGCTCCGTGCATTTCGCTGCGAGCGATCCGGCAAAATTGATCGCGGCGGTGCGGGTGTCCGGTGTACGGCGCTACCTCGTCGTGGGCGGGGCAGGCAGTCTCGAGGTCGCGCTGGGTACGTTCCCGTTGGGCCTGAAACTCATCGATGCACCGAACTTTCCGGAGGCATACAAGCAAGAGGCGGCTGCAGGATGCAGCTTCCTGGATATGCTGCGCGGCGAGACCGAGTTGGACTGGACGTTTCTGTCGCCATCCGCGATGTTTGTTCCCGGCGAGCGGACCGGCAAATTCCGCCTCGGCACAGACCTGCTTCTATCGAACGAGCAAGGCAGCAGCATCTCCTTCGAGGATTACGCCATCGCACTCGTTGACGAGCTGGAAAAGCAGGCACACTCTCGTAAGCGCTTCACTGTCGGATACTGAACCTCGGCGCGGTCGCCCGGAGCGTCCGCGTCGACCCGACCGTTTCATGTGCGCTCCGCAGAGGTAACGATCGACAACCTTGCTTTTGGAAAGTCGACCGCTGGCATCAGGCGGTTCGCAGGCGGACTGCACCCGGCACGCAGCGCAAAATCACTGCGCAGGCAGGCCGATGGAGAAGTGATCATCACCGACGGCCCCTGCGTCGAGGCCAAGGAGCATATCGGCGGTTTCTCGATCATCGAGGCCGCTGACATGGAGGAGGCGCTTGCATGGGCGCGCAAGGCCGTCGCTGCCTGCCGGGTGCCGGTCGAGGTGCGCGAAATCTTCTTCCGTCCACGCAACAATGACCAAGCCCTTGAATAAGGAGACTCGCAATGAGAAAGCTCACCATCATGGAGCACATCTCGCTGGACGGCGTGATCCAGTCCTCCGGCGAAGACGGTTTCCCATACAGCGACTGGACCGTGCCCTATCGGACCCCCGCGGGCCGGGACGCACTCCTTGCGGCGCATGGCACCAGCTACGACTTGCTGCTTGGCCGTCGCACGTACGACATGTGGTCGGGCTTCTGGCCCACCGCGCCGAGCAGCCCGATGGCGGATTCACTCAATGCGGCCACCAAATATGTCGTGACACATCGCCCGGAAAGCCTCGAATGGGGCCCGTTCGAGAGCGTTTCGGACCTCGTCGAAGGCGTTCGCCGCATCAAGTCCGAGGGCAGCAAGGATATTCTCCTCTGGGGCAGCTCCACGCTGGCATCGACGTTGCTCGAACACGGGCTGGCGGATGAAATGCTGCTGATCGTCTATCCGGTGCTGGTGGGTACAGGCAAGCGCTTCTTTGCGGAAGGCACGCCGGCACGCTCCTTCGAACTCGTCAGCACGAGCACAACGCCGACTGGCGTCATGCTCAATCGCTACGAGTTCGTCGGGCCTTTGAAGACCGGATAGTTCGACGACGCGATGGGCGTAACCGGGCTAGAGCCGCTTACTCGCAACAGCCTTGCTTCCGCGTCGATCGGAAAGAGCTTTGAGCTGCCTTGATTTCCGGCCGTGGATCAGTGCCGGGGCACCAGTTCCCCCGTCACCTTGCCGTTGCCATCCAGCATCTGCAGTGATGGCGAGCCGTCGCTGGCGACCTTCATCACGATGCGCGGGTGGCCCTGCAGATCGCTCATGGCGAGCTGCACGCTGCCATCGGTGTTGCGACCGAGCACCATGCGCCGGGTCGGGCCACCGTGCTCGGCGAGGAAAGCCTTGAGCTTGGCATTTTGCTGGTCCGCCGGCAGATTCTTGACGGAAGCCATGAACTGAATCTCCTCCAGGATCGAATAGTCCGGGTAGTCATTGAATTGCAGCTTGGTGTAGCGGCCGTCCTTTTCCTGGTGGGAATCCAGCGCCATGGTCTGGTCTTGCTCGTAGGCGTCGAAAGACAGGTGGCCATGTGACTCCTTGGTGCCGTCCTTGTCTTTTTCGCCGCCGAAGATCAGCCCGCCGTTCTCGGTGCCTTCGTCGTTGTAGAAGGTCATGCCGGCGGCTTTGCGGTTGGGGTGCGGATATTCCTTACCCTTGATGATGATGCCCGGCGCGCTGGAAGCATCGGAGATCACCAGCCGCAGCGTGCCGTCGGGCTCGCGCAGGTTGATGCGCTGCACGTCCAGCTGGTCGAGCGACAGCTTCCGTGGCGCCTGCGCAAAGCCGCTCAGGATCGTCACGGCAAATACCGCCGTGAGCACGCCGGCGTAGATCATCAGGAAACGCTGACCGATGGGTTTCATGGACTTGCCTCCGTTGTCGGCTGGGATGTTCCGGCATGGTCACACGGACCGGATGGATAGTGAAACGTGTGGAGCGTTCGTTCGTGGGCTATCGTTCGCGCAGCTATTCTGTCGACGTAGCGCCTCTGGCTGAGGCGTCGCTTCCATTTCTTCCCATTCGCGCGGTGATTGACCCATGGCACAACTGTCCCTGTTTCGCGGCGCTCGCGCTGTCGTTGCAGCCTTCGCCTTGGTGCTCGCAGGCCTTCTCGCCCTGGTCACCCTGGGAGGGCAAATGGCCCAAGCCACCGGACTCGCTACGCAAGGTGCGTCGACCAAATCACCGGCAGCCGCTATCGGGCAAAAATCGTTGCCGCCATGGACGGAGGGCTATCTCTATATCCATCACATCAGCACCGGACGTGGAAACGCCGCCTATATCGTGATGCCGGATGGCACCACCATGCTCCTCGACGCGGGTGAGGCGGACCCGGAGTTCATCAAGTCCGTGGCCCCGCTGAAGCCGTTTCCGGCCGAGCCGAACGCCGACCACTCGGCCGGGTATTGGATAGCCGATTACATCCGTCAATTTGCGCCGCCGGGCAGGCCGGTCGCGCTCGATTACGCCTTGATCACGCACTTCCACACCGACCATATCGGCACGGTGCTGCCCACCAGTCCGATGTCGGCGACGGGCGCGTATCGGCTGGCAGGCATCACCGAGGTGGGCGACCTTGTTCCGATCAAGACCCTCATCGATCGTGCGGCGCCTGATTACAGGATGCCCGTCGATCTTCGGACCTGCACGCAAGGCAACAGCAACGACGCCCGATCGCTGGCCAACTACCTGGATATGGTGGCGTACCGCGAACGGCATGGAGAGCCGGTCGTCGGACTTCATGCGGGGCAGCTCGATCAAATCCGCTTGCAACAGCCGCAGAAGTTTCCCGATTTTCATATCAGGAACATCGCGTCGAGCGGCGTGATCTGGACCGGGCGCGGCGCCGACACGCAGCAATACATCCCGCTCGACGCGATCAAGGACTGCCACTTCGACGAGAACCCTTTCAGCAACGTCATCAGGATCAGTGACGGCAAGTTTTCCTATTATTCGGGAGGCGACATTCCCGGCATCCCCGATTACTCGCAGCCTTACTGGCGCGACATGGAAACGCCGGTCGCCGCTGTCGTCGGGCCGGTCGACGCCATGACGCTGGATCACCACGGCAATCGCGATTCCACCAACGGCGCCATCCTGCGGGCGCTGCGGCCACGGGTCATCGTCCAGCAGAACTGGCTTTCGGCGCAGCCCGGGGAAGAGGACGTCGTGCGAATGGCGTCCCCGGAATTTTATCCCGGGCCGCGCGATGTCTTTGCGACCGGCATGAGCCCGGAAACACGCATCGCCATCGGCCCGATCATGGACCGGATCTATCGGAGCTACGGCGGCCACATCGTCATTCGCGTGGCGCCGGGCGGAGCCACCTACGAGGTTTTCATCCTCAACGATGCGGACCAGACGCGGGAAGTGATCAAGCGCTTCGGGCCCTATCAAGCCCACTGATTTCAGGTGTGCCGAGGCTTGCGCTGGCGAGTGCTGCTGTGACACTTTGCTCCCATTTCGCCCATGTACCCAGGCTATCGTTGCCGGCGCATAACGACTTTCATCCAGCCGTTGGCCTGCGTGGTCGGCACGGCTTCGTATTCAAGGAAACCCCATGCGTTTGGCTGTTGGTACGGAACTGGTTGCGCAAGCTTTGTTGTTTGACATGGACGGCACGCTGATCGATTCGCGCGTGATGGTCGAAACCGTGTGGAAGGATTGGTGCGAAGCGCACGGCGTCGACTTCGACTGGGTGCTGCCTCAGTTGCACGGGGTGCGTCTGGTCGACTCGGTGCGCCGCTTCACTCCTGCGGGTTATGACGTGGAGCTGGAAATCCGCACGATGTACGACATCGAATTGCGTGGCACGGATGGCATCGTGCCGATCAAGGGTGCGCTCGACTTGCTCGCCAGCCTGCCTGACGATCGCTGGACCATCGTTACGTCGGCCGACCAGGAGCTGGCGCGTGCGCGGCTGGCGGTGACGGGCATCGTGCCGCCGCCGTCGATGGTCGGCGGCGATGATGTCGAAGAGGGCAAGCCGCATCCGGCGGGCTATCTCGAGGGCGCGCGACGTCTGGGGCGCGCGCCTGGGAAGACCTTGGTATTCGAGGATGCCATCGCGGGCATACGCGCGGGGCAGGCGGCAGGTGCGCGGGTGATTGCGCTGGCAACCGGCCACCCGGGCGAGATCCCCGAGGGCGTGGAGTGGATTCCCGATATGTCGGCGCTGCGTTTTTCCGGTGTCGATGCGGATGGCGTGCACTTGCGTGTCGTGGCTTGAGTCCAGGAAAAATATCCATGCGAATTCTGATTCTTGGTGCGGGCGGTACCGGCGGTTATTTCGGCGGACGGCTGGCGCAGGCGGGTCTGGATGTGACCTTTCTGGTGCGGCCGGCGCGCGCGGCGCAACTGGATGCCGATGGACTGGTGATCCGCAGTCCGCTGGGCGATGCGCAGTTTCCTGTACGCCATCTCACGGCCGAGCAACTGCCCGGTGCCGATCCGTTCGATCTGGTATTGCTGAGTTGCAAGGCCTATGACCTGGAGAGTTCCATCGAGGCGATTGCGCCAGCGATGGGCGAACGCACCACGCTGTTGCCGATCCTCAACGGATTGCGTCACTACGAGGCACTGGATCGGCGTTTCGGCGCGGCGAGCGTGCTCGGTGGGCTGTGCTTTATCAGTGCGACCAAGCCGGCCAGCGGTGAAGTGCTGCACCTGGGCAAGCCCGCTTCGGTGACCTTCGGCGAGCGCAGCGGCGCGCCGAACAGCGAGCGCTGTGCCGCCATCGCTACGGCGTTTGCGCGAGCGAAGGTGGAGCACAAATACTCGCTCACGATCGGGCAGGACATCTGGATCAAGTACGGCTTTCTCACTGCGCTGGCGGCGGCCACTTGCCTGATGCGCGCCAGTGTCGGCGTGATTGTGGGCACCGCCGGTGGCCGCGATTTCATGGAACGGCTCTACGGAGAATGTGTCGCGGTGGCGGCATCGATCGGCTCGCCGATACCTTCCTCCGCACAGCAAATGGCGATGGCGAATCTGACGCAGGAAGGTTCGCCCGTCACCGCATCGATGCTGCGGGATATCCAGTCAGGCCAGCCGATTGAAGGTGAGCACATCGTCGGCGACATGCTGAGGCGCGCGCAGACAGCCGGCATCGACGCACCCTTGCTTGCCATGGCCTGGTGTCATTTGCAGGCTTATACGGCGCAGCGCAAAAGCTGAGGCCGCGGCGTCGCATATCGACGCCTGTATCGGTCGACAAAAACAAAAGCTGCCGTATTTCTACGGCGTCTTTGGTGGCTACGGAAAACAGGTGTCGGCCTCGACTTTTCCGATAACTGCGTCCCGGCCTTGGTTTTTTTCCTGCAGGAAACAGGCCGCGCGGCCAAGGTGAACTTTCTTTCATGTTGCATTGCGTCATCGGGGCATAGACTTAGGCATTGCCTGGTCTCTGCAGGCCTCTTTTCCACACTGTGCCACATGCCAGACGCTTACGACGCCGCTGCAGTTGTTTCCCATCCCATTGTCGAGCCACGCCGTTTCAGGGTGATGGGTCCGATCCTCAGTACCGTCGCTTTCACCTTTGCGACCTATCTCACGATCGGCCTGTCGCTGGCCGTGTTGCCCGGGTTCGTGCACGGCACGCTCGGCTTCGGCGCGATCACTGCGGGTCTTTCGATCAGCACGCAGTATGTCGCGACCCTCATCAGCCGGGCGCGCGCCGGGCATATGGCCGACACGCGGGGGCCCAAGCGCACGGTCATGACCGGACTGGCGATGTGCGGCGTGAGCGGGCTGCTCATGCTGCTGGGGGCGCTGGCCGTATCCATGCCCGCACTCAGCCTGGGCCTGATCCTGATCGCCCGGCTGGCGCTGGGTTGCGCCGAAAGCTGCGTCGGCACCGGCGCCATTGCGTGGGGCATGGGCCAGGTCGGCCACCAGCATACGGCGCGCGTGATTTCCTGGAACGGCGTGGCGACCTATGGCGCCATCGCTGCCGGTGCGCCGCTGGGCGTACTGATCGCCCACAGCTTCGGCTTCGCCGCCATCGGTGCCGTGTCGCTGGCGATGATGCTGGTCGCCTTGCCGTTGGCGCGGCGCAAACGGGCGACGGCGATTGCGGTCGGCGAGCGCTCGTCGATCCGCAGCGTGGCGGCGCGAGTCATTCCATATGGCATCGGCCTGGCGCTGGGCTCGCTCGGCTTCGGCTGCATCGCCACCTTTGTCACGCTGTTTTATGCCGCGCACGGCTGGACGGATGCGGCGCTCACGTTGAGCATTTTCGGCGTCATGTTTGTGGGCACCCGTTTCGTGTTCGGCAGCATGATTCTCCGGGTTGGCGGCTATCGCGTGGCGATGGTCTCGTTTGCGGTCGAGGCCATCGGCCTGGCCATGCTCTGGCTGGCCAGCGACATGCTGATCGCCGCGATTGGCGCGGCGGTGGCGGGCCTGGGGTTTTCGCTGATATTCCCCGCACTCGGTGTGGAGGCGGTCAACCGCGTGCCGGAAAACAGCCGAGGCGCGGCCATCGGCGTGTTCTCGGTGTTCATGGATGTGGCGATGGTCGTGGTCGGGCCACTCGGTGGCTGGGTCGTTGCCGGCATGGGCTTCAATAGCGTCTACGGATTTGCGGCACTGGCTGCCGTGGCAGCAGTGGCATTGACGCTGGTGCTGAAGAACCGAACAGCGCGCCTTGCTGCCATGGCATAACGATGGCGGCGTTCGCTACTGGCTCCTCGGCACGGCCTGCTTTTCCGATCGCGTACTCATAGTCGATCAGCCTGTTCCGCGGAGTTCGGCGAGAAACGCGCGTGGCGTCGAGCCGGCGATGGCGCGGAATTCGGCAATGAGATGCGCCTGGTCGTAGTAGCCGACGGTGGCGGCGATGCTTGCCCAGCTTGTTTCACCTTTCCCGCTTGCGGCGCCCAGGGCGCGGTGGAATCGTGTCAGCTTGGCGAACGTCTTCGGGCTCAGGCCGGTTTCTTCGCGAAACACGCGACGGAGTTGCCGTTCGCTCACGCCGAGGCTATCGGCGACGGTCGTCACGTTGGCGCTTCCCAGCTTTACGGCGGCATTGAAGGCGAGCTGTGCATGGGCGCCGGGTTTGTTCGCCCTGGCGATGCGTTCGGCGATGGCGCTTTGCAGGATCGAAGCTGCAGCGACCGCGTCGTGCGCACTGGCGAGCCGGTCGAGCAGGCGCTGTGCCGCAGCGGCGCCCCACACATCCTCCAGTGCGACGGTGTGCCCGGCGATGTCCGAGGCAGGTACGCCGAGCACCGCCCGATAGGTGTCCAAGGGGAGCCGCGCAAACACGTTGCGCTGTCCGCCTGGGATGAGCTTTCGATAGACCTTCTCCCGCACGCCGAGCACATGGATGTCGAGGCCATCGCGAACCGATGATCCGAAGCGGACGACGAGGCGTATCTCCGGAAGAGGAAGGGCGACGCGTGGCTGGTCGCACTCGCACTCATCCACAGAAAGTTCCGCCACGGCGGTCGTTGTCGATGCGCCTGGCGGGAGGCGATGGCGGTGAAAGCTCATGGGCATGCAGCCATTCTGATGACGGCCGCGTCGATCGCGCAAGGCTTGGCCGTTTCTTCCAATGCATGCCGTATGCCGATCGCTACGCTTCCCGCATGAAAAAAATACTCGTCACCGGCGCGACCGGAAAAGTTGGAAGCCGACTCGTCAAACGCCTTGCCCGGCGTGGCGATCACGTGCGTGCACTCGTGCGTGATGCGACGCGGGCTGCCGACCTGCGCGACGACCATGTCGAGCTTGTCGAAGGCGACCTGCTCGACGCGGATTCGCTCCACGCCGCCGTGCGCGGCATCGATGCCGTGGTCCATTGCGCTGCATTCTTCCGTGGTGCCACGCCCGAGCAGGCGCACGCGGTCAACGACCTGGGCACGCGGCACCTCGCGAATGCCGCCCGCGCTGCATCCGTCGGGCGCTTTGTTTTCACGAGCACCGGCCTGGTTTACGGGCCGAGGGGCGGTCGCCTTGCCCGTGAGGACGACGCCTGCGCACCGTTGGACGCGTATCCCTTGAGCAAGCTCGCGGCCGAGCGTTTCCTCCTGGCGATCGACGATCCCGACGTACGCGTGCTGCGCCTGCCGTTCGTCTACGGCGACGGCGATCCGCACATCGCGGAAGTTGTCCCGATGATGCGTGGATTCCCGCCGGGTCAACGCATGTCGATCACCCATCACGCCGATATCGCGCAAGCGGTCGCCCGTGTGCTCGATGCACCCGCACCTGCGTATCGCATCTACAACGTCTCCGCCGACGAGGTTCCCGATCTTGCCACGCTGTTCGCGTCGGTCGGCGAGCCGCCACCGGATGGTTCGAATGCGGAGCGCGCGCGCGCGTTCGAAGCGTCTCTCGACGGCAGTCGCATCCGCGAAGACCTTGGCTTCAAGCCTGTGTTCCCACGCCTTGCGGATGCGATCGAGGCCGATGCGCTGTAAAGAGCAAAGGGGCGACAGCAGGCCTCGATGGTTCTCTGCGATGACGGCAGGGCTAAAGCAGGAGGCCGGACCGGTGACTGCTTTCCGTCACGGCGTGCGGGGTGCTCTGCATGTTCCTGGGCCGAGTTTTTCCGCTGCATCGAGCACGGCTTGGTTGGCGGCGCGCACTCGCACAAAATCCATTTTTTCCACGCGTCGGTCGTAGCTCAGGAAGCCATTGACCTCGTGCTCGACGTCGGTCAGCTGCGTGTACACTGCCGCGCCAAGGCCGCCTTTTTCGACGAGCGGCAACAGTTCCGCCTGGAGCGTCTCGTAGCGGGTCGTCAACGCTTCCGTATCGGGCTCCATGGCGTACGAGCCATGCTTGCCTGGCCACATGTGGCCGATAACAAGCGCGCCCAGGCCGCCGTACTCACCCAGTGCCGCTGCTCGCGTGGCGCTCGGGCGTGGCGGTTTGCCGGGGCCGACGTAGATGTGCATATCCTCGAAATCACTGTTCCCAGGATCGCCGGCTGCCTTGCGGTACCCGGGGGCGTTGTTGTAGCCGGTATTGCCGTCGACCAGACGCGATGGATCGATCATCCTGGTCCAGGCGGTGATTCGGGCGACGTCGTAGGCGCCCCAATTTTCGTTGAAGGGTACCCACGTCACGATGGCCGGCGAGTTGACATGCTGTTCGATGATCGACTGCCATTCGCGTTCGAATTCCTTGCGGACTTCATCGGGGCGGTCGTCGGGTAGCCACATGGACGGCATGTCCTGCCAGACCAGCAAACCCAACTTGTCTGCCCAGTAGTACCAGCGTTGCGGCTCGACCTTGGCATGCTTTCGGAGCATGTTGAAACCAAGGCGCTTGGTGGCTTCCAGATCGTGTTTGATCGCGGCATCGCTTGGTGCGGTGTAGATTCCGTCGGGCCAATAGCCCTGGTCCAGCGGGCCCATTTGGAACACGAACTTGCCATTAAGCATCGGTCGAAGCTGGCCTGCGGCCATGCCAAGACACAAGCTGCGCATGCCGAAATAGCTGTGCACTTCGTCCAGCACGTTACCGTGCCCATCCAGCAGGCGCACCACGAGACCGTAAAGGTAGGGATCATCCGGCGACCATGGATGCGGGCGGGCGACAGGAACCTGGATCGGCTGCGACCCGGCTTGGGTCAGCTCGGCGATGGTCTTGCCGTTCGCCAGCACGGAAACCTTCATCCTGCTTGCTTTGCTTGTCGCGCCCCGGATCTGCGGGTTTACGACAACCGTCGCTTGGTCCAGATTCGGGGAAATCTTCAGGCTCCCGACATAAGTTTCAGTTACAGGCTCAAGCCAGACGGTCTGCCAGATGCCCGAGGTGAAGGTGTAGTCGCCATATTCGATGGCGCCCTTGCCGCTGGAGTGCCTGCCGTCGTGCGTGTCCCGAGCGCCGACGATCACCTCGTTTTGTCCGGGGTGGAGCCACTGGGTCGCGTCGATATCGAAGGCTTCCCAGTCGCCCTGGTGCGTCCCGGCACGGTGTCCGTTGACATAGACAACCGATGCGTAGGAGACAGCGTCGAAGTGCAGCAGTACCCTGTGCTTGGTCCACGTTTCCGGAATCACGAACCGGCGGCGATACCACATGTTGATCGGCTGCCGCTCCATGACGCCGGAGAGGTACGATTCCGGTGGAAAGGGTACCCGGATCTGCCTGGGCTTGGCCGGAAATTTCGGTGGTGCGGACAGGTTCCGGGTGGGATCTGCGGCGTCCGGGCCGCTCATATAATCCCAGTCGCCATTCAAATTGAGCCAGTCGTTGCGGGTCATTTGCGGTCTTGGGTAGTCCGGCAAAGGAACGGGGCTGTTCTTGGCCTCTGCGGTCCACGGCGTCGTCAGGGCTGCCGCAGGGCTGTTCTTGCCCTCCATCGCAGTTCCAGCCACAGAAGTAACCGCAAGCAAAAGCGCCACGATCACCCGCACTTTTCCATGACGCTGATTCTTGATCCTCATGCTTGCCTTTTCCGCCGAGTGGTAAGGTCCGCTCCAGTCGACAGGCTGTGGTGGAAATGTAGGACATTACACTGCCGCGATAGTGATGGCAGTCAAATTCCATACCTTTGGAGCAGCCGTCTCCGATTCTTTTGGAAAGCCGAGGTTAGAGTCGACTTTGCAGAAACTGCATCCAGCCCCGGTTTCTTTGCAAAAGCGTTTGCACGGCTTGCGATATGAAGTGCTAAATTCGCCCAGTCGAAAAAGGCAGACTTGGTTTGGTAAGCCCAAGTCCTTTCGAAACCGAAAGCTCTGGTCTCTGCCTCGTGCATGAGATCCCCACGGACGAACATCGGACGCCACCGGGGCGTCCATTGTTCGTCCGTGTGGTTCTCGAACCGACGAACCGTTCCGGTCGAACAACGACATAAGGAGTAGTTCATGCACGATCGTCATCCGACTTCCTATGATGTCGTGATTGCCGGCGCTGGGCCCGTCGGCTTGTTTCTCGCCTGCGAGTTGCGCCTCGCCAACCTCTCGGTGCTGGTGCTGGAGCAGGCTGCGAATCCGCATTCGACCCTGAAGCGGCTTCCGTTCGGTATGCGCGGCCTTTGGGCGCCCAGCACCGACGCTTTCTATCGTCGCGGGATGCTGGACGACATCACGATGCCGCAACCACCCAGCGTCGGCTTCGGCAGCGGCGCTTCGGCGACTGGGCAGGCTGCGCAACGGCCGAGCCGTCCGGCCGGGCATTTCGCCGGTATCCAGTTCGACTACGACAACATCGACACCTCGAAGTGGTCATACCGTCTGCCGGGTTCGCCGATTACCAACGTGGCGACTGACATGGAGCACATCGAATCCGCGCTGGCTGCCCGTGCCGGCGCGATGGGAGTCGAGGTGCAGCGCGGCGTCGGTGTCGAAGGCTTCGACCAATCGAACGACGAAGTGGCCGTCCGCGCTGGCGGCGAAACCTTTCGCGCGCGTTGGCTGATCGGTTGCGATGGTGGCCGCAGTACCGTGCGCAAGGTCGGTGGCTTTGAATTCATCGGCACCGATCCCGAGTTCACCGGCTATTCCGTGCAAGTCGAGATCGCCGATCCGGAGAAGCTGCGTCCGGGCCGCAACTACACGCCGACGGGCATGTATATGCAGGGGCAGCCCGGCGACATTGCGATGGTCGAATTCGACGGCGGCGCGTTCCACCGCACCCGGCAGCTCACGTTCGAACACGTGCAGGCGGTGTTGCGCCGTGTCGCCGGCGTCGATGTCACCCTGACGGCGCTAAAAGCTGGCACTACCTGGACAGATCGCGCCTACCAGGCGACGACATATCGCAAGGGACGGGTGTTGCTGGCCGGTGATGCTGCGCATATCCATTCTCCCTTGGGAGGCCAGGGGCTCAACCTCGGCGTTGGCGATGCGATGAACCTCGGATGGAAGCTTGCCGCAACCATCCGTGGCGATGCGCCGGCCGGTCTGCTCGACAGCTATTCGAGCGAACGCCATCCCGTGGGTGCGCAGGTGCTCGACTGGTCGCGTGCCCAGGTCGCGCTGATGCGGCCGAGCCGGCATTCGCGCGCGCTCGAAGCGATCATCCGCGACCTCATCGACACGCGCGATGGCGCGACGTACTTCGCCGGGCGCGTGTGGGGCGTGTCCCTCCGCTACGATCTTGGCGGCAGCCACCCGCTGGTGGGCTGCAGCGCGCCCGACTTCGAGTTGGTCGACGGGACGAAACTCGGCGAACTCCTCACCAACGGCACAGGCCTGTTGCTGGACTTCGCTGCGCATGCACCGCTGCAAGCGTTTGCAAGCCGCTGGAATGGGCGGATCATGTATGTCGCGAGTGATGTCAAGGATTCGCTGGGCTTGAGCGCTGTGCTCGTGCGCCCCGATGGCATCGTCGCCTGGGCCGGTGAGGCTGTCCCTGACCTTATGGAAGCTGCTCAGGCCGCGTCGCGATGGTTCGGTGAGCCCGGCGAGGTGCGTGTCGCCTGAGCCGGTTCAAAAGAAAGATGCCAGAGACGTTTTTAATTGGAAATGTCTCTGCCTCTTTTACTGACACGATTCTTCGATCAGTCTTCAGCTTGTGATTCCTGATGCGCCACTATCTTGTCCAGAATGCGTCGCAGGGTCTTGATGTCCGTGGCTGACAAACTCTGCAGGGCAGGGGGCGTTGTGTCGACAACCCGACGTGTAGTGGCAAGGACGCTACGGCCGGCGGCCGTGATCGACACCAGCTTCGCACGCCGGTTTTCAGGATGAGGGTAACGTTTGACGAGGCCGCGGTCTTCCAGAGCGTTGATGGCGACGGTCGCAGCGGGTGCATCGGTGGACATGGCATCCGCGAGATCCTTGAGTGTCACCGGGCCGGCGCCGAGGCGCTTGAGTGCGCGTATCCGGCTGAAGGGCAATCCGGTGGCGTCGGTGACCCTGCGGCGCCAGTCACCGCGGCTGTCCATCACCCATGCGACCAGGGTTTGCCAGATGAAGTCGGTATCACTCTGTTTCGGTACTGCCTTGTTCACGCCACTGCTCCAGAGGGCGCCTCTTCCAGCAGATGCGCAGCGTGGCGCCGGGTGCCGTAGGCCCACAATGTGCTGGAAAGCCAACCCAGGAAAACGATGGTCGCGCCGCCACCGACGACCAGCCACCAGAACGGATGCGTTGCTTGAGGGAGGTTGCGAAGCACTCCGGCGGATCCTGCAATGGTACCGGCAATTGCCACGCCGAGGGATGCGCCGATTTGTCGGCTGGTGGATGCCACCGCAGCGGCCAGCCCGGCTTGCGCTTTGGGCATGCCTGAAACAGCAGTGTTGGTGATGGGGGCATTCACCATGCCAAAGCCGATACCGAAGATCACATAGCTCACCAGTAGCAGACCCAGCGGGGTCGTCGCGGTCAACTGTGTGAGCATCAAGGCGCTGATGGTGGTCGCCGCACCGGAGATCAGCAGCGAGGGTCGCGTACCATGCGTACCGAGCAGCCTTCCGGAGAGAGGTGAGCTAAGGATGGTTGCAAGAGCCATCGGCAGCGTGCACAACCCGGTTTGAAATGCGGAGTAGCCACGAACTTCCTGTAAATAGATGGTGTTGAGGAACAGAAAGCCGGAGAAGGCGGAGAAGCTGCAGATGGCGATCACGGTGGCGCTGCTGAAAGGGGCGCTTCGGAAGAAGCGCAAGTCGATCAGCGGTTCTTTCCGTCGTGGCTCGTAGACCAGCAAAGACACGATGGCAAGCGCGACCAGAGTGAACGCGCCTACGATGACCGGCGTATTCCAGCCGATATGCGGCCCTTCGATGACGGCGTAAGTCAGCATGGCGAGTGCAATGAAGACCAGTGTCTGTCCGACCGGGTCCACCCGTCGCGGCTGCACTGATTTCGATTCGGGTATGTAGAGCATCGCCAGTACCATCGCCGCCGCGCCGATCGGCAGGTTGACCCAGAAGATCGAACGCCAGCCGATGCTTTGCGTGAGAGCACCGCCGATCAGCGGCCCCAGCGCCATTGAGACGCCAGCCACGGCACCCCATATGCCGATCGCGCGGGCGCGTGCCTTTGGCTCATGAAAGGTGTTGACGATGATGGACATCGCCACCGGGTTCAGCATGGTGGCCCCCAGTGCCTGCAATACGCGGAAGGCGATCAGACCATGGATGTTCGTAGCCAGGCTGCACAGCAGCGAACCGAGCATGAAGACGGCCATGCCGGTCAGGAAGACGCGTCGGCGCCCGAAGCGATCTGCCATCGAGCCGGCCATCATCAACAAGCTGGCCACCACCATCGTGTAGGCGTCGATTACCCACTGCAGTCCGGAAATCGATGCTCCCAGATCGTGGTGGATCGAGGGAAGCGCGACGTTGACGATCGTGGCATCCATCCCAACCATCAGCAGGCTGAGGCAGCAAATGGCAAGGATCAGGCTTGGGCGCGGCTTGATCTGTCGCAGGGGTGTATGAGTTGTTTTCATGAAATAATTGTATTTACACAATAATTGTATGTAAACAACTATTTCCATTGAGGCACCTGTGCCGTCGGAACACACAGCGCTTCGGGTGCACCGTCCGGCTGGATCGAAACAGGACGGAGTGAGCCGTCCCGCTTTAGCTAGCCCGGCAAACTGACCACCGGTGCGAAGCCGCCGAAGATCATGCGCTTGCCGTCGAAGGGCATGTCGCTGGCGGCTGGCATGCGCGGATCCTCCATGATTTTCTCCATGCCGGTATCACGGGTGGGCTTGTCGGGCCATTCGATCCATGAGAACACCACGGACTCATCGTCTTTTGCCTGCACCGCACGCCGGAAATCGGTGAGCTTGCCGTCGGGCACGTCGTCGGCCCAGCATTCCACCACGCGCGTGGCGCCGACCTCCATGAAAATGGCGTCGAAAGTGCTGGCATGCGCGATGAACTGCTCACGCTTGGCGTTGGGCACGGCGATCACGAAACCATCGACATAGGACATGATGTTCTTCTGGTTGCTGGGGGATGCCGGTACGGCAATCCTCTTCTGTACGACGAACGAGAACGGACGGCATCGACATCAAGGCGAAGAAATAGCTGCGAGCTTGCCGTGTGGCTGTTCGCGGCACGGCCCTGCTCAGTCCCTCTCCTTCATCCCCCTGAAAAGAGCATGGCCGATTGCCGTGAACGCGGGTTTTCCTCTGTCGCGATGGAAGGCGCAGCTGAAATTCCGGAGAGAATACGCGGCCAATGCAATGCTACTCGCCCCCCCGTATCGAGATCCGCTGGCGCGCGATCCTGGCGTAAAATTCGACTCCGGGGTCTGGGGGCGGAGAGAAGACATGGCGCACGACGGTGTACTGCCGGCGAAGATTCCGCCGGGTGGCACGACGGTGAAAGTCGAGCGCGCGTTCCGTTGGAGCGGTCTGGCGCTGGCGGCCGCCACGTGGATCAGCTGCGGGCTGTTCGGCATCTACATCCTGGTCTTCTACGCCGGCTCGCTGATCGCGGGCCATGCGGCGCGCTGGAACCTGGCATTGCCCGGGTTGTACAGCGAGTCGGGACGGATGTCCGCGGCGGGTATCGGCGTGCACTTCGCGGCGGGCGGGGCGATTCTTGCGCTGGGCTTTATCCAGTTGCTCGGCGCGGTGCGCGCACGCGTGCCGGCGCTGCATCGCTGGCTTGGCCGCATCTATGTCACGGCGGGCGCGCTGGCGGGTATCGGCGGGCTGTTGTTCATCGCGTTCACCGGCACCAACGGCGGTCGCGTGATGGGCATCGGCTTCGGCATCTACGGCGTGCTGATGCTGGTGGCTGCCGCGCAGACGTACCGCTACGGACGGGCCCGGCAGACGACGGCGCATCGCGCGTGGGCCTTGAGGCTGTTCGCTCTGGCGATCGGTTCGTGGCTGTACCGGATGGAATACGGCTTCTGGTTCTTGGCGACGCACCGGCTCGGCCACACCAGCGATTTTCGCGGCGTGTTCGATGTGGTGATGGCGTTTTCTTCTACATACCGAATCTGCTGATCGTGGAGTTGTATCTCCGCACCGGATACGCACGTGCAGGCCACGGGCTGAAGATCGCCGCGGCATCGGTCATGGTCGCGGCCACCGGCATACTGCTGGCGGCCACCTATTTTTTCGCGCCCATGTTTTGGTGGCCGGCGATGATGGGCAGGCCTGCGTGAAAAGAAAAGCAACGGTGATCCCGCAGGTGACTTTTCCTGAGGTTTGAATCGCTTTGGCTGCCGTTGATTGCCGAATGACGGAAGCTGGACACCAGCTTGCTTTGGAAATCCATCGGGCACCGGCCATACTTCAAAAAACATTCGTGAGGGGGTGCATCGTGTCTTCCGTCGTTCCGCAACCGGTTGTCGCCAAGCTGACGAGCGCTGCCATCTATCTCGTCGTGACGTTGAATCCCGAACCTCGGCATGAGGAGACGGTGCGAGCGCTTTGTGGGGACCTCGCGTCTCTCTTGCGCGCAGTGGGTTTCCGCGACCTGGAGGGCCGACTGTCCTGCGTCATGGGCTTCGGGTCGGACGCGTGGGACCGGCTTTTCGGCTCGCCGAAGCCCGCCGGCCTGCATCCGTTCCGCGAGATCAAAGGGCAGCACCATGCCGTCGCCACGCCGGGGGACATGCTTTTCCACATTCGTTCCATGCGTATGGACCTGTGCTTCGAGCTGGCGACCCAGATCATGTCGCGCATCGGCGACGCCGTTTCGGTGGTGGACGAAGTACATGGCTTCAAGTACTTCGACGAGCGCGACCTGCTCGGCTTTGTCGACGGAACCGAGAATCCGGTGGACCAGGACGCCATCGATGCCGCGATCATCGGCGAGGAGGATCCCCACTTCGCCGGCGGCAGCTACGTGATCACCCAGAAGTATCTGCACGACCTGAAGGCATGGGAAGCGGTGCCCGTCGAGCAACAGGAAAACATCGTCGGCAGGAAGAAACTGTCGGACATCGAACTGGACGATGCGGCGAAGCCTTCCTACGCGCACAACGCCCTGACCACCATCGAGGAAAATGGCGAGGAGCTGGATATCGTGCGCGACAACATGCCGTTCGGCGAGGTCGGCAAGGGCGAGTTCGGCACCTACTTCATCGGTTACGCGCGTTCACCGGACCGGATCGAGCAGATGCTCGTCAACATGTTCGTCGGTCGACCGCCCGGCAACTACGACCGCCTGCTGGACTTCAGCAAGGCCGTTACCGGGACGCTGTTTTTCGTCCCGTCCGCGACGTTCCTGGCGAATGTCTAACGATCGGAAGGTGTCATGTTCGTTACCCATCCGCTGATGTGAGGGGGCATGATGATCCGCAAACTGATGGGCATGGGCGCGCTGGCTTTTTCGGTGGCCCTGTTTGCGCAGGATCGCAATGTGGTCGAACCGGATGGCACGCGCATCGCGACGCGCACGGTCCATCTGCTTCAGGGCGTGCCTTCGGAGTGCGTCTCGTTGGAGGATCATGGTCAGGCAGCCACGATCGTGCTGCCGCGCGATGAGCTGGAGCGGCTCGCGGCGCGAAACGAGAAGGCAGACGATGGCAAGCTGGACCGCATGGAATTTCTCGCCTCCGGGCGCGCGCGCGATTTCCTCAAGATGCTCGGCCGCGCGCGGGATGGTTATGGCTGCATCGCGTTTACGGGAAAGCTGCCACAGGATTCGACCTATCTGATCGGATGGATGCTGGAGCAGGGAAAGGCGGCGGTTTTCACGAAGCGGCTTCGCCTGCCGGAGCCGGTGATCGTCGTCAGGCACACCGATACCAGGCTGTTCGGCTACGAAGACTTCCTGCTGCTGGATGGCACGCCGATCTGGAGTTACGGCACCTGGGTAACGTGAGAGGTTTTCATGCAGCTCGGGCGGCCGAAAGGCGGGGCCGCAGCTTGAAACGATGAAGCAGGTCTTTGCCGAGATGCGCGCGCAGTTGGGCGATGTGCAGATGACTTGGCTGCCGCCGTCGTCGTTCCACATGACGGTGTTCGGCGGGTCGCTTGATGCGTGTCGTTTGCCCGTCGATGCGGCCGAGGCACGCCGCTTGCGTTCGGGTTCTCGCAGGCGCTCGGCATTCGCCATGCCGGTCACAACGATTACATCTTCCATACCACCTTCGGCTATCGCATAAAGCCATTGACACGGCTATCGCGCCCCAATACCTGCAAGGCTTTCGACAGCCGCGCGCAGGATGCGTGAGTGCATCTTCGTATTCGAGATGGGTGCACCGGAGTTCTGCCTGTCCGGCGACATGATGCCGTTCCAGGCGCCGTTCCTTTTGAAGCGACAGCACGCTTCCGTCGGTTCCGGCTCGGCTTAGTCCGGCAGACCGACGGATGCGCCGCGCAGCATCAGCTCCAGGCTCTCTTTGTAGCGCTGGTCGAACCGGTCGAACAGAATCGTCCCGGCCTGGCGCAGCAGCGGAAATTTCCTTGCATCCAGGTGTGCGTTTCGTTGCTTGATGTCGTAGGCAGGGGAGCGCTGGCCGGGGACAGGAAAAACGGCCTGTTCCTCGATCACGAAGCTGACGGTGAACGTGTAGACCGAGCTGAGCAGGATGATGGCTTGCCGTGTGGAGAAGCCCGCTTCGACGAGACGGGAGCCGATGCGCTCCGTGGTTTCCTGGAACACCGTATTGGTCAGCCGGGTGCCGGCGATCATCCGGCCGCCATCGCGATACTTCAGGAGGTTTTTCCTGAGTCCGTGCCCGAACGTGGCGATCCATCCCGTCCAGTCATCCGATGGCTTGGCGGGCAGCAGGTCGGTCGTCCCCTCCGCGAGGACCAGCGTGGCCATCTCGTCGATGAGCGCCTGCTTGCTCTTGAAGTGCCAGTACAGCGTGGGTGCCTGGATGTGCAGCGCCGATGCCAGTTTGCGCAGGGTGAGGGCTTCCAGGCCGATGTCGTTGAGCAGGCGCAGGGCCGCGCTGGCGATGATTTCCGGATTCACTTTCATGGGACGGCCTCGGCATCGGTTGCAAGTGGAATCTAACACGGCTAGATTTAATCTAACAATGTTAGATAGACATCCAGGCGCGTTGTAATATCCGGCCCGTCATCCAAGGAGTGATCCATGAAAGCAGCCGTTATTTTCGAAGCGGGCAAGCCGCCGGTTTTCGCCGATTTCGAGATGCCCGTGGCGCAGCCGGGCGAAGAACTGGTTTCGGTGCGGGCCTCGGCCCTCAGTCAGTTCACGAAATCGCGTGCCTCGGGCGCGCACTACAGCGCCAGCGGCGCCCTGCCTGCGGTCGCCGGATCCGATGGCGTCGGCCTGACGCAGGATGGTCGCCGGGTCTACTTCATCCTGCCGGAAGCGCCCTTTGGGGCAATGGCGGAATTCACGCGCGTATCGGCCAAGCGTTGCATCGAGCTGCCGGAGGGGCTCGATGACATCACGGTGGCGGCGATTGCCAATCCCGGCATGTCCGCCTGGGCGGCGCTGGTCAACCGAGCGCAGATCAAGCCGGGCGATACCGTTTTGGTCAACGGCGCGACGGGCACGGCGGGACGCCTGGCCGTGCAACTGGCCAGGCACCTGGGCGCCGCGAAAGTCATCGCCACGGGACGCGACAGCGCGGCACTGGAAACCATCGAGGCGCTGGGCGCCGACGTGGTCATTCCTTTCGACCTCGCGGACGCGCATCCGCAGGGTGCCCGGGATTTCGAAGCCTTGCTCGAAGATCAGTTCGGCAAGGGCATCGACGTGGTCGTCGATTATCTCTGGGGCAGGAGCGCCGAAATCATCATCGCCGCCATCGCCAGGGCGGTGGAGGACGCCACGCCCGTCCGCTTCGTGCATGTCGGCGCGATGAGCGGTTCGGAGATCGTCTTGCCCGGCGCCGCGTTGCGCTCCTCGGCCATCATGCTGATGGGCAGCGGGATCAAGAGCGTTCCGCTGGCCGATCTGCTGGCGGCGATCGGGCATGTGTTCGATGCGGTGGGCCCGGCAAAACTCCAGATCGCCACCAGGCCGGTTCCTCTTTCCGCCGTTGAAGAAACCTGGGATGCGGACAGCGGCAAATCGAGGGCTGTTTTCACTGTCGAATAGCCGCCGAATCGACTTCACTCTCTTGGCGCAGATGAACCGGACGTCGTTGCGTTTTCGATGAGTGCCTGCACGCCGGCCTTGTCTTTCGGCGTGACCGGGTTGTAGATCACCAGGCCGAGATGCGGTTTCCCGTCGACTGCGAAGGCGGAATATTCCAGCGTGATCCGCCCGAGAGTGGGATGCCCGATATGCTTGGTGCCTTCACCGTGGGTACCGACATCGTGGTCTTGCCACATCGCCCTGAATGCCGAGCTGGTCTGGCTCAACTCGTCGATCAGCGCATTGGTGTGCGGGTTCGCGCCGGCCCGGGTGGTTTCGGTGCGAAACGTTGCGACGACGAAGCGCGCGACACTTTCCCAGTCGGGAATTTTTTCGCGCATGTGTGGCTGGCCGAAGATCAGGCGAAGCAGGTTGCGCTGTGGCTGTCCTTCGGGAAGCGACAGAAGAGCAGGCAGAACCACTTCGGCGGCGCGGTTCCATGCAATGACATCCCAGTCGGGTGTTTTCACGTACGCGGGGCAGTATTCGAGCGAGTCCAGTACGCGCTGCAGTTGCGGTGTCACGCCTTCGGTCTGCTGATGCTGGACTTCGGGTGGCCGGTTCTGCGCGAGCAGGAACAGGTGCTCGCGCTCGACGTCCGTCAACGCCAGCGCAGCAGCGAGCCGGTCGAGCACCTCGGCCGAAGGCGCGCCACCGCGCCCCTGTTCGAGCCACGTGTACCAGGTGACGCTGACGTTTGCGCGTTGCGCGACTTCCTCGCGCCGCAGGCCGGGCGTGCGGCGGCGGGTCATGGGATAGCCCAGCGCCGCCGCATCGAGCCGGGTGCGGCGATCCTTCAGATAGTGCCCAAGCGTGTTGTCGTCCAGCGCGGTCGCCATGTTCTGCCTGTTGGTTGCCATACCGGTACGACGTCACGGCTTTATGGGGCCATGAGCCTCACATATTCCAGCGAATATTTGAAGGAGAGTCCTCATGCATGTATTTCTCACCGGTGCGGTCAGGTTCATCGGCCCGGCCATTGGCCGCCTGAAGTGCAAGAAGCGAAATCGTCGTCGGCGCTCAACTCGATGAAGACGTTCGGGCCAGAACGGCCCACCTCCGCTTCGTAGGACAATGGATGGCATCACGCACAATGGGTGGAACAAAGCGAACGAAGCTCTCGAGAACACTTCCCTGCGTCTCGCGGCAGTAACCATTGCACCGGAGGAAACGATGAAAGCGATGCGTTTTTCGATCAGCCTTGCAGGCTTGCTGGCGATGGCCAGTTTCGGGATCCCGGGTTCAGGCATCGCAGCCGCGTCCGGTGACGCCGTCGCCATCCGGCAAGTGATGGACCAGCAACAGACCGCCTGGAACCGCGGCGATGTCGATGGCTTCATGCACGGCTACAAGGATTCGCCCGATACCACCTTCGTCGGCAGCAACGTGCGCAAGGGTTACCGCGACATCCTCGAGAGTTATCGCAAGCACTACGCGAACAAGGCGCAGATGGGCCGCCTCACGTTCTCCGCCATCGATGTGCGACTGCTGCCCGGTGCGCGTGGCGACGTGCGTTATGCCGCCGTCACCGGCCGCTTCCACCTCGACCGCACTGCGCACGGCGAAGCCGCCAGGGACGACGGCGTGTTCTCGCTGCTGTGGGAAAGGACCCCTGAAGGCTGGAAGATCATCCTGGATCACACGAGCTGAGTCGGCACGGCAGCAGGCCGGAGATGATGCGTGGTCGGTCACTGCCGATATCCCCTGCTTCAAGCAAGGACCGACCGTGTCAAAACGTAGCAAGAAAGTCCTGCGGGCCGCGCTGGTCATCGCATTGGCATGGGTGCTGGCGGTGTCCGTGATGATCGTGTGGGAGCGGCCGGACCGCGCACTGCGGGTGGCGACCGCCTATGCCGCGCAGGCCTCGTTGCGGATTCCGCCAGGGATGCAATGGGAATACACCAGCGGCAACACGCTGATCCTCGGCGGCGTGTTGCGCGACGCTGTCGGTGGCGGCGCGGCCGGCCTGATCCGTTTCGCGCACCGCGAGCTGTTCGATCCGCTCGGCATGCAGCATGTGCTGATGGAATTCGACGGTGCGCAGACGCTGGTCGGGTCCACCCGCATCTATGCCTCGGCGCGCGACTGGGCACGTTTCGGGCAGCTCTACCTGGACGACGGCGTGGTCGACGGTCGACGCATCCTGCCTGCGTGGAGTGCGTATGCCGACAGGCAGACGCTCGACAGCGTCTACGGCTCCGGCTTCTGGACGAATACCGGTACCGACACGGATGGCAGCCATCCCATCACCGGCATGCCCGGCGATGCGTATTTCGCTTCGGGCATGAACGGGCAGCGCGTGCTGATCGTGCCGTCGCAGCGACTGGTGATCGTACGACTGGGCTCGACGCTCGATCCGCCGAACTTCGACATGCGCGGCCTGGTGCGTCTGGTCAACGACGTGACGGCCGCGCTGAAGCCCGCAGGCAACCAGACGGACCCGAGCGACTGATTCCGCGAGGACATCCTGTCCTTCGCGGTGCGGGGCACTCGGCTCAACTCTGGAAGAACGCCAGCAGATCGGCGTTGATCACATCCGCATGGGTGGTGCACATGCCATGCGGGAAACCCGGATAGACCTTCAGTGTGCCGTGCTTCACCAGCTTGACCGAGAGCAGGCCGGCATCGGCGATCGGCACGATCTGGTCGTCGTCGCCGTGCATCACCAGCACCGGCACGTCGATGTTTTTCAGGTCGTCGGTGAAGTCGGTTTCGGAAAAGGCCTTGATGCAGTCGTAATGGGCCTTGGCGCCACCGATCATGCCCTGGCGCCACCAGTTGTCGATCACGCCCTGGAATACCTTCGCGCCTTCGCGGTTGAAGCCGTAGAACGGCCCCGTCGGCAGGTCGACGTAGAACTGCGCGCGGTTGGCGGCGAGCGCGGCACGGAGGCCGTCGAACACCTCGATAGGCAGCCCGCCCGGGTTCGCCTCGGTCTTCACCATGATGGGCGGCACCGCGCTGATCAGCACCGCCTTGGCGACGCGACCTTTGCCGTGCCTGGCGACATAACGCGCGACCTCGCCGCCGCCGGTGGAATGGCCGGCGTGGATGGCGTCCTTCAGGTCGAGATGGGCGGCCAGTTCGGCCACATCGGCCGCATAGGTGTCCATCTCGTTGCCGTGGTCGGTCTGGGTGGAGCGGCCGTGGCCGCGGCGGTCATGGGCAATGACGCGATAGCCCCTGGCCAGGAAGAAAAGCATCTGCGCGTCCCAGTCGTCGGCGCTGAGTGGCCATCCATGATGGAACACGATGGGCTGGCCGGTGCCCCAGTCCTTGTAGAAGATCTGGGTTCCATCGCGGGTGGTGATCGTCGGCATCGTTGTTTCCTCGGTCGTGTCCGGTGTGGCCGGACGAGTGGGGGAAGGATCCGCTTGAACAACCTGGCTGCCTGAAGACTCCCTGCGGGTGCAGGCGGCTTCGGGCAGTTTACCCCGGGATTGCTGCAGTCTTGCCGTCGAGCGACCCGCCTGACCGAGTGACGTTTTGCTGGTGCGCGCGCGCTGATCGAATGCCCGTCCGGCGACTGTCCGGACAAGCTGGCGATCGTCCGCGGACACCTGCTCCTGCTTGAGGTGCATCGAGGGGAATGGCCCTGGAATGCGGCTTTTCGAGGTTTTAAACCGTTGGCATGGCCCTTGCCATCCAACACTTGAAAGCCTCAACAACTCAACGCCTGGAGAACGCCATGAAAAACGCCATGAAATTCGAAACCCTGATGCTGCAAACCCTGTTCACCGCCTGCGCGCTGGTCTGCCTGCTGGTGCTGGGTTCCATGTTGACAGCCAAGACCACCGTATACGTGGCATCCAGTCATGCGCCGGCGGCGGTGGCCGGCACGGAAGGTTGAGCCGGTCGTTCGCACATTGCCTGCGGGCATGGACTCAAGGGTTCGGCAATGAATCCTGACGGTCGTCGATCCAGCGGCGAATGCGCAGGATCGCTTCATCCATCGTCCCATGTCCGGACAATGTCAACGCCTGTTCATCCGCATCCGGCTCCTGCAGATCCCGCAACTGGCTGTCGAGCAGCGAGGCCGGCATGAAATGCTGCCGTTGCCCGATGCGCTGCTCGAGATCGCCGCGCGAAACGAGCAGGTAGACGAAGCGCACGTCATCCGCGGCGCAGCGCAGCCGATCGCGGTAGCCACGTTTGAGTGCGGAACAGCTCACCACGCCGTGCCGCCCATGCCCGGCCTCGTTGTGCATCCAGTACGCGATGCGATCCAGCCAGGGCCGGCGATCCTCATCGTCGAGCGCGATGCCGGCACGCATCCGGTCGATATTCGCCGGCGGATGCAGGTCGTCGCCTTCCTGGAAATCCCACGCCAGCGTTTCGGCCAGCGCGCTGCCGAACGTGGACTTGCCGCTGCCGGATACACCCATCACCACGATGAACATCGATGCTCCCTCGTGCCCGAAGAAAGCCGCAGGGATTCCGTCGCGGGAAAACGCATGCTGCCGGGGCGATTCACTCTGGGGACATCCTGAACCAGCCAAGGTAAGCGTTTTTGATGACGGGAGTCACGGTGCATCCTGCCGACGCTGACGAAACACGTTTCCGCGGGCTGGCCCGGCGCCTTCGCCACCTGCGTTTTGCCGGGCTGCTGGCGATCGGCTTGGGACCCTTGCTGGCGGCGCATGCCCATGAAGCCAGGCGCGGTGCGAAGATCGCTTCGCCAGGATCGCAGGCGGAGCAGCTCTCCGTCCAGGTCAACGATGACAAGCTGACCCTCGCTGCGGCCAAGGCCGCGCAAGTCTATCTCTATGGCGTGATCGATGCCGATGCGGCGCGTCGCGTCGAAGCGTTGATCCGCTCGTGGAAGATTCCGAGGGGATCCGACATCTACCTGAGTTCCCCGGGCGGCGATCTGGATGCCGGACTCGCGCTGGGCAGGCTTTTCCGTGCGGGCGCGATGGTGACGCACCTGGGCACGCCCAGGCGTAACGCGCGCACGCGGACGATTCCCAAGGATGCGCTCTGCGTGGATGCGTGCGCCTATGCGTATTTCGGCGGGCTCTACCGCTGGGCGCCGACCGGCAGGGATCGCATCGGCCTGCACCCTTCCGCCGCGACTGACCCGAAAGCGGCAGGTGGCGACAAGGCGCGGCAGGGCACGACGGCCGCCTACCTGAAGGACATGGGCATCCATGCGGACGCACTTGCGTCCTCGCCGTCGAACGACGGCATCCTGTGGCTTGGCGCGGACCAGATGATGGCGACTGGCCTGGCGAACAACGGACGCCTTCCGCTTACCGCCACCTACCAGCTCTCATCCGGTGCGCCGTACCTGTCGCTCAACCAGATCGTCCGCAATGGCGTGAACAGGATCACGATCGAATGCCGTCCGGCCGGACTCACGCTGACCTCGTACTACATGGTGGGTACCGATCATGCGAGGAAGATCGTGGCGCATGCGGCGCGCCCGTTCTTCGAACTCGATGGGCGGGAGCTGCTGCCGCAACAGCGCACCAGCCTCACCACTCTCAACGAAGCCATTGTGACCAGCCGTCCATACACATCGACGCAACTGGCGCGCCTGCTTGCGGCGCGCTCCATGGGCGCATGGCTTACCGCCGGCAGTGGTGCCATCCGATACGGTTTCACCATCTGGCTCGCCCCGGTCCGAAAAACGCTCGAGGACTATGGCCGACGCTGCAATCGGTAGGCCGCGTGGGCGAAAGGCGGCGCGATGTGCTTCGATGCTCCTGCAACGGTCACGCTCATCGGGTTTGCTTCATCGTGAAGCCGTTATCGTCTGGTGCCGACGATCGCGGCTTCGCGCAGATCCACGTCGCGCAGCAATTTTTCCTGGACGCCGTTGTCGATCCTGCGCGAACGCCGGAGCTGGCTGATCGCGACGCGTTCCGCATGCAGGCCCGTGAGGCGCAGGTGGTGTTCCAATCGCGAATCGCCTTGCGCCTCGGTGGTCTGCGCGGCTTCGCCGAGCTGCTGCAACCGTCGCTGGTACAGGCCGATGACCACATCGGCGACCATGCTCGGTGTCGTTGCGCCTCCCTTGCGGTCGTCCCAGGTCGCTGAAGCGGCTTCCGCCTGGATCGCGCGAATCGCGCTCTCGGCGGTTGCTACCCGGGCCAGCCGTTCTTCCTCGATCTCGGGGTCTTCCTGCACCTCCAGGCCTTTCAGCACGTGAGGCAGGCCGAACGCCGCGATCAACAGGGAGAGCAGAATGACCGCGGCGGCGAGGAAGATCATCAAGTCGCGGCCGGGAAGCGGCGAGCCATCGCGCAGCAGCAACGGCACCGACATCACGCCGGCCAAGGTCACCGCGCCGCGCACGCCTGCCAGCGCCATCGCTGCAAGCAGCCGGCGACGGGGAAGCCTGCCGCCGCGTCCGTGGCGGCGGGCCTTGATATCCACCAGGCGAACGGTGATCCAGACCCAGGCGAAGCGCAGCAGCATCAGCGACAGCGCCACGGCGAATGCGTACAGCGCCAGGTGCGCGACGCCCGGCCATGATCCGGCACTGTAGAACCCGCCGATCGTCGCGCTGAAGATTGCCGGCAGTTGCAGGCCAAGCACCACGAAGATCAGGCCGTTGAAGATGAACTCGATCATCGACCACATGCCGTAGGCGCCAAGCCGCGAGGCTGCCGAACGTTCCGGCGGTTCGCGCAGATTGAGCACGATGCCTGCGGCGACCGCGGCGAGAATGCCGGAGAGGTGCGCCCGTTCGGCCGCGAGGTAGGCGACGAACGGCAGCAGCAACATCATCACGTTGGTCGCTTGCTCCTCGACGCCCCAGCGTGTCAGCCGGCGTCCGATCAGCGACCAGATCAGGCCGCATGCGCTGCCGATCGTGGCGCCGCCGACAGCCACCGTGACCAGCCCCAGCGTTGCAGCCGTCCATGAGAACGTGCCGGTCAGCAGCACGGCCACCGCCATGTTGAAGGCGGCAAGTCCGGAAGCGTCGTTCATCAGCGCTTCGCCCTGCAGCAGGTGCAGCAGGCGTTTTGGCATGCCGACGCGTTCGGTCAGCGCGGAGACGGCGACCGCATCGGTCGGCGACAGGATCGCCGCGAGCGCGAATGCAGCCGCGCCCGGAATCGCCGGAATCATCCAGTGGATCAGCAGGCCGACCAGGGCCACGGTGAAAAGCACCAGGCCGAACGCGAGCGCCAGGATGAGCCCGCTGGTGGCGAAGAATTCGCGCTTGGGGATGCGCGCGCCGTCGACGAACAGCAGCGGCGCCACGAACAGCAGCAGGAAGATCTCCGGGTTCATGGAGACATGCACGCCAAACAGCGGCAGGCTCAACATCGCCCCGACTGCGATCTGCACGAATGGCAGCGGAACGCGCAACGGGCGCACCAGCAGCGAGGAAACGCCGACGCCGAGCAGCAGCACGAGGATTTGCAAGATCAACGACACCGCGGTTTCCCCGAGGAAAGTGGCAAGTGTACGTGGGGCGATGGCTGCCTGTCGGCTATACGGCCGCATGCATTCGGCGCCATGCTCGGGTCATCCGCGCGTACGTGGCCACGATGTTGCCACCCTTCGGGCAGGCAAAGCGCCGCGCTGGCTGCCAGCATGAACGACTGCGCTCCGCGGCTGCCATTGAGGTGAACCCATGCATCGTCGAAATCTGTTGAAAGCTGCCCTGGCAGGAGCCGTGGCACTCGCCGCGCTTCCGGTATTTTCCATGGCTGCCGAAACCGATGCCGTTGCGCGGCTGGGCGCGCTCGAGCGGCGGCATGGCGGGCGGCTCGGCGTCGCCATTCTCGACACCGGCAATGGCCGGCGCATCACGCACCGCGGCGACGAACGCTTCCTGATGTGCAGCACATTCAAGTTGCTGCTGGTGGCAGCTGTGCTGGCGCGCGTCGATCAGAATGCCGAGCGGCTGGATCGGCGCATCGTGTTCGGGGAAGACGTGCTGTTGTCGCATGCGCCCATCACGAGCCGGCACGTCGGCATGCCGGGCATGACAGTGGCGGAACTCTGCCACGCGGCGATCACCGTGAGCGACAACACGGCGGCCAACCTGCTGCTGGCCAGCATCGGTGGCCCCGCCGCCGTCACCGCATTTGCGCGCGATACGGGCGATTCGGTGACCCGGCTCGATCGCAACGAGCCCGAACTCAACGTGGGTAGTGCCGGCGATGTCCGCGATACCACCACGCCGGATGCGATGCTCGAAACGGTACGGAAGGTTTTGCTGGGTGGTCGCCTGTCGGACGCTTCGTGCGCCCGCCTGACCGGCTGGTTGCAAGCCTGCCTCACCGGTAGCGGGGAAATACGCGCGGGCGTTCCGGCCGGCTGGGCGGTGGGCGACAAGACCGGACGGGGCGGGCAGGGCGAAACCAACGACATCGCCATCCTGTGGCCACCTCGACGCTCGCCGATCCTGGTGATGGCGTACTACGCCGGATCGTCGGCCGATGATGCCGGGCGCAGCGCGGTGATTGCTCAAGTCGGTCGTCTCGCCGCGTCGATCTGAGGCAAGCCGCCGCCGGTGGCTGCCGGATCTTTTCTGCCGCTCCGGGCCGTACGATCCGATGGATCCGCACACGGTGTTCAGCGATCCGGAGAAGCGCAAGATCCCGATGGAGAAATTTTTTGCGCCAGCGACGCCGGCCAGGATCATGTCCGGCACGCGCGCCTTCCTCGACTACATCGCGGTACAACCGGATGTGCTGCCCGGCGGCATCGGCACCACCGGTTATTGCATGGGTGGACCGATGTCGCTGACTGCAGCGGGAACCTATCCGGATCGAATCGTCGCCACGGCGTCGTATCACGGCGGCCGGCTTGCCTCCGAATGAAGCAGCGGCTCGAGAATGCACTGACCGACGCCGGTGGCGACCATTTGATCGAAACCCACGACTTGATCGAAACCCACGACGCCAAGCATGGCTGGGTGTTCCGCGATACCCCGGTCTACGACCACGCTGCTGCCGAACGCCATTGGCAAACGCTGCTGGCATTGCTCGATGCCGAGTTGCCCCACGCTGGGGATCGAGGTGGGCCGACCATTCCGGCCATGGTTGACCACGCCGAAGGGACTGGCTATGGCTTCAACCCTTGAAGGTCGACTCAAGTCCCGATCAGGCTCTTGGCGGGGATGCCGAGGTTTCGATGCAGATTGCGAAGGTGCCGTAAACGCACCGGTTCCGGTTGCGGCGGGAAATCAAGGACAAGCCGTTTTGCCGCGGTGCGGCCGGTCGGACGACCACCGTGTCCCTCGGATAGTCCCTGACGCCGACCCCATTCGAGATGGCCAAATGCGAGGCCAAAGGGAGAAGGCGTTAACGGCGAAACGTTGCCGGCCGCGGTAGGCTTGGTGCTGGACGCCAGGAAGCAATGGCATCGGAAGGAACCCCGGCATCGCATTCGTTCGATCGACCACAAGGGTATTCCAGCATGAGTTTTCAATGCACCACCCACCTTGCCGCGAAATGGCTGCTCGCCGCCATCGCCATGGCATCGCTGGTCTCCTGTGCCACGACGCAGGACAAACCCGCCGCTGCCGCCGGCGACGCGCGCTTCGAATTCCTGACGCCCTCGCTGGTGCGCATGGAGTATTCGCCGACGGGTGTGTTCGTCGATGCGCCGACGGCCGTGGTGCAGAAACGCGACTGGGCGAAGGTGCCGCTGCAATCGTCGCGGAAGGATGGCTGGCTGATCCTCGCCAGCAGCGAGGTGACCCTGCGCTATCGGCTCAAGTCAGGGCCGTTCACCGCGGACAACCTGAAGGTGAGCTGGAACCGGCCCAGTGGCGGTGCACATGACTGGCGCCCGGGCGACGTGGACACGCAGAACATGGGCGGGCTCACCTATTCGCTGGACAACATCAGCAAGCCCAACCTCGCCGGTGGCGAGGATCTGGAAAGCCCGGTCAACGATGTGATTCCCGGCATCGAGGTGCTGCTGCCCAAGGCCAAGCCCGGCCTGGTCAGCCGCAGCGGCTACGCATTCATCGACGACAGCGTAACGCCGGTGTGGAACGCCCAGCGCCGCTGGATCGCGCCGCGTGCGCAGGCGCAGGGCCAGGACTGGTACCTGTTCACCTACGATCGCGATTACCGGAAAGTGTTCCAGGAATACGCGCAACTGTGCGGCGCCATTCCGATGGTTCCGCGTTATGTGCTCGGCGCGTGGATCACCGATTTCAATTTCGAGTATTTCCCGGGCACGGCCGAAGCCGCGCAGCCGGAGTTCAAGCGCTACAACCAGCAGCATCTGCAGGAGGAGGTATCGCGCCTGCGCCGAAGCCACATTCCGTTCGACACGCTGGTGCTGGATTTCGCGTGGCACAACTATGGTTGGGACGGCGGCTACGACTGGAGCCCGCTGATTCCGCATCCCGGCCAGCTGATGGACTGGCTGCACGGGCAGGGCGTGAAACTGAGCCTCAACGATCATCCCGGCTACGCCAACACCGACGAGAGCATCCTGTCGTTCAAGGACACGCATGCGGCGCAGGCGCTGCAGGCACTGGGACGTCCGCTGCCGGAGACGCCGTCGTTCGACATGGATGTGTCGAAGCACTGGGAATTCGCGACCGACCCGCACGATAAGGGGCTGGACCAGCAGTGGTTTGGACAGCAGCATGTCGGCGTACGATGGAAACCGATCCGTACCGGCGCGCCATGGGAACAGCAGGGCTACAAGAACTATGCGGGTGTCGCGTGGTATCGCACCTCGATCCGCCTGCCGTCCATGTTGCCGAACGCGCTGTATTTCTCGGTGGGCGAGGTCGGCAAGACCTATCGCATCTTCGTCAACGGCAAGGAGGCGACGCACAGCGCCCTGCGCTGGCCGGCACGGCTCACCTGGACCGACATCGCGCCGTATGCGAAGGCCGGGCAGAAGAACGAGATCGTGCTGCGCGTCGAGCCGGCCAAGCGCGGCAGCGGCATCATCGGCGGGCCGGTGGAACTCACGAACGTCGAGCCGCCCAGGCGGATCTACTTCGACCTGTCGAACCAGCAGCAGGCGGAGATCTTCATGCGCGACCTGCACGGACCGCTGATGCGCAAGGGCGTGGATGTGTGGTGGGTCGACGGCGGCAGCGGGTCGGTCGACATGCCCGGACTCAACAAGCAGTTGTGGACCAACAAGGTGTTCTACGATTTCTCATCGAACAAGGACGAACCATCAGCGACCACGCAACGCGGCTTCATCCTCAGCCGCTACGGCGACTGGGGCAGCGAGCGCTACCCGGCCTACTTCACTGGCGACACCTACTCGGAGTGGCCGGTGCTCGCCTATGAAGTGGCCTACACCGCGCGTGGCGGCAACGTGCTGGTGCCGTACATGAGCCACGACATCGGCGGGTTCCACGGTGCGAAGATCGATTTCGACCTGTACGCCCGGTGGATCGAGTTCGGCACCTTCAGCCCGATCCTGCGCATGCACAGCGCGCATGCCAATCCGCACGAGGGCAACACGCGCATGCCGTGGGTGTATGGCGACAAGGGCATGGCGCTGATGAAGAAATACTTCACCCTGCGCACGCAACTGATTCCCTACGTCTATACCTACACCTGGCTGGCGCACAGGGATTCGATGCCGATCCTGCGGCCGCTGTACCTGCAGCACCCGGAGGTCGAAGAGTCTTACCACCATTCGCACGAATACTTCTTCGGCGAGGAGATGCTGGTGGCACCCGTGCTGGACGCGAGCGGCAACAGCACGATCTACCTGCCGCCGGGCGAGTGGATCGACTTTTTCAGCGGCAAGCACCATGCCGGTGGCACCACTTTCACCGCACACTATGCGGTGGACCAGACGCCGGTGTTCGTTCGCGAAGGTTCGATCATTCCCGAGCAGGACGTCAGCGACTATTCCGACGCCAGGCCGCTGGACAACCTCATCGTCAATGTCTACGGCGCCGGCAAGGGTCATTTCGACCTGTACGAAGATGACGGTTCGACGCTGGCCTACGACCAGGGCCAATACGCATTGACGCCGATGAACTACGTCACCGGCAGCGATGGCCACCACCGGTTGGTGATCGAGCCGGCGAAAGGTTCCTTCAACGGACAGGTGCAGGCGCGCTCGTACGAGCTGCGCATCCATTCCGATAGCAAGCCTGCCGCGATAGCGGTCGACGGCAGCGATGCCGGGCATTGGAAGTGGAACGCGAAGGACGCCGTCGCCACCGTCGTGGTACCGAAACGGACGATCCGCGATCGGGTCAGCGTGACGTGGTGATGCGGGGTTGCTGCAAGTTCGGGCCGGTCGGGGCGACGCATGCGCGCCGATCGGCATCGGACGGCGCCGGTCCGGGCATCATGCGCAGGTTTTCGGGCCGGCGGTCCAAGTCTCCGCGAACACCCGTGCGAAATTGGCGCCCAGGACCTTCTCGGTGATGCGTGCGGTATAGCCGCGCTTGAGCAATGCGGCGGCGATGACCTCGTAGCATCGACGTGGCGACGCCAGTGATGGTGTGCGTGTCGCTGGTGAGTTCTCAGGCATAGACGCCGGGCGTGGTGTACGAAGGCGGCATGGCTCGATCCTCGTTCGCGAACGAAAGGCTGAAAGGGCTGGTTTCGCCGATTCGGAGGCCGCATGGCTCTATGCCTGAAGCCCGAGGCTATATGCGGGCGGCCGGCGTGGGATGGCTGGCGGGCCGGTTCGTGGAATCGTCCACCAAGGCGCTCAAGCCTGAGAGAATTCACTTTCTCGTGCTGGGCGATCCGCCAGCATCCCCGTATTCCATTTGTCCGATGCAGGAGCGACTCGTGCCCCCATTGTCCGATTTCCCCATCGCCACACGCTGGCCCGCGCAGCATCCCGACCGCATCCAGCTCTATTCGCTCAACACGCCCAATGGCGTGAAGGTGTCGATCATGCTGGAGGAGACCGGGCTTGCCTACGAGCCGCATCTCGTCGACATCATGAAGGACGAAAGCCACACGCCGGAGTTCCTGTCGCTCAATCCGAACGGCAAGATCCCGGCGATCGTCGATCCCGATGGCCCGGGCGGCAGGGCCATCGGGTTGTTCGAATCCGGCGCGATCCTGATGTACCTGGCGGACAAGTCGGGCAAGTTCATTTCGCCCGATCCGGTGCAGCGCTGGGAAACGATCCAGTGGGTGTTCTTCCAGATGGCGGCGATCGGTCCGATCTTCGGCCAGGTCGGCTTCTTCCATAAGTTCGCCGGCAAGGAGATCGCCGACAAGCGCCCGCTGGAACGTTACGTCAACGAATCGAAACGCCTGCTCGGCGTGCTGGAAACCCGCCTCGCCGGCCGCACGTGGATCATGGGCGACGACTATTCAATCGCTGATATCGCGACGATCGGCTGGGTCAACAATCTCATCACGTTCTACGAGGCGCGCGAACTGGTGGAGTACGACCGTTTCGCGAACGTTTCCGCCTGGCTCGAACGTGCACTCGCGCGGCCCGCCGTGCAGCGCGGGCTGAAGATTCCCGGCAGGGGCTGATGCTTTCGAGCTGCCCTGCAAACGGTACCGCGTGCTGAGTCCGCTGCTCGAACGGCTGGAGCAGGATCGTTCGCTGGATGATCCTGCTCGGTTGCGCGAACGGCTCGATGCGCTCGACCGCCTCGAGCTCTGCGTCCTCGATGGCGACGACCGCCGCAGGGCCGAGGCCATCCGCGTGCAGCTCGAGGCCGTCAATGACGCGCTGTACCGGCGATTGCGCGATGCGATCCGGCAGGGCTCGGGCGCCGATGTGCTGTCCCCGTGGATGCACGGGCAGGCGGGCGATTCCGGAGAAGACAGTCTGCCTGTCGATGGCTATGACTACCTGGACGAACTGGTCAGCGGCGTCCTGCAGTTCGAGCCGCCCGATGATGCAGGCATCCGCCGGCCATCGGAGATGGTGTTCTACCAGCCGACGCCGGCTCGGCATGTTTTCGAGCTGATCCGCCGTGTCGGCCTGACCGCGCATGACGTGTTCGTCGATCTGGGTTCCGAGCTGGGACACGTTCCGCTGCTCGCGGCCATCTGCACGGCCGCGCAATGCATCGGCATCGAGCGCGAGGCTGCGTATGTCGATTGCTTCCGGCGCAGTGCCGAGGCACTGGGTCTGATGCGGGCCACGTGTGTCGAGCAGGACGCACGCGCGGCCGATCTTTCTTCGGGCACGGTGTTCTACCTCTACACGCCGTTCACCGGCGCGGTCATGCGCAGCATGCTGGATGGGCTGCGGCGTGAGGCGGCGGGCCGTCAGATTCGCATTGCCACGTACGGTCCATGCACCTCGGTCATTTCCGGCGAGCCGTGGCTGGAAGTCGTCGGTGCCCTGGATGCTCGTCGCGTGGTGCTGTTCCGCTCGCGTGTCTGATGTGTCGCTTCAGGCCGGGTCGCCTCCACGTACGCCATACGCGGGGATCACTTTCTGATGATCCCCGCGACACGAGAATCGTGGGCGGAGGTCGTCATCATGATCCGCAAACTGAAATCCGGCGAATACCGTCTCTACTCGCGAAAGACCGATCCCGCCACCGGCAAGCGGCGCAATCTGGGCACGTTCAAGACACGCGAGGGTGCCGAGAAGCACGAGCGCGACGTGCAGTATTTCAAGCGGCACTGAATGCCTCGTCCGCAGCGGCTAGAGGATCTGGCCGGCCATGGTCACGGATACCGAGACCGTGCCTTCGATGTTGCGAAATGCATCGGCGATCAGCGTCAGCTTGTCCGAAGGAAAGTTGGCGTCGAAACGGATGGTGACAGTGTCGATGCCATCGACATCGCGATTCAGCAGCAGTCGGTGCAGCGGCGCATGAAAGTCGGACAAGGTGGCTTCGACTGCCGACAACGCGGAGCCGCGGGTCAGCGCGACCTGTATCGAGGTGTATTTCCGGCGCGGTCGGATGAAACGTCGCTCGAGCGGCTTGAGCAGCGCGAGGATGATCCAGAGGATCAGCGTGGTGGCCACCGCAGGAAAGTAGAGCCCGGATCCCGCCGCCAGCCCCACGGCTGCCACGGCCCACAGGCCGGCGGCCGTGGTAAGCCCCTTGATCACCTGTTCCTTCTGCATGAACAGGATGGTTCCGGCGCCGAGGAAGCCGATGCCGCTGATCACCTGTGCGGCGATGCGCGAGGGATCCAGCACCACATGCGGCTGGGTCAGGGCATGCTCGAAACCATAGGCCGACACGATGACGGCGAGGGCGGCACCGACGCTCACCAGCATGTGCGTGCGCAGTCCCGCAGCCCAGTCCAGCCGACCGCGATTGGCGCCGATGACCGCGCCAAGAACCGCGGCGGCCAACAGGCGAAGCACGACTTCCTGGTCAGTGATCACGGGAGAACACGGGCGTGAAGTGAATGCCAGGTTCGGCATGGGACCGTCGGTGCCGTTCCCGGGGAAGGATGAATTTTCCGGCGGCGCCTATTTTCATGACTGGAGGGTTTCCATGAGGTGAGAGATTGAACGAGGCGACATCAAGGAGATGTCGCCGTTAATCCGTCAAGGCTCGGGCGACGGGTGCGCGCGTGGCATCAGTGGCGCCTCCTTTTCGACGGAGCGGACTTGGTCAATACAGGCGCGATTTCCCGCACTACTTCGATAAATGCACGCAGGCCCGCAGGCACATGCCGATGCCCGGGATAGTAAAGGCAAAGTCCCGGCGATGCCGGGCTCCAGTCTTCCAGCACGCGGACCAGTCGACCAGCCGCAATGTGCTCTGCAACGCTCCACTCGCTGGTCCAGATCAGTCCTATGCCCTGCAGCGCGGCTTCGATCATCAGGTTGTGGTTGTCCAGCGTCAGCGAGCCGGTGACGTCGATGGCCTGTTCCTCGCCGCGCTTTTCGAATTCCCATTTGTAGATGGCGCCGCTCGGGTAACGCGAGCGCACGCAATTGTGTGCGGCGAGGTCGGCAGGCGACCTCGGCTTTCTGCGCGTAGCGAAATAGGCAGGCGAACCGACCACCACGAAGCGAAGCGGTGGCCCGCAGGGCACGGCGACCATGTCCTGCGGCACCGTCTCGATAGTCCGGATGCCGGCATCGAACCCATCCGCGACGATATCCACCAGTCGGCCTTCGGTGACGATGTCCACTTGCATGTCCGGATAGCGCTGCATGAACTCGAACACGATCGGTGTCAGCAGCATGCGCACCGCGCCTTCGGACGCGTTGAGCCGCAGCGTGCCGGCGGGCGTGTCGCGGAAGGCGTTGATGTCCTCCATGGCGGCGGCGATCTCGTGCAGCGCCGGGCGCACGCGCGCGAGGAATTGCTCGCCCGCCTCGGACAACGACACGCTGCGCGTGGTGCGGTTGAACAGCCGCACTCCCACGCGTTGTTCCAGTGCCGCGATCGCATGGCTCAGCGCCGAGGGCGACATGCCGAGATCGGCGGCAGCGCGACGGAAGCTGCGATGCGTCGACACCGCCACCACCGCGTTGAGTTCGAACAGGCCTGCCTTGGACATTGTGCGGATTCCTGCATGACTGCATGCAAGATTAGCCTGATTGTTTCATCGATGTGCGGGGCTTACCGTGTCCGCTTTCCATGGAGATCGAACGCATGCGCAAGACCGTCCTCATCACCGGCGCTTCGTCCGGCTTCGGCAAATCCGCCGCGCAACTATTCGCGGGGCAGGGCTGGAACGTGATCGCCACGATGCGCACGCCGTCGGCCGGTGCCGAGCTGGCAACGCTGGACAACGTGCTGGTGACGCGGCTGGACGTGCAGGACGAAGCCAGCATCGCGCAGGCGATCGCGGCCGGTATCGAGCGCTTCGGCCGCATCGATGTGCTGGTGAACAATGCCGGCTACAGCCTGTTCGGTGTGTTCGAATCGACGCCGCGGGCGAAGATCCGGGAGCAGTTCGACGTCAACCTGTTCGGCGTGATGGACGTGACGCGCGCGATGCTGCCGCATTTCCGCCGGAACAAGGCCGGCGTGATCGTCAATGTCAGTTCCGGCGCCGGCGTGTTCGGCCTGCCGATGATCTCGCTCTACAACGCGACCAAGTTCGCGCTGGAAGGGTTTTCCGAATCGCTGTCGTACGAGTTGCTGTCGCAGAACATCGTGGTGAAGATCGTCGAACCGGGTGGCGTGGTTGCCACCGAGTTCGGCGCGCGCATGTCCAGCGAAGCCGCTCACATGCCGGAGGCGCCCGGCGACTACAGCCGTTTCCTGGCTGGAACCCTCAAGGTGTTCGATGGCCTGCGCGCAGCGCGGCTGGCCACCCCGGAAGATGTCGCACAGGTGATCTTTGAAGCCGCCAGCGATGGCACCGACCGCCTGCGCTACGTGGCGACGAAGGACATCGAACCGCTGGTGAAGGCGCGGCGCGAAACCTCGGAAGACGAGTACATCGCCATGATGCGTTCGCAGTTCATCGCGAAGGACTGAAGCGTTTCCGACTGCACCGGTTTTTCACGGCACGAGTCTTCCGGGGCGTATGGCGCGCATATTCAACGGCCCGGGTGCTAGACGCGCTCGGTGTGTCCGCTCAGTTGTTCGGGCCAGAAGTACACCGTGCGCGTCAAACGGCGCGCAACCTGCCCGCATCGGCTTCCTCTCGAGTTGCGCTGTGGCAGCGTGAGCAGGGCACCTTCGCCCCGTTTCCGGGTTGGATTCGCGTTGAGATGATTCGCACACTCTTTTCTCGCAGGCGAACATGTCATGCGTCACCGGCAGCGGGCAGTGTTGGCGATCCGCAATCTCGTGTACTTTCGCCAACATGGGGCTGTCACGCGGAGCCATGGCGGGGACTGTCGCGTCTTGTCGAAACAACGGGGAAATATCGATGGGCTTCGTGTCTGAAGGATGGCTTTCCAGGCGGATCCAGCGGCGTCACGTGTCGAGTCTGCTGCTCGCGGCGGCCCTCCTGCTGTTGATGGGCATCGGCCGCGCCGTGGGCCAGAACGCCATGGCGCCCGTCGAGGTGCGCAACCCCTGGCCACCCCAGGTCGTGGTCGGCAGCGACGGGCTCGCACATCTTGCCTACGAACTGCACGTTTCCAACTTCTATGGCGATACGGGCGTGTTGCGCCTGCGTCGGGTCAGCGTCTTCTCCGATAACTCGTCCGTGCCGCTGGCGACGTTCGACGGCACCACGCTCGTGCAGATGGTCTATCCACATGCAGCGGAGGATGCCAAGCCGGGCGCCAATCTTTCGATCAAGCCGGGCGCACGGGCGATCGTCTTCATCTGGCTGAGTATTCCGGCGCACCAGCCGGCTCCGACATTCCTGCGGCACCGTCTCGAATTCGAGACCGGCACTGCCGGCGTCACCAGCGTCGATGGCGCGCGCGTGGAGGTGAATGCAAGGCCGTCGGTGGTACTTGGCGCGCCGTTGCATGGCCGCTGGGTCGCGACCGAGGGTCCGGGGAACTCGCATTCGCACCACTGGGGCAGCCTGGTGGCGGTGAATGGGCAACTGACGATACCGCAACGCTACGCGCTCGACCTGATCGGCGTCGATGCCGATGGACACGCCGTGCGGGCAGGGGCCGGCGAGTTGCGGCAGTCGAAACACGCCGACTGGTTCGGTTTCGGAACCGATGTGCTGGCCGTGGCCGATGGCGTGGTGCGCAGTGCGCATGACGGTACCGTCGACAACAAGCCGCTGGCGCCGCAGTCGGAGCCGGGTTCGCTCACTGCGGACGGTCTCTACGGAAACTACGTGGTGCTGCAGTTGGCGCCCGACGTATTCGTCCATTACGCGCACCTGCAACGCGGCAGCGTGCGAGTGAAAGCCGGCGACAGAGTGCACCGCGGCGAAGTGCTGGGACATGTGGGCCAGTCGGGGAATACCGGCGGTCCCCACCTGCATTTTCAGGTTTCCGATGCAGCCACGTTCGAAGGGTCCGAAGGCATCCCCTTCGTGTTCGATGCATTCACGCTGCAGGGCAAGTGGTCGGTCGAACAGGCGATCGACCCGGACGCGACATTCCATCCCGCCGCTGCATCCGGGATGCACCGGCGCGAGATGCCGCTGGACAATGACGTGATCGGGTTTTCGACCGGCCATTGACCTGCGGGCTGCCTCGGCAGCCCGTCGCTCAGTCGTCGTCTTTCTTCGGCACGCTGACCTTGCCCTTGACGTTGTTGTAGACGACGTCGCCGCTGTTGCTGTCGCGCACCGTGAAGTTGCCGCCGACACCGTCGGCGTTGACATCGCCGGACCCTGTGCTGCCGACTTCCACATCGCGCCCGATGTGATTGAGCGTGACGTCGCCCGAACCGGTTTCGCCGACGCTGACGCTGCCGCTGACGTTCCTGAAATTCAGGTCGCCGGAGCCGGATTCATCGGCCCTGACGTCGCCCTGCACGCCGTCGACCTCCACGTCGCCCGAGCCGCTCTCGTGCAGGTGCACGCTGCCGACCTGGCGGACCTTGGCATCGGCGGAGCCGAGCCTGAGCGACAGCGCGCCGCTGATGTGGTCGGCGGTGAGGTCACCCGAGCCGGAGTCGAAATCCAGCGAGGCGAGGTTGCTCGCATCAACGTCGCCGGAGCCGCTGTCGACGTTGACGGCCAGCGCTGCCGGCACGCGCACCTGCAGCTTCAGGTAGGCGTAGCTGGAGCCGAACAGGCTGATGGTCATGCTGTTGTGGTCGTTCTTCACGTCGACCGTGGCGCGATCGCCGCTGCGGTTGCTGGCGAGCTGCAGGTTCTGCAGCCAGGACTCCTCGGAGGCGCATGCGGTGCCGCGCACCTCGACCTTGCCGAGGCCGGGCACACTCTGGATATCCAGATCCGACGAGCCCAGGGTCAGCAGCAGGCTCTTCAGGCCGGCGGCGTCGATGTCCGCATTGCGGACCGCGGTGAATTTGCAGGGCATCGCGGCGCTGGCAGCCAGCGGAAGCATGAGCAGCAGGAATGCGGTGATCGGTTTGCGCATGGTGGACTCCAGATGGGCAGCGACTTTGACGTGGTATGGATGTTTATAAGGGATGCCCTGGCTGGAGCGATACATGACTTTCGGCAAGATTCCACGGCATGGTGGCCATGTCGCACGGCAACCCTCGTGGATTGAGATGCCAATCGGCACAAAAGGGTTGCATGGGTCGATCAGAGGACTTGCAAGTTCTCGTGTCGCGATCTTCGTCAGGCCGATTCTCGTCAGGCATTGGCGGATTCATGCAGACGCATACGCAAGCCTCACAAAACCTCTGGCTGAATAGTCCGCGGCGATGGCATCGACCATAGCGGCTGATGTCGCGGTCGCGGTGGAACGTTGGAGATTCGCGCATGGCCGAACGCCGCATCGAGCGCGCGTTCCCTTGGCACCACAGGGAGAACAGGATGGAACAGAACGGTCAGAAACGCGGCGCCAGCTATTGGTGTCTCGTGGTGCTTTCGGTGTTCATCATCGTGATTGGGCTGCCGCTGGTTCCTGGCGGTATCTGGCTGATCGCGTTGGGCGGTTCCTGGTATTACGTATTTGCCGGGCTCGGGCTGGTGATCGCAGGGTTCGCGATGATCAACCACCGGACCTGGGGCGCCGGTCTCTATTTCGTGGTCTGGCTCGGGACGGCAGCCTGGTCGCTATGGGAAGTCGGCCTGGACCCATGGCCGCTGGTGCCACGTCTGTTTGGCCTGACGCTTGTCGCGATAGGCGTGCTTGCCGTTCTGCCCGGCATGCGACGCCGCGCACACCTCCAGTCGCGGGAAGCCTGATCATGACCTTCCAAAAGACCTGCATGCTGATGTTCGCTGGCGCACTGGGCGGTGCCGCGTTTCCCTCGTTCGCGCAGGACACGCCGCCAGCGCCCGCAAGCACGGCGGGTTCCGTCACGGCACCGATGGCGCTGGCGTCGCAACCGGGCAACACGCCCGCCAACGGCGACTGGCCCGCTTACGGCCGCGACAACCATGCCACGCGTTATTCGCCGCTGTCCCAGATCACGCCGGCCAACGCCGGAAAACTGGTAAAGGCATGGACCTATCGCACCGGCGACTTGCCGCCCAAGGGAAAGACCAACAAATGGGCGGCTGAGACCACGCCGATCAAGATCGGCAACGCGATCTACCTGTGCACCGCGACCAACAACATGGCCCGACTCGATCCGGCCACCGGCAAGGAAATCTGGCGCTTCGATGCTGGCGTGAAGTACGAGAGCATTCCGTACACGGCGGCATGCCATGCAGTGACCTATTACGAATCGGCTGCGACGCCGCCGGGCCAGCCTTGTGCGAAGCGCATCATCGAGGCCACCATCGACGAGCGGCTGATCGCGGTGGATGCCGACACCGGCAAGCTGTGCGAGAACTTCGGCACGCACGGCGAAGTGAACCTGCTCGAAGGCATGGGCAAGACCGTGCCCGGCTTCGTCGCCGAAACCGCGCCGCCGCCGATCGTCAACGGGGTGATCGTCACCAACCAGGAAGTGCTCGACGGCCAGCGCCGCTGGGCGCCTTCCGGGGTGATCCGCGGCTACAGCGCGGAGAGCGGCACGTTCCTGTGGGCATGGGACGTGAACCGCCCGCACGATCACGGCGAGCCGGCGCCGGGCCAGTGGTACAGCCGCGGTACGCCCAACTCATGGACCGCGATGACCGGTGACGATGAGCAGGGTCTGGTCTATGTACCGACCGGCAACTCCGCCGCCGACTACTACAGCGCGATGCGCACGCCGGCGGAGAATGCGGTGTCGTCGTCGATCGTCGCGCTCGACGTGAAAACCGGTGAGCCGCGCTGGATGTTCCAGACTGCGCATAAAGATGTATGGGACTACGACATCGGCTCGCAGCCGACGATGATGGATTTCCCTGGCCCCGACGGGACCGTGCCCGCGCTGGTCATCCCGACCAAGCGCGGGCAGATCTTCGTGGTGGACCGCCGTACCGGCAAGCCGCTCACGCCGGTGGAAGAGAGGCCCGCGCCGGCCGGCGACATTCCCGGCGATCCGCGCGCACCGACGCAGCCGTGGTCCACCGGCATGCCGCGCCTCGGTTTTGCGGAGCTGAAGGAAAGCGACATGTGGGGCATGTCGCCGATCGACCAGTTGTGGTGCCGGATCCAGTTCCGCCGCGCGAACTACCAGGGCGAGTTCACCGCGCCGAGCCTGAAGAAGCCGTGGATCGAATATCCCGGCTACAACGGCGGCAGCGATTGGGGCAGCGTGGCGTACGACCCGGCCACCGGCGTACTGATCGCCAACTGGAACAACACGCCGATGTACGACCAGCTCATCACCCGTGCGAAAGCGCAGAAGATGGACCTGAAGTCGATCGACGACCCGACCTACAAACCGGGCAGCGGCGGCGCCGAAGGCAACGGTGCGATGGCGGATACGCCGTACGGCATCGTGGTCAACGCGTTCCGCGTGGCGGCGACCGGGCTCATGTGCAACAAGCCGCCGTACGGCATGATCACCGCGATCGACATGCACACGCGCAAGTTGCTCTGGCAACGGCCGCTGGGCACGGCACGCGCGAACGGCCCGTTCCACCTGCCGACCGGCCTGCCGTTCGACATCGGTACGCCGAACAACGGTGGCCCGATCATTACCGCCGGCGGCCTGGTGTTTGTCGCCGCGGCGACCGACAACCTGATCCGAGCCATCGACATCAAGACCGGCAAGGTCGTGTGGAGCGACGTGCTGCCCGCCGGTGGGCAGGCCACGCCGATGACATACGAAGCGAACGGCCAGCAGTACGTGGTGATCATGGCCGGCGGGCACCACTTCATGGAAACGCCGCCGGGTGACTACGTGATCGCGTATCGCCTGCCTGATGCAGGCACGCGCTGACCTCGAATCGGCGACAAGGAATCAAGGAGGGACCGGATATGCCTGGGGTCAGGGATGCTTTGCCTGATATTGCTTGTACGTCTTGTCGAGGCCATCGACGAGGCTGCCCAGGAAAATGAGCCGCATCTTGGCGATACCGATGCGGTCGATCATCGTCTGTATTTCAGGGGGCGTCGATTTTTCCCCGTTCGACTTGGTGATCACCACGGCCGCCGCGCTGATGATGTCGTTGACCGCCTGCTGCTGCACTTTGTAGACGTCGTCCTGGTAGCCATAGATGCTGGAAAATTCGCTGGCATCCTCGTACGGCATGTAGACGAATGTGCCGGCGGTCTGTGTCGTCTTCCAGGCCGCGTCGTCGAAGCTGCGTATGTTGAAGTTGAAATGCAGCGACTCGTTCGGCTTGCCCTGGGTCAACCGAGGCACAGGCGATCTGGGTGCCGTTCCTCGACGGGGTGCGCTCAAGCGGCGATTGCAGCATCGTGAAAGAAATGAAGATCCTCGACCTTCCGGCGGAGCATTTCTGGGACGCCGATTTCTATCGAAAGTACGCGCCATTCGCGATCGTTGAAGACGACCGTTCCGGCGCGCCGCGCGATCACATTGTGAGGGCCGGCGACCATGGCAAGGTCGGCTGGTTCCTGCATGGTTACGCCTTCTCGTAGATAGCGGCCCCGCTGCTTGAGAGAAGCTCAAGGTCGCAATTGGTCGACGCCATGTTCGCTGCCACGCGGCAATGGGAATTCGCGTTGCACTTCAACAAGGAGCTTGCGGGCGCCCCGGATGACGCGCTGATTGCGGCGCGTGACACCGCGACCAACCCCGACATGCTGGGTGCGTTCGCCTTGGCGATGTGTGGCGCGGATGGTCCGCCTGCCTTCGCAGGCATGCCCAGGTCTGGTGCGGATTTGCCGAAGGCGCGACGCGAGGCTGCCAGAGCTATGGACAACTGCTGAAGGTTGCACCGAACGCCGGTTCGTATGTGTCCGAAAGCAATTACTTCGAGCCGGCATGGCAGGCATCGTTCTGGGGATCGAACTATCCGCGGCTTGCGGCAGTGAAACGCAAATACGATCCATCGGGCCTGTTCTTCGTCCACCATGGCGTCGGCAGCTAGGCATGGAGCGTGGATGGATTCACGCCGCTGCGCTGAACGTCCACGTGTCAGTGCCCGTCGTTTCCGGGTGCGGCCAGTGCCGCGTATCCGGATCGGTCAACGGCATCTCTTGCGCGCAGGACAGTCATGTAGAGCTCGCGCGTGTGCAGTTGGCGATCGCGGCAGACATCCAGGTTGCGGACAATGACGCGACGGTCGTCGGCGAATGCCAGGCGCAGGTCGCGCCGACATTCGCCAGCGCCGGAAATACCCAGCATCGTGACATCGCCGCCGCGCAGTCGATCGTGTCGCGCGATGGTGGACGCATGGCCGTCGGTCGAAACAAGCTCGATGCTTTCGATGTCGGCCGAGGCATTGTTGACGATCGATACATAGTGCGTCGGTTGAGCGGCGGTCGCGATCCGTGCAGCAAGCAGGAGAAGAACGGCAATCATATGGCGCATGGCGGTGCCTCCGGATGGGGCGCAAGCGATCCCGCGGCCGTCGCATGGACACCGGCTTGAAAGGGATGGCAAACGTGTTCGATTACTGCGCCAGAAGCGCAGGCGTCGTCGCGAGCTATCGGACTTGTGGATACAGAGACGTGTTCAGGGCGCGCGGTTGCATGGCGATGACATCGCTATCGGCCGGTATTCGTCATGTCATTTGACGGCCTGTCGACACGCACCGTGGAATACGTTTGCGTAGCTATTCGCAGAGGAGTGCGTCATGCCCGAAAAAAACGCGCAAGGCAGCGGCCAAGGACAAGAAGCAAGGCAAGTCCGCAAGCACTCAGGCCGGCGAATACGTGCATGAGGAAATCGAACACGTGCGCAAGGGCAAGCACGGCGCGAAGTCGGCAAAGCAGGCCATAGCGATCGGTTTCTCCAAGGCGCGCCGTGCGGGCGTGAAGGCTCCGGTCAAGAGGACCGCCAGCAAGTCGACGCGCAAGAAGGCGACATCCGACGAGGCTGCTTCGCATACGCACAAGAAGCCATCCGCCACGCGCTCGAAGGCCATGACCAAGGCATCGAAGAAAGAGGGACATGGCGCAGTATCGAAGAGCGCACTTTCGAGGCAGGCTAAAAAGAGCGCATCGAAACGCACCGCTAGTTCGAAATCGACTGCAGCCAGGAAGGCGACAAAGACCAAGGGCGCAGCCGGACGATCGTCGGCCGCAAAGAAAGCGGCGAAGACGAGAGCGAAAGGTTGACGCATTGCGGCTGAACGGAGTAACGAAGTGGCCAAGCACAGCAAGCAAGGTGCAAGCGACGGCAGTCTGTCGAAACCGGAGAAGCGCAACGCGAAGTTCGAGCAGGAGGTCGCCGATTCCCGCGATCACGACAAGCAGTCAGGAAAGGACGGCGCCCCGGAGAAGCGGACGAAAGCGAAGCACGAAGCACCGAAGAAGCACTGACTTCGGTTTGTCCGCGATGGCTGGTGTGCGGCCGCTTCATGGAGCGGCTGCCTGCGTCCACACGCACTGGCATTGCCGGCCGTCTATTTCGCGTCGGTGCTGGTGCCCGCGATGCGTTCCGCTACCGGCGCCAGCGGTTTCGCGTAGGGCGAATCGGGTCGGTCGAGGTAGTAGTAGACGGTGGCGGCGACATCGTCGCGGCGATAGAAGTTGAGCCAGCCATCGGGTGCCTTCGGGCTGTCCGGTTCGACATGGCCGCCGTCTTCCAGAAGCTTGATGAATTGCGTGCGGCCACCGACATCCAACGTCACCGGTTTCAACGGAACGCCGGCCTTCAGTAGCGCAACAACAGTCGCCCGCGGTCCGCCACCGATCTGCTGAAGCCGCACTTCGCAGCCGTGGGCAAAGAACACCGGATCGGGAATGTGGAACCGGTAGAACGACCAATGCCGCGTTTTCGGATCGGCCACCGGCGCCCCCTGGTACTGCTGCACGAAGGGTTCGAGGCCCCAGCCCGAACCGACATAGTCTTCGCTGCCGGTACCGACCAGGGTCGGGTGTTCGGTATCGCCATCGAGGAAGACCTTCACCTCGCCTTCGCCCCACCAGGTGTCGCCGTAGGCGGGGTCGGTGATCACGGCGATGCTGGCACCGAGATAGCGGCCGCGGCCACGCACCGCAGGCAGGATGCGGAAATCCTCGCCCAGCGTGGTCGGGTTCTGCCGATGCCAGTCGGCATGGAAATACAGCACGTCGCTGCCCACGGTTTCGCGCGTGTAGTCGATGTCGTAGAAGACGCTCTTGAGATCGGCCTGCGAATCGTTGATCAGCACCAGCCGCGCACTGCGACGAAACGGCATCGGCACCACGCTGTTGAACGAGCGGCCTTCCGGACTGGAGAACAATGCATTCTGGAAGGCCTTGACGCCGTCCAGGCCGGCACCGAAAAAGTCGCCCAGCGGCACCGAGACAGCCGGTGTCTTTGCGTCGTCCCAGAACGCTTCGAGCCGCAGTGCGCGCAGCATGCGCGGCGAACGGTCGTCGATGGTGATCCAGATGCGGCGAATGACACCGGAGCCGTCGATGCGGCCCAGTTCCAGCGACTGGCCGGCGGCGATCGAGTCGAACGCATGGCCCTTGGCGCCGCGATTCTCCAGTGCGCCACGGCCCGGCGTGGCCATGCGGTTCTCGGGACTGATCCAACGTGGCTGCTGCTGCTCGTAGTCGTAGAGCGACTGCGCCGAGGCCACCGGTGCGAGCAGGCAGAGCAGCAGGACAGCGAGAAACTTCATGTCGGGCACCTTCGGGAAAAGCGGGCGGACAATCGCACATCGATGGCTGGTGTGGCGGAAGGTCATTGTCCCGCACGCACCTGGAAAGTTGCCCGATGGCGCGGGCCATCGAATGCTACTCGCCCTTCGCGAGCATCCAAACCTCCCGCGATGTCGAGCGATGGCAGGATGGGAGCCGTGACCACCGCAAGGTTCCCGCCTCATGAATGTTCTGCTGTTCGGTGCCACCGGCATGGTGGGTCAGGGCGCGTTGCGCGAATGCCTGCTCGCGGATGATATCTCGCGCATACTGACCATCGGACGCACCGCCACCGGCCAGTCGCAGCCCCAAGCTGCACCAGCTGGTGCACGGAGACCTGTTCGACTACCGCGATGCCGAAATGCAGTCGACCGGTTTCGATGCGTGCTTCTTCTGCATCGGCGTTACCTCCTCAGGCCTGGACGAGCCGCAGTACACACGGCTCACCTTCGAGCTCACACTTGCGGCAGCTTCGACGCTTGCGCGATGCTGGCCGTGGCGCGGCATGGCGCTCTGAAAGCAGTGCTGGAAGCGATGGACATCAGCGTGCTTGGGAGGGCCTACGCCGCGCGTTGGTCATCACTGGCCCTTTACCTGCACGCGGCCGACGATGGTGCCGCCGCCGGTTTCGTGCAGTTCGTAGCTGACCGCATCGACCACGATGGTTCCGCCGCCAAGGTCCGGTTGCACGCCGCTGACCTTCAGTTCCACGTCCCTTCAGTTCCACGTCGAGGTTCGCGTCGCGCCGGCCGATCTTGTCCACCAGCGGCTGCGCATGCGCTTTCAGCACGTGCCATGTCTGCGCGGCCAGTGCATTGGAAATGCAGGCTGCGGGTGTTGGCATGAGTGCCGCGCAGTCCGCAGGCATATAGTTGTCCGCGCGGTTCAAATTTCTGACCGATGAAGTACAGGCCCTGCAACAGGCATGGCAAGCGTGCAGGCCGGGATACCGAATCGTTCGCCTTCAGACGGTGATGGAACTCACGCAGCTGCGTGGGAGGGCAAAGTTGTCGCGACAGTGGCAGGGTGACAGCAGGCTTTCGGCATGACGCGCATGCCTGCAGGCGCGACGTCGAAGCTCCGATTCCGATTCCGATTCCGATTCCGATTCCGATTGCAGGGCGCACGGGCAGTCGCGCGGCCACCTGTCTGAGTCATGCAAACGGCGTTACGCTTTTCGTCACTTGCAGCACGGCGGTTTGGCCGTCCGGAGCACGCGACGGCATGGAGGCCGGCGCGATGGATCGTCAGCTGTCCACGACGCGAACCCAAGACCGCCATCACGAATCCAGGGTTTTTCGGCATCGCATGCGGTGCCGGATCACGTCCGGCAGCAGTCATTCCACTGTGCCGGACGAGCAAAGCAGCAACCAACCGAATGCCTCGAACCCCTAGGAGAGTTACATGCATACCCATTTTGAACGTACCGGCCCACTGACCGAACTGACCAGCTACCCGCAATGGGCGCAGGACATGGTCGCCGACTGCGAAAGCACCAAGCGCAGTGTCGTGACCCACGAGCTGTGGGAGCGGATGAAGGACGGCACCCTCGGAAGGGAGGGTACCGTCAACTTCATGGTCGGCATCTGGCCGGTCATCGAACGCTTCCCGGCCTATATGGCGCAGAGCCTGCTCAAGACCCGGTTCGGCCGCAGTGCCGGCGACAATCTTGCCCGTCGCTGGCTGGTACGCAACATCCGCGTCGAGCAGAACCATGCCGAATACTGGCTCAACTGGGCCGAAGGCGCAGGCATTCCTCGTGAAGAAGTCCTTCACGGCGTCGCGCCGCATGGCACCGAAACGCTGGCCAACTGGTGCGAGGACGTCAGCAGCCGCGACACGCTGGCCGCCAGCATCGCGGCGACCAACTACGCCGTGGAAGGCGCCACCGGCGAGTGGTCGCAGATCATCTACGAGAGCCAGAGCTACGCCGAGAGCTTCCCCTCGAAGATCCGTGCCGGGTCGCTGCGCTGGTTGCAACTTCATGCCGCCTACGACGACACACATCCGTGGGAGGCTTTGGAGATAGTCTGTACACTCATGGGCATGGCGCCAGCGGCGGATGAAGTGGCCCATCTCGGTGAGTGCATCAAGCGCAGCTACACCAGCATGAGGATTCTCGCTGATCGCTGCGTCACGCCGCATCGTGTGCTGGAGGCTATGGACGAAGTGGCCGCTTGAGGGAACAGGTAACGCAAGGTGCTCTCATTCCGACGTTGACGCGTCACACGTGAGACTTACGAACGCAAATGCGTACTTCGACCATCGCCTTGCAGCAACCGTTGTCGCGACGACTGATGCCGCTGGCGTACGCGTTGGTCGGCATGGTGGGGTTGATCCTGGTACTGACTTGGGGCGCTCTACAGGTTCAGGTCGCTCTCGCCGGTTTTCTCAACGGCGAGAGCGTCTGGTCCAAGGCGCAGATGCAGACGGTGATCGACCTGGATGCCTACGCCGCCAAAGGCGATCCGGGAGCGCTGGCCAGCTACAAGTTCAATTACGGCCTGCTCATGGCCGATCACTGGGTGCGCGAACAGACCGCTTCCGGCAACTACGATTACGACGCCGTGGTGCAGGCGTTGCGGCAGAGCAGGACGGTCGCCATCGCGATCCCGGGCGTGATCTTCATGCTGCACCACTTTTCCGGCGCGCCGTACATGAAGGAGGCCATGACGGCATGGCGCTCCACCGACAGTTCGATTGACGAACTCGATGCCATTGCCGGCGAGCTGCAGGCCAGCTACGCCAAGGGCAGCATATCGAACGAGGAAATCGCACGACAACGCGCCCGCATCAGCGCGATCAACAGCTACATCGAACCGCGCGCAAAGCTGTTTTCCCGCCAGATCGCCGATGGCGCGGTGTGGCTAGGCCAGGTGCTTTTCGGTGGCGTGCTGACGGCCGCATCGATCGCCGCGTTGCTCTGGCTCGGCATGGCCCGGCGCATCCTGGCCAGCGTTCGCGGCACCGAGGAACGCTACCGCCTGCTGTTCGACAGCGCGGCCGACGCGATCGTGATGGTCGACGAAACCACCGGCCTGATACTGGACGTCAACCGCATGGCGTCGGTGTGGACCGGACGCGGCGCGGATGACCTGATCGGCGACCGTTTCGTCCACTTGTTCAAGCAGTCGCTATCGGGGCAGCGGGCCGGCCGCGCGGCGAGCAATTTCCTGCTGGGCGATTCGGGTAGCGTGCGGCCGGTCGAAACCCAGACCAGTGTCGCGCAGTGGGGCAACCAGCCGATACGCCAGGCGATCATCCGCGACATCTCCGAACGCGTGGCGATGGAGCAGGAGCGGCGCGTGGCTGCCGAAGCGCTGGCCAGCATCGCCGAAGGCGTGATCATCGCCGATGCCGACCGGCGGGTGATTTCCACCAATGCAGCGCACACCGAGATCACCGGATTCACCACCCAGGATCTGCAGGGCCGGCGCCTCGACAGCACGCGCACCATGCCGGACGGCTCGCGTCTGCCGCAGTCCGTCTGGACCGACATTGCCGCGGGACAGAACTGGCTGGGCGAGGTGCTCAGTACACGGGCGGACGGCGGCAATTATCCAGAGCACCTGAGCCTCAGCACGATCCGCGATGCTGAGAATCACGTGCTGTATTACGTGGCGGTGTTCACCAACATCCACGACGCCAAGGTTCACCAGCGCCGGCTGGAACATCTGGCGCGGCATGATGCCCTGACCGGGCTGGTGAATCGCACGGAGTTCGAGCGGCATTGCGCCGAGGCGATCATGGTGGCCGAGCGCGAGAGGCTGGCTACCGTGGTTCTGTTCATCGATCTGGATGCCTTCAAGATCGTCAACGACAGCTACAGCCATGCCATCGGCGACCGACTGCTGGTCAAGGTGGCGGAGCGCATCACTCGCCAGTTGTCCGACGGCGATGTGGCCGGCCGCATCGGCGGCGATGAATTCACGGTGCTGATCCGCCGCGTAAGCCTGCGCGAGGATGCCCGCCCGATCGTCAACCGCCTGCTGACGACGCTGTCCGAGCCGATCGTGCTCGACGACTACGAGATCGTTCTGAGCGCGAGTATCGGGGTGGCCGGTTATCCGCTGGACGGCAACGATGCGCCGTCGCTTATCGCCAACGCCGACGCCGCGATGTACGCGGCGAAAACCGAGGAGCGCAACGCGTTCCGCTTCTACACGCCGATGATGCACGCCAATACGCGGCGTCGCCTGCAACTGGCGACGGAGCTGCGCCAGGCGCTGATACGCGACGAGTTCCATCTGGTCTACCAGCCGAGCGTCGAGTTGCGTACCGGCCGCATCGTGGCGGTGGAAGCATTGCTGCGCTGGCGTCATCCGGAGCGTGGCGAGGTGTTGCCTGCGGAGTTCATCCCGGTGGCCGAGGGGCTGGGCATGATCCGTCGCATCGACGAATGGGTGATGCAGGCGGCATGCGCGCAGATACAGGCGTGGGATCGGGCCGGCGTGCCGCCGATCCGGGTGGCGGTCAACGTCTCGGCGCGCTGGTTCGGTCATCCCGCATTCGTCGATTCGGTGAGCCGGACGTTGCAATCGAGGCAGCTCGGGACGAACCGCCTGCTGCTGGAAATCACCGAAAGCGCGATGCTTCGCCTGGGCGACGACACCGCGCGAACCATGCAGACCCTGTACGCGCTGGGTATCGAAGTGGCGATCGACGACTTTGGTACCGGTTACTCCTCGATGTCGTACCTGAAATTGCCGGCCGTGGCGTACTTGAAAATCGATCGATCGTTCGTCACCGGATTGCCGGGCGACGCCAACGATGTGGCGATCACCGAGGCCATGCTCGCGATGTCCAAGAGCCTCGGCCTCAGCACCATCGCCGAGGGTATCGAGACCGAAGCGCAGCACGAATTCCTCTTGCGTGCCGGCTGCGTGGAAGGACAGGGCTATCTGTATTCCTATCCGCTGGATGCGATCAAGATCGAACGGCTGCTGTGCCCCAGCCACCCGCAGGTGCCTACCCGGCTCAGGCTGGTTCCGCCAAAGCGGAACTGACGCAGCGCCGCGTGGCGGGTCATGTGCCCTGCATGCGCAGGAACCGTTGCCGCACGACGAAGAGCATGCGGCAGGCCAGCACTGTGCCGATGATCAGCAGGCATGCCGACGGCGGCCACCACAGCTGGCATGTCCGCAGCAGAAAGATGCTCAGGACTATTGCGGACAGCGTGGCGACCACTGCGCTTCGCCACATGCTTCGGAATCCCCGCAAGCCGAAAAGCAGCAATGGCAGCGCCAGCGTGCCGCTGCCGAGCGCCAGTTGGCCGAGAAATCCGAGCGGCGTGATCAGCATGCCACGACGCAGTGATTCGAGGATATTGGCCTGGTATTCCACGCCGGGCATGATCGATGGCGGCGTGCGGATCATGTCGCCGAGTCCTTCGGCGGTCGCTCCGATGAATACGGACCGGCCTTTCAGCAGCTCCGCCGGCGTCGTGCCGTCGAGTACATCGACATACGACACGCGTCCGAAACTGCCCGCGGGTCCCGCGTATCGCAGCAGCACATAATCGTCGCGCATCCACAGGTAGGGCGAAGCGTCATCGGGGTCCGGGTTGCGCAGGCCTGGCAGCGGCTTGTTCGAAGCCGGCCGGCCGAAATCGTAGACCGCCAGCGCCAGCGCGGGCCAGTAGGGCCGACCGAGACCGGCTTTCAGGTAGGCGCCGCGGACCATGTCGTCCTCGTCCTTGGCCGTGTCCACGTGCCCGATGCCGGCAGCCTGCCGCAGGATGGTCGTCACGGGCAGGCTCTCCTGCAACTGGCCGCCCAGGTCGACGGATTCGGCGAAGACCGGCAGCACGACGTTGCCGGCCCGGTGCATCGATTCGCCCAGCAATTGATCCTGCTCCGGATGGCCGGTGTCGTCGGACGACAGTACGACATCCATGCCGATGACCTGCACGCCCGCGGCATGCAGGCGGTCGATCAGCTTGGCGTGGACCGAACGGGGCCAGGGCCAGCGCCCCAGTTCGTCGAGGCTTTTCGGATCGATGGCAACGATGATCACATCGCTGTCTGGCGGGTAGCTCCAATGCCGCAGGTGCAAGTCGTACAGGGCATTGTCCCAGCGACGCGTCGCGCCGCTGGCCAGCAACAGCACGAGCACGCCGATGCCGGCCATCCAGGCCATTCCGCGTGCCAGCCATGCGTACATCAGCCGTACGCACCTGCGTAGCGACGCAGCACACCCGGTCCGAGCGGGCGCGTCATGCGTGACTCAAAGCAGCAGCCACAGCAGTACCGCGCCACCGCCGGCGGTGGCGATCCGGCATGCCATGCATGGCAGGTGCATTTTCTGCGTCGGCCCCCATGGTTGGGCGTAACCGTCGCTGTCGATCGCCTGCACTCGCACGAACCATGTACCGGATGCCGGCTTGCGAATCTGCAGGGTCGGCTTGTCGACCGTCTGATCCACCAGGGGATGCGTGAAGGCGGGGTCGCGATCCATCTGCACGTGATACCGCTGCTCGGCTGTCCCGGGTTGCCAACTGAAATCGATCGCATTCTTCGACCGCACGGGTTGGCCCGGCGCAGGCGGTGGCAGATCGTGGGCCAGCTCGAACGGCATGGCGCGACTGAAGGAGCCTCGCATGCCGTCATGGCCGTTGGCGGCGATCCGCCAGAAATAGTGGCCGTAAGGCAGCGAGTGCGATGGGCGCACGTTGCTTTTCGTGAGCGACGGCTGATCTTCGAGCAGCTCGGTGAACTGCGCATCGCTTGCCAGTTGCCAGTGATAGGACTGCGCCTGCTCGCTTTCCATCCAGCGGAATCGCGGGCGTTCACCGCGCGCGACATTGCCGGCTTGCGGTTCGATGACGAGCGGTGGCTTCAGGTGGCCGGTGATGTCGATGGCGCAGATCGTATCGTTGCCTTCGAGCTGGTCCGCATCGGCGCCACGCAGGCGCACCGAGTAGCTGCCATTGGGCAGGTCGGGCAGATCGACGTACGCGGTATCGACCAGTTGATCGAGCAGCAGCGCTTCGAAGCGTGCGTTGGCGGCCATCTGCACGCGATAGCGCGTGGCGCCGGCAAGCGGTTGCCAGGCCAATCGATAGGGCACGGTGTCGACGGGAGCCGTGGGGCATTGAAGGAGTGGGGCGGGCAGCAGCGAGCTTGCCTTTGCGGATAGCGCGTTGTTGGCATCGGCGACGCCGAAACCCTTGCGCACCATCGTATGCCGGCCATGGCCGGCGACGTCGACGAGTCCGGTCAGCACCTCGGTCTGCGAGCGTTGCGCCGAGGCGTCTGCCGCTACGCGGAAGTGCGTGCCGCGGACGCTGGAAATGGTGCCGGGCGTTTCCACGCTGAAGTGCGCGGCGGATCCGGTCATCGGCGTGACGCCGCTCGATACCCGTCCGCGTTGGAGCCGCAGCCGAGTATCGACCATGCCGGTGCGACCGTAGGCGCTCATGCGATCCAGGTCGAGAGCGCTGTCATGCTCCATCAATACGCGGGAGCCGTCCGCAAACTCGAGGGTGAGGCTGGACTGTGCCTCGGTGACGATGTGCGTACCGAATCCGAGCAACATGTTCGGAGTGACCGCCTTCTCCCGTGGCTCCCCGGGGAGCTGCGCATGTGCATTGCCGATCACTGCCACGACTTTTGCTTCGGCGGGCTGTACGCGCAACCAGCCGACGGGAATGCGCAGGCGCGATCCGGGCACCAGGTGGTAGGGATCGGAAACCTTGTTGTAGTCCTGCAGCTTTTGCCAGGGGATATCGGGTTTGACGTAGCGCCCGGAGAGATCCCAGATGTTGTCCTGCGGGCGTACCCGGTAGATCCAGTCCGTCGCGTGACTGGTGCGCATGCCCGATAAGGACAGCAGCACAACGGCCATCCACGGCCAGAATCTCATCATGTGGTTTCGGTATGTCATTGGTGTTCCTTTGAACCTGATCTGCAGTCCGGCACAGATCCAAAGCGCTCCCCTGCGCTTTGGTCGGCCGCAGGCCTGGCGGCTTACGGTCTTTATCTGGGTGGCGATTTTGGGGTAGCTGGTCCAACAATGCCAACGCTCGATGAGGCCCAGCGGATTCAATTCAGCGACTCCGGGCCAGATCGCGCAGCAGGTAGCGGAGTTTCCCGGTATGGGCGGGCAACTTTTGCAGGGTGGTGCCGGCATCCTCGTCCCGCAGGTCTTCGAGTAACTGGCGACCTTCGGTGAGCAGTGGGGAATCGGTGAAAAGCTGGAGCGCTCCCAATATGCGGTGGAGGCGTCGCTCCGCTTCGTCGATATCGGCATCGGCCGCTGCCCGGTCCAGCAGGCTCAAGTCGGTTTCGCTGGTTTCCAGCATGACTCCAAGCAGATCCGGATTCAGCGCCAGTAGATCCGCGTCGGCGAAACCGGTGCCGCTGGTGCCGGATAGGGAAGGGGCCGGCGGCCTGAGCCTGGAGGTGCGGGGCATCCAGGATTCGATCATTTTCCGGAGTTCCTGCAACTGCACCGGCTTGCTCAGGTAGTCGTCCATTCCCGCCGCCCGGCACCGCACGATCTCTCCATCGAGCGCACTGGCGGTCATCGCGATGATGGGCATGCGTTCGTCGCTGCCCCTTTCGGACTCCAGCTGTCGCCAGGCTGTCGCCAGCTCGTAGCCGTCCATCAACGGCATCTGGCAATCGGTCAGCAGCATGGAGTAGTTGCCATCGATCAGCGCCTGATAGGCCATGCGACCGTCCCCCACAATGTCGCACGGCCATCCAAGCAACTCGAACTGGCGACGTGCCAGGGCTTGTCCGATCGGATGGTCTTCCGCGACGAGAATGCGACCGCGGCTATGGTTGTCGGCCATCGTGGGCGTCGGCACCGTGGGCGAGGAAGGAGGGGCGGTACGGCGTGTCTGCGGGTTGATCCGTTCGAGCGCCATCACGCATGCCCGCGTCACCGATTGCCATTTCAGCGGGTTGGCATTCAGATGAATGATGTCGTCCTGCGCGAATGGGCCGCTGCGGGAAACCTCGTGCGAATCGACGACGATGGTTTGGGCCGCGATCGACGTGGCCTCCCGATGTTCGGGATCGACGAACACCAGATTCGCGGACAGGCCGGCGCGGATCGGCTCCGGCGGCGGGATCTTTTCCACGCTGATGCCCAGCGCCACCAGGTATCCCGCAAGTGCGGCGGCCGTTTCGGGGGAGGCGAGCCGTACGACGGCATGTCTTCCGGAGAGCCCAGGGGGGCGCTCCACATCGCGGCGTGCAATCGGCAGATGCAGGTCGACGGTAACCGTCGTACCCACGCAAAGCTCACTGTCCAGCCGGATGCTGCCACCCATGAGTTGCACCAGATGCCTGCAGATGGCCAGGCCGAGGCCGGTGCCGCCGTAACGGCGGGTGGTCCACGATTCGGCCTGCGCAAACGGCGTGAAAAGCATGGCCTGCTTGTCCGCGGCGATGCCGATACCGCTGTCGGCCACGGTCAGGCACAGGCGCTGCGAATCGCCATCGTCGCCACTGACGCGCAGGCCGACGGAGATGCTTCCGCGCTCGGTAAATTTGCTGGCGTTGTTCAGCAGATTGAGCAGGATCTGGCGGATCCGCACGCTGTCGCCCAGCAACATGCCGGCCAGCGCGTCGTCAATGGACACCTGTACCTGCAACCCATGCTTGTGGATGTGCGCGGACATGCTGCTCACGATGTTGTCGACCATCGTACGGGGATCGAACGGCGCCTCGTCCAGGCGCAGGTTGCCCGCTTCGAGCTTGGAGAAATCCAAAACGTCGTTGAGTATTTGCAACAGCACGCCGGCGGAATCTTCCACGGCGTGCAACAAGTCCTGTTGCTCCGCGTCGAGCGGTGTGTGGCCGAGCAACTCGATCATCCCGACCACACCATTCATCGGCGTGCGGATCTCATGGCTCATCGTGGCGAGAAAATCCGCCTTGGCCTTCGAGGCCCGTTCGGCCGCATCGCGGGCTGCGCGCAGCGCTTCGTTGTACGTATTGATGCTGGTGGTGTCGATCAGGTACCCGGTCCAGTGCACGCTGCCGTCCGGCAATTTGCGTGGGGCCATGGTGAGGTGCAGCCAGCGCAACCCATCGGCACCGTAGGTGCGGAAGTCCAGCGAATGGGTCTCCAGATGGCGAGCCGCCTGCAATGCCAGTTTCCGGACACTGGCCTGGTCTTCGGGATGGACGTGTTCCAGGATCGGCCAGTCGCGCAGCACATTCCTGGTTTCTGCCAGGTCCCGTGGATCGACATTGAAAAGTGCGGGCAGATCCCCGGCCAGGAACGCCAGTCGCCGCAATTGATCGTTTCCGCGATGGATCGTGAATACGACCACCGGGATGTGCCGGGTGACTTCGCGCAGGCCCAGCTCGGTGGCGCGGGCGGCAGCTTCCAGCTCGCGAAATGGCGTGATATCGAACAGTACGCCAAGCGAACCCACAACGCCATGATCCCCGGTGTAGATCGGGCAATCCCACCACAGTCCCGCTCGCGGCGAGCCATTGCTGCCGATGAAGGCAATTTCGCGCTGCTGCTCCTGTCCGGTCATTACGGCCGTAATGCTGGAGTCGTGGAATAGCCGGTTGGTGGGCTCCCTGCCTTCGCCAGCGAATAATCCCTGCGAAGGCAGAGCCAGGCTGGTCCTGCCGATGGCCTGAGTGTCGAAGCCGCCATCGCGCCGGCTTGCGGCGTTGGCAAGCACGTATGCGCCATCGCGATCCTTGGCCATCACCGGAAAAGGGAGCGCGTCCAGCAGCGCCTGGATATATTGTTGCTGTTGCAGCAATTGTTGCCGGGCTCGGTCAGCGTCGCTGTGTAGCGCAAGCACTTTCCACAGCAGAATCAATGCTCCCATGGCTGTCAGCGTCAGCAGGGCGGCCAGCATATACACGGCGACCACCAGTGGCGACGCCGCCACCCATGCCGCGGTTGAAATCATGGACGTTGCAATCACTAGGAATAAGGTCCAATAACCTTGTTATTGAAGTCGCTGTGCGTCGGGCCGTGTTCGAGCATCGTTGCACCAGTTGTCCGGTGAGTCGATACAATGTGCATCGGTGGTAGGTGAGCGGACGTCACCGTATGTAACACGGTATGGAATGATCGGCCGTGACTCAGGAGTTGCTCAGTAGTGCGAATCATCATTGCCGATGACCACCCTGTCATTCTGATGGGCTTGCGGGCCTTGCTCAAGGACCAGAACAATGCCTTCCAGATTGTCGGGGAGGCTCATACGGGTGCCGAGTTGCTTCGTGCGTTGGCGGATAGTCCTTGCGACCTGCTGCTCACCGATTTCTCGATGCCCGATGAGCACGAATCCAGTGATGGCCTGCCGCTGTTGAGACGTGTGCGGCGCGACTATCCCGCTTTGCCGGTCATTGTCTTGACCATGATCCACAACCAGACCCTGATTCGCGGCATGTTCGGGGCAGGGGTGCAGGGTGTCGTGGAAAAGGCGGCGCTGACGAACGAACTGATGCTGGCCATCTACGCTGTGAGGGGCGGACGAACGTATGTGAGTGAAGGTCTGCGCGCAGGCAATCCTACGGCGGTACCTGGGACTCTGGTTCCGCAGAATCATTCCGCGAGTGCGGCGTTGTCGAAACGCGAGGCTGAAATCGTGCGCCTGTATGCAGGTGGCCTCACCATCACGCAAATTGCCGAGAAAGTGCATCGCAGCGTCAAGACCGTCAGTCAGCAAAAGAACGACGCCATGCGAAAACTGGGTCTCACCAGCAATAGCGAACTCTACCAGTACGCCAAGACCTACGGTCTCGTTTCCTGACGATTCGCGTTGAATGGTGTGGCGGTCGCTGCATGCGATGGATCGTCGCTGCGCGAGCAGGTTTTTCCATTGATGGCCGATTTCCGAATTTAGGAATCGTCTGATACGCCACGTTCGGCGCGGTGAACATAATTCACCCATGGACCCGACGCGGCACACGGTTCGGCAAGAAATCGCACGTGTGTGTTCATCGGCCACAAGTTCCCGCATGTCTAAGGATAGATATGTGCCGTCACCGGCGGCAGGCAATGCCTCACCCCCTGAGTATCTGTCTGTCGGGATTTAACCAGTAGCACTCGTTCAATCGAGTGTCTCAAAAGAACAAACCCGCCCAGCATGGCTGTAAGCGGGTTTTTTCTTTTATGAGGTTCCTTGAAAGATAGGTTGCTTTCTGCAACTGCATGTCATCAGTTGAGCGCGTTATAGGAATTGTCCAATACGTTCCTTCTTCAGCAGAATGCAGTACGCAACGCAATTTCCGGCGCACGATATCTCGTGTGCTGCTGGCCTCAGGCTCCCGCGTGCCTGGAGACAGGCGTATGCCGTCACCTGCGGCACATACCCCCTGAGTCGCTGTCTGCGGGGATTCGATCCCGGACTCGTACGAGTCGATGTATCAGACGAACCTGCCCGGCTTGAAGGTCTGGCGGGTTTTCTTTCCTGCGATGACGCGCCTGAAGCGAATGGGCATCCGCGTCGCGGTTGAGGTGAGTCGGCGCGGGCTCCATTTGTCGCTGCCGTAAAAACATCCCGATTTCGAATACTTCCAATTGGCGAATTGCGGCCAGACATTCCGGTGCTTTTAGGAATTCTCCGATGTGTCTGCCGTGTTGCGCTGGGGACAATGCTAGGCGCGCATTTCAAGGTGCGATAAATGAATGTTCCACGTCGTTGGCATACCCAAAGTGTCCGCCGATGGAGCCTGGAAACATGGGGATCTCGTTCCAGCTTCTGCAAGTACTGAAGACATTGGATGTCGCGGCTGTCGGCTCGGCTTTGCCGTATCCATCATCAACGCGGATTCATCCAATTCGGATTAGAGATCCATCATGAACCATGATTTACAGCAAGGCTTGGAACAAGTCGCTGGGACAACTGGTTGTTGCTTTCAAACTGTCTGACTGCAACGTCATCGTATCGGTTGGTGGCGGGGCTGCGGCTGGGCCTTTGGGGCAGGGATCGCATCACGTGGTGTGCATGAGGTGCTGGCGCGCGCGGGCCTGATGATCAGGCCGCCGCTTGCCTGTGCCGCAATAGCTTCATGGAAAGTTGATACTTTCATAAAAATGTGATGTTAGGCACATTACTTGCATCGCATTCCATGCTCAGGGATTTGGTTGTGTCTGCTTCAGTTTGCAGTGTGGTGAACGCAGGATGCGTTCGCTTAAAAGGAGGAAATACCTGATGGCGAAGCCTCGGGTAAAGGGGTTCAAGACGTGGTGCTACCCGATGCCAGCAATGGAGGGTGGTGCACGGTTGAAACGAATTATTCTGTCTGCGCTTTGCCGCCGCCATGAAACCGCAATGCTCATGAACCCCTGCCCTGGCTTTTTTCAGGTCAGGTGTTTGCGTGTCTGGCGTTAGCCATCCAGACATCGATCATCCATCAGACAACGGAACAGGGAACTCTCATGAACAAGATCTATAGCAAGGTATGGAACAAGGCGCTGGGTCAACTGGTGGTGGCGTCTGAATTTGCAAAATCCGGCGGGCAGATTGGATCGAATGCAGTGCAATCGGTTGATCGCCGTTCCGGCTTGGCACTGACTGCTCTGGCCGCGGTGTTGGCCCTGCTGCTGCAAGGCTGGCCGTTGCCCGGTCAAGCCAATACCTTTCCTGCGCCATCGCTGGCGGCATGCACATCGGGCTCTGGCGCCACTATTGTTGGCAGGCTGACCGTAGGCGACACAAATCTGCAGCCCGTGGACGGTTCGGGGACGTATTCCAACATTGCGGGCTGCAATGCAAGCGGTAATGGGCAGACTGCAGCGACCGTCTTCGGCAGCTTCAGTCAGGTCACCGGAAAGGGCGGGTCGGTCTTCGGCTTCAACAGCCAAGCTGCGCAGTGGGGTAGTGCATTTGGTCTCGAAACCGTAGCGACAGGTACTGCCAGCACGGCTTTGGGGTTCGGCAGTAACGCCCTAGCTCTTGATTCCGTGGCTATCGGAGGGGCGGGCGTCAGCGGTACTGCAGCCCTGTCGGTAGCCAACTCCACGACCGCCTCGGCGACGGGTGCCATTGCCATTGGCAGCAATGCCACCAAGGGTGCACAGGCGAGCGGGCAGAATGCCATCGCCATTGGCGGCCAGTCGACAGCCTCGGGTTCCGCGGGAATGGCGATTGGGCTGCAAGCAACCTCCACTGGTATGAACGCCATCGCCATTGGCGGCCAGTCGGCGGCTTCGGGCGCCAGCAGCATGGCGGTGGGCGTCGGCGCACAGGCGTTCGGCGACGGCACACTCGCGCTCGGTCAATCGGCAGGCACCGGCGGCCAGGCGACCAATGTGGACAATCTGGCCGTCGGCGTCTTGTCCGGCCAGAACGTGACGGGTTCGGACAATGCCGCCGTTGGCCCGGCGGCAGGGCAGAACGTGACGGGGCAAAACAACCTCGCGTTCGGCTTCAATACCGGTGGCATTGTCAATGGCCAGAGCAATACGGCAATCGGCGCGGGCGCGGGCGGTAACGTGGGGACGTCGACGACCGTGGCCAGCTTCAATACGGCGGTCGGAACCGCCTCAGGCAACGGCGTGACGAGCAATCACAACGTCGCCATCGGCGACAGCAGCGGCTCCAACGTTTCGGGCGGCGACAACAACTTTGCCGGCGGCAGCACTTCGGGCACAGGTGTGACGGGTGCCAACAACGTCGCGCTGGGTTTCCAGTCCGGCCAGAACGTGACCGGCAGCAACAATATCGCCGTCGGTCGGCGGGCTGGCAGCGGTATCGGCTCGACGGCAGCGGTGAGCAACACAATCGCGCTCGGCAATTCGGCGCTGGCTTCGCAGAACGGCGCGCTCGCGCTGGGCCAGAATGCTCAGGCTGGCGCCTCGGCCAACGACGTGGCGCTGGGCGCTGGTTCAGTGACGGCAGGGGCGGTCGCTACATTGAGCGGCACCATCAACGACAAGACATACGACTACGCAGGGACTGCTCCCACCTCGACCGTAAGTGTGGGTTCAGTGGGTGCAGAACGCACCATCACCAACGTGGCGGCGGGCCGGGTGGCCAGCGACAGCACGGATGCAATCAACGGTTCGCAATTGTTCGCGACCAATTCGGCGATCGACGACCTGTCGACCACGGTAACGGCTGACAAGGCGCACTATTACAGCGTCAACGATAACGACGTGCAAGGCGGCAACTACAACAACGACGGCGCGACCGGGCAGAACGCCGTGGCAGCGGGGGTGAATGCATCCGCCACCGGCGATAGCGCCTTTGCTGGCGGAACTTCAGCCGTGGCATCGGGATCCTCATCGCTGGCCTTGGGGGCTGGTAGCACGGCATCCGGGAGTTCCTCGATTGCGCTTGATGGAACGGCCTTAAATCCGAACACTATCGCCATGGGCCGTGGAGCGGTGGCGAATACCGGTACTGGGGCCAATAACGTGTCCAACGGCTCCATTGCGATCGGCATACAAGCCAATGCAGCGAACACGTCGGGGGGAACCACCTCCGCCATTGCGATCGGTTATAAGTCGCAAGCAGTCAGTACCCTCACATCCAATAATGGCTCGTCTCCTGTTGCTATCGGTTGGCAGGCCAACGCCACCGGATCCGGTTCGCAAATTGCCCTTGGCGATAACAGCATCGCCACGGGTACCAATGCCGTTGCTATCGGCGGTAATGCCGGTGCTACCGGGACTGCTGCGTTGGGCGCTTATTCTCTGGCGATCGGTCCTGGCGCGACCGTGACGGCGGCAGGCACCAACGGCCTGTCGCAAGGCTATGGCTCATCCGTGAGTGCCGCCAATGCCATCGCCCAGGGCACCAATGCCAAAGCGAGTCAAGCAAATGCTCTGGCTGAAGGCAACGGTGCCAACGCCAGCGGCGCTGATACGATTGCGCAAGGTACAAGTGCGGTCGCGAGTTTGTCGGGTGCCGTAGCCATCGGTCAGATGGCAACTGCGAGTGCGAATGCAGGCGACGTGGCGCTGGGCAGTGGCTCGGTGACGGCTACGGTGGTGGCGACGCCGAGCGGCACGATCAATGGAACGGTTTATAACTACGCTGGAACGACGCCGACGAGCACGGTCAGCGTGGGCGGCGTGGGTAAGGAGCGCCAGATCATCAACGTGGCGGCAGGTCAGGTGTCTGGCACCAGCACCGATGCGGTGAACGGCTCGCAACTTTACGCCACTAACCAGGCGGTCGCGGCGGCGCAGACGCACTACTACAGCGTCGACGACGGCGGCGGCACTGCGGGCGGCAATTACAACAACGACGGCGCCAGCGGCAAGAACGCGCTGGCGGCAGGCGTAGACGCCAGCGCGCAGGGCGACGACACGATCGCCATCGGTAGCGGCGCGATCGCGACGAACCCCAATGGCAGCGGCATCGAGGGCAGCAATGGCAATGACCAGCTCATCTCCTATGGCGGCATCGCCGTCGGCATGAATACCACCGCCCGGGGCAACGCCGCACTGGCGCTGGGCAACGCCGCCAACGCCGATGGCCAGGACAACACGGCGATCGGTTCCGGCGCTCTCGCAGGCGGCGATGACACCTTCCCGTATGCGGCGTCCAGCGGCAACACCGCTCTCGGCGCGCAGGCAACGGCCATCACGGTCGATAGCACGGCGCTGGGTGACTTTTCGCATGCCTCGGGCGTGGGCGCGACGGCGGTGGGCGGGGGTGCGCAGGCCAATGGCGATGGATCGATCGCGGCCGGCTACATCGCGGTGGCGCAGGCGACCAACAGCATAGCGCTTGGTTCCAGCAGCAGCGCCACTGTTGAAGGCAGCGTCGCCCTCGGCCAGAACTCCGTTGCCTCCACGGCGGCGGGAGTCGCCGGCTACGTACCGGTTGGCGTAAGCGCCGCTCAGGCCGCGGCCATCAACGCCACCATAGGCACCAGCGGTGCGGTGAGCGTGGGCAATGCAGCCAATGGCGTCTATCGGCAGATCACCGGCGTGGCCGCGGGCACAGCCAACAGTGACGCGGTGAACGTCGCACAGTTGCAGGCAGCACAGGCCGCGGCCACCACGCACTACTACAGCGTCAACGATGGCGGTACGCAGGGCGGCAATTACAACAACGATGGCGCCACCGGTGTCAACGCCCTGGCGGTGGGCGTCGATGCCCTGGCGGCGGGCTCGAGCAGTGTGGCGTTAGGCAGTGCTGCAAATGCGGCGGGATTTGGCACCACCGCCATTGGCGGCGGTGCCGGTTCGGCGGCTAGCGCCAATGACTACTCGAGTTATATGGGACTCAGTGCGGGTGTGAATTCGACCGGCGACGGGAATACTTTCCTCGGGGCATCCGCTGGTGCTGGTGCAAAAGGTACCCTTAACTCAGGCGTGGGCTTCGACGCCTTGGAGGGCGCCACCGGCAATACCAATACGGCCAGCGGCCTCGAGGCTGGTGGGCTTATCAATGGCAACAACAATACGTTCAACGGTACCGTCGCCGGTTACAGCGTCACGGGCAGTACTAATGTTGCCAGCGGTCTCGGCGCCGGTGCTGGCGTCAATGGCAACAGCAACGTGGCGTTGGGCAACGCGGCCGGTTCCTTGTCGTCGATCACCACGGATGCGGATGGCAATCTCAGCGGCGTCAACTTAACAGCGCTGTCGGTGAACAACACGGTGGCGATCGGCAATGCGGCCGTGGCCCAAACCGATGACTCGATCGCGATTGGCAATGGTGTCACCACGGGCACGGGAACCCTGCCTGATGGGCCGAACACCAATGTGGCGATCGGCAGCAACGGGACCACAGCCAATGCTCATTCCGTTGCCCTCGGCTACGATGTCCAAGCCAACAACGGTAGCATCGCCCTCGGTTACCAGACACAGGCGGTAGGAGCGTTTTCCGCCGCCTTGGGTTATCAGTCCCAAGCTATCGGTACCTCGACCGCCGCCTTTGGCAACAATGCAATCGCCAACGGCAATGAAAGCGTCGCTATAGGTTTTCATAGCTCGACTGCCTCAGGTGCGGACAACAGCACTGCCATCGGGACGCAGGACACCGTATCGGGCCGCTTTGGCACGACGGTCGGCTACGGCAATACTGTCGCGGGTATTATCGGCACGGCGCTAGGCGCCTCGAATACCGCTTCAGGCCTCGAAGCGACAGCGGTTGGTGTCCAGAATATTGCCTCGGGCGACTATAGTTTTGCGGCCGGCAGTAACAATACAGCTGCGGGCAACAGTGCCTTCGTGCTGGGCAGCAACGTGACGGACGCGGTAGACAACTCTGTCGCGCTCGGCGCGAACACGACAGTGGCTGCAGCGAACACGTCTTACTACAACCCGGGCACGGGCACACTCTCCGGCACAGCCAGCGGCGTGGTGAGCGTGGGCGCGAGCGGTGCCGAACGCCAGATCCAGAACGTCGCGCCCGGCAGCAATGAGACCGATGCGGTCAATGTGAGCCAGTTGCAGGCGGCACAAGCCGCGGCCACCACGCACTATTACAGCGTCAACGACAACGGCGTGGTCGGCGGCAACTACGACAACGACGGCGCCACCGGTGTCGATGCGGTGGCCGCTGGTGTCGGCGCCGAAGCGAATGGGGATCGCAGCGTCTCGGTCGGTTCCATGGCTGGTTCCGGCGCCAGCGCGGGCGCGGCTGGCCAGAACAACACCAGCGTCGGTTTCGGAGCTGGTGAGGATGTCGTAGGCACTGGCAATTCCGCTTTCGGTTCCGGTGCGGGCACGAGTGTCGCGGGGGATGAGAACGCGGCATTCGGCATTGGTGCAGGCCAGAACGTCCAAGGCGGATTCAACTTGGCGATGGGTACTTCGAGTGGAATAGCCACGCAAGGAACCTACAACACGGCGATTGGTGCAAGCGCGGGCCAGACGGTAACTGGCGATTACAATATCTCGATGGGGTCTGTGGCAGGGAGCCTCGTTGCCGGCAATCAGAACATTGGAATCGGCGGGTTCGCGGGTTCTCAAATAACCGGTGACAACAACATCGCCATCGGCAGCCAGGCAGGTGACGGGATCACCGCAAGCAACACGGTCAGCATCGGCAACGTCGCTACTGCGACAGTGGATGGTGCCGTGGCGCTGGGTAGCAACTCAGTTGCCAGCACGGCGGCGGGTGTGGCGGGCTACGATCCGGTGACGGGTGCGGCTTCCGCCGACATGTCCGCCACCTGGCGAAGCACCGCTGGCGCGGTGAGTGTGGGAGTCGCCGGCGGTGCCGGACCGATCACCCGCCAGATCACCAACCTTGCGGCCGGCTCGGAAGACACCGACGCGGTGAACGTCGCGCAATTGAAGGCAGTATCCAGCCAGGCGGCAGCCGGCGCGATGCATTACTACAGCGTCAACGACAATGGCGTGCAGGGCGGCAACTACGACAACGATGGTGCCACCGGCGCCAATGCGCTGGCCGCGGGCGTCGGCGCATCGGCGGCAGGCGACGGTTCCATCGCGATCGGTGCCGAAGCGGGTACGGGCGGCACGGCCGCCAGTACCAACAACGTGGCGATTGGCAGTGGTGCTGGCCAGAACGTCGACGGTACCGACAACGATGCCCTGGGCAACAGTGCCGGTCAGAACGTGACAGGTTCCAACAACCATGCCTTCGGCGATGGTGCGGGCCAGAACGTGACGGGCGGGGGCAACATTTCGACGGGTACGGTTGCCGGACAGAATGTCACGGGCGACAACAACGAATCGTATGGCGCCTCGGCGGGCAGCGAAGTCACCGGCACGGGCAATATCGGCGTAGGCAACTGGGCTGGCAACACGGTGACGGGCAGCCAGAACACAGCGATCGGTCGTGTCGCCGGCCAAGTGGTCCAGGGAGACTGGAACACGGCGACCGGTTATTACGCCGGTGCCGGCGTCACCGGTAGCAACAATACGGCCACTGGCGTGGGCGCCGGTTTGCAGGTGACGGGCGACAACAATGTTGCGGTCGGCAATGCTGCCGGCACGCTTTCGACGATCGGGGCCAATGACGCCGTAAACGGCGACGTACTTTCAGTGAACAACACGGTGGCTGTCGGCAACAGCGCGCTGGCCTCTCTCGACGATGCCGTCGCTATCGGCCATGGCGCTGCAGCTTCCGGTAATGGTTCTGTCGCCATGGGCCTGAACGCGACGACGGATCAGTCCAACGGGATCGCGATTGGTACAGGAGCGGTCGCAACCGGCGTCGTCGGATCGACGCAGGGGAGTGGCGGAAGCCCCATCGCCATCGGCACCAACGCCAATGCGAATGGCTATGAAGCCACGGCGTTTGGCCAGAACTCCAAGGCGATGGGCAACTCCACGACGGCGCTTGGTGTGACCGCACAGGCAACGAACTACAACGCACTGGCGGTCGGCAACTACACGTTTGCCTCGGGCTCGAACAGCGCCGCACTCGGTTCCAACGCGACGGCATCCAACACGAACGCGACGGCGGTAGGTAACGGAGCTACCGCGAGCGGGGTCAACGCGACAGCGCTCGGCGGCGGCACGCAGTTCACCACAGAGGGCCCGGTTGCAAGCGGGGACAACTCCGTGGCGATTGGATTTAGTGCGCAGGCCACCGGCGCCAGCTCCATCAGCATCGGTACGGGCAACGTGGTGAGCGGCGCCAATTCGGGTGCGTTCGGCGATCCGAACAACATCTCCGGCACGGGCAGCTATGCGTTCGGCAACAACAATACCATCGCCAACAACAACACCTTCGTGGTGGGCAGCGGCGTGGCGACCACACAGGACAACAGCGTGGTGCTGGGCAATGCGTCGACGGATCGGGCAGCGACCACCGAAACCGGCGTGACCATCGCGGGGGCGGACTACACGTTCGCGGGCGCTGGTTCGGCCGCGAACGGCGTGGTGAGCGTGGGCGGTACCGGTACCGAGCGTCAGATCATCAATGTGGCCGCGGGTCGGGTGGCGGGCGACAGCACGGATGCGGTCAACGGCTCGCAGTTGTACGCGACCAATTCGGCGGTCGATAACCTGTCCACCACGGTCACGGCCAACAAGACGCACTACTACAGCGTCAACGACGGCGGTGCCCAACAGGGCAACTACGACAACGACGGTGCGACGGGTGTGGCCTCCTTGGCAGCAGGTATTGGCGCTCAGGCTGAGGGGTATATCGCCACGGCCATAGGTTACACAGCGACCGCCGTCAATGCAGGGGACACCGCCCTGGGTAGCCGCAGTACGGCTTCCGGTGGCGCCGGCACGGCCGTAGGCCTTGATTCCCTGGCAAAAGGCGAAAGCAGTACGGCGGTGGGCAGCAGTGCGCAAGCGTTGAGCACTGCCGACACGGCCGTGGGCTTGTCGTCCGTCGCATCAGGCGGCTGGAGCACGGCCGTGGGCAGCTACAGCCAGACCACGGGCGATACGTCGGCCGCTTTCGGTTACACCAACTTGGCAACAGGCGACCGTTCGACGGCCGTCGGCAACCGGAATTCGGCCAGTGCTTATGGTGCAACGGCCGTGGGCACGGACAACCAGGCCGGTGCGGAGAATGCCGTTGCGGTGGGGGCTTCGAATGTCGTCACCGGGACGGGTTCGGTAACGGTAGGCAGTGCGAATAGGGTGGCCAACGCCAATACGTTTGTGCTGGGCAGCGGCGTAACGACCACGCAGGACAACAGTGTGGTACTGGGCAATGCGTCCACCGACCGTGCCGCGACGACGGTCACTGGCGACACCATTAATGGCACGGCGTACACCTATGCCGGTGCGGGTTCGGTGGCTAACGGCGTGGTGAGCGTGGGTGCTCAAGGTGCAGAGCGCCAGATCATCAATGTGGCTGCTGGCGAAGTGAGTGCAGACAGCACGGATGCGGTCAATGGCAGCCAGTTGTTCGCCACGAACTCTGAAGTGACCAGCATCGGCAACACCATCACCAACATCAACAACGGTGCCGGCATCAAGTACTTCCATGCCAACTCGGTGCTGGCTGATTCGACGGCCAGCGGTACGGACAGCGTGGCGATCGGCCCGGTGTCCACCGCCGGCACGGACAACGCGGTGTCGATCGGCAATGGCGCCACGGCGAGCGCAAACGTTGGCGATGTGGCTTTGGGCGCGGGTTCGGTGACGGCCACGGCGGTGGCAACCGCCAACGGCACGATCGACGGCACGGTGTACGACTATGCCGGCATCGCTCCGACGAGCACGGTCAGTGTGGGCGGCGTGGGCACGGAGCGCACGATTACCAACGTGGCTGCCGGCCGCATCAGCGGGGACAGCACCGATGCGGTGAACGGTTCGCAGCTGTATGCCACCAACAGCGCCATCGAGGATCTGAGCACAACGGTCGACGCCAACAAGACCAAGTACTACAGCGTCAATTCGACCGGCGGCGGCAATGAAAACAATGATGGGGCCACCGGTGCCGATGCGATTGCCGCCGGCAAGGATGCCAGTGCAACAGGTGGCAACAGCGTGGCCGTGGGCAATGGCAGCACCGCATCCGGTACCGGTGCCACGGCAACTGGCAACGGCTCGACGGCCAGCGGATCAGGCAGCACAGCAGTGGGCCAGAGCGCGAGCGCGAACGGAGATGGCAGTGTCGCGCTGGGCCAGGGCGCCACGGCCAGCAATGCCAACGATGTGGCTCTCGGCTCGGGATCGACCACCAGCGCGGCAGTGGGCGTGAGCAGTGCCACCGTCAACGGGATCACCTATGGCGGCTTTGCAGGCACCGACCCGACCAGCGTGGTCAGCGTCGGCTCGGCGGGCAACGAACGGCAGATCCAGAATGTGGCGGCCGGGCAGGTCACCGCGACCAGCACCGATGCGGTGAACGGCAGCCAGCTGTACTCGGTGGCAAGCCAGGTCAGCAACATCGGCACGACGGTAAACAATGTAAGCAATCAGGTCACCCAGAACACCACCGACATCAAGAACATCCAGAACGGTTCGGACGGCATGTTCCAGGTCAGCCCGGACGCCAACACCACCAAGCCGACACCGACCGGTACCAATTCGGCGGCAGGCGGCAACAACGCGGTGGCTTCAGGCAACAACGCAACAGCGGTCGGCAACGACAGCACGGCCTCCGGCACCGGCAGCACGGCGGTGGGCAATGGTGCATCGGCGACGTCGGACAACAGCGTGGCGATCGGTGCGAACTCGGTGGCCGACCGCGACAACAGCGTGTCGGTGGGCAGCGATGGCAATGATCGCCAGATCACCCATGTGGCGGCGGGTACGGCCCAGGACGATGCGGTCAACGTGAGTCAGTTGAAGTCGTCGCAGGCTGGCAACGTCCAGTACGACACCAACGCCGATGGCAGCGTCAACTACAACAGCGTGACGATGGACCCGGGTGGCGACCCCACCATCATCCACAACGTGGGTGCGGGGGTGGCGAACAACGACGCGGTGAACGTGGGGCAGTTGAACGGTGCGATCACCACGGCGGAAAACTGGTCGAAGAGCTACACGGACCAGAAGTTCGAGGCCATCGATAAGAACCTCAACACCATGGCCAACCGCGCCAACGGTGGCGTGGCTTCGGCCATGGCCATGGCGAGCCTGCCGCAGGCCTACCAGCCGAACCAGAATTCGGCAGCAGTGGCGCTGGGCAACTTCCACGGTGAAACAGGCATCGCGGTGGGGCTTTCGACCATCACCGAGAGCGGTCACTACATCTTCAAGGTGAACGCCACGACCAATACGCGCGGCGATGCCGGTGTAGGCGTGGGCGCAGGCGTGGTCTGGTAGTGCTTGATGTGTCCGTCCCTTCCCGGCGAGCCGGGAAGGGATCAACCGGAATGGCGTCGCCAAAATGGCACGCTTCAACTTATCGCGAGGCAGGGCACATGGACATTTCATTGAAAAAAAGCATCGGCTTGACGGCAGTACTGCTGGTTGCGGGCATGCTGGGCGCCTGCGGCAACATCAGCCACAAAGTGGCTGCGGACGGCAGCGGTGCCGGGCAACTGGTCTGGCCGACAGCGGACAGCGTCACTCCGATCCACAAGGGTGGCACGTTCCCTGACGTGGCCGATTTGCGCCTGATCACCCCCGGCATGAACAAGCAGCAGATCATGCAGCTGATCGGTGCGCCGCATTTCAGCGAAGGCATATGGGGCGTGCGCGAGTGGAACTACCTGTTCAACTTCCGCAAGCCGGGATCGGACGAAGTGACCCAGTGCCAGTACAAGG
>DASWOQ010000029.1:0-36252 GCA_036398675.1 Rhodanobacter sp. | reverse complement strand
CTCGGCCTGCTGCGACCACTGGGCGGTGAAGCACGTGTCTTTGGCGCGCCGGCACTGAAACTCGACGATGACACCAAGGCACGTGTCGCTTACGTACCACAACAGCCCGAAGCGCTAGCCTGGCTCACCGCGCAGCAGATGTTCGATTACGTCGGACGCTTCTATCCACGCTGGGACAAGGGATTTGTCCGGAACACGCTGGAGCGCTGGCAGATCCAGCCGAACAAGCTGCTGGCGAAGCTGTCGCCGGGTGAGCGCCAGCGTGTCGACCTGGTTCGTGCGCTGGCGTCGCAGCCGGAGTTGCTGGTGCTGGACGAGCCGGCGGCAGCGCTCGATCCGGTGGCCCGTCGTGAACTGCTGCGCGAGGTGGCGCTTCGTGCAGGCGAGTCCGGCACCACCGTGCTGTTCTCCACGCACATCGTGTCGGATCTGGAGCGCGTAGCGTCGGAAGTCGCGTTCCTGCATCAGGGAAAACTGCTGATGCGCTGCAGTGTCGATGAAACCAAGGAGCGCTACGCGCGCCTGTGGCTGCCCGGAAAGATGAGCGCTGCCGCACCGACGGTTTCGCTGAGCAGACGTCGGCATGACGACGGCAGCCTCAGCCTAGTGATCGAGCGCGATGCCCTCGGCCAGTGGCCGGAGGCCGCGCAACTGCCCGGTGCGCGCGTCGATGCATTGGGACTGGAGGATCTGTTCGTGGAGATCGCCGAATGAATCCGCTGACGTGGTTGGAGGTGCCATGGCGGTCGTCGCATCGCGCAGTGCGCTGGCTTTCGGTGGTGGCTTTCGTGTTTTGCTGTGTCGGCGCAGCCGCCGTCGGCGTATTCGCAAAGGCGCCCGACCACTGGATGGGTGCCATCGCCTTCTACGGTTTCGGACTCTTCTATCTGTGGGCGTTCTTTCTGTCGACGTCTCTGTTGCTGGCCATCGACACCCGCCAACTGCGCGTGCCGGGCATTCAGCGGAAAATCGTGCTCAGCCTACTGTTGTATGCGGTGCTGTTGACCGGGCTACCGGTGAGCGTGATGGCCATACTCGGCTTGCCTGTGTGGAACACGGTGATCCTGCTGTCGCTTTGCAGCGTCTGCAGCCTGTTGTTCGTTCTGCTGCCGCGCTTTGTCGCCATCGTCACGGGCATCGTACCGTCGTTGCTTGCCTCGCTATGGCATCGCTTCAACCTTCCCGGCATGCTCGATCCACGCTTCGCTCACTGGACGGTTTTCGTGGTGCTGCTGGCACTTGCCGCCGTGATCCTGCGCTGGCGTCAGTTGCTGCTTGCCGGGCCGAATCAGTCGATGGGGTGGTCGTCGCCGATGGTCATCCAGTTCCGCAATGGAAGCTGGGGCCAGTGGAACAGCATCGGCGACAATCGCATGCTGCGCCAGCGACCGGACTGGCTGCGGCCGACGCTCGACCTGGATGATGCCGGGCCGGAAAATCCACGCAATGCGCTGCGCGTCGCTCTGGGTGGCTGGTACCTGCCGCAGACTTGGCGCAGCTACATCAAGCAGTGGTTGATCGCCTTCTCGATCGTCGCACTACCGATACTCGGATCGATCCTGCTGACCCGCATGGGTCGTGCAGACGCCTTGAGCCATGCGGACTCTCAAGTGGGAGATGCCGTGAAAGGGGCGATCTTCGGTGCGCTCGGTTCGTTGTCGGTCATTGCCGGCCCGATGATCTCCCTGCTGACCATGGTGTGGATCAGCAAGCGCTGGCAGCGCTCCAACGCCGAACTCCCGCTGCTGGCGCTGTTGCCTGGGCTGGGCGATCCCGCGCGCACCAAGCGATCGCTGTTACGGGTGGGCCTGGGCATGCCGTTGGTGTTGCATGCGCTGCTTGTCTTGCTGGTGATCGTGGTGATGCTGTTCTGGCGAGGCCATGTGCAGTTGCTGTCGTTCATGCTGCTGGCACAGTTTGGCGCGGCGACGATTACCGCAGCCATCGTGCTCAATCTGTTTGGCGGACGGGCTCTGAAGACCCCCGCCATCAGTCTTACCCTGTTCGCCGTGTTCGCGCTGACCGTGCTGAGCTTGGTTCTGCCGGCTGTGGCTCAGGGAAATCATCCGGCGTCGTGGGCGCTCTCGCTGCTACCACCGCTGGTGCTGGCCTGGCTGCTGCTGGTCGCAGCGATGTACTGGCTCGGACAGCGCGGGTGGCGGGATCTCATGCAAAGTCCTCACGCTTTTCTGGCACATTGAGAAGTCCGCAATCAACTCTGCCGCCTAAGGAGCTGCGCATGAAATGGATCACTACCAAATACCTGCAAAGCGAGTTCGGGCTTTCATGGATGGACGCCGAGAAAGTGATTGGCGAACAGATCACTCTATTGCGCAATCGATTGGATTGGCGTGGCGTATTGGTCGGTTGCCTGTCGCTTCTCAGTTTGTTCTGGGTTTCTTTCGGCGCGCGGCTGGTGGCTCCGTCGATGCATGGATGGCGGCTAGCAGTGCTTGAATTGCCCGGTCTGATGATCGCGGGCCTTGTCTTGTTTGTTCTTCCGCGTCTACTGGCAGGAGAATCCATCGTTTCCGCCGCCGCCGCGCTCATCAGCAGGCGCGATCCGCACTGAGCGGCATCCTTGCCGTTTCGCTCAGAACAACTCGCCCTGCGGCGAGGGCTTGCGGGGTGCAACGAACCGCGAGGTATCGAGCTGCAGATCGCGTGCCCAGCCGAAGCCATGCTTGCGGCTGGCCACATCGAAGCGGCGACGCAGCAGGTCGGCGAACACCCCGTGCCCGCGCATGCGTGTGGCGAAGTTGCTGTCGTAGTCGAGCCCACCGTTCATCTGCCGTACCAGGCTCATGACGTGTTCGGCACGCTGCGGCGCGTGCAATGCCAGCCATTCGCGGAACAGCTGCTTCAGCTCGTACGGCAGCCGCAACGCGGTGTAGCCGGCGCTGCGCGCACCCGCATCGGCGGCCTGTTCGAGTACGGCTTCCATGTCGCGATCGTTCAAAGCCGGGATGATCGGCGCGACCAGCACGCCGACAGGTATGCCGGCATTGGCCAGCGTGCGGATCGCCTTGATCCGGCGATGCGGTGCGCTGGCGCGCGGTTCGAGTTTCGCGGCGAGCTGGTTGTCCAGCGAGTTGATCGACACGAACACCTGCACCAGCTTCTCGCGCGCCATCGGCACCAGGATGTCGAGGTCGCGTTCGACCAGCGCGTTCTTGGTAACGATGGTGCACGGATGCCGGCACTCGGCGAGCAGCTCGAGCGCGGCGCGGGTCAGCCGCCACTGTTTTTCCACCGGCTGGTACGGATCGGTGTTGCTGCCGATGTTGATGGCGCTGACCACGTAGCCCGGTTTGGCCAACTGGGTGCGCAACACTTCGGCGAGGTTGGTTTTTGCGCGCAGCCTGGTTTCGAAGTCCAGCCCGGGTGACAGGTTGAGATAGGCGTGCGACGGACGCGCGTAACAATAGATGCAGCCGTGTTCGCAGCCGCGATAGGGGTTGATCGCCTGGCTGAAGGCGATGTCCGGCGAGTCGTTGCGCGTGATCACGCTGCGCGCGCGCTCTTCGGTGACCTCGGTGCGCGGCCGCGGCGCCTCTTCGTCCAGCAGCGCGCACGCCCAGCCATCGTCCTCGGCATGGTGGCGGATACTTTCGAAGCGTCCCTCCGGATTCGACGCCGCACCGCGGCCTTTGATCGGCCGGACGGGTTCGGCATGCTCGGTGGGTTCGGGCGGGAACGGATCATCCATGGGCTCGAGTTTGCCGTGGCGACGTCTCAGCCGCCGCGACATGCTTGCTTCCGCCCAATGAGGCGGCGCTATGATGTGCTCGTGCTGACGCCACGGGGGTGGCGGGCGCGTTCGACATGCCGAGGTCCGTCATGCGCTGGCTGCTACTGATCCTGACCCTGTTCGCCTTGCTGCTCGCTTTCACTCGGCATACCGGCGGTGCGATGGCATGGTGGCTGTTTGCTGGAATGGCTGGCGCGATCGTCACCGGACTGGCATTTGCACAGGCACGCATCGCCGCGGGGTCGCGCGAGCAGACACTTTCGGAGTACGACCTGATGCGATTGCGCGAGGGCAACGGGCTCGATCACAACCGTTTTACATCGGAACGCTGAATCTACGAAGGGCGCGGTTTCAGGGCACTGCGCTGCTGGCTACCGCCTCGCCCTCAGAGGAGTTCGTGATGACTGCTACCGGCTTGATCATTTTTCTGCTTATTGGTGCGATTGCCGGCTGGCTCGCCGGCCTGATCGTGCGAGGCTTCGGTTTCGGCCTGATCGGCAACATCGTAGTTGGCATTGTCGGCGCGTTCCTTGCCGGTTGGTTGTTGCCGATGATTGGTGTGGGCTTCAGCCTTGGAAGCGCTATCGTCACCCAGATCGTTTATGCACTGATCGGCGCCATTGTCCTGCTGGTGATCATCGGCTTGTTCAAGCGCGCCTGAGCTGTCCTGGCATTGAAAAGCAGCGGCACATGCCGCTGCTTTTTTTTGCGAAGTCGAAGGCATCTGCTCCGTACGAATCCACGCGTTGCATCGGTCCGGTCCTGCGGCAGGACGCGACCGCGGCCGGCACGCCATGATGTCTTGATCACGCTAAACTCAAGGTTTCAAGCGCAAGGGCAACGTCGCCCGCCGCACCTTGTGTCCATTCCAGTCGAGTCCCGCAGGAGTCCGCTCATGTCCAAGCTCTACCCGGTGATCCCCGCCGTTGCCGCCGCAGCCCGAGTGCGCCAGGACGACTACACGCGCCTGTACGCGGAATCGGTGAGCGATCCGGAAGGGTTCTGGGGACGCATCGGCAAACGCCTGGACTGGATCAAGCCACCGACGAAAATCAAGGATGTTTCGTACGCTGCAAAGGACCTGCACATCCGCTGGTATGAGGATGGCCAACTCAACGTATCGGCCAACTGCCTGGATCGTCACCTGGCCGAACGCGGCGACAAGACGGCGATCATTTTCGAAGGCGACGATCCGGGCGATTCGCGCCACATCACGTACCGTGAACTGCACGCGGAAGTCTGCAAGTTCGCCAACACGCTGTCGCATCTGGGTGTGGTCAAGGGCGACCGGGTGGCGATCTATCTGCCGATGATTCCCGAGGCCGCCGTGGCCATGCTCGCCTGTGCCCGGTTGGGAGCGATCCACTCGGTAGTCTTCGGCGGTTTCTCGCCCGATTCGCTGGCCGGTCGCATCGCCGACTCCACCGCAAAGGTGGTGATCACCGCCGACGAAGGCCTTCGCGCGGGCAAGCGGATTCCACTGAAGGTGAACGTCGATGCGGCGCTGGAACGCCCCGGCACCAACAGCGTCGAAACGGTGATCGTGGTACGCCGGACCGGCAGCCCGATCCCGATGCAGTCGCCGCGCGATCGCTGGTATCACGTATTGATGGAGGGCCAGTCGGCCGACTGCGCGCCCGTCACGATCGAGGCAGAGCATCCGCTGTTCGTGCTGTACACCTCCGGCTCCACCGGCAAACCGAAAGGCGTGCTGCACACGACCGGCGGTTATCTGGTGTATGCCAGCTACACGCACGAGCTGGTGTTCGACCTGCGCGAGGACGATGTCTACTGGTGCACCGCCGATGTCGGCTGGGTGACCGGGCACAGTTACGTGGTGTACGGACCGCTGGCCAACGGCGCGACCACGGTGATGTTCGAGGGTGTGCCGAACCATCCGGACACCAGCCGCTTCTGGCAGGTGATCGACAAGCACAGGGTCAGTCTTTTCTACACCGCGCCCACCGCGATCCGAGCGCTGATGCGCGACGGCGACGCACCGGTGAAGAAGGCCTCGCGGGCGTCGTTGCGCCTGCTGGGCTCGGTCGGCGAGCCGATCAATCCGGAGGCGTGGGAGTGGTATTACCGTGTCGTCGGCGATGAGCGCTGCCCGATCGTCGATACGTGGTGGCAGACCGAAACCGGCGGCATCCTGATCACGCCACTGGCCGGCGCGATCGCCACCAAGCCAGGTTCGGCCACGTTGCCGTTCTTCGGCATCAAGCCGGTGATCGTCGACGCACAGGGCGAAGTGCTGGAGGGCGCGACGGAAGGCAACTTGCTGATCACCGATTCGTGGCCCGGCCAGATGCGCACGGTGTACGGCGACCACCAACGTTTCATCGATACGTATTTCAGCGCCTACCCCGGCAATTATTTCACCGGTGACGGCGCCCGCCGCGACGAAGACGGCTACTACTGGATCACCGGCCGCGTCGATGACGTGATCAACGTCAGCGGCCATCGCCTCGGTACCGCCGAAGTCGAAAGCGCACTCGTGTCCCATCCGAAAGTCGCCGAAGCGGCCGTGGTCGGCTGCCCGCACGACATCAAGGGCCAGGGCATCTATGCCTACGTCACCCTGGTCGCCGGCGAAACCGGCACCGACGCGTTGCGCAAGGAACTCATCGCCTGGGTGCGCAAGGAGATCGGACCGATCGCCACGCCCGATTATCTGCAATGGGCACCGAGCCTGCCGAAGACGCGTTCGGGGAAAATCATGCGCCGCATCCTGCGCAAGATCGGCGAAAACCAGCCCGATCAGTTGGGCGACATCAGCACCCTGGCCGATCCCGGCGTAGTGAAAAATCTGGTGGACGAGCGGTTGATCAAATGATGGCGCGGCGCTCTTGCTGATCGCGCGCCGGTCCATGCGCGATGTCCGACGACAGCCTTGCGTGCTTCCGGATCAGCGGCTTTCGGCGGTCGGACGTCGCGCACGGTCGCATGCCATTGCATGCGCTCGTTCGAGCTTGTGCATGAACACTGCCACCCGCGCCATGTTCCGATGAAGGCGTCGCTCGCGCAGCCAATCTCCAGTCTTGCAGAGGCCTTGCATGACGACGAGATACACGTATGGGAGTTCGCGTACTCGCCCAGCGATCGCCGCGAACCGCTTCATGCGGTGCTGGCGGCCTACGTGGGCACGGACGCCGGCGGGATCACGCTCGATCAGAACGAACATGGTCGGCCGGCGCTTGCATCGATGCATGCATCGGCGATCGACTTCAACTGGTCGCACAGCACGGATCGCGCACTGATTGCGCTTGGCCGGGGCGTTTCCCTCGGCATTGACATCGAGCGACTGCGCGAACGTCCTCGCGCACTAGAAATCGCGGAGCGCTACTTCAGTGCAGACGAGACAGACTTGTTGCGCGCGTTGCCAGCGGAGCAACGCAACGCCGCCTTTCTCGAAATATGGACGGCCAAGGAAGCCGTCCTGAAAGCACTCGGGCGAGGCATCGCCTTCGGACTGCATCGTCTCAGCATCGCCATCGAATGCGGCCGTTTCGATATCCGGCGGCTCGAGGGCGAGAACCTCGACGCATGGCAATTGCGCCGGCTGACGGTGGACGCATCATCGGTTGCAGCCCTGGCCTGGCGCGGAGGGCCGCGCGAAATCAAACGATTCAACTTGCCAGCGGCGCCTGGCGGGCGCACTGTTTCCGGCTGATCGCATGCCCAGCCTTTCCATCATCGTGCCGAAATCCCGACCATGCGTGAGACCACCATACCATGACCCTCCTCAGCATCAACCTCAACAAGATCGCGGTGCTGCGCAACTCGCGCGGTGGCAATGAGCCGGATATCCGTCTCGCCGCCGAGACCTGCATCGAAGCGGGTTGCGGCGGCATCACGGTGCATCCCCGCCCGGACCTGCGCCATGTTCGACCGGACGATGTCCGTGCGCTGGCGAACATGCTGCGAGGTCGCGTGGAATACAACATCGAAGGCAATCCGTTCGCCGGCGCGCGCGGAGAGTATCCGGGCCTGATCGCGCTGGCCCGGGAGGTTCGCCCTACGCAGGTGACGCTGGTTCCGGATGGCGATGGCCAGATCACCTCGGACCACGGTTTTGACCTGCCGCGAGACATCGCGATCCTGCAGCCTTTGGTGGATCAGTTGCGGGAGATCGGTTGCCGCGTCAGCGTATTCGTCGACGCAGGCAGCATCGACTTCGAGCAGGCTGTCGCGATCGGCATCCAGCGCGTCGAGATCTATACCGGTCCCTATGCCGCGGCGTTCGCCAAGGGCGATCCAAAGGATGCGCTCGCCGCCTGCGTCGATACAGCAAGGCATGCGCATCAGGCCGGGCTCGCCGTGAACGCCGGACATGATCTGAGCCAGGCGAATCTGGGAGCGTTCAAGACGGCGATGCCTGGCTTGGCGGAAGTTTCCATCGGCCATGCCTTGATCGGTGAAGCGCTTTATCAGGGTATGGCCACGACCGTGCGCCGCTATCTGCAGATACTGCGCTGAACGATTCCGTCGGTCTCTTGGCCGTTTCCGATCCTTTGTCCCGCAAAAGCAAAAGCCCCACATCGCGGGGCCTTTGTTGAAACCGGATCGGACGATCCGTTGCTGTTCCGGCGGGAGGATTACTGAGCTTCGTTGAAGCCGATCTTCACTAGGTTGTAGCTTTTTGCATCCGCCAGCACGCGGGCCACGTACTGGTAGGCCACGGCATCGTCTGCGGTGATCTGGATTTCCGGCTGATTGACCAGCTGCTGCTGCCCGATCACGGCGAGCTGGGCTTTCAGGCCAAGCTCGTCGACCGGCGTATCGTTCCAGTAGAACGCACCGGCCTGATCGATCTTCAAACGGATCGGGTCGAGCGGATTCTGCGGCGGCGTCTGGTTCGGATTCGGTTGCGGTAGATCGACCTTGATCTTGAGCGCCGGAATGGGCGCCGTAATCATGAAGATGATCAGCAGTACCAGCATCACGTCGACCAGCGGCGTGACGTTGATTTCCGACATCGGTCCAGTGGTTTTTGCGGCGAAGGCCATGTCAGATCATTCCTTCGGCAGTTCGTTGGTGGTCATGAACGCAACGTGCACCATGCCGGATTCCTTGGCTGTGGTGATGATCTTCTTCACGATCTTGAACTCAGTGCCCTTGTCTGCCCGGATTTGAAGTTCCGGCTGCGGCACCTTTTGTGCATTCACCGCGAGAAATGAATGCAGCTCCGCGTCGGTCGCCGGATGATCATTGAAGTACATGCTGCCATCCTCCTTGACCGCGAGATCCAGGGGCGGGGTTACCACTTCGTCGTCCTTGGTCTTCGGATTGGCGGTAGGCAACGTAATGGTGATGGAGTGCGACATCAGCGGAGCGGTGATCATGAAAATGATCAGCAGTACCAACATCACGTCGACCAGCGGCGTGACATTGATCTCCGACATCGGTCCACCGGAATTGCCCCCTGTACTTATGGCCATGGGTCAATCCCTCACTTGCTGGTCGGAGCGACGCCTTCGACGCGCGAACCGGTAGCGAAGAAATCATGCAGGTCATGCGCAAATTCGTCGAAACGGGCGTAGGTCAGGCGATTCGAGCGGGTGTAGAAGTTGTAGGCAAACAGCGCCGGGATGGCGGTGAACAGACCGAAAGCGGTCATGATCAGCGCTTCGCCGACAGGGCCGGCTACCGCTGTCATCGATGCGTTGCCGGAAGCCGAGATACGGATCAGGGCGTTGTAGATGCCCCACACCGTACCGAGCAGGCCGACGAACGGTGCCGCGGAACCGACCGTTGCGAGCAGGGTCATGCCGCCTTCGAGACGCAGGCTCTCGCGGGAGACCGCCTGACGCAATGCGCGATCAATGAATTCCGAACGGCTCAGCGATTCGGCCAGACGACCCGTGGTGCCCGCGGCAGCGGTCTGCTGGTGATGGGCTACCGCGGAAGCAGCGTCGAGCGCGATCTTGGAGAACGGTTCGCCCTTGGGCTGCGCTTCCAGTTCACGGATCGCGTCCTGGGTGGAGCTGTTGCCCCAGAAGCCGTCAATGACCTTGTCGGCCCGACCACGCACCATCGCATTGCGGATGGCGTTGGCGATGATGAAGTACCAAGACAGGAACGACATCGCAACCAGGGTCACCAAAACGACCCAACCCAGCCAGTCGAGATTTTGAACGAGGTTGCCGAAGCCCATCTGCTTCATCGCTTCGGCGTTGGCGTTGCCGCCCATGGACTGTGCGGCATCGGTTGTTGCAGGAGTCTGTAGGAACATAGCGCTACCCTAGGGAAGTCAAGCGTTAACTGTATATGTAATCGACTGTCGCGGATTACATCGAATTTAGGTTGAAGTTGATTGGAACGCGGGCGTAACCCTCAACTTTCTTTCCGTTTTTTACTTCTGGATTGAAGCGCCAGCGTTGTACTGCTTCTATAGCGGCACGATCGAGTTCGCGGAATCCACTGGATTTCTCGACCTTGACGTCTTTCGGCGAACCGTCCAGGCCGACCAGGATCAACAGCGTAACCGTACCTTCGTGACGCTGGCGTACGGCCTGCGGCGGATAGTGCGGATCCGGTCGGTTGCCGTAGCTCAGGTCCGAACCCGCCGCGATGTCCGGCGGCGGTGCTGGTGGCGCCGGCGGCGCCGGGGGTGCTGCCGGCGTCGCGTTCTGCGAAACCTCTTCCACCGGTGGTGGCGGCGTCGGTGGTGGCGGCGTCGGTGGCGGCTTGGCGATCTGGATGATCTTCGGTGGCGGCTGCTTCGGAGGCTCCGGCGGCGGCGGCGGCGGCGGCGGCGGCGGCGGCGGCGGCTCGATGAAGTTCACCTGGACGATGCGTTCTTTTTCCTTATGATCCTGATGCGGCGGTGCCATCGGCGCCACCAGCAAAAGGAACGCAAACGCATGCAGCCCGATGGCAACAGTCAATGCCCAGGTGCGTTTCCAGCTAAACGGCTCGCGCCCGATTTCTTCGTTACTTGAGGCCATCTTTCACTATCTGAAGCTGATCAGTCGGAAGAGGACGTTGCCGCAGGGCGTAACCTGAAACCGTCCGGTGGTGTATGGACGGAACTCGCCGCTGGGGAGACGCAGGGAAAGGTTTTCAACGGTACAACAGCATGTGTCTTTTGTATAGCACCTGAGGGGCAGATAAATGGACGTCTATCTGCCTCGCGGTTGATCGAAGCGTGATCCTTACTTTCCGGCACCAGCCGTTTTCAGCCAGGCTTTCGCCTTCTCGGCGGTTTCCGGTTGCTGCGCGGCAAGCTTCATGGCAGCGATCGCTGCGGGCTTGTTTTTCAGGCCGCGCTCGCTCTCGGCCAGCAACATGTAGGCATTGCCCTTTTGCTTGACGCCCTTGTCGATCGCGGACTGCAGGGACTTCTTGGCCTCGCTGTATTTCTGCTTCTGCAATTGCACGCGACCCAACGCGAGATCGATCTCGCCATCTTTCGCCAGCGGGGCGCCTTTCTGGTAGTAACCGACGGCGCGAGCGTCATCTTCCCCGATGACAGAGGCATCGCCAGCAAGCTTGTAATTTTCGGCGGTAGGCTTAATCGCGCCTTTGGCCAAGCCGTCGTCGAACACCTGCAGTGCCTTGACACCATTCCCCTGTGGGTCGGTGCCCTGTTGCGCAACCAGCAGGTACGCCTTGACGAGGTTTATCCAGTCCGTCTCGTCTTTCAGCGCGCCGCTGCTGCGGCCCTGTTCCATCAGCTTGATCGCCTCCGGATATTTCTGCTGCTGCAGCAGAATCGCGCTGGCGTTGTGCAGCGCGCCGGTATCACTGGGGTTCTTCGCCAGCTCGTCGGATGCCAGCTTGGCCGCCTGGTCGCCCTGACCCGATTCGGAATAGCTGGCCATCAGGATCTGGTTCCAGCTTTCCTCGGGCTTGTCGGTCAGCGATTGCGCCTTCTTGATGGCTGCGACGGCCTCGGGGTATTTCTGCAGACGATAGTCGGCATTGCCTTCGAGGGCATACGACTCGGCGGTTTCCTTCTTGCCTTCGGCACGCCATTTGGCGACCGTATCCAACGAGGCCTGATACTGCTGATCGGCCAACTGGAACTGGGCCATCTCGTACCTGAGCTGGAAATAGGTGTCGTTAGGCAACACGCCGTTGTCGAGCGAGCGCTGGAGCAGCGAGATGGCGCCCTTGAGGTCGTTGTCCTTGTACTTGATGTTGGCCAAGCCCTGCAGGGCGAGTGCCTGGGCATATTTGCTCTTGCTGCCATCGACGATGGGTTGCAGTATCTGCTGGGCCTTCGCACTGTCGCCGGCATTGACCGCATCCAGACCTTCATTGAGCGCCTTCTGATCCTTTTCGCTGGTCAGGTCAAGCTTGGGTTCGGCGCGGGTCGTGTTCGGGTATTGGGCTGCCGGCTTGTCCTTATCCTTCGCCAGTGCCTGGCCACTGACCACGCCCAACAGCAGCACGGCGCTCGCCAGCAACGATAATCCTCGGGCATGCTTCATGGTGATCCTCTGTCGTTCTGCGCATGGGAAGTACGCGGGGGATTGCGAAGCGTAACCCGAGCCGGCGATCGATAACAAGACGCGGCGCCGCATCAAAGGTTGTTAAAAATCAATTACTTGTGCTGCTTCCGGTTGGCGGGGTAGCATCCGTCGCGCGGATACCACCCGTGCTCAAAGGTGTCAGATATCCAGGTTGGCGACTTTCAGCGCGTTGGCTTCGATGAAATCGCGCCGTGGCTCGACCGCCTCGCCCATCAGCATCGAGAACATCTGGTCGGCGGCGATCGCATCCTCCACGCCCACCTGCAGCATGCGGCGCGTATCCGGATTCACAGTGGTTTCCCACAATTGTTCCGGGTTCATTTCGCCCAGGCCCTTGAAGCGCTGGATACTGCGGCCTTTCTTGGCTTCGTCGAGCAGCCAGTTGCGCGCTTCGACAAAACTCAACACGCCGCGTGATGCATTGCCCCTGCGAACCACGGCTTCCGGCTGGATCATTCCGGCAATTTGCTGGTTGATAGTCAGGATCGGTCGGAATTCGTTGCTGCTGAAGAATGGCTGCGGCAGGAACCAGGTGTGGCTGAGGCCATGCTGGTCGCGGACGACTTCGATCGCAGCCGGCTGTTCACCGTGCGCCGGACGCAACGAGAGCGTATAGCTCGGCTTGCCTAGGCCGCTGGCCGCAAGGCGCTGCTGTGCCTGCTGCAACCACATCTGCATGGCAGGCGCATCGCTCCAGAGCGATGCATCGATCGGCTTGTGTTCGAGCAAGGCCGTAAGCACGGTCGCATCGAAGCGGTGCGAGAGCTTGGCGATCTGATCCAGTGCCTGCTGATAGCCGCGCAACAGTTTTTCCAATGCCTCACCGGTGATCGGCGGCGCATCCGGGCTATACGTCAGCGTCGCATTGTCCACCGCGCTTGAAATCAGGTAATCGTTCAAGGCGGTGTCGTCCTTGATATACAACTCCTGCTTGCCTTGCTTCACCTTGTACAGCGGCGGCAGGCCGATATAAATATGGCCACGTTCGATCAATTCGGGCATCTGCCGGTAAAAGAACGTCAGCAGCAGCGTGCGGATATGCGATCCGTCGACGTCCGCATCGGTCATCAGGATGATGCGGTGGTAGCGCAGTTTGTCCGGGTTGTATTCGTCTTTGCCGATGCCCGTGCCGAGAGCCGTGATCAGCGTGCCGACCTCGGCCGATGCCAGCATGCGGTCAAAGCGGGCCTTCTCGACGTTGAGGATCTTGCCCTTCAGCGGCAACACGGCCTGGGTCTTGCGGTTGCGGCCCTGTTTGGCCGAGCCACCGGCGGAATCACCCTCGACCAGGAAAAGTTCGCACAGCGCGGGGTCTTTCTCCTGGCAATCTGCCAGCTTGCCGGGCAGGCCGGCAATATCGAGCGCGCCCTTCCGTCGGGTCATCTCGCGCGCCTTGCGAGCCGCTTCGCGCGCGCGCGCGGCATCAACCACCTTGGTTGCGATCGCTTTCGCCTCGTTCGGGTGTTCCAGCAGGAATTCGCCCAGCTTTTCGTTGACGACCTGCTCGACCACCGTCTTCACCTCGGACGACACCAGCTTGTCCTTGGTTTGCGAAGAGAACTTCGGATCGGGCACCTTGACCGAAAGCACCGCGATCATGCCTTCACGCATGTCGTCGCCGGACAAGGTCACCTTGGCGTTCTTCGCCAGTCCAGATTTCTCGATATAGCTCTGCAGCGAGCGGGTCAGCGCGGCACGAAACCCGGTGAGGTGCGTTCCGCCATCGCGCTGCGGGATATTGTTGGTAAAGCAGTACATCGATTCCTGGTACGAATCGGTCCACTGCATCGCCACTTCCACGACGATGCTGTCCTGCTCCGCAGTCAGGCTGATGACGTTCGGATGCAGCGCGGTCTTCAGTTGCGCCAGGTGCTGCACGAACGAACGGATGCCGCCTTCATAGGCAAACGTATCGTGCCGGCCTTCGCCCCGCTCGTCATACAGATCGATGGTGACGCCGGAGTTGAGGAAAGCCAGTTCACGCAGGCGTTTGGCAAGAATGTCGTAGTGGAATTCGATGTTGTTGGTAAACGTCGCCGGGCTGGGCAGGAAGCGCACCAGAGTGCCGCGCTGGCTCGACGGGCCGACTACCTTGAGCGGAAACAACGGCTCGCCGTGCACGTATTCCTGCTGATGTTCCTGCCCGTCGCGGTAAATCGTGAGCCACAGGTGCTCGCTCAACGCATTGACTACCGATACGCCGACACCATGCAAGCCGCCGGAAACCTTGTACGAGTTGGCGTCGAATTTACCGCCGGCATGCAGCACGGTCATCACCACTTCGGCCGTGGAACGGCCTTCATCGGGATGCATGTCCACCGGGATGCCGCGACCGTTGTCGCTGACACTGCAGGAGCCGTCTTCCAGAATCCTGACGATGACGTGGTCGCAATAACCGGCCAGCGCCTCATCGATCGCGTTGTCGACGACTTCGAACACCATGTGGTGCAGGCCTGTGCCGTCATCGGTGTCGCCGATGTACATGCCCGGGCGTTTGCGCACCGCTTCCAGACCCTTGAGGACCTTGATGTTGCTTGAGTCGTAGTTATTGGATTCGTTCATGCGTTGACCGTTTCCTGGCGCCGGCAACCCGCCCGACGCGGCGCCTTGGATGGCCGGGCGAGAGTTGTGCGATCGATGCGATGCAGTCTGACGATTATAGCAGGCGACTCAGACGGCCCTGTTCCACGTGGAACACGTTGACCTGGGATTTCAGCAATGATGCGGGGAGTTCCGTCCCGGTCAGCAATACCTGAGCCTGGGCGCCCATCAACTGGGAAACAACAGCAGCCTGATGATCCAGGTCCAACTCCGAGGCCAGGTCGTCAAGGCACACCACAGGCCATTCGCCCCGGCACTCGGAGAACAACTCCGCCTGCGAGAGCATGCAGGCCAGTGCCGTCAGCTTTTCCTGGCCACGTGACAGATGATCGCGTGATGGGGCATTGGCATAAGACAGCGTCCAATCCGCCCGATGCGCGCCCACTGTGGTATGTCCACGCGAGATATCCTTGTCTCGATTCATCCGCAGTTGCTGCGCAAGATCCATCTCCGGCGACCAACCACGTCGATAGCGCAGATCGATCAAGCCCAATTCTGGCAGTAACCCAGAAGCGCTTGCCAATAACTTCGGCTGGAGAAGCTCGAGATATCTCTGGCGTTGGCTGTCAATCAGGTGGGCCGATTGCTCGAGCTCTGCTTCCCATGGCGCGAACTGCGAATCGTCAATGTCGCGAGCCGAACGCAGCAACGAATTTCGTTGTTTCAGCGCACGCTGATAACGGCGCCAAGCCGGAATGAAATCCTGTTCCACGTGGAACACGCCCCAATCTAAATACTGTCTGCGTTCTTCAGCCGCACCCGCGATCAATGCATGTGAGCCGGGCTCAAAGCAGACGATGGCGCACTCATGGACCATCCGGCCCAGCGTCGCAGCCTCACCATCCAGCTTTGCTTCCCAGCGCGAAGCTTCCCGTCCCAGACCCAGACGGCTGATTCGTTCGTCGCCATGTCTCAACTCGGCAAACACCGACAAACGTGAAGCCCCTCGCTGCAACAAGGCGTCTCGGGCGCCGTTTCGAAACGAACGCGCATGGGACAGCAAGAACGCAGCTTCCAGCACACTGGTTTTGCCGGCGCCATTGGCGCCTATAAAGACGTTAATCGAGGGATCCAGCGCAATTTCAACCTCGGTAAGGCAACGTACCCCCTGAATCCGCAATTGCTCAATCCGCACCGGAAGGCACCCCAATGCGAGAACGCCGGGGCTCCCTGTGGGAGCTCCGGCGTCCGAAACCGCTGCTGTACGTTGTTGGCATCCCGGCTGTCAAAGCCGCAATGGCATGATCACGTGACGGGAATGCTCGTTGTCGTGTTCTTGCACCAGGCAACTGGACTGCGCATCACGCAGGCTCAGCCGAGCCTTGTCTCCCCGCAAGGCAGCCAGCGCGTCGAGCAAGTAGCCGACATTGAAGCCCACGGCGAGATCGGAGACATGCGTCTCGGCCTCCACCTCCTCGACCGCTTCTTCCTGCTCCGGGTTGTGCGCCACGATCCGCAACTTGCCGGGGGAAAACTCCAGGCGGACGCCTCGATATTTCTCGTTTGAAAGGATTGCGGCACGTTGCAGAGCGCCGCGGAGCACTTCGCGATCGAGGGTGGCGGCCTTGTCGGCCCCAAGCGGTATGACCGCCTCATAGTCGGGGAAACGGCCGTCGATCAGCTTGGAAGTGAACGTGACATCCCCTCGACGCACCCGGAGATGATTTCGCCCGAATTCCAGCTCCACCTGGCCGTCGCCGGATTCGAGCAAACCGATGAGTTCGTTGACACCCTTGCGTGGAATGATGATTTGCCGGCGAGTGGTCACCGAGCTCTGCAGCTCCGTTTCTTTCATGGCGAGCCGGTGACCATCTGTCGCGACACAGCGCAACGTGTGCTCCTGCAGATCCAGCAGCATGCCGTTGAGGTAATAACGGACATCTTGGTTAGCCATCGCGAAGGCGGTTCTTTCCATCAGATCGCGCAGAGCTTCTTCGGGCAAGCTGACTTTTTCCACCAGTTCGATGCTGTCCACCGTTGGAAATTCACTGGCAGGCAAGGTCGTCAGCGTGAATCGGCTACGTCCGGCGTTAAGGGCCACCCGGTCGCCGTTGAGTTTCAGTTCGAGCTTCGCTCCGTCGGGCAACGCCCGGACGATATCGAACAACTTACGTGCGGGTATGGTGATCTCACCATCGGCCAGTTTGTCTGCCGTGGTCGTGGCGACCATCTCGACTTCGAGATCGGTGCCAGTCAGCGATAACTTGCCGTCGGCGACTTTGACCAGCAAATTTGCCAGCACGGGAAGCGTCTGACGACGCTCGACCACACCGACGACTTGCTGCAAAGGCTTGAGCAGTGCTTCGCGTTGAATGCTGAATTGCATAATTTCGCTTCCCCTCTACTGCTGTTCTATCTTTTTAAAAGAAGTTTAGTAGTTGTAGTAGGTGCCGTGGATAACTTTATTTTCAGTTTTTAACTTTTAATATCAGTAACTTGCGCGATACCTTGGCTGTGCCTTGATGTGCTTGTCGCCTGTGTGCGACATGTGGATAACTTTCGGCGCGATTCCATGCACCTATTATCCACAGCTTGCCCCGCATTTATCCCATTCTTTTCATCACAACACGATGGCGCTGCGTCAGCCGGTCAAGGTGCGTATCAACTGCTCCCAATCCTGACGCATGCGTGGATCGGTCTCCACGAACTTGCGGATGGTCTTGCAGGCGTGCATGACGGTGGTGTGGTCGCGGCCACCGAAGGCTTCGCCGATTTCAGGCAGGCTGTGCTCGGTCAATTCCTTGGACAACGCCATCGCAATCTGGCGCGGACGCGCCAGTGAACGCACCCGGCGCTTGGACAGCAGATCCTGCAGCCGCACGTTGAAGTATTCGGCAGTGATCTTCTGGATATTGGGGATATTGATCGCTTGAGCATGCGTGGCAAGCAGATCGCGCAGGGTTTCCTCGGCAAAGTCCGCGGTGATCGGCTTGCCGTAGAAATTGGCGCGTGCGGCCAGGGTATTCAGGGCACCTTCCAGATCGCGTACGTTCGAGCGGATGCGCTTGGCCAGCAGCATCGCCACGCTCTCATCCACTGCCACGCCCTTCTCGTGCGCCTTGGCCAGCAGAATCGCAGCGCGGGTCTCGAAGTCCGGCGGCTCGATTGCTACGCTCAGTCCCCAGCCCAGACGGGATTTGAGGCGCGGCTCGAGCTTGTCCACCTCTTTCGGGTATCGATCGCAGGTCAGGATGATCTGTTGCTTGGACTCGAACAACGCGTTGAAGGTATGGAAGAACTCCTCCTGCGTGGTGTCCTTGCCCGCAAAGAACTGGATGTCGTCGATAAGCAGCGCATCGACCGAGCGGAAGCGCCGCTTGAACTCGTCCATACTCTTGGCGCGTAGCGCCTCGATCATCGAGCCGACGAACTGCTCGGAACGCAGGTACAGCACTTTGAAGTCCGGGTTGCGTTCGCGCATCAGGTTGCCGGCAGCATGCATCAGGTGGGTTTTGCCCAACCCGGTGCCGCCATACAGCAGCAACGGGTTGTAGGCCCGCCCGGGATTCGTCGCCACCTGCATGGCGGCGGCCTTGCCGAGTTGGTTGGACTTGCCTTCGACAAACGTCTCGAAGGTGTAGTGTGGATCCAGGTTGTGAGGGTGGGCCGCCGGTACGGTTTCGACGGCCTTGCTGCGAGGTACTGCAGCCTTGGCCGGTGTCGTCGGCCGGGCCGAATTGGAGCCGACATCCAGCCGGACCGGGTGGATCTTCCCGGAAAGCTGCAGCAGCACGGCCTCGATCTGCGTCAGATAGCGCTCGCGGACAGTGTCCAGGGTGTACGAGTTGGGTGCGAACAATTGCAGGCCATCGGGCCCGTCGCGCGCTTGCAGCGGCATGAGCCACGTATGCAGGTCTTCGGCACTCAGATCGCCCTCGAGACGCTCAAGGCAGCGCCGCCACAGATCACTCATGAATAATTTTCAGCCACAGCTTGAGGCGCTTGCGCGCGGGGTGAATGGCGAAGTCTAGCAGTTGCATCTGCGGGCCTGATGCCTTGCTCCCCTCGCCGATCTTCCTTGCAGCATTGACAGCGGCTAATAAAACCACCCATACTTTCCAACCTTTTTATCCACATTCCCTTCGGAGTAACGCCATGAAGCGGACCTTTCAGCCCAGCAAGCTCAAGCGCGCGCGTACCCACGGTTTCCGTGCACGTATGGCGACAGCCGATGGTCGCAAAGTAATCAATGCCCGCCGCGCCAAGGGCCGTAAGCGCCTGATCCCGTAAAACAGGATCAGGCCATGCCGACCGCCGGTCTCCCGCGCGAGGCGCGGCTGCGCAGGCCAAGTGATTTTGCCGCCTTGCGGCTGAGCAGCGGACGCGCAGGCGGCCGCTGTTTTCATGTGCGCTATCGCAGCAACGAACTCGGGCATGCGCGGCTCGGCCTGGCGATCTCCAAGCGCGTTTCCAAGCGTGCCGTGGAACGCAATCGCATCAAGCGATTGCTGCGCGAATCGTTTCGGCGCATCCGGCACCAGCTTCCACCGATCGACCTGATGGTCATGGCGCGTGAGCAGGCTGCGGGTGTACCTGGTCGGGAACTGCTGGGAGAGATCGATCAACTGTGGAAAAAACTGTTGCTGCGTTGATTGCGGTGTTGCCGCGAACCTCCACACCATTGAAGCCTGACAGCGCGGCCTCCACAATCCCGCGTTGATCTGCTCTTTCCCACCATCCGCGGCTTCAAGTGTCGTGGCGTTACCGGATTTGCTACGCGATGAATCAAACGCGCACCTTCCTCATGTTCGCCCTGCTGGCCGTGGGCTATTTCCTGTTCATGGCCTGGCAAAAGGATTACGCGCCGCTGCCGGCAGCAACGGTCGCGGGCGCATCCAGCACAGCGTCGGACGGCGGCGTTCCCGGTGCCGTGCCGGCAACCCCTGGAATCGTTCCAAGCGCATCGACGGCTGGCGCCATGGCGGTGACCAAGACCGGCGATCAACCATCGCAGCTGATTTCCGTCACTACCGACGTCCTGCACCTGCTCGTCGATACCCGCGGCGGCAGCGTGGTGCGTGCGGAGCTGCTGGCCTACCCATCTGCGCCGTTGACGCGCAAGGCGCCGAGTCCGCCAGCCACGGTGCTGCTGGACAATGACGACTCGCGCTTCTTCGTGGCACAGAGCGGCTTGGTCAGCAGCAGCGACACCGCGCCGGAAGACCAGCCCACCCATCAGGCCATCTTCCAGAGCGCCAACACCAGTTACAACCTGGCCAATGGCAGCAACGAACTGAATGTCGACCTGACATGGCAGGATGCGGCGGGCCTCAAGGTCACCAAGACCTATACCTTCAAGCGCGGCAGCTATGTAGTCGGCCTGAGCCAGCGCATCGACAACGGCGGCAGCAAGCCGTGGACCGGCAACGCGTACCAGCAATTGCAGCGGGTGGGTCCGCCCAAGCCAAGCAGCTGGTTCAGCCACTACACCAATCCCGAATCCCGCAGTTTTCAGGGCGCCGCCTGGTACACCGGCGAGAAGTTCGAAAAACTGCAGTTCAGCGACTTCACCAACAAGAAAGACCAACTCGACGTACAGGTCAAGGGTGGCTGGGCAGCGATGCTGCGGCTGTACTTCTTTGCCGCGTGGATTCCGCCGGACGACCAGACCGTTCACTACGTCACCGACACGCTCAACCCGGACAGCGCGCAGCCGCGGTTCCTGATCCGCGCATTTGGCCCCGTGCTCAGCGTGGAACCCGGACAAAGCACCACCAGCCAGGCGCGACTCTACCTCGGCCCGAATGTGCAGGGCACGCTGGACACCATCGCGCCAGGCTTGGACCTGACCATCGATTACGGCATGTTCAAGATCATTGCCGTGCCGATGCACGCGGTACTGTCGTTCTTCCACAGCGTCGCCAAGAACTGGGGCGTGGCGATCATCCTGCTGGTGCTGCTGATCAAGGGCGTTACCTGGAAGCTGACTGCCGTGCAGTACCGCTCCAGCGCCAAGATGCGCAAGCTGCAGCCGCGCATCGTGCAGCTCAAGGAGCGCTATGGCGACGACAAGGTCAAGATGCAGCAAGCAACCATGGAGTTGTACAAGAAGGAGAAAGTGAACCCGATGGGCGGCTGTTTGCCGGTACTGATCACTATGCCGGTGTTCCTTGCACTATTGTATGTCCTCGAATACAGCCTGGAACTGCGCCATGCGCCGTTTCTATGGATTCCTGACCTTAGTGCGCCCGATCCGTTCTACATCCTGCCGATCATCTATGCACTGGTGATGCTGGGCACGCAATGGCTCAATCCGGCGGCGGCGGGCATGGATCCGACGCAGGCCAGGATGATGAAAGTGATGCCGCTGCTATTCACCGTATTGTTTGCCTTTTACCCTTCTGGCCTGTGTCTGTATTACGCGGTAAACGGCCTAATTGGCTTGGGCCAGCAATGGTGGGTCACGCATCACGTCGATCGCGAGGAGCCCGCGAAGGCTGCCTGAGTCTTGCTTGAGAGATCATCGTCAGCCGCGTCGGGCAACCGTCGCGGCTGATTCGTTTCGGACTCCATGAGCCAGAATGCATTCCATGACCGACCCTTCATCCGACACGATTGCTGCCATCGCCAGTGCACCCGGGGCCGCCGGCGTGGGCGTCGTGCGGATATCCGGTCCGGCCGTACCGGCAATCGCAGTTGCCTTGCTCGGCCACGCAACACAACCGCGTTACGCACACCTCGTCGCATTTCGCGACGCAGCCGGTGCATTGATCGATCGCGGCCTGCTGCTGCATTTTCCGGCGCCGGCTTCGTACACCGGCGAACACGTGCTTGAACTTCAGGGTCACGGCAGCCCGGTCTTGCTCGATGCACTCCTGCGTCGTGCGTGCGAGCTTGGCGCGCGACTCGCGCGACCCGGCGAATTCACCGAGCGCGCCTTCCTCAACGGCAAGCTGGATCTCGCACAGGCTGAAGCGGTCGCCGACCTTATAGCCGCCCGTTCGCAGGCCGGCGCGCGCGCTGCATTGCAGTCGATGGAGGGGGTGTTCTCGCGCAAGGTCGACACCTTGCTGCAAGCGCTGATCGCCCTGCGGGTCCATATCGAAGCTGCGATCGACTTTCCGGAAGAGGAAATCGACTTCCTCGCCGATCCGGCCATCGCGCGCCAGCTGGAAGCGGTGCGTACCGAGCTCGCGGATCTGTTGCGCGAAGCGCAACGCGGCCTGCGACTCAACGATGGTTTGCGGGTGGCGATCATCGGTCGACCCAACGCCGGCAAGTCCAGCCTGCTCAACGCGCTGGCTGGCAGTGATCGCGCCATCGTCAACGCTGCCGCTGGCACCACGCGCGACGTATTGCGCGAAAATCTCGATCTCGACGGCATCGCACTGGAGCTCACCGACACGGCGGGGCTTCGCGACACCGACGACGAAGTGGAACGGGAAGGCGTGCGTCGCGCACGCAATGAACTGCAACGCGCCGATGTCGCATTGCTGGTGACAGATGCGCAGCATGCAGAAGCCGACCTTCCTCTGTTCGCTGACCTGCCACGTCATGTCGAACGCCTTGTGCTGGTCAACAAGATCGACCTCGACAAGACCATTCCGCACATCGAACAGCGCGGGCACGATCGCTGGATTTGGGCATCGGCAAAAGCTGGGACGGGCCTCGACGCACTGCGCGATCTACTGCGTCAGCTCGCTGGCGCCAGTGGCGGCGAAGGCGCGTTTAGCGCGCGTCGACGGCATGTCATCGCGCTGCAGAACGTCGATGCGCATCTCGATCAGACGGCACGGCTTCTGCATGGCACGCGTGCCGGCGAGTTGGCCGCGGAAGAACTTCGCCAGGCGCAACATCACCTCGGCGAAATCACTGGCAGCTACAGCAGCGACGATCTGCTGGGCGCGATCTTCAGTTCGTTCTGCATCGGCAAGTGATCGTGGCTTGCGACCGGGCCGATCGAGCCGAACGCGACGCTGTCCATCCTGCCGGTTGAAACGATGGCAGCCGCCCCGACCTCTTCCTGATATCACCCGCGAGGAGACCGTGATGATCCAGTTGCACTACTGGCCGACGCCCAACGGACACAAGATCAGCATGTTCCTCGAGGAGGCTGGCGTGCCGTACCAGATCATCCCGGTGAACATCGGCAAGGGCGACCAGTTCAAGCCCGATTTTCTGAAGATAGCGCCGAACAACCGGATGCCTGCGATCGTCGATACCGATCCGCTCGACGGTGGCGAGCCGCTGAGCGTTTTCGAATCCGGTGCGATCCTGCAGTATCTGGCCGAGAAGACCGGCAGGTTCATGCCGGTCGCGCCGCGCGATCGGTTCGTGGTGCTCGAGTGGCTGTTCTGGCAAGTCGGCGGACTGGGCCCGATGGCCGGGCAAAACCACCACTTTTCCCGCTACGCGCCGGAAAAGATTCCCTATGCGATCGACCGCTACGTCAACGAGACGCGGCGCCTGTATGGCGTGTTGGACCGGCAGCTGCACGGTCGCAGGTTCATTGCCGGGGAGGACTACAGTATCGCCGACATGGCGGCGTATCCGTGGATCGTGCCTTACGAGGCGCAAGGCATGAAGCTCGAGGAATTCCCAGATCTGAAGTGTTGGTTCGAGCATATCCACGGGCGCGAAGCCACCCGTCGCGCTTATGCGATTGGCGACACGATCAAGGATCAGGTCGACATCGCCAAGGACGAAGCGGCGCGCAAGCTGCTGTTCGGTCAGGGCGCACTGAAGGGCTGAGTGCTTCGACGGTGTGGCAACAAAAAGCCCGCTGGAAGGCGGGCTTTTTGTATTCGTCCGCAGGGCACTCAGGCGCGGCTGACGCCCGAATCGCCCTGCTCCAGCGGCGGCGCGGAACCGGCCACCGCCAGCAGCGACTGCGCATAGCTGTCCTCGATGCTGACCGTGGAAACCTCGTCCCACGAGAAGAACGAGGCCTCGCGCATCCACTCGGCGTCAGGGCTGAGTTCCTGCATGTAGAAACCGTCCTCCTCGCTGCTCACCAGGCGGCCGATGTAGCAGACCTCGGACTCGTCCTCACTGTCCACGTGCACGCCGATCACCGGCGCCTGCGCCCCGGCGGCCAGGATCACCTCGCGGATATTGTCCAGCGGAAAACCGCGCGGCGGGCGCGGCAGGATGTGCTTGAGCGCGAGCGCCTTCTCGAAGAAAGCGTGGTGTTTGTCCGGCGATTCCAGTTCTGACACGTCGCGGTGACGCATCACGTACATGCCGTCGTAGGTGATGCCGTCGCCAACCACCCACAGTAGGAAGAACTCCTGGCCCACGCCGCCCACGTACCCGCAGAAACTGCCGTGTTCGAGGTCCTCGCGCCACAGCCGCACCAGCGTTCCGTTCTGCTGCGCTTCCCTCAACTGGGCGCGCTGGCCGGTGGTTTTCAATTCAATGATGTTGCTCACGGAGGATATTTTACCAGACCGGGCTGTTTACAGGCGGGTTTACAGGATGTAGCGGCTGAGATCTTCGTTCTGAACGAGGCTGCCCAGGGTTTTATCCACATGTTCGGCGTCGATCTTGTAATTTTCGCCGGACTTGTCCGCTGCCTCATAGGATATTTTCTCCAGCAGGCGTTCCATCACGGTGTGCAGCCGCCGCGCACCGATGTTCTCGGTGCGCTCGTTCACCTGGAATGCGACCTCGGCCAGGCGATCAATGCCGCCGTCGGTAAATTCCAGCCCCACGCCCTCGGTGCCCAGCAACGCCACGTACTGCTTGGTCAGCGCGTTGTGCGGCTCGCGCAGGATGCGCTTGAAATCGTCGACGCTGAGCGCCGACAGCTCCACGCGGATCGGCAGGCGGCCCTGCAATTCCGGAATCAGGTCCGACGGCTTGGCCAGCGAGAACGCACCCGAGGCGATGAACAGCATGTGGTCGGTCTTGATCGGACCGTACTTGGTGGAAACGGTGGAACCCTCGACCAGCGGCAGCAGATCGCGCTGCACGCCTTCGCGGCTGACGCCAGCGTGGCCGTGGTCGCCGCGCTGGGCCACCTTGTCGATTTCGTCGATGAACACGATGCCATTCTGTTCGGCCGCCTCCATCGCCTGCGCGCGAATCTCCTCGTCGTTGAGCAGCTTGCCGGCTTCTTCGTCGATCAGCAGCGGGCGCGCCAGCTTGATCGCGAGCTTGCGCTGCTGCGTCTTGGCGCCGCCGATGTTCTGGAACATCTGGCGCAACTGTGCGCCCATTTCCTCCATGCCCGGCGGCGACATGATTTCCACGCCCACGTTCATGGCGAAATCCAGCTCGATCTCGCGTTCGTCCAGCGCGCCTTCGCGCAACTGCTTGCGCAGCTTCTGGCGGGTGTCGTTCTCGATCGATGGCGCCGGTGCATCGTGGCTCCAGTCGGTCGGCGTCTGCCGGCGCGGCAACAGGGCATCGAGGATGCGGTCCTCGGCGCGATCCTCCGCCTGCGAACGCACGCGCTTGACCGCCTGTTCGCGGGTCAGCTTGTATGCCACGTCGGCCAGGTCGCGGATGATCGATTCGACGTCCTTGCCGACGTAGCCGACCTCGGTGAACTTGGTCGCCTCCACCTTCACGAACGGCGCGTTGGCCAGCGTCGCCAGCCGGCGCGCGATCTCGGTCTTGCCGACGCCGGTCGGCCCGATCATCAGAATGTTCTTCGGCGTGACCTCATTGCGCATGCCCGGCTCCAGCTGCATGCGCCGCCAGCGGCTGCGCAAGGCCACCGCCACGGCGCGCTTGGCGTCGTGCTGGCCGATGATGTAGCGGTCGAGTTCGTTGACGATTTCGCGGGGAGTGAGTTCGCTCATGGGCTTCGCAGGGATTCGGGAGACGGGATTGGGGATTCGGAAGAGCAGCGGGTGACGCCTGGGAGCGGGGTCGGGCTTTTGCGAATCCCCAATCCCGTCTCCCGAATCACAGCTCTTCGATCGACACGTTGTGGTTGGTGTAGATGCAGATGTCGCCGGCGATTTTCAGCGCCTTCTCGACGACGGTGCGCGCGTCCAGCTCGGTATTTTCCAGCAGCGCCATCGCCGCGGACTGCGCGAACGGGCCGCCGGAGCCGATGGCGATCAGCCCGTGCTCGGGTTCCACCACGTCGCCGTTGCCGGAGATCAGCAGCGATGCATCCTTGTCGGCTACCGCGAGCATCGCCTCGAGCCGGCCGAAGCGACGGTCGGTGCGCCACTCCTTGGCCATTTCCACCGCGGCGCGGGTGAGGTTGTTGTTGTGCTTTTCGAGTTTCTGCTCGAAAAGTTCGAACAGGGTGAACGCATCGGCGGTGGCGCCTGCGAACCCGGCGACCACCTCGCCGGTCTTGCCGAGCCGGCGCACCTTGCGCGCGTTGCCCTTCATCACCGTGTTGCCCAGCGTGACTTGACCGTCGCTGCCGATCACGACGCGGCCTTCGCGGCGCACGCAGACGATGGTGGTAGCGTGAAACGATTCCATGAGGGCTCCGCAAGATGGTGTCTGAACGGAAGAGATGGGGTCGAGGGATTTCGGTTCAATGTCGGGTTCGGGCCTTGGTTCCTCCCTCTGCTCGCAGGGGGAGGTTGGGAGGGGGTGCTCGGACGGGCGAGGAAGATCAAGAGCACCCCTCCCCAGCCCTCCCCTGCCAGGCAGGGGAGGGTGTGCAACGTCACGGCTTCCGTTTGGCCCGTGGATGCGCCGCGTCGTACACCTTCGCCAGATGCTGGAAATCCAGGTGCGTGTAGATCTGCGTGGTGGCGATGTCGGCGTGGCCGAGCAGCTCCTGCACGGCGCGCAGGTCGCCGGAGGATTCCAGCATGTGGCTGGCGAAGGTATGGCGCAGCAGATGCGGGTGGATGTGTTTGGGAATGCCTTGCTGCAAGGCCAACGTCTTCATGCGCAACTGCACGGTGCGCGGGTTGATCGGTGCACCGCCGCGGCCACGGAAGATCGCGCTGTCCGCCTGCATGCCCGTTTCCGCGCCGAGTGCGCGCAGCGCAGCGATGGCGTGGCGCCCGACCGGCACGATGCGGGTCTTGCTGCCCTTGCCTAGTACGCGCACTTCACCGCCATCCATGTCCAGGTCGATCCAGCGTAATCCGATCAATTCGGACAGGCGCAGCCCACTGGAATAGAACAGTTCCAGCATGGCCCGGTCGCGCACCGCCAGCTTGCCGCCGCTGTCGGTTTCCACCAGCGCGCTGGCTTCGTCCACATCCAGTATCTGCGGCAGTTTACGGCGCACTTTCGGTCCGCGCACGCCGAGCATCGGATCGCCTGCCAGCACGCCTTCGCGGTTGAGCTGGCGGAACAGGCTGCGGCAGGACGACAGCAGTCGTTGCAGGCTTTTCGGTGCGAGACCGGCACGGTGTTCGGTCGCCACGAAGCTGCGCATCGCGTTGGCGTCGAGCGCATCGAACGACGAAAGCCCCAGTTCCTGCATGTAGCGCAGCAGCTTGGCCAGGTCACGCCGATACCCGGACACCGTGTGCGGCGAAGCCTGTCGCTCGCCGGCGAGCCGCGCGAGCCAATGATCGACCTGTTGCTCGGGTGTCAATGCACGCTCAGGAAACGTCGCGCGCGCGCGCCAGCGCAGCGGTGATGGTGGCGGAGATCATTTTCAGAAACAGCGTGCCCATGCCCGGCTGGAAACGGTCGGGATCGCTGCTGCCGATCGCCAGGATGCCGGCGTCGCCCAGCCGCATCATCGCGACCGACTGAATGTCGCCAGCGGCTTCGCCAAACAGGCGCTGCAGCTTCTCGGCGGAAAGCCGTCCGGATACCGGCTCGTTCTGATGCAGGAACTCGTTGAATTCCGGCAACGCCTCAGGGCCGGCCACCTGCACCAGCCAGTCGGCCCGCGGCAACGGCGAATCGTTGCCGAACAGCACCAGTCGCACCTGTTCGGTGTGGAAGTCGGCGCTGAGCTTCGCAACCACGCTGCGCGCGGTCACCTCCATGGTGTTGGCGCGCAGCAGCGCCACCGTGAGCGCGTGCACGCGCTCCATCAGTTTCTCGTTTTCCGCGGCGATCCCGATCAGCTCGGCCAGCTTGCGCTCCAGCTCGGCGTTCTTGTCGCGCAGGCTCTGCAGCTGATACACCGCCAGTGACGACACCGGGCCCTGCTCGCGCGGCATCGTCAGGTTCGCTGCCAGCTCCGGGTATTCGCTGAGGAATTCGGGATGGTGCTTCAGGTATGCAGCCACCACGCGGGCCTGGGTGGCGTCATCGAGCAGGGTTGCGGTCATGCGGTTGTTCCTCGAACCAGTGCGGAGCGGCGAATGGTCTATCGACGGAGTGTGCGATGGACGCGCATGCGCATCAACCCGCGTCGGCGGCGGTCGGGGCCGGAACCGTCCATTCGCCCTCGAACACGAACGCGGCCGGGCCGGTCATCCACAACGTGTGCCCGGGGCCGGCCCAGTCGATTTGCAGCGTGCCGCCGGGCAGATCCACCTGCACCCGGTCGTCCACGTCGCTGCGCCGGTGCAGCACCGCCATCGCCGCGCAGGCGCCAGTACCGCAGGCACGCGTCCAGCCGGCACCGCGTTCGTGCACGAACAGGCGCAGATGCTGGCGGTCGAGCTTCTGCACGAAGCCTGCGTTGGCACCTTCGCCAAAACGCACATGCCCGGTAAGCGCTGGCCCAAGCTCGGGCATGGCGCGCGCTGGGGCGACATCCACCACCACGACAGCGTGAGGATTGCCCATCGAAACCGCCCCGATCTCCAGCGTCTCCCCAGCCACGTCCAGCTCGTAACGATCGGCTGCCTGCGCCGCGTCGAACGGAATCCGCACCGGCTCGAAATCGGGCTCGCCCATGTCCACCGTCACTTCGTTCGCGCTCAGCAGGCGTAGCGTCACCGGACCGGAGGGGCTCTCCAGCTTCACGCTGTCGCCGATCGCCAGCGCACCGGCGCGATGCAGCCAGGCCGCCACGCAGCGCACGCCGTTGCCGCACTGGCCGGATGGCGAGCCATCGCCGTTCCAGATGCCGTAGTAGAACGCGCACGACGGATCGCGCGCCGGCTCCACGCTCAGCAACTGATCGAATCCCACGCCGGTATGGCGATGGGCCAGTGCGCGGATCTGCGCGATGTTCAGCGCGAATGCGTCACGTCGGCAGTCCAGCACGACGAAGTCATTGCCGATGCCGTGCATCTTGGAGAAGTGCAGTTGCATGAGGCCGGGCCGCCGCTCAGTTTTGATCGCCATCCGGCACGTTGGTGTTGCTGGGGATGGATCGGGCGGGCGGCGGAAGGGGGGCAGGGGCCGGGGCGACCGAAGCAGGCACCGCGGGCTTCGCGGCCGTCGGTGCCGGACCTGGCTTGGGCGGCATGAACAAGGGACCTTTCTGGCCGCAGCCGGCGAGCGCGACAGCAACGAGGCATAGCGGCAGCAGCAGATTCGATCGACGCATGGCGGATTCCAGTGGATGGTGCACGTATCAGCTCAGTATAACGACGGCGGCAACCCGGCCGCAGCGCCGGCCATCGCCCTTATGATGCGTGTTCAGATCGCGCATCGAACGCGGCGAGGAGATCAATGATGGATTGGAGCACCTTGCTACGCATGCCGATGACCGTGCTGCTGATACTGGCCGCGGTCTTCCTGCTGGTTTCGCTGGTGCAACTGGTGATGCTGCGCCAGCGCCTGCAGGTCGGACATCGGCTCGCCGCGAGCTGGCGAGCGCTGCTGTGTCTGGTCAGCTTCGCGCTGGCCCTGCTTCTCGGTGGCACCGGTTACGCACTGCGTGGCTACCGGCTGCTGAGCGAGGAGACGCCGGTGGTGGATATCGACGCGCGCATCCTGTCGCCGCAACGCTGGGCGCTCACGCTCAACTGGCCTGACGGCAGCACCCGCCAGGAACAGGTGTATGGCGACGACTGGCGTATCGAGGCGATCGTGCTGAAGTGGAAACTCCCGGCGCTGCTGGCCGGCGTGCCGCCGCTGTACCGGCTCGATCGCCTGTCCGGCCGCTACGACGACCCCGCGCAGGAAGCGAGTGCGCCGCGCACCGTGATCAGCTTCAGCGAGAACGGCGCGTTCGATCTGCTCAACCTGCGCAAGCAGTACCCGCAATACCTGCCGGAGGTCGACACGGTCTACGGCAGCGGTGCGTTCCTGCCGCTGGTCGACCAGGGACACTACAGCGTCAGCCTGATGCGCACCGGCGCCCTGGTCGCACGCCCGGACGATGCGACCCGGCAACGCATCGGCCAGCCGTTCGGCGGCTGAACCGGAGTTTCCAGGCGGTCGGATCAGGCGGCCCGCGCATCGGCCACGCACCGGTGGCAACGCAGGCGCAGCTAGACCAGCGCCTTCTCGTAACGCCACGCGTCCGCGCCGTCTTGGTAATAGCGCGCATAACGGCCGATGCACCGGTAGCCGAGACGCTCGTAGAAAGCGATCGCCACCACGTTGTCGGTCCGCACTTCCAGCCGCAGGGCGCGGCAGCGGCGCTGGCGGCCGGCGGCCTCGCACGCTTCGATCAGCGCGGTGCCGACGCCCTTGCCGCGCGCTTCCGGCTGGCTGGCGATGGAATACAGGCGCGCCACGCCACTGCCCTTGCGGAAAAACAGCACCGCCGTGCCGAGAAAATTCCGGTGATTGGCGCTCGCCACCAGCACCAGCGCCGTATCGCTGTCGAGATGACGGCGGTACTGGTCGCGACTCATGCGGTCGCTGTCGAAGGTACGGTCCTCCAGTGCCACCAGGTCATCGAGGTCGGAGATTTCGGCGCGACGTACGCGCACGCTGGCGGTGGCTGGGGGCGGGTGCATGCTTGGGTACGGATTCCATCGTTGCGTACAGCGCGGCTGCGCGGGGAGACAAGGGCGATTGGCGACCAGCGCGGACTCTAGCAGCGGGTGTCATCAAGATGCGCTGTTTTCACAAACGTGTTTTCGTGCGACGCCGTTACCGCAGGTGTTTATTCGGGCTTCAGCGCTTTGCCTTGTGCATCGCCGGCCCTGTGCCAAACTGCGCGCCTTGTGCTTTCCTGCGCTTTTCGCGCGGGCAGAACCCCGCAGCCCCATCACCTGAGTGGTGTCATGACCCGTCTGGTCATCGTTGTCGAAAAGGCCTCCGACTGGGGCTCGTACTACCCGTCCGTCGACGTGATGAGCGCGATGGACTACCTGCGCGAGCCGGTCGGCAGCGACGACGAGCGGACGCACGTGCTGAACCTGTGCCGCAGCTACAAGTACCTGGGTACCGGCTACTACGTGTCGCTGCTGGCCGAAGCGCGCGGACACAAGGTGATGCCGTCGGTGCGCACGGTGAACGACCTTCGCCGCCGTTCGCTGTACGGCGTGGACATCGAGGACCTCAACACCAAGCTGACAAACTTTCTTCCGGCCGGCGGTCGCGACACCACCGACTTCGGCATTCTGGTGTACTTCGGCGAGACGGCGTACCCGGCGCTGCAGGATCTTTCGCGGCAGGTCTTCGAATCGTTTCCCTGCCCGCTGCTGCGTATCGAGTTCGAGCGTGACCGCGTGTGGCAGGTCAGCTCGATCAAGCCGGTCGGCCTGCATACGCTGGACGACGCGCAGGAAGATGCCTTCGCCGAGGAGCTCGACCGCTTCTCCAAGAAGCTGTGGCGCAAGCCGCGTGCGCGCAAGCTGTATCGTTACGACATCGCGATGCTGGTCGACGAGAAGGAGGCGATGCCGCCGTCGAACCGCAAGGCGCTGAAAGCATTCATCGCCGCCGGCAAGGAACTCGGCATCGAAGTCGACCCGATCGGCAAGAACGACTACCAGCGCCTGGCCGAATACGACGGTCTGTTCATCCGCGAAACCACCGCCAGCGACAACCACACCTACCGCTTCGCACATCGCGCGGAGAAGGAAGGCATGGTGGTGATCGACGACCCCACCTCGATCCTCCGCTGCACCAACAAGATCTACCTCAACGACCTGATGGTGTCGCGCAAGCTGGCCGTTCCGCGCACCGAGATCCTCTATCGCGACGACGCCAAGGGCATGAAGGAAGTCGTCGACAAGCTCGGCTTTCCGCTGGTGCTGAAGATTCCCGACGGTTCGTTCTCGCGCGGCGTGGTCAAGGTGGAAAGCGCGCAGGCACTGGAGCAGGCGGCCAGCGGACTGTTCCAGCACAGCGCGCTGCTGCTGGCGCAGGAATACGTCTATACCGACTTCGACTGGCGCGTGGGCGTGCTCAATCACGAGCCGTTGTACGCCTGCAAGTACTTCATGTCGCGCGGTCACTGGCAGATCTACAACCACGGCGCCAAGGGCACCGCGAAATCCGGCGGCTTCGAGACGATCGCGGTGAACGAGGCGCCCGCCGAAGTGATCAAGCTCGCGCTGAAGGCTACGCAGCCGATCGGCGACGGCCTCTACGGCGTCGATCTGAAGCAGGTCGGCAACAAGCCGGTGGTGATCGAGGTCAACGACAACCCGTCGATCGACGCGGGGGTGGAAGACGCGCACCTCGGCGACGCGCTGTATCTGCGGATCATGCAGGAGTTCCTGCGCCGCATGGAACGCAAGCGCCAGGGTATCGCCGGCTGAGCGCCGCTCAGTGCCAGACCACGCTGCGCGACGCGCCATAGCGTTGCCGCCGCAGCGCCAGCAACTGGCGTGGCAGGCTCGGTTCCAGCACCAGCAGCACGACCAGCGGCGCGCCGACGAGCCAGAACGCCGGTGCCCAGCCGAGCATCCGCGTATGCATCGGTACCAGCGTGGTCAGCAGCAGCGCGCATCCGGCGACTATCCACAACAGCGCGGCGCCGAGCAGGCGCTGGTGCGAGGCTAGGCGCTGGTGCGAGACATGCAAGGATGGGTGGCGCATGGTCAAGATCCGTTTCGGAAGGCGATGACCGCAGCGTGCGATGCCGCCATCTCAAAACCTGCGACCCGGCTGGCATCCGGTTCCCGGCGATGCGGATGACCTGGGCTTGTAGAATGGACGCCTATTCGTTCGCGCGGCATCACGTGCCTATCTCCGGAATTCCCGCATGACCCCAGCCCAGTTCGCCGTGTTTGGCCATCCCATCGGCCACAGTCTGTCGCCGCGCATCCACGACGCGTTCGCGCGGCAGTTCGGCATCGAGCTGGTCTATCGCACCATCGATGCGGCACCTGAAGACTTTGCGGCCGCGGTGCGACGCTTCTTCGACGACGACGGCCGCGGTGCCAATGTCACGCTGCCGCACAAGGCCGCAGCGTTCGCGCTTGCCGACCAGCGCAGTGAAGCAGCGACGCGCTCGGGCAGTGCGAACGTGCTGACCCGGCTGGCCGACGGCAAGCTGGCCGCGCACAACACCGATGGCGCCGGCATGCTGCGCGACATCACCGAGCGGCACAGCGTCGATTTGCGCGGGCATACCGCGCTGCTGCTCGGCGCCGGCGGCGCGGCGCAGGGTGTCGCGTGGACGCTGCTCGATGCCGGCGTGCAGACGCTGACCATCGTCAACCGTTCGCCCGAAGCGGCTGACGTGCTGGCCGACGCGATCGGCGATCCAGCGCGCGCGCATGCCCGCTACTGGAACGACCTGGCCGACATCGGCAGCTACGACCTGATCGTCCACGCCACCTCCGCCGGCGTGTTGGGCACTTCGTTGCAGCTTCCGTTCTCGCTGGTCGGCGCACGCGCGCTCTGCTACGACCTGTCCTATGACGCTGCAGCCGCTGGCTTTCTTGCGTGGGCGAAGACCGCCGGTGCGCGCTACGCATTCGATGGCTTGGGCATGCTGGTGGAAACCGCCGCCGACGCCTTCGAGCTGTGGCATGGCCAGCGTCCGGATACCGAACCGGTCTACCGCATGTTGCGCGGCGCGACTGCTTGAATATGAAAGTCTGTCGCGTCGGCTGCGGCGCCTGCTGCACGGATGTATTCGGGGCCGTTATCGCAGCGGATCGCTACGGGCCTGCCGCGCCATTCGATGATCTGTTCCAAGGAGCGAATCACGCGGGCCGCCGGCAGCGAGAAGTCGACCTTGATGCCTAGTCCCTCACGGTTGAAGTCGTCCAGCACGTTGAACAATCGGAAGCTACGCCCGTCGCTGAGCTGGTCATGCATGAAATCCAGCGACACATCTGGTTGATTGCTCCGGGCACTGCCAGCGGCTCAGGCGCGCTCGCGCACGATCCGCTTCTTCGGCTTGATCCGCAGGTTCAACATGAACGGTTTCAGCTAGTACATCGAATGGAGCAACGCTCCACGACCGCCTCAGTGGCGTGGCATACCCGGCCGATGGCTTGTTCGCACCGGCAGGTTCTCCACCTGCAGCAGGATCTCGTCGTTCCTGCAATCTCCCGACGATTTCAGCACGGCCCACAGCAAGGATGAAAACTATTCTTCAAAACTCGAGGCATTTAATGACATCCAAAACGTGACCAATTGCCATAAGAGGGTAACAATGGGTAGATTTAAGGGTAACAAATGCCATTAAGAACCAATTACCCATGCTACTTTCAGAGAGCGCTATACGTGACATCAACCCAGTCGACAAACTACGCAAACTGGCCGATGGCGGCGGCCTCTACCTTTTCTTGAACCCGAATGGCTCCCGTTGGTGGCGTTTCAGATACCGCTTCGATGGCAAGGAAAAAATGCTTTCGATGGGTGTCTATCCTGAAACAACCCTGGAAGACGCTCGTGACAAATGCACCGAGGCCCGCAAACTGCTCGCCGAAGGCATCGACCCAAGTGCTCAACGCAAAGCAACAAAAGTTGCCCGTAGTCCACAAGTACAGTCCACCATCGATTCACGATCGTCAGGATCATTGGCTGCGCTTGGCATCGACAATCTGGAAGAACGCACTTATCGCACCCTGCTGACGCATCCAATGGCTACCGCCGATGCTCTGGCCGGCTTGCTTATTCTTCCGTCCAAGCACGTCCGACAGATACTCGACAGCATCGTGACCAAGGGACTGGCAACTCACTCCTCTGAACAGCCAGGAAGCTACGTTGCTGCACCTCCGGAACTGGCCATTGAAGCGCTGGCACATCAACGGCAAATCGGTATCGAGATGGCGCGCCGCTCAATAGTGGAAATGAAAGAACAGGCCTTGAGCGTCGCAGAGTCGATCAAGCGCGAACAACTGGTGGAAGTGGTCACCAATCGTGCTGCCGTGGGGCACATCATTTCTCACATGATTCAGAACGCCCAAAGTGAAGGCATCAATTTCCAACGCCTTCCTACGCTCTTTCCGGAGGTCGAAGCGCCCCGCGAAATTCGTCCGAACGTCCGCAGGCGAAGTATTTCGGACACCGAATTTCTGGAGTATCCGGGCATGCTGGAGAGAGTTCGTCTTGACGTCAGTAATGGCGAAGAAGCACGCGTGTTCCCAAACCTTCCGTTCAAGATGTTTATCGTCGACCGTCGCATGGGTATCGTGCCATTGAATCCTGAAGATCACAGTGGCCCTTCACTGTTGATACACCAGTGCTCTCTACTCGATGCGCTTTATGTGCTTTTCGAGCTTATCTGGGAGCGCTCAACGCCTCTCTTGCTCACCTCTAATGGGCAATTGGAAACGGGATCGCCCTCTTCGCCATGGTCAGGAGCCACCGCCCAAATGATGCCCTTGCTGGCGGCTGGACTTAATGACAAGACCATCGCCTATGAAACCGGTGTGTCCGCTACGACCCTCAGCCGCCGTGTACTCGAGCTTATGAAGTTCTTCGGTGCTCGGACACGTTTCCAACTGGGCTGGCGAGCCGCCATGGACATGTACTCCGGCAACCGCAATGGAAACGATGAGGCGCCCCCAAGCATGCAGAAGTAAAAAGCGACTGATGACTATTCTCCAAAAGAAGAAATCATCCATCGTTCCGCATTGCATACGTTTCGGACTTGTCCGGATACTTTGGGAGACGGAAACCGTACGTCACTGAGGCCGGCCCAGCATTGAAAGCGCCGCATGCCGAAGTAAAGGGAATAAACGTGCGATGTTCTATCGCCGCCGTAGCGGGATACGTCGCGCAGAAACAGGCGTACCTGTCTATTGCATTCGCCAAGGCTAGGGATGTTTCCAATTCATCACGTTTAAGGGAAAGCTCATGAAGCACAGTAGAACCGGGCGCCATATGTTGCGTGCCGCCATCGTCGCCGCCCTAGCCATAACGCCAGCATTGGTATGCGCCACTACGTCCAGTCTGTCGGTCAGCAACGCTCTGGCAGGCATCGATACCAGCGAAGCTCCACGCATTACTCAGACCATCAACCTCCAAGCTGTCTCGACCCTTCAACATACGCATCTCTCCCTCTTGGCCCAGCGCACGCCTACGAGTGCTGTCGCCAGCTCCACTCACATGCAGCACCTGCAACTCATCCTGCAGCCCAGTGCCAAGCGCACCGCTGCCCTGCATGATCTCGTCAGCCAGCAGCACGACCCAAGTTCTACCCGCTTCCATCAATGGCTGACTCCCGCTCAGTACGGCCAAGCTTTCGGCGTTGCCGACAGTGACATCGCTGCCGTCACTTCCTGGCTGGTCTCGCAAGGCTTCACCGTCAATGCCGTCTATCCCAAC
>DASWOQ010000028.1:0-138798 GCA_036398675.1 Rhodanobacter sp. | reverse complement strand
GCGTTTGGCCATCTGAAAGCGATCGCCGCCGATGCCGGCGCGCAGGCCGTGCTGAAAGCCGGCGGCATCGCGAAGGACGCGGGCGTGGTCGATGCGGGTGATACCACTGGTTTCATCAAGGCGGCGAAGACGCGCCAGTGGGCGCGCGAGCCGAAAGTACGGACGCTGGCGTGACCGGAACCGCGACAGCGATTCCGCTCTCTCCGCCAACCTGCGGGAGCACCGCCATGACACCTGAAACCTACCGGCTCTACCGGCACGACTGGGTACCGAACAACCCGCGTCTGCCCACGCTGCTCTATCGGGCCGCGCTGAATGAAAGCGATGGCGATGCGATGGCCGCCGCGTTCGAAACGCTGTTCCGCAAGAACGGCTGGCCGCCGCACTGGCACAACGGCATCTACGACTATCACCACTACCACTCCACCGCGCATGAAGTGCTCGGCGTCGCCGGCGGCGAAGCACGGGTGATGTTGGGCGGCCCAGGCGGGCATGACATCACCATCAAGCGCGGCGACGTGCTGGTGCTGCCCGCCGGCACCGGCCATCGCAAGCTGCGCGCGAGTGACAATTTTCTGGTGGTCGGCGCGTATCCACCCGATCAGGATTTCGACGTGTGCCGCAACGCGCCAACCGCCGAGATGCTCGAACGCATCGCGCGCCTGCCGTTCCCCGAAAGCGATCCCGTCACTGGCATCGACGGGCCGCTGGTGAAGCTGTGGAGCAAGCCGTGAACGCCACCATCTTCGATCAGTGCGCGCACCTGCCCTGCCAGTGCGCCGTGCCGCCGGGCGAAGACTATTGCAGTGCGCAAACGAAGCGCGACTTTGAATCACGCGCACCTCAGAGCCTTGGTCTTGGAAGAAGTGCCTGAGTTTCGAAACTCAAGGCAATGGCGCCAAACCCAATTCTAAGAGGAATGCATTGTAGCGTTTCTTCGCCTCGTCGATCTTCAGCTCGATCGTTTCCAGATCGGCATGCACGACCTTCAGATCGATCTCCATATCAGCTTCGGCGGTACTGACATACCGGGAGATATTGAGGTTGTAATCGTTGTCGATGATCTCCTTCATCACCACGCGGCGTGAATAGCGCTCCTGCTCCGTGCGATTACGATATGTCGAGACAATCCGCCCGATGTCCTTATCACTCAGCTGGTTCTGCCGCTTGCCCTTGGTGAAGTGATCGGCCTCGTTGATGAACAGTACGTCGTCCGGCTTCTTGCACTTCTTCAGCACCAGAATGCACACCGGGATGCCGGTCGAGTAAAACAGATTCGATGTCGGCCTGCATGTTGCCAACGATGCCGAGCGGCAATTTGAAGATATGCGTGCTGGGTGTCGATCGCCGGGGAATGGACCATTGGTCCTGGTGTCGGAGCAATGCGGTTTTTTCCTGAGCGCTGGCGATGGAAAGGCGAAACGCCTCTCTGTCGAGCCGCCCGAGGGGAGCGGCAAGCGTCGTGTCCCGGAGAACCTGTGCGACCTCGCCATGGGTCAACGGCTCGGCGTCAATGGCATGCACGTCATCTGGATGCTGCTCGGCAGGAACCAGTTGCACGGCGCCGACGCAATCGCGACCGATGGTTGCGAGAAGGTCGAATGCGGAAGTGCTCGACGCACCATAACGATCACGCAGGCGACGAAGTATGCGGTCGTTATCGGGCAGTAGGTTGTCGAAATATGCAGCGACGGCGGCAGCCGGCAACGGAGCCGTCTTGCCATGGGTGCCTGGTGTGGTGAACGGCAGCGACAGGGACAGCGGCCGCCCTTCCGGCGCCTCCATCCACTGGCGGTCGTAGATCAGTTGATCGGTGCCGCTACGCGTGCGTTCCCAGCGGCCAACGTAAGCCAGATATCGAGTGCACGGATAAGGGCTGGCACGGTTTACCACGCCGCCTTGGCTGGATGGACAACTTTCGGTCCAACCGCCGATTTGGTTTGCAAACCTAGCTCGAGGCCGAGCAACAGGCATAGCCGATGGATGCGATCAAACGAAGCGCGTCCCGCATTGCTCTCGAGTTTGGATACGGCCTGGTTACTGATGCCCAGTTGTTTGGCGACATCCGCCTGGGTCAAACCGCGCTGCATGCGTGCCGCACGCAGTTTGGGGCCGAGCTGATTTGGGAGCCGAATAATGTCCATGGAATCAACCTTCAGGTTGAATACGACTGAATCAACTTACAGGTTGATAATGGCGAAATCAACCTTTGGGTTGTTATTCGGAAATTCTCATCCGAGGAGCAGGACGAAAAGAGAGCCTCACGCCCTCTTTCACAAATGAGGGAATCCCTCAAGCGAATGGATCATCCAGCACGATGGTGTCTTCGCGATCCGCGCCGGTGGCGACGAGCGCCAAGCGACAGCCGGAGAGTTCTTCCACCGCGCGCAGATAAGCACGGGCGGCGGGCGGCAGCTTGTTCCAGTCGCGGATGCCGGCGGTGGATTCTTCCCAGCCAGGGAATTCCAGATAGACCGGCTTGCACTCGTCCCAGCCATCCGCATCGAGCGGCGCGAGCTCGCGCCGCTTGCCGCGGTATTCGTAGGCGATGCAAACCTTGATGGTTTCCAGGCCATCGAGCACGTCGAGCTTGGTGATGGCCAGGCCGTTGATGCCGTTGATCTGGGTAGCACGCTTGAGTGCGACCAGATCGATCCAGCCGCAGCGACGCGGGCGGCCGGTGCTGGCGCCGAACTCGTTGCCGACCTTGCGCAGGCGCTCGCCCATCTCGTCGTTGAGTTCGGTGGGGAACGGTCCGCTGCCGACGCGCGTGGCGTACGCCTTGCAGATGCCGAGCACGTAGTCGATGTCGCCCGCGCCCACGCCGGTGCCGGCGAGCGCGCCGCCGATGGTGGTGTTGGACGAGGTGACGTACGGATAAGTACCGTGGTCGATATCGAGCAGCGCGCCCTGCGCACCCTCATACAGGATGTTGCCGCCTTCGCGGCGCACGTTGTGCAGGATGGTGGCGACGTCGTCGACCATCGGACGGATGTATTCGCCCCAGGCGAGCGCGTCGTCGAGCACCTTCTGGTAATCGACCGGCTCGGCCTTCAGCCACTGGGTAAGGATGAAGTTGTGATAGTCGACGGCGGTTTTCAGCAGCGCCGGCAGCTCGTGCGGGTACATGAGATCAGCCACGCGCACGCTGCGGCGGGCGACCTTGTCCTCGTACGCCGGGCCGATGCCGCGGCCGGTGGTGCCGATGGCCTTGCCGCCGGCGGCGATCTCGCGCGCCTTATCGACGGCGATGTGGTACGGCATGATCAGCGGCGTGGCCGGGCTGATCTTGAGGCGCGAGCGCACTTCGACGCCGTTGCCCTCAAGCTCGGCTATTTCCTCCATCAGCGCAGCCGGCGACAACACCACGCCGTTGCCGATCAGGCACAGCGCGTCGTCGCGCAGGATGCCGGAGGGGATCAGGTGCAGCACGGTCTTCTTGCCCTTGATCACCAGCGTATGGCCGGCGTTGTGACCGCCCTGGAATCGGGCGACGGCGCTGACGCGCTCGGTCAGCAGGTCGACGATCTTGCCCTTGCCTTCGTCGCCCCATTGCGCGCCCAGGATTACGACTGACTTGCCCATGATGTTCTCGCTAAAGTTTGAGTTGACCCGTTATGGGACGACGTCGGTGACTAGATTCGCCCTCCATGGCTCATCAAGTCATCCTGCCTCCGGCGCTCGCCGGAACGGAATGCCTCAATGGCATTCCGTTAAAGCCCGGTTCGCCCCCACTGGGCACCAAGAATGACTACTGACTTATCCATGATGTTCTCGCTCAAGGTTTGTACCGCCGAAGGTGCGGCGGATCTATGACAACTGCGATCGCGAAATGCGGTGACAAACGTACTCAGCGTTTCGGTGCCGACGGATCGCTGAAGTAACGCAGGAATTCGGAATCGGGTTTGAGCACCAGCACGCCCTTGCCGTCCTTGAACGACTTGGCGTACGCGGCCATGCTGCGATAGAACGCGAAGAACTCCGGATCCTGTCCGTAGGCCTGCGCGTAGATTGCGGCGGCCTGCGCATCGCCGTCGCCGCGGATCTTGGCGGCATCGCGATTGGCGTCGGCCTTCAGCACCAGGGCCTGTCGATCAGCATCGGCCTGGATCTTGGCGGCGGCTTCCTGGCCGGTGTAACGCAGTTCGTTGGCCAGTTGCAGTCGCTCGGCGCGCATGCGCTTGTAGACGGACTCACTGACTTCTTCCGGCAGATCGATACGCTTGATGCGCACATCGACGATCGCGATGCCGAGGTTCTTGCGTGCAGAAGCATCGGTCTGCTGGCGCACGCGCTCGGTGATGTCCTTGCGTCCGCCGGAGATCAGTTCCTCCAGTGTGCGTGCGTTGAACTCGAAGCGCAGCGCATCCTTGATCACCGGCGTGAGGCGTTGTTCCGCCTGCAGCTGATCGCCACCGGTGGCGCGGTAGTACGCCGCGTTGTCGGCGATGCGCCACTTGGCATAAAAATCGACGTTGACGCTTTTCTTTTCGGAGGTGAAATAGCGCTCCGGCGGCGCATCTAGCGACAGGATGCGGTTATCGAACTGCATCACCTGCTGCATCAGCGGAATCTTGAAATGCAGGCCGGGCTGGTAGTCGGTGCGCACCATGCGGCCGAACTGCAGCAGCAACGCGTTCTGGCCTTCGTTCACCACGAACATGCTGTTGAGGCCAAGCAGCACCAGCACGGCGACGACTACGGCGATCACGATCCGGTTCATGGCTGGCTCCCGGTCTTGGCATCGTTGGAGTCGACAGCCGTAGGCGCAACCGCGTTGACGGTGCCCATGTCGTTGATGGCTTCGCGGCCGAACGGCAGGTTGATGATGTTGCGACCGCCGGTGCTGTCGATCACCTTGGCGTTGTCGGCCATCACCTGCTCCATGGTTTCCAGATACAGGCGGCGACGGGTGACTTCGGGCGCGGCCTTGTATTCCTTGAGGATCAGGCTGAAGTAGGTGGCATCGCCCTGTGCACGGGCGATGCGCTCGGCCTTGTAGCCGTCGGCTTCCGAAGCGATACGGGCTGCTTCGCCGCGCGCCACCGGGATCACCTTGTTGGCGTTGGCGAGCGCACCGTTCTCGGTGCTCTGCTTGTCTTCGCGTGCCTTGTTGACGTCGTCGAAGGCGTCCTTCACTTCCTTCGGCGGCGACACGTTCTGGAAGCTCACTTCGGTGACGCGCAGGCCGGAGTCGTAGCCGTCCAGCGTTTTCTGCAGCGTCTGTTGCGATTCGCTGACCAGGTTGGCGCCGGCGGCGGACAGGATCTGGTCCATGTCGCTGCCACCGATCACGCCGCGCACTGCAGCTTCAGCGGCGGCCTGGATGCTGCCGTCCGAATCGTTCAGCGAGAACAGGTATTTGCGCGCGTCGTCCACCTGGTATTGCACGGTGAAATCGACGGTGATGATGTTTTCGTCGCGGGTCAGCATGCTGACGCTGTCGTTGACCGAACGCACGCGCGTGGCTTCGACCTTGGTCACCGCCTCCATCGGCTGCGGCAGCTTGAAGTGGAAGCCGGGCGTCAAGGTGCGTGAGTACTGGCCGAAACGCAGCACCACGCCAACCTGGCGTGCGTCGATGATGGTGTAACTGCTCAGCAGCAGGCCGACCACCAGCAGCACCAGCACGCCGGTGAGCAGGCTGCCCGGTCCTTGGCCGAACTTGCCGAGGCTGGACTTGAAGGTCTTGAGCAAGTTGTCCAGCGGCGACTTGTTGCCGCTCTGGCGATTCTTGCCCCACGGATCACGTTGCCCGTTGCCGGGTTCATTCCATGCCACTGTCAGTCTCCTTCAGGCCGCCGGGAGGCCGGCAACCACGGCCGGAACACACGTTGAACGGAATCGCGCATTGAGATGGGGCCATGCTGTTGAAGCGTTGCGATGCTCGGAATGAGGCCGCACAAACGCTGTGGATTCTAGCAGAGCCGGATGAAGTCGTCCGCTGCAACGGTGCTCACGCCACCGGCGCCAGCAACTCGCGCAACAGCTGGGTTTCCACCGCATCGCCGCCACTGAGCGGCGCGATCACGCTGCGCGGCGCGTCGATATGCAGCTGCCAGCCGTGTTCGTCGACGGTTTCGCCGATGATCGCACCGGCTGCCTTGAGCCGGGCGTGCAGCCGGCCGGCCGTCAACGGCAACTGCAGATCCGATTGCACGCGCTCGCCGCCGAGCAGTTCACCCAGCGCCTGGCGCAGCAGGTCGATGCCCGCGCCAGTGGCGGCGGACAACCAGACCCGCACCGGCTTGCCGGCCGCGTCGCGATCGATGCGCTGCTCGGTGCCAGCCAGGTCGATCTTGTTCATCACATGCAGCTGCGGCAGATCGCCGGCATCGATTTCTTCCAGCACGTTGTCGACCACGCGGTGCAGCCGCTCGCGCTCCTCGTCAGCGGCATCGCTGACATGCAGCAGCAGGTCCGCATCGCGCGCTTCGGCCAGGGTGGCGCGGAACGCGGCGACCAGATCATGCGGCAGCTCGCGGATGAAACCCACGGTATCGGCCAGCACGGCCGGACCGCAGCTGAGATTTTCGAGTTTGCGCACGGTCGGGTCGAGCGTGGCGAACAGCAGGTCGGCGGCGTAAACGTCACCGGTGGTCAGCGCATTGAACAGGGTCGACTTGCCCGCATTGGTATAGCCGACCAGCGCCACCCGCGGCACGATGTTGCGCAGCCGTGCCCGACGCTGCTGGCCGCGCTGGGTCTGCACTTTCTGCAGCCGTTTGGTCAGCATCTTGACGCGTTCGGCGAGCAGCCGGCGATCGAGCTCAAGCTGGGTTTCGCCGGGGCCACGGTTGCCGATCATGCCGCCGCGCTGGGCGTCCAGATGGGTCCAGCCACGCACCAGCCGGGTGGCGATGTGCTTGAGCTGGGCCAGCTCCACTTCCAGCTTGCCTTCGTGCGAACGCGCACGCTGGGCGAAGATGTCCAGGATCAGGCCGGCGCGATCGACCACGCGCACACCGACATGTTTCTCGAGGTTGCGCTCCTGCACCGGCGTCAGCACGTGATCGACCAACACCAGGTCAGCTTCCAGCGCACGCACGGCCTCGGCCACTTCGTCAGCCTTGCCGCTGCCGACGTAGTAACGCGGGTTGGGATCCTCGACGCGGGCGGCGATCACGCCAAGCACTTCGGCTCCGGCGGACTTCACCAGCTCGGCGAATTCCTCACCTCGACGCAGCGTGTCGCCTTCGCCGCGCGAATGAGGCAGAAGCAGCAGCGCGCGGTCGCCTTTCTTTTGTCTATCGAACAAGTGGGTTTGATCCTCGGATACAGACCCACTTCATGCGGGCGGAGCGGCCGTCAATCAAGCGTCCGCGTCGGCCGAGCCGCCCGGCGCATCGCCGTGGCCGTCATGGTCGGGCCCATCGTGGCCGTTGCCCATTCGCACATTGCGGCTGGGTACCACGGTGGAGATGGCGTGCTTGTAGACCATCTGGCTGACCTGGTTGCGCAGCAGCACCACGAACTGGTCGAACGATTCGACCGTGCCCTGCAACTTGATGCCGTTGACCAGATAAATGGCGACCGGTACGCGTTCGCGCCGCAGCGCATTCAGAAACGGATCCTGCAACGATTGTCCCTTGGACATTTTTCTTCTCCCCTTGCTGCGGACAGGCCGAGAAAAAACGCCAAAGGCGCCCCGGCCCAACATGACTGGATGTTAACTGCTTTCAAAAGCTTGATGAAAGGGGATTTTGTGGATTTGATCGCCGTTTGGCTGCGCGAACGGACTGCCCGCTCTCAAGCCCTGGCTCGATCCGTACGGTCGAGGAACAGCGACACCGCATCGGCAGCCCGATCGAACGGTGGCGCGCGATCGGGATCGAAGCATCTTGCGGCATGATCGCTGCGCAGCCAGGTGATCTGGCGCTTGGCGAGCTGGCGGGTGGCAAAAATGCCGCGATCGCGGAATTCGGCGGCATCGGTCAGGCCGTCGAGGTGCTCCCACGCCTGTCGGTAACCGACCGCGCGGATCGGCGGCAGATCGGGATGCAGATCGCCACGCGCGCGCAGTGCGCGGACTTCGTCCAGGAAACCCGCAGCGAGCATGGCATCGAAACGCTGGGCGATGCGCGCATGCAGGGCGCTGCGGTCTTCGGGCAACAGCGCCAGCTTGAGTACGCGCCAGGGAAAGCGGGCCTTGCCGCCCTGCTGCTGCTCGGACAGTGGCCGCCCGGTGAGTTCGATGACTTCCAGCGCGCGCTGCAGCCGCTGGGCATCGTTGCTGCCGATGCGGCTGGCAGCTATCGGGTCGCGCTGCGCCAGCCGCTCGTGCATGGCCGGCCAGCCGATTCGCGCCGCTTCCTGCGACAGCTTTTCGCGAACGGCGGGATCGGCCTGCGGCAAGTCGGAAAGGCCTTGTTGCAGCGCGCGGAAATACAACCCGGTGCCGCCGACCAGCAGCGGCACCCTTCCCTGCGCGCTGATCTGTTGCATGACCTGGATGGCATCGCTGCGGAAATCCGCTGCCGAATAGGGCCGCGACGGCTCGCGGATATCGATCAGGGCGTGCGGGTAGCGTGCGCGAGTCGCCGGATCGGGCTTCGCGCTGCCGATATCCATGCCGCGGTAGACCAGCGCCGAATCCACGCTAACCAAGTCCAGCGGAAAGCGGGCGCTCAACTCGCACGCCAGTGCCGTCTTGCCCGACGCGGTGGGACCCATCAGGAAGATGGCAAGTGGACGCTGGTCGAGGAGCATCGGCACATTGTAGTAGCCGCAACCTGGCCGCAGCCGATGGGACTAGGGACACGGCTGGCGACGACGTCAACCGGGCGGTGGAGCCGGGCGTTGCTCTGCCCCGTGCTGGCCTGACTCCATGCTGGTGCCCGACGCATTCGTCTTTCCATCGCCCGAGCCGACATGACCTTACCGAAAATACTTTGCCTGCCGGTGATGCTGCTCGTCGCCACGTCGTCTTGCACGGTTGCGCACGCAGCGGGTACCACCACGCCGGATTTCAGCGGCATCTGGCGACTGGATGATCAACACAGCGACAGTCCGTTCGATATCGCCGCCCGCCTGCGCGCGGAAAAGAAACTCGAGCAACCCACGCCGCCGGCAACCAATACCGGCAGCACCGGCTCACCGGCATCGCAAGCCTCGACCAACCGGCACAGTGGACATGGCGGCGGTGGACGGAGCATGGGCGGCGGTCGAGGCCACGACGGCGGTCGAGCCCATGACAAAAGCAGCGATGCCGATGCCAGTGTGCCCGCCACGGAAATCCCGCCGCCATTGCTCGCCGACGATTCCATGCTGAACGTGCAGCAGGATGCGAAAACCATCCGCGTGGTCTTCGACGACAAGGATCAACTCGATGGGCGGCTCGACGGCGTGGTCAGCCAGTCGCTCAGCGGCAATGCGATGGTGCAGTCCCACCTGACTGCGGCTGGCCTCGACGTTTCCATGCAGTTCGATGGCGAGGTCCGGCTGCAGCAGACCTGGACCGCATCGCCTGACGGCCATCATCTGACGGTGACCGAGTCGTGGACGACACCGGCGGTGAAGCAGCCGATCGTGTTCAAGCGCAGCTACGATCGCCTCGATATCTGATGCTTGGCCGCATCGGGCGACCGATGCCGCGGCGCGACAAGGCATGCAGTGTATCCGACGGCCTATAATTGCCTACTGGCTCCTCACCCCGCCCGCCTTGCGGGCCAGCACTGGATCTCCCATGCAGCAGCAGACAATGAAAGCCTTGGTCAAGCGCAAGCCCGAACAGGGCATCTGGATGGAAGAGGTGCCGGTACCACAGGTCGGCCCGAACGAGGTGCTGATCAAGATCGAGAAAACCGCGATCTGCGGCACCGACCTGCACATCTACAAGTGGGACGAGTGGTCGCAGCGCACGATCAAGCCGGGCCTCACCATCGGCCACGAGTTCGTCGGCCGCATCGTGGAGATCGGCCCGGGCGTGACCGGCTACAAGATCGGCGACCGCGTTTCCGCCGAAGGCCACATCGTCTGCGGCCATTGCCGCAATTGCCGCGCCGGTCGCCAGCACCTGTGCCCCAACACCATCGGCATCGGCGTGAACCGCAACGGCGCGTTCGCCGAATACATGACCATGCCGTCATCGAACCTGTGGCCGATCCCCGACCAGATTCCGTCGGAGCTGGCGGCATTCTTCGATCCCTATGGCAACGCCGCGCATTGCGCGCTGGAGTTCGACCTGATCGGCGAAGACGTGCTGATCACCGGCGCCGGCCCGATCGGCATCATCGCCGCGGGCATCTGCAAGCACATCGGCGCGCGCAACGTGGTGGTCACCGACGTCAACGACTACCGCCTGAAGCTCGCCGCCGACATGGGCGCCACGCGCGTGGTGAACGTATCCAAGCAGTCGCTGAAGGAAACCGTGGCCGACCTGCATATCGAAGGATTCGACGTCGGCCTGGAGATGAGCGGCAATCCGCGCGCGTTCGCCGACATGCTCGACTGCATGTACCACGGCGGCAAGATCGCCATGCTCGGCATCATGCCGCGCGGTGCCGGCATCGACTGGGACAAGGTGATCTTCAAGGGCCTCACGCTGCAGGGCATCTACGGCCGGCGCATGTACGAGACCTGGTACAAGATGACCCAGATGGTGCTGACCGGGTTTCCGCTGCAGAAAGTGCTGACGCACCAGATCGCCATCGATGATTTCCAGCGCGGCTTCGACCTGATGGATGCAGGCAACTGCGGCAAGGTGGTCTGCACCTGGTGAGCGCTGCGCCGGAACAGGCCGCGGTCCGGAAGCCGCCGGCCGCTTTCCGCAGCGCGGAAAAGCATATCGACACCTGCGCATCTTGATTGCGCGATTTGATTGCGTGACCGGGTTAGCCAACCGATGATGCGGTGCCTCGAAGTCGTCGAACGCGTTGTACACTCCTCTGCGCACGAACTTGCCACGGCCTGATCGGAATCGGGGAACTTGAGCCTGCACTGATCATGTCGTCATTCACGACGTCATCGGAGCATGCCGGCATGGCTGGACGCAGTTCATCGCAACACACCCGCATCGCCGCCGGGCGCGAAAAAGTCATCGCCCTGTCCCGCTCGCGACGCCTGCGCATCGTCGGCATCGTCCTGGTCGCGCTGATACTCCTTTTCGGCTTGTTCGGCTTCCTCGCCGCGCCCTCCATCCTGAAGAGCCAGTTGCAGACCCGGCTCGGCGCGATGCTGCATCGCCCGGTGACCGTGGGCGCCGTACACCTCAACCCGTTCACCCTGAAGCTGGGCCTTGAGCAACTGCATATCGGCGATCGCGACGGCAAGGCACCGTTCGTCAATGTCGACCGGCTGACCATCAATGCGTCGTGGAGCTCAGTATTCCGCATGGCACCGGTGCTGGATGCGCTGACGCTGGATCACCCGCAATTGCGCATCACCCGCGTGGCGGCGCAGCAGTTCAACTTCTCCGACCTGATCGAGCAGTTCGCCTCGACGCCAGCCAAGCCCGGCGACAAACCTGCACGCTTCTCGCTTTCCAATATCAGCCTGCACAACGGCGACATCGTGGTCGACGACAAGGTGCAGAACACCAGTCACCGGATCGACCAGATCGAGCTGGGCATCCCGTTCATCGCCAACCTGCCGCACGACACCGACGTATTCGTGAAGCCGCTGCTGGCGATGCGCGTGGATGGCAGTCCGTTGCGCGCGGAAGGCCAGACCAAACCGTTCGCCGACAGCCGCGAATCGGTGATGAGCTTTACGCTCGACCACCTCGACCTGCCCCGCTACCTCGGCTATTCGCCCGCACCGCTACCGGTGGCGGTGACGCGCGGACAACTTTCGGGACAGCTCGACCTGCACTTCATTGCCGCCCAGCCGACACCGCAACTACGTCTTGGTGGAAAGCTGCAACTGGATAATTTCGCCGTGGCCAACCACGACGGTTCGCCGATCGTCGAGCTAGGCCATGCGGCCACCATATTCGACGATGTCGAGCCGCTGCTATCGCGCTATCGCCTCGGTACCCTGCAGCTCGATCAACCCGTGTTGCACTACACGCGCTTGCCCGGTGGACGCAGCAATTTCGATGCACTGACGTCACCCGGCCCCGCACCAAAATCACCTGAACCGGCGTCACCAGCTGCCGACGTGCGCATCGCCTCGCTCACCCTGCAAGGCGGGCGCCTGGACTATGTCGATCAGAGCGGCCCGAAACCTGCCCGGCTCACGCTCGACAATCTGCGCGGCAGCCTGCACGGTTTGTCCACGCTGGCTGCGCCGGCTGCAAGCATCGAGCTGACAACACAACTCGCAGGAGGCACCGCGATGCTCAACGGCACCTTGGACATGGCCGCGAGCCGCTATGTCGGCATGCTGAGCACGAAGAGCGTGTCGATCGCATCGTTGTTGCCGCTGGGGCCGCCGGTGCTCGATGCCGAGATGACGAGCGGCGACCTGGATGCCAATGGCCAGATGCAGGCCAGTTGGGGCAAGCAGTTCAACGTGCAGCTCGCGACAACCACGGTCACCGTCAACAGCCTGGCACTGAACCGGCGCGGCCGCACGCCGGTTGCCTGGCAGGCATTGGGCGTCGACATCACCCGCGTCGACCTGGCGACCAGCACGGCGCAGATCGACAGCGTGTCCCTGCACGGCCTCAAGCTCGATGCGCAACGTTCGCACAGCGGGCACGTCGATCTGACCGACCTGATGGCCCGCCAGCCTTCGGCGACGCGGCGCGCTGACGCCCATGCGACAGTGGCCGCGCCCGCGTGGCATTGGAACGTCCGCCACCTCGGCATTGACGGCAGCGCCTTCGCCTTCAAGGACATGAGCGCCGCAGGCAAACCCGCAAGCTTCACCGTCAAGGCCGACAAGTTCGGCATCGACGGATTGTCCGACAACATGCGCCAGCCGTTGAAGATCGACCTGGCTGGCGGCATCGGTCGTGGCGACTACCACGTCACCGGCACGGTGAAGCCGCAGCCACTGGATGCGGACTTGCGCGTGAACACCACGCGCCTCGATGTGGCCTCGCTGCAATCGTTGATCACCGTGCCGTTGAACGTGCGCATTTCCAGCGCCCTGGTGAACGTGAACGGGCGCGTGCGCTATCGCGACCGCAAACCGGCGGCACTGATCAGCTATCGCGGACAACTGACATTCGGTCGCGTGCGGGTGCAGGACAAGCTCAGCGGCGACGATTTTCTGCGCTGGAACGCGCTGACGGCACGGGGTCTGAACGTGCACATGGGCGAGAGCGTGCCGCAGGTCTCGATCGCCGGGCTGACGCTCAACGACTTCTATGCGCGCGTGATCATCAACGCCAGCGGCCGGCTGAACCTGCAGGACGTGATAAGCAACCCGGCCACAGCGCCGGTATCGGTCACCGCCGTGCAGACGCCGGCCACGGCTGCCTCGGTCGCGCAAGCCAAGCCCGCGGCCGCTGCTTCGTCGGCCGCACCTGCGGCGGACATCCAGATCGGCCAGGTCACGCTCGCCCGCGGCCAGCTCAACTACACCGACAATTTCATCAAGCCGAACTACACCGCCAACATCACCCAGCTCAACGGCACCATCGGCGCCTTCGGAACGAAGGCCGGCGGCCCGCCCGCCGAACTGGTGCTGCAGGGCAAGCTCGACGACGACGCGCCGGTGGACATCGGCGGGACGATCAATCCGCTGGCGCCGGTGGCCTTCCTCGACGTCAAGGCCAAGGCGGATGGCGTGGAGCTGACTCATCTGTCGCCCTACTCGGGAAAATATGCCGGCTATCCGATCACCAAGGGCCGGCTGACGATGGATGTCCATTACCTGCTCGACCAGGGCAAGCTCACCGCCGACAACCATATCTTCATCGACCAACTGACCTTCGGCGACCGCATGGACGGACCCGGCATCAGCCATCTGCCGGTGAAGCTTGCGGTGGCGCTGCTGCGGAATTCGCAGGGACAGATCGACGTGCACGTACCGGTATCCGGCTCGCTCGACGATCCGCATTTCAGCGTGGGCAGCTTGATCTGGCATGCGTTCGTCAACCTGATCGGTCGCGCGATCACTTCGCCGTTCCGTCTGCTCGCATCCGCCGGCGGCAGCAAGGAGGATCTTGGCTACGTGGAGTTTGCGCCAGGTTCCAGCGAACTCGACAAACAGGCACAGACACGGCTGGCCGGGATCGTGAAGATCATCAACGACAAGCCGTCGCTCCAACTCGACGTGATTGGCCGCGTCGATCGGAAATCCGACGAAGCCGGATTGCGCAAGGTGATGGTGGACGAGCTGGTCCGCGCCGAAATGCCCAATGAAGCGGACGACGGTGACACGGCACCCGCGCCAGCGGCCAAGCCCAGCTCAGGAAAGCCCGATTCCGACGACTACGACAAATACCTGAAGCGCGCCTACAAGCACGCAAAATTCAAGAAGCCGCACGATCTGATCGGCCTGACCAAGTCGCAGCCGCCGGACGTCATGCGCAAGATGCTGGAAGACAACGTGGCGGTCGATGACGATGCGATGCGCCATCTTGCCGAACGTCGCGCGGATGTCGTCCGCCAGTGGCTGCGCGGCAAGGTCGATGACAAGCGCGTGTTCGCATTGGCACCCAAGCTGGACGCCAAAGGTATCGACGATACGGGCAAGACCACGCGCGTCGATTTCGGACTGCACTGAGCGGACCGCACGCAAACCCGCGTTCGATCGGCTGTCAACGGTTTTCCGCGACACGCGAAAGGCTCACAATCGGCTTTTCTCCAGTACGCGGAATGAACTCATGAGCTACCCCGGCCAGGCACGCTACAGCAGCGAACTCGAATCCATACGCGAACAAGGGCTGTTCAAGGCCGAACGCATCATCACCTCGCCGCAATCCGCCGAAATCGAGCTGGAGGGCGGACGCAAGGTGCTGAACTTCTGCGCCAACAACTACCTCGGGCTGGCCGACAACGCCGAGGTGATCCAGGCCGCGAAGGACGCGCTGGACTCGCACGGTTTCGGCATGGCATCGGTGCGCTTCATCTGCGGCACGCAGGATCTGCACAAGCAGCTTGAAGCGCAGATCGCGAAATTCTTCGGCACCGAGGACACCATCCTCTACGCCGCCTGCTTCGATGCCAACGGCGGGCTGTTCGAGCCGCTGCTCGGCGAAGAGGATGCGGTCATTTCCGATGCGCTGAACCATGCCTCGATCATCGACGGCATCCGACTGTGCAAGGCGAAACGCTTCCGATATGCCAACAGCGACATGGCCGACCTGGAAACCCAGCTCAAGGCCGCCGATGCCGCCGGCGCGCGCACCAAGCTGATCACCACCGACGGCACCTTCTCGATGGACGGCTTCATCGCACCGCTCGACCAGATCACCGCGCTAGCCAAGAAGTACAACGCACTGGTGCACATCGACGAATGCCACTGCACCGGTTTTCTCGGTGACACCGGCCGCGGTGCGGCCGAAGTGCATGGCGTGATGGACAAGATCGACATCTTCACCGGCACGCTGGGCAAGGCGCTCGGCGGCGCTCTGGGCGGCTTCACCACCGGCCGCAAGGAGGTAGTGGAAATGCTGCGCCAGCGTTCGCGGCCTTACCTCTTCTCCAACTCGCTGCCACCGCACGTGGTCGCCGCGGGGATCAAGGTATTCGACATGCTCGAGTCGGCCGGCGATCTGCGCGCGAAGCTGCAGGACAACACGCGCTACTTCCGCGAGCGCATGACGACGGCGGGTTTCGACATCAAACCGGGCGTGCATCCGATCGTGCCGGTGATGATCTACGACGCGAAGAAAGCGCAGGCGATGGCCGCCGGACTGCTGGAAGAAGGTATCTACGTCACCGGCTTTTTCTTCCCCGTCGTGCCGCAGGGACAGGCGCGCATCCGCACGCAGATGAGCGCGGCGCATACGCGTGCGCATCTGGATCAGGCGATTGCGGCCTTCACCAAGGTTGGACGGGAACTGGGCGTACTCGGCGGCTGATGCTACCGGCTTACGGCGATCAACTTGCGCGGCGGGTGTCCAATGCGGTCACCTCTCCGCTGCTGAGCCGTCGCCACTGGCCCTTCGGCAACTCGCCCAGGATCAGCGGCCCGATCGCTACACGGATGAGGCGCAGGACGTCGAAGCCAAGCGCGGCCAGCAGGCGGCGTATGTGCCGGTTGCGGCCTTCGTCCAGCACAACTTCCAACCAGGCGTTTTTCTCACCAACGCGCAGCAGCGTCGCCCGCTTTGCCTTCAGGAAATCGCCGGCGTCCGCGATCCCAGACTGCATGGCCGTCAAGGTTTCCAGGTTCGGCTGTCCCGCAATTTGCACGTGGTAGGTTTTATCGATATGCGTCTGCGGATCGGTGATGCCCGCCGCCCAAGTGGTGTCGTTGCTCAGCAGCAACAGCCCTTCGCTGGCCTTGTCCAGTCGCCCCACAGGTCCCAGCCACGGTAGCCCTGCCGCCGCCAGGCTGGAATAGATCGTGTCGCGACCATGTTCATCCGCGGCGCTGACGATCAGGCCGCGCGGCTTGTTCATTGCGACGTAGACTTTGCCAGCCGGTCGTACTGGCTCTCCATTCACTTCCACCCGCTGGCGATCGGCCTGCACCGGATGCTGTGGATCCCGCACGACGCGGCCATCCAGGCTCACCCGGCCATCGCGAATCCATTGCTCCGCCTGACTGCGGGAGCAGGCGCCAAGTTTGGAAAGCACCCGCGCCAATCCATGGCGCGGCGTCCGCGCGCGGTGATCGTTGCTTGAGGTAGCAGATGGAATGCGAGTCATCCGACCAGCGTATCGGCCAAAGGCATGAAACGACAAGTTCGGGAAATCCGCGCGGTATCGCTCGCTTGATCGGCTCCAGTCATCGGCTCCGATCGCGGACATAAAAAAACCCGGCCGAAGCCGGGTTTTTCTACATCGGTTATTCAGGTTCGATCACTGCTGGACCTGCAACTCCGTGCGGCGGTTCTGCGCACGACCGGAGTCGGTGGCATTGTCGCCAATCGGGTTGTTTTCGCCGTGGCCGATCGGCCCTTCAAGACGGCTTGCATCGATGCCGTGGCCGGTCAGGTAGTCGTACACGATCTTCGCGCGACGCTCGGACAGGCTCTGGTTGTACGCGTCGGTACCCTTCGAGTCGGTGTAGCCAGCTACCGTCACGTGCACCTGCGGGTAACGCTGCAGGGTATCGACAGCCTGGTTCAGGACCGAGATCGAGTCGGCGCTTGGCTCAGCCAGCGACTTCGCGATGTTGGTCTCACCCTTCTTCGGGCGATCGAACTTGAAGTTCACGCCGCGCAGGTCGATGACAACCTTCTGCGGGCAACCGTCCGGGCCAACGATGGTGCCAGCGGCAGTATCCGGGCACTTGTCGTCACAATCGTTCACACCATCCTTGTCGGCGTCCAGGGTCGAGCAATCAGCCGGGACCGGAGTCGGGGCAACGACCGGGGCCGGAGCCGCAGCCGGGGCGCCGAAGCGCGAAACAATGCTGAAGCCCAGGAACCAATCGCCATAGCCGTTTTCGCGCGGCTGGGTCTTGTCATCCCAGTCATAGCGGTAGCCGGCTTCGACGCGGAAGTCGGAGCTGTCAGTGATCGTCTTGGACAAGCCAGCGCCGAGCTCTGCGGCCGGGGACCAACCGCTGTCGCCCGCCGAATGATGCTGGCTGCCCATTACGCCAGCCAGCAGGTACGGACGCCATGCATTCCAGCCACCGGCATAGAAGCGGGCGGCTACGCCGTAGTTGTTGTTGGACCATTTGCCGTTACCGGCATCGACATCACGGCTGGTGCGGTCGGCAAACAGATCGAGCGAAACATTCTCGCCGATGAAACGGCCAACGCCCAGACCGTAATAGACCTGACGGCTGTTGGTGTTGCGATCGGTGTCGTTGTAGTAGCCACCAACGGTCGGAGCGATGTACCAGCGGCCATCGTAGCTGGACGTTGCCGTATCCGTGGTTGCGCTGTCGGCTGCCGGGGCAGCAGTGTCTTGCGCATGAACGGCACCTACGCCGCCCAGGGCCAGCGCGATCAAAAAGTACAAGCCCTTACGTTTCATCAGGTGTCTCCTCAATTATTAGGTTTTCGCGTCCGTACAGTCCAAACCGGAAATCGCGTGTCAGAACTGAACTTAACGGCATTCAGAGCTTTGGTAGCCCCTGCTTGGCGTTCCTGCCAGAAGCGGGAGTGAGTGTAGCAAAATCGTTAAGTGGGTGGCACGTTAACATCTTATCAACTATTTTCTGGTGAGACTCTGTTCAGGAAGTTTCTGCGAACCAGCCGCTTCAATCAGGGCAGGCATGTCGGAATTGAACCATGTCCGTATCGCAGAAGAAATCCCGACAACCTTAATTTTCCACTCACACCGTCTTTACAGCGTGAAAAGACCCAGGAACTCGTGCAGCGGCATCGCATCCAGTTCTGAAGGGGTACTGGTGGCATCCATGATGGCCTTTACCCGATGGCCCGGCAAATGGCCGCGCATGGCTGCCTCGAACTTCTTCAGCAACACCGGGATGCCCTCGGCGCGTCGCTTGCGGTGACCGATCGGATAATCGATCGAGACTTTTCCGGTACTGCTGCCGTCCTTGAAGAACACCTGTACCGAATTGCCGATATAACGCTTGTCGGGATCGAAATAATCCCGGGTGAACTGCGGATTCTCGCTGACCACCATCTTGTCCCGCAACGCATCGATGCGCGGATCGGCGGCGATCTCGTCGTTGTAGTCGTCGGCAGTGAGGCGCCCGAATAGCAACGGCACGGCAACCATGTACTGGATGCAATGATCGCGATCGGCGTAATTCGCCAACGGGCCGGTCTTGTCGATGATGCGGCAGCCGGCCTCCTGCGTCTCGATCACGATCCGTTCGATCTCCCCTGTCCTTCCCGCCACCTCCGGATGCAACTGCATGGCGCATTCGACGGCGGTTTGCGCATGGAACTCGGCGGGAAAGCTGATCTTGAACAGCACATTTTCCATAACATAGCTGCCGAACCCACGTTCGAACTCGAACGGCTTGCCCTTGAACGCTACGTCGTAGAAACCCCAGGTCTTGGCGCTCAGTGCGGATGGATAGCCCGCCACACCCCGATAGACCGCATTGATCGCATGGGTCACCGCACGCCGGCACGCATCGCCCGCGGCCCAGCTCTTGCGCGGCCCGGTGTTGGGCGCGTGGCGGTAAGTGCGCAACGCACCATTGTCGATCCAGCTGTGGGATACCGCCGTGGTGATCTGGTCTTTGCTGCCGCCGAGCATGGCGGTCGCCACGGCGGTGGAAGCTAGGCGCACCAGGATCACGTGATCCTGCCCGACGCGATTGAAGCTGTTCAACAGCGCATAGCAGCCCTGGATTTCGTGCGCCTTGATGGCGTAGCCCAGCACGTCACGGACGGTAAGAGGCTCCCCCCCCTCACGTTCCGCCTTTCGGCTCAGGTAATCGCCCACGGCCAGAATCGCACCAAGGTTGTCCGATGGATGCCCCCACTCCGCCGCCAGCCAGGTGTCATTGAAATCCAGCCAGCGGATCTGCGTACCGATCGCGAACGCAGCCTGCACCGGGTCAAGCTCATGGCTGGTACCCGGCACGCGCGCTCCGCCCGGCAGGGTCGCGCCCGGCACCAGCGGGCCGAGGTGCTTCACGCATTCTGGAAACTTCATCGCCAGCATGGCCGTTCCCAGCGAATCGAGCAACATGTAGCGCGCGGTGTCGTAAGCTTCTTTCGAATCGATCCGGTAATCGGCGACATAGTCGGCAATATCGACCAACGGCTGATCGGGAGCTGGACGGATGGCGGAGCGAATGTCATGCGCACTCATGGGGAAGCCTCGATACAGGAAACCGCCATTTTAGCCGACAGGCATGTCGCAAGAGCAGCCCATATTGCTTGACCGTCGTAGCGGTGGCGCCGACAATCGCCGAAACACATCCCAAAAGGGAGTAGTTCCCGCTGCGGGCTTTCCCGCACCGGCGCAGTGATCGTCAACACGAGCGAGGCCTCGCTCCGGTCACTGCGACAGCCATGCTGCGAACGAGACTTTTGTGGTGGGCACGGGCCGCGCGCGTCCGTGTCCGCTGCAATCGTCCGACGCGCATGGGGCATCCATGGAATTTCTCAACACCGATTTCTTCTCCGGCCTGTTCGCCATCATCCTGCTGGATCTGGTGCTGGCAGGCGACAATGCCATCGTCATCGCGATGGCAGCCAGTCACCTGCCGCAGGCCTTGCAGAAAAGAGCCATTTTCTGGGGCACGTTCGGCGCTGTCGCAGTCCGCTTCGCGCTGACCGCCATCGTGGTCTACCTGCTCAAGCTGCCGGGATTGATGCTTGCCGGAGGTCTGCTGCTGCTGCCCATCGCCTGGAAGCTGCTGGATCACGGCGGGAGCGATGATCCGGACATCGCCGCGGCCGATTCGTTCTGGAGCGCACTGCGCACGATCATCGTCGCCGATGCGCTGATGGGGCTGGACAACGTGCTCGCCATCGCCGGTGCGTCGAAGGGGCATCTGGGGCTGGTCATCATCGGCCTGCTGGTCAGCGTGCCGCTGGTCGTCTGGGGTTCGACGCTGATCCTGAAACTGATCGGCCGCTTTCCGATCATCATGTACATCGGCGCCGGCGCCATCGCCTTCACCGCGGCTCGGATGATCGCGCACGATCATTGGCTGAGCGGTTGGTTCGACGAACACGGCTTCATGAAATATATGCTCGATGCCGTGCTGGTGGCGGGCATCTGCGGTGGCGGCTGGCTGCTGCAACGCAGGCGTGCTCGCCTGCGTGCAAAGAGCCGCTGATTCGACCGTCCATAAAAAGGGAGCCGACCGGCTCCCTTTTCCTTTCATTGCCGACCGAATTTCAGCGCTTGTCGATCGGCACGTAGGCCTGATCCTCCGGACCGGTGTAGTTGGCGCTAGGGCGGATGATCTTGCCGTCCTCGCGCTGCTCGATCACGTGCGCGCTCCAACCGGAGGTACGAGCGATCACGAACAACGGCGTGAACATCGCGGTCGGCACGCCCATCATGTGGTACGTGCTGGCGGAGAACCAGTCGAGGTTGGGAAACATCTTCTTGACCTCGCCCATCACCTTCTCGATGCGCTCGGAAACGTCGAACAGGGTCGGGTTGCCGCCGTCCGTGCACAACTTGCGCGAGATCTCCTTGATGATCTCGTTGCGCGGATCGGACACCGTGTAAACCGGATGTCCGAAGCCGATGATGATTTCCTTGCGCTCGACACGGGCGCGGATGTCGGCCTCTGCGTCATTCGCGTTGCGGTAGCGCGCGATGATCTCCATCGCCACTTCGTTGGCGCCGCCATGCTTCGGACCACGCAGCGCGCCGATCGCGCCGGTCAGCGCCGAATACATGTCCGATCCGGTGCCCGCAATCACCCGCGCAGCGAAGGTCGACGCGTTGAATTCGTGCTCGGCATACAGCACCAGCGACTTGTCCAGCGACTGCGCATGCAACTCGCTGGGCTTCTTGCCGTGCAGCAGGTGCAGGAAGTGTGCGGCGATCGACTCGTCGTCGGTCTGTGTCTCGATGCGCTTGCCGTTGTGGCTGAAGTGATACCAGTACAGCAGCATCGAACCGAAGCTGGCCATCAGGCGATCGGCGATCTCACGCGCACCGGTGACGTTGTGATCCTCTTTTTCCGGCAGCACGGTGCCCAGCACCGAGCAACCGGTGCGCATCACATCCATCGGATGCGTCGCGGCGGGCAGAAGTTCGAGCGCAGCCTTCACCGGTGCCGGCAATCCGCGCAGGCGCTTGAGGCGCGAGCGATAGCTGTTGAGCTCGGTCCAGGTCGGCAGCACGCCGTGTACCAGCAGGTAGGCCACTTCCTCGAAGCAGCCCTTGGCCGCCAGGTCGTGGATGTCGTAACCGCGGTAATGCAGATCATTGCCGCTGCGGCCGACCGTGCACAGCGCCGTATTGCCCGCGGCAACGCCGGAAAGCGCGACGGACTTCTTGGCCTTGGGCAGCGTTTGCGTGGTTTCGCTCATGGATGGAACCTCGATCAATGAAGATGCGCCGGCACGCCGGCACAACCTGGGAAGGAACGCGTCAGTCAATCAGTCGGATTTGCCGTCGGCAAACAATTCGTCCAGCTTGCGCTCGTAAGCGTGGTAGTCGAGGTAGTCGTACAGCTCCTCGCGCGTCTGCATGGTCGGCACGGCCGCTTTCTGCGTGCCGTCGCGGCGTACCGTCTCGTAGAAATTCAGCGCGGCCTTGTTCATCGCCCGGTACGCGCCGCAGCAGTACAGGATGATGTCGACATCCGCGCCGGCCAAGTCCTCGCGGGTGAACAACGGGGTCTGGCCGAATTCGGTGATGTTGGCGAGGATCGGCACCTTTACCGCCGCCTTGAACTGGCGGTACTGCTCCAGCGTGTAGATCGCTTCCGGGAAGATCATGTCGGCGCCGGCCTCGACACAGGCCTGCGCGCGCTCGATCGCCGATTCCAGGCCTTCCACCGCGATGGAATCGGTACGCGCCATGATCACGAACTGATCGTCGCTGCGTGCGTCCACCGCGGCCTTCACACGATCGACCATCTCGTCCTTCGACACGATGGCCTTGCCGGGACGATGGCCGCAGCGCTTGGCGGCCACCTGATCCTCGATATGCAAGGCGCCGGCACCCGCCTTGATCATCGAACGCACGGTGCGGGCGATATTGAACGCGCCGCCCCAGCCGGTATCCACGTCGACCAGCAACGGCAAGTCGCAGACGTCGGTGATGCGACGGATGTCGGTGAGCACGTCTTCCATCGTGCTGATGCCCAGATCCGGCATGCCCAGCGAGTTGGCGGCGACGCCGCCGCCGGACAGATAGATCGCCTTGAAGCCGCTGCGCCTGGCCATGCGCGCGGCATAGGCGGTGATCGTACCGACGACCTGCAGCGGCTGTTCCTCGGCAACGGCGGCGCGGAAGCGCGCGCCGGGGGATGCTGGCTGTGTCATGTCACCTCCGCAAAAGCGTCATTTTAGCGCACTGCGGCGTGAGCTCCTCATGCGCCATTCCAGCCACAGATCGATCACCCCGACGATGGCTCACTGATATGAACGCACACGTGCATCCCATATGCTGAAAAGCGCATTCTCCTTGCCAGCCCGGCACATGCGATATCGGGCGTGGCGTCGTGCTCGATGCCACCCGTCCGACCCGCATATCGATAGTCACAGGCAATCGATCCGATGTCGACAATCAATTAGATTAATCGTTTGAAACCTCATATCCTCACTCCCACTTTCAACCACCACGGGAAGACCCACGATGTCGCTGATCAACACCGAAATCAAACCGTTCAAGGCACAGGCGCTCAAGGGCGGCCAGTTCATTGAAGTTTCCGATGCCGACCTGAAGGGCAAGTGGTCCGTCGTGTTCTTCTATCCGGCCGACTTCACTTTCGTCTGCCCGACGGAACTCGAGGACCTGGCCGACAACTACGCCGAATTCCAGAAGCTGGGCGTCGAGATCTACTCGGTCTCCACCGACACCCATTTCGCGCACAAGGCATGGCACGACACCTCGGACGCCGTGAAGAAGATCAACTACACGATGGTCGGTGATCCGACCCACGCAATTTCGAAGAACTTCGAAGTGCTGATCGAGGCCGACGGCATCGCCGATCGCGGCACCTTTGTGATCGATCCGTCCGGCAAGATCCAGATCGTCGAGATCACCGCCGGCGGCATCGGCCGTGACGCGAACGAGCTGCTGCGCAAGGTCAAGGCCGCGCAGTACGTCGCTTCCCATCCGGGCGAAGTCTGCCCGGCCAAGTGGAAGGAGGGCGAGAAGACCCTGGCGCCGTCGCTGGACCTGGTCGGCAAGATCTAAGCCCTGCCGCGCCATGCGCAGCGGACCCGGATTTCTTCCGGGTCCGCATTACCGAAACATCGAAACATCGTGCAACGACGACGCCCGGGTCCGCCCGGGTGCTCGCCACGCTTACCCTGAAGAAAACCCATCGCCGGAGAGTTCGTCATGTTGGATGCCAATCTCACCTCCCAGTTGAAGGCCTATCTCGAAAAGGTCACACAGCCGATCGAGATCGTTGCGTCCCTGGACGACAGTGCCAAATCCCTCGAGCTGAACGAGTTGCTCGAGGAAATCATCGCGCTGTCCGACCGGATCAGCCTGGTGCGCCGCGACGACAACGAGCGCAAGCCGTCCTTCGCAATCAACCGCGTCGGCACCGACATTGGCGTGCGCTTCGCCGGCATCCCGATGGGCCATGAATTCAGCTCGCTTGTGCTTGCCCTGCTGCAGGTCGGTGGACACCCGTCCAAGACCGCGGCCGACGTGATCGAGCAGGTCCGTAATCTCGATGGCGACTATCGCTTCGAAACCTATTTCTCGCTGTCCTGCCAGAACTGCCCTGACGTGGTACAGGCGTTGAACCTGATGAGCGTGCTGAACCCGAACATCCGGCACGTCGCCATCGACGGTGCGCTGTACCAGGACGAAGTCGAGGCCCGCCAGGTAATGTCGGTACCGACCGTGTTCCTCAACGGCGAGGTGTTCGACCAGGGCCGCATGAGCCTGGAACAGATCCTGGCGAAGATCGACACCGGCTCCGGCGCTCGCGAAGCCGAGAAGATCAAGGCCAAGGACGCCTTCGACGTGCTCGTGGTCGGCGGCGGCCCGGCCGGCGCGGCGGCAGCCATCTACGCCGCGCGCAAGGGCATCCGCACCGGCGTGGCGGCAGAACGTTTCGGCGGCCAGGTGTTGGATACGATGTCGATCGAGAACTTCATCTCGGTCGACTACACCGAAGGTCCGAAGCTGGGCGCGGCGCTGGAGCAGCACGTCAAGAACTACGATGTGGACATCATGAACCTGCAGCGCGCCGAGAAGCTGGTGCCGGCCGCCGAGGCAGGTGGCCTGATCGGGCTGCAGTTGGCGAATGGCGCCACGCTGAAATCGAAGACCGTGATTCTCTCCACCGGTGCACGCTGGCGCCAGATGGGCGTGCCTGGCGAAGACCAGTACCGCAACAAGGGCGTGGCCTATTGCCCGCACTGCGACGGCCCGCTGTTCAAGGGCAAGCGCGTGGCGGTGATCGGCGGCGGCAACTCCGGCGTCGAGGCGGCGATCGATCTGGCCGGCATCGTCAGCCACGTGACCCTGGTCGAGTTCGACGGCAAGCTGCGCGCGGACGACGTCCTGCAACGCAAGCTGCGCAGCCTGCCCAATGTCGACATCATCGTCAACGCGCAGAGCACCGAGGTGCTGGGCGATGGCCAGAAGGTCAGCGGCCTAGTCTACAAGGATCGCGTGAACGGCGACGTGCGCACGGTCGAGCTGGAAGGCATCTTCGTGCAGATCGGCCTGCTGCCGAATACCGAGTGGCTGAAGGGCACGCTGGAACTGTCGCCTCGTGGCGAAATCGTCATCGACGAGCGTGGCCAGACCTCCCTGCCCGGCGTGTTCGCCGCCGGCGATGCCACCACGGTACCGTACAAGCAGATCGTCATCGCGATGGGTGCCGGCTCCACCGCCGCACTGAGCGCGTTCGATCACCTGATCCGCAGCCCGCTGCCGGTAGCCGTGGCAGAGAAGGAAGCGGTAGCCGCTTGAACACTGTGGCGTTGACCGCCCTTCGACTTCGGCCCTGGGGCCTACGCTCAGGGTGAACGGATGGGGATACCCGCCAACCCGTTCTCCCTGAGCGAAGCGAAGTCGAAAGGCCGCCAGCCGATAGCTCAGTTCCCTTGATCTGGCCCGCGCTCCAACGCACGACGGATATCGTCCAGTGCAGCCGGATCGTCCAGCGTGGACAGATCACCCGGATCGCGCTGTTCCGCCAACGCCTGCAGCGATCGACGCAGCAGCTTGCCGGAGCGTGTTTTCGGCAACGCATTCACCACGTAGACGCACGACGGCTTCGCCACGCCACCGAATTGGTCGACCACGCGCTGCTGCATCGCCAGCGCTACTGCACCCGCATCGGCTCCCACATCCTGTTTCAGCATGGCGAACACGATCGGCACCTGCCCCTTCAACTCGTCGCGCACGCCGACCACCGCCGCCTCGGCCACGCCCGGGTGGCTGGCTACCGCCTCCTCGATTTCGCGCGTGCCCAGCCGATGGCCGGCCACGTTGATCACATCGTCGGTGCGGCCGAGGATGAACGTATAGCCGTCCTCGTCGCGGATCGCCCAGTCCAGCGAGCTGTACAGCAGTTCCCTGAAATGGCTGAAGTAGCTGCGTACGTAGCGGTCGTCGTCGCGCCACACGGTGCTCAGGCAACCCGGCGGCAGCGGTGGCTGGAACACCAGCACGCCCTTCACCCCGGCGGCGACTTCCTTGCCGGAGTTCTCGTCGATCACCTTCATCCGGTAGCCAGGCGCAGGCAGGCCGGGCGAGCCGAACTTCACGGTCTTCAGCTCCAGCCCCGGCATCAGCGTGATCGCCGGCCAGCCGGTCTCGGTCTGCCAGTAGTTGTCGATCACCGGCACGCCGAGGGCGCCGGCGATCCACTGCGCGGTCGGCTCGTCCAGCGGCTCGCCGGCGAGGAACAACCACTTCAGCTTCGACAAGTCGTATTTCCTTAGCCAGCTCTCGTCCTGCTTCTTCAGCACGCGGATCGCGGTGGGCGAGGAGAACATCGTATGCACGCCGTAGTGCTCGCACAGTTGCCACCAGATGCCCGGATCCGGCCGCGTCGGCACGCCCTCGTACAGCAGTGACGTAGCGCCGCCGATCAGCGGACCATAGACGTTGTAGGAATGCCCCACCGCCCAGCCCACGTCCGAGGTGGAAAACATCACCTGCCCCGGCGCGATGTCGAACACCGTGCGGATCGACATCGCCATCGCCACCGCATAGCCGCCCACGTCGCGCTGCACGCCTTTGGGCTTGCCGGTGGTGCCGGAGGTGTACAGCAGGTAGCTCGGCTCGTTCGATTCCAGCCAAGCCACCGGCACCTCGACGCCTTCGTGCGCCAGGCGCAGCCCGGCGTAGTCAAGATAGCGTCCGGCCACACGGCTCATCTGCTGATCGAGTCCGCGATCGACGATCAGCACCTGCGGCGGCGGTGCCGAGGACTCGTTCAATGCCGCATCGATCAGGGGCTTGTACGGAATCACCTTGCCGCCGCGCATGCCTGCATCGGCCGCGATCAGCAGCTTCGGCTGCGTGTCGTCGATGCGCAGCGCCAGGTTGTGCGCGGCAAAACCGCCGAACACCACCGAGTGGACCGCGCCGATGCGTGCGCAGGCCAGCATCGCGAACACCGCCTCGGCGATATTCGGCAGATAGATCACCACCCGATCGCCCTTGCCCACCTCCAGCGACCGCAGCACCGCGGCAAACGCATTCACTTCCCGATACAACTCGCGATAGGTGAACTCGCGGACGACATCCGTTTCACTGGAAATCGCCACCAGCGCCAGTTGTTCGGCACGCGCAGCCAGGTGCCGGTCGACCGCGTTGTAGCAGAGGTTGGTGGTGCCGCCGACGAACCAGCGCCGAAATGGCGGATTCGAGTGGTCGAGGATCTGCGGCGGCGGCGTATCCCAGTGGATCAGCCGCGCCTGCTCGGCCCAGAACAACTCCGGCTCCTCGACGGATTGCCGGTAGAACTCGTTGTAGTCCACGACCGATGCTCCTCGCTTTTCCCCAAGCCTAGATCATAAATAACCAAGGCAGCAGCACGACCGCGCGCTGGCGGTCGATATCTAGAGCGGGCGATCACGATTGGCATCGATACAAGGCACGAGCGGGGAAATCCACTGGCGTCATGACAGCTTCAGGCGAAGCCGTTCCGCAGGCCTACAGGCAATACAAACTGCAAAAAGCCGGGCAGCCATTTCGGCGGCCCGGCTCCATCTTGTCAGAACACGATCTGGGTACGTACCCCGATGGAATTGCCCCAATCGGGCCCCTGGTAGTCACCGACCTTGTTGTCGGTGTTCCAGCGAATGTAATCAAACATCACCCGCGCCCAATCGTTGAGATACCAGTTGAGGCCAAGCGTGTAGCTGACGCCCGTGCCGCCGCGCGGCGCACCTCTGAAGTCGTAGTGGTCTACGCGTGCGGCCAGTTCGAACGCTCCGGTACCCCCGGATGTGAACGGGTTATTGACCTTCACGCCTTTCCAACTGCCGGAGCGGCTCGAGAATCCGGGCTTTTCGCCAGTCAGCAGCCAGCCGGCCGCCAGTGAAGAGCCATGCCGCGAGACCGAATCCACGCTGCTGGAATCGATCGTGCGCTTGGCGTATTCGCTCATCACCCAGAAGCTGCGATAGACCCCGCCAAGTTCGTAACCGGACGCATGATCCTGGGTGGGGTTGGCAATCGAGCTGGCCGATACGTCCAGATTCTGGTTGTAATCCAGCGCAATGGCCGGCGTGTTGTTGATGCTGGCCACACCACGGCTGATGTTCTCGTAGTAATACCAGGCGCCCACATGCAGGAACCCGTCGTTGCCCTTGACCGGATTCCAGTGCGCGCGGGTCAGGTAGGCGATCGAGTCCGGACTGCTTCCACTGGTGGAGGCCGACGGCGAATCGCCGCTGACCGACAGGCTGTAATGCCAGTTGTCGCCGTACACGCGCATCTGCACGCCCAGTCCGAAGGAGCTGTTGACCGGTTCGCCCACCTGGCTCGCGGCGCTGCGCAGCATGAACGGCACGCGCGCAGATTCGCTCGACCCTTCGGTACCCAGATCCTTGAGGAAGTTGCCCAGATAAACCTTGCTCTTGAAACCGAACAACGATGTCGCGTAACTTAGGTAAGCCTGCCGCAACGCGACTGAGTTGCCGGCAAAGTCCGCTTCGACGTGGTAACCCAACGGCCCCACTGTTCCCTCGCCACCCAACCTGGCACTGGCGAGCTGGGCGCCGCTGATGTTGCGGTCTTCGTAGTGCGAACCCTGGGTGCCGGTGAAATCCAGCAGCAGCCGACCGTCCGGCTTGAAGGTGAAGAAGCCATCGTCGCTGCTGAAGATCGGTCCGGCTTCACCGTTTTTCCCCCAGCGGGTCGAACCCGAGCCGCCACCACTGCCTGCGTTGGCGGCGAGCTGGGCCTGGGCGACCGCCATGTCGTTCTCGCGCACGTCGGCGACGGCGGACTGCACCTGCAGGCGCGTCTGCTCGGCCTGGTGCTGCGCGGGCGAAGCCGCCACTCTCTCGGTCGCCTGCGCGGTGTGCGCGATGGCCACATCGGTTTCATGCTCGTGCGCCTCGACGTTCGCGAGACGCTTCTTCAACGACTGGATTTCCGCCGCCTGCTGCTTCACCAGGTGCAGCAGCTCACGAGTGGATACCTCGTCGTCCGCTGCCAACAGTGGCGACGACAGACCGAGCAGCATGGCGCCAAGGACGGCCGTCGGCAGGATGCGGTTTGCGAGAATCATGGTTCGGTTCCTGGTCAGACTGATTCGTGGAGTCGGCATGGAAATCAACCGTCGCTATCGTCGGAGTCGTCGGAGTTATTGTTCCCGGCGGGCTTCTGCGCATGGCGCGGAAGCGTGTACGGCGTGGCATACATCCCCGCAGGAACGAATGCGTGCTCCCTTGCCCAGCTCATGAACAACCGCGGCCACGCCGCCACCAGCGAGCCCGGCTGGCCCAGGCCCCAGCCATGGCCGCCTTTCTCGAAGACATGCAGCTCCACCGGCACCTGCTGTTGGTGCAGCACCTCGAACAACGCCAGACTGGAACCGACATGGACGATCGGATCGTCGGCCGCATGCGCGATGAAGGTTGGCGGCGTGCCATGAGTGACATGCAGTTGCACGGTATACGCGGTCACCGCGTCAGACTGTGTGGTTAGCTCGCGCACCGAGCGCGTGGTGTCATAGGGCGGCTGCAGCGAACTCACCGGATAGATCAGCCCGGCAAAATCGGGGCGCGCGGACTGCTGGTCCGCGGCATCCGTCGGTGCATAGAACGTGTCGCCGGAACGCGTCGCCAGGATGCCGGCCAGGTTGCCGCCCGCCGAGAATCCGATCACGCCGATACGATGCGGATCGATGCCGAGCTCGCCGGCACGCGCACGCAGCAAGCGCATCGCGCGCTGCCCGTCCTGGAACGGCGCCACCGCCTTCCAGCCATCCGAGGGCAACCGGTAATAGAGGATCACAGGCGTGATGCCCAGCGCCGCCAGCCATTGTGCGGTCGGCTCGGATTCGTTGCCGATGCCGATGCGGAAATAGCCGCCGCCGCCGATGATCAGCACCGCCGTGCCATTCGGCTGCGGTGGACGGTAGATCTCGATGCGCGGCTCGCTGATGTTCGACACGGCACCAACACCGGTGCCTGTCTGCCCGATGCGTTCGGGGCCGCGCGGCGCGGTGCCACTCCCACCAGGTGCGCCACCGGGCCACAGTTCGATCGATTGCGGCGATGCGTTGTCAACGGCAGCCGGTTGCTGTGCAAGCGCACCAGCACTCACCAGGCACGCCACCATGGCCACCAGCATTCTGCGAAGCATTGTCATGACAGATCTCCAGGTTCAACAGGAACCGGCACCATGCGACGATCGCCGGCCACGCCACGGCCCAGCGCCGCGTGCAGTTGGTCACGATCCAGCGCGCCTTCCCAGCGCGCCACCACCACCGTCGCAACGGCATTGCCGATGAAATTGGTGAGCGAACGGCACTCGCTCATGAAACGGTCCACGCCAAGGATCAACGCCATCCCAGCCACTGGAACACTGGGCACTACCGTCAGCGTCGCCGCCAGCGTGATGAAGCCGGCGCCAGTCACGCCTGCCGCCCCCTTGGAACTGAGCATGGCCACCGTCAGCAATGCTAGCTGCTGGCCCAGCGACAACGGCGTGTTGGTCGCCTGCGCAATGAATAGCGCGGCGAGCGTCATGTAAATGTTGGTGCCGTCCAGATTGAACGAATAGCCGGCGGGCACGACCAGGCCGACGATCGACCTGCGGCAACCGGCCTGCTCCATTTTCTCCATCAGCGAAGGCAGCGCGGCCTCGGATGACGAGGTGCCAAGCACCAGCAGCAACTCGGCTTTCAGATAACGTATCAAGGCGATGATCGAGAATCCGTTCAACCGCGCCACTGCGCCAAGCAGCACCAGCACGAAGAACGCCGAGGCGATGTAGAACGTCAGCACCAGCCACGCCAGCTTGGCCAGCGCATCGATGCCGTAGCTGCCGATGGTGAAGGCGATGGCACCGAACGCACCGATCGGTGCCGCCTTCATCAGCAGGTGCACCAGTTGGAACACGGGTGCCGTCAACGCCTCGAAGAACTGTGTCACCGGCCGCGCCCGCTCGCCCACCATCGCCAGAGAGATGCCGAAGAGAAGCGCAAAGAACAGCACCTGCAGGATGTTGCCGGAGGCAAAGGCGCCCACCACCGTCTCGGGAATGATGTCGAGCAGGAAGCCGGCCAGCGAGAGATCGTGCGCCTGCCTTGCATAGCTCTCCACTTTGGACGCATCCAGCTTGTGCACGTCGATGTTGAGCCCACTGCCCGGATGCACCGTGTGCGCAACTACCAGCCCCACCACCAGCGCCAGGGTCGACATCACCAGAAAATAGGCCATCGCCTTGAAAATCACCCGACCCGCCGAACGCAGGCTGCTCGTGCCGGCGATGCCGTTGACTACCGTGAGGAAAATCACCGGCGCAATGACCATCCGCACCAGCTTGATGAAAGCGTCGCCGAGCGGCTTGAACCGCTGTGCCGTGTCGGGCAGGTAATGTCCCAGCAAGGTGCCCAGCGCGATGGCGATGAGCACCTGCACGTACAACTGGCGATACAGCGGGCGACGCCCCGGCGCCGCATTCTGTCCTCGATCGATATGCATCGGTGCCCCTTGCGCTCCGGCCCATTGCTGCAACCGGCGGATCGTTGTGACGGGACGCATTTGTAGCGCACGATGCCCAGCGGCCGAATAGCACATTCCGGCTAGTCGCCCGAAGGTTGTGCGACCATCCGGGCCTCCGCACGCCGCGCGGCATGCCGGGCCGTTCGCCGAAACCTGCCGATGAATCCACGCCGCCATCCGAGAATCATTCCGCTGATCGCACTGCTGGCAGCGATCGCGGCAAGCGCCTGCGCGGCCGGCTGGTGGGCACAGAAGCGGGTCCTGGCACAGCTTTCGACGCAGGCCGCCGAACAACTGCAAGTGCGTGCGCTCGCGCTGCAGCGGCTCATCGACCGCTACAGGGTTTTGCCCACGGTGCTGGCGCTGGACCCGGAACTGCGCAGCGCGCTTTCCGGCCACTCGCCGACGCTCGGCGTGGAGGCGCTCAATCACAAGCTCGAACAGGCCAACGGCGCCACGCACGTCTCCACGCTCACGCTGATCGATCGCCGCGGCGTCGCCATCGCGGCCAGCAACTGGCGCGAACCGTCCAGCAATGTCGGCCTCGACTACACGTTTCGGCCGTACTTCCAACTGGCGATGCGGCAGGATCACGGCACGTTCTACGGCATCGGCGTCTCGACCAATGTGGCCGGCTATTTCATCGCCGAAGCGCTGCATGACAATGACGGCCAGCGGATCGGTGCGATCGTCGTGAAGATCACGCTCGACACGCTGGAACAGGAGTGGGAGGCCAGCGAGGACACCATCCTGCTCAGCGACCAGCACGACATCGTGTTTCTCGGCAATCACGCGGACTGGATGTATCACACGCTGTATCCACTCGAACCCGCCGTCGCCGCCGCGCTGGCAGGCACGCGCCAATACGATGGCCGTGCGCTGCAGCCGTCCGCATTCAGGATCATGTCGACCCTGGCCGACGGCGGGCAACGCGTCCAGGTCAGCCGTCCGCCACTGCCGCGCGATGTGATCTGGCAGTCCATGCCACTGCCCGCCCAGCGCTGGACACTGCATCTGCTGCGCGATACGCGGCCCGCCATGACGGCGGCCTACCATGCCGCACTGGTCACGCTCGGTGGATGGCTGCCGCTGGCTCTGCTCGGCCTGTTCCTGCAGCAGCGGCTGCGCCTGGCCAGTGTCCGCCAGCGCAGCCGCGAAGAACTGGAACGGCTGGTGGCGCATTACGCCAGCGCCCTGCGTTCCGAGCAGGACAGCCTGGTCCAGGCCGCGCTGCAGGCCGGACGTGGCCATTCGAATGTGCTTGAGCGCCTGCCACAAGGCGTCAGCGTGGTCGATGCGCAATTGCGCCTGGTGGCGTGGAACCAGCGCTATGCGGAGATCTTCCGGTTTCCCGGCGAACTGCTGCAGGCGGGTCGCCCGATCGAGGACCTGTTCCGCTACAACGCCAATCGCGGCCTGCTGGGACCCGGCGACATCGAGGAGTCGATTCAGCGCCGCCTCGATTACCTGCGTCGCGGCGGCCCGCACATGTACGAGCGCGAACGGCCCGACGACAGCGTGCTGGAGATTCGCGGCAACCCGCTGCCGGACGGCGGCTTCGTCACCAGCTACGCGGACATCACGGCCTACAAGGATGCCGCCCGCGAACTGCGCACGCTGACCAGCACGCTGGAAGACCGCATCGAGAAAAGCACGCATGACCTGCGCATCGCCAAGGCCGAAGCGGAACACGCGCATCGCAACAAGACGCGCTATGTGGCCGCCGCGGTGCATGACCTGCTGCAGCCCCTGAACGCCGCACGGCTGTTCGCCGGTGCGCTGCGCGACACGCCGCGCGGCGTCACCGAACGGGACCTGGTGGAACGCGTCGAGCACGCCCTGCAGGCGCTGGACAGCCAGTTGATCAGCATGCTGGACCTGTCGCGGCTGGATGCCGGCGCGCTGAGGCCGACGATCGAAGCGTTCGCGCTGTCGCCGCTGCTGCAAGGCCTGGCGCGGCAGTTCGGCATCATCGCGCAAGCCCGCGGCCTTGCGCTTTCCTTCGTCGACACGCGCGTGTGGGTACGCAGCGACGCGACCCTGTTGCGGCGCGTGCTGCAGAACTTTCTATCGAACGCGCTGCACTACACGCCGCAGGGCCGCGTGCTGCTCGGCTGCCGGCGGCAGGGAGACGCGGTTCGCATCGAGATATGGGACACCGGCGTGGGCGTCACCGAAGACCAGCGCCAGATCATCTTCCAGGAATTCCGCCGCCTCGACACTGGACTGGACAGCGACGAGCGCAGCGCCGGGCTGGGGTTGTCGATCGTCGAGCGGATCGCCGCGTTGCTGGAACATCCCTTGCAGTTGCGCTCGTGGCCGGGGCGCGGCAGCGTGTTCTCGGTCAACGTGCCGCTCGCCGCTGCGCAGGCCATGACCGTCGAAGCGCCCACCGCCGATTCCGAGCAGGATTCACCACTGGTCGGCCGCACCGTCTGCTGCATCGACGACGACCCGGACGTGTTGCTGGCCACCACGACGCTGCTGCGCGGCTGGGGCTGCGTCATCCAGGCAGCCGGCAGCGCCGAACAGGCGCTGGAACGGGCGCCGGGCAGTGCCGTACCGGATCTGGTGCTGCTGGACTATCAGCTCGGCGAGCGCACCGGGCTGGACCTGCTGCCGGAACTGGTCCGGCAATGGCAGTGCTCGCCGCCGGTAATCGTGCTGACCGCGCAAGTCGATGCGGAAACGCAGGCGAAGATCCGGGCGGCTGGCCTGCGCTTCATGGCCAAGCCGGCCTCGCCCGCGCGGCTGCGCGCGCTGATGAGCCAATTGCTGATGGCGCGCAGCGGCACCTGAGGCATCAGGGCTCGTCGTCGTCCACGTCCAGCGATTTCACCAGCACCGCCGCCTGCGTGCGCGAGCGGCACTCAAGCTTGGACAACACCGCAGTCACGTGAATCTTCACGGTGTTCTCGGCCAGGCCGAGCCGTGCCGCGATCTGCTTGTTGAGCAACCCCTCGGCCAGCAACAGCAAGACACGGAACTGCTGGGGAGTCAGCTGGGCCAGCCGCGCAGCGAGCGCGGCGTCGTCCGGGCTGCGCTCGGCACGCGTCGATTCGAACCATAGGCCGCCATCCAGCACACGGCGCAGCGCCTGGGTGAGCTCATCCACCGGTGCCGCCTTGGATACGAAACCCGCCGCGCCGAATTGCTGCGCCCGGCGCACGGTACGCGGCCGGTCGTTGGAGGAGATCACGATGACCGGAAGCTCCGGCCGTTCGGCACGCAGCCACAACAGCGACGAGAAACCGATCGCGCCTGGCATCGCCAGGTCCAGCAACACCACGTCGACCGATGGCTCGGCGGTGAGCATGGCCTCCAGTGCGCTCTGGCTCGCGGCCTCGACCACGCGCAGCGGATCCATCGTCACCGACAGCGCATGCACCACCGCGCTGCGGAACATCGGATGGTCGTCGGCCACCAGTAGGGTCAATGCCTGCGTCATGTGTTCTCCCCGCTGGCAAAGCACATAGCGTAGAGCACGCCTAGCTCTAACGCCTCAGCCATCCACACAGGCGCCACCATGAACGGCAAGGCCGCCCTCGTCGGGAGGGCGGCCTTGCCGTGGTTTCGTCGGCGCGCGTCCATGCCGCGTCGGCTTATTTCCCGGCGAACAGATGCTCGACGCCGGCGCGCTCCTCGCGCAGCTCCTTTTCGGTGGCGTCGATGCGCGCCTGCGAGAATGCGTTGATCGCCAGACCCTGCACGATCGCGTACTGGCCGTCCTTCACCGTCACCGGGTAGCCGAAGATCACGCCCGGCGCGATGCCGTAGGAACCATCGGATGGGATGCCCATCGAGACCCAGTCGCCCTCGCTCGTGCCCAATGCCCAGGTGCGCATGTGGTCGATCGCCGCCGATGCCGCCGATGCCGCCGACGACGCGCCGCGCGCCTTGATGATCGCCGCGCCGCGCTGCTGTACGGTCGGGATAAAGTCGCTTTCGTACCAGGCCTGGTCAACCTGATCCAGCGCCGGCTTGCCGTTCACCGTGGCGTGGTGCAGGTCGGGATACTGGGTCGAGCTGTGGTTGCCCCAGATGGTGACCTGCTTGATGTCGGTGGTGTGCGCGCCGGTCTTTTCGGCGAGCTGCGACAGCGCGCGGTTGTGGTCGAGGCGGACCATCGCGGTGAAGCGCTTCGGATCGAGGTCGGGCGCGTTCTGCTGCGCGATCAGCGCGTTGGTGTTGGCCGGGTTGCCGACCACCAGCACGCGCACGTCGCGCTTGGCGTGGTCGTTCAGCGCCTTGCCCTGCGGCGAGAAGATCGCGCCGTTGGCTTCCAGCAGATCCTTGCGCTCCATGCCCGGGCCACGCGGACGCGCGCCGACCAGCAGCGCATAGTCGACGTCCTTGAACGCCACGTTGACGTCGTCGGTGGCGACCACGCCGGCCAGGGTCGGGAACGCGCAATCGTTCAATTCCATCACCACGCCCTGCAACGCGGGCAGCGCCGGGGTGATTTCCAGCAGGTGCAGGATCACCGGCTGGTCCGGGCCCAGCATGTCGCCGGCGGCGATACGGAACAGCAGGGCATAACCGATCTGGCCGGCAGCGCCGGTTACGGCAACACGAACGGGGGCTTTCATGTTTGCGACTCCTTCAAGTGCAGGTCTTGCTTGCAATGATGCGGGGAAAGGAAAGTCGTGGCGGCACGCTCGCCGCCGCGGACTCAGGTGAGTTCGGCAAAGAATTCCTGGATGCGTTGCAGGCCCGGCTGCAACTGTGCCGTCGGGCAGGTATATGAAATGCGCAAGGCCCGCGGCTCGCCGAAAGCCGAGCCCGGCACGCAGGCCACGCCCTTGGCGTCGAGCAGCGCGGCGCAAAAATCCACGTCGTTGTCGATGCGCGTGCCGCCATGGCTGCGGCCGAAGGCGACCGAAACGTCCGGAAACGCATAGAACGCACCCTGCGGCCGCGGGCACACCACACCCGGGATCGCATTGAGCGCGGCCACCACGATGTCGCGCTTGCCGGCGAATTCGGCGCACTTCGCCTGCGGAATGTCCTGCGGGCCGCTGAGCGCGGCGACGGCCGCCGCGGTGATCACCTCCGGCAGGCTGGTGATGTGATTGGAGTTGAGCGTGGTCACCGCTCGCGCCACCGCTTCCGGGCCGGCGATGAAACCCACGCGCCAACCCGGCATGCCGTAGGTCTTCGACAGCGAATCGACGAACACCAGTCGCTCGCGCAGTTCCGGCTTCGCGAACACGAAGTTGTGGTAGCCGATGCCGTCGAACACCATCGAGTTGTAGATGTCGTCGGTGACGATCCAGGTGTCCGGATGCTTCGCCAGCACCTCGGCCAGCGCGGCGATTTCATCGCGCGTATAGACCATGCCGGTCGGGTTGGACGGGTTGTTGAACAGGAACAGCCTGGGCTTGCGCGCCAGCGCCGCGTCGAGCTGCGCCGGGGTGAGCTTGTAGTTCTGCCCGGGGCCGCAGTGCAGCACGTTGACCTTCGCGCCGACGATGTCGGCGATGTCGTGATAGGTGGTCCAGTACGGCGCGGCGAACGCGATCTCGTCGCCTTCATCGAGCAGCGCCTCGGCCAGGTTGTACAGCACCTGCTTGGCGCCGATGCCGATCGACAGGTTAGCGCGCGTATAGCCGCTGAAGCCGAGCGCCTCGATGTGTTTCAGGAAGGCATCCAGCAGCGCATCCGCACCGCGGTTGCTGCCGTACTGGCCGGAGTCGTGCGACAACGCCTCGCGCGCCGCGGCGTAGACATGCTCGCCAGGCAGGAAATTCGGCACGCCGATCGAAAAGCTGATGATGTCGCGACCTGCCGCCTTCAGCTGTTTCGCCTTCTCGGCAATCAGCATGATGGCGCTGGGCTTGGCGCGGCCGACGCGCTGGGCGAGCTGTGGCATGGAGTCCTCTGACCTGGAGTGAAATCAGTAAACCCGTTGATTTTAGCATGCGGGCTCGGGCACATCCGGCCACCGCGAAAAGGAAGATGCATTCCGCAGCGACCCGATGCATCATGCCGCTGCATCCGTCACTGCCTGCAGATGGCCGGAAAGCAACGAGCCTGCCGGACGCATGCTCGAGTACAACCAGGGGACCCTCCACTCAATTCAAGGACATACATCTATGCTGCATTTGATCTGGTCAATCATTGTGGGTTTTTTCGTCGGATGGATCGCCCGCGCCATCCTGCCCGGGGCGGATCACATGGGTTTCTGGCTGACCGCTGGCGTGGGCATCGTGGGCTCGCTCATCGGCGGCGCCATCGGCAACCTCATCAGCCGCCCGCCAGCGGGTTCCAAGTTCCATGCGGCAGGATTCCTCATGTCGATCGTCGGCTCGATCGTGCTGCTGCTGATACTTCGCTACGTCTTCAAGATGTAAGCGCCACGATTCGCCGGTGACGAAAAAGCGGCGGGATTTCTCCCGCCGCTTTTTCTTGCGCCATCGGCCATCGAATCAGGCGGGCTGGCCACCCAGCAACTTGCCAACCAGGCCTTCCAGCATGCCGAGGTTGAAACCGCCGCCCTGCCCGTCGTCCGCCGGCACCTGGCCATCGGGGGTGAGGTGGTCGACGGCATGCGGCAGTACCTGCGAAAGCTTGCCGAGCAGTTCGTTCTGATCGACCCCCAGCGAACCCGCGGCCTGCTGCAGCAGCGAACCGAGCCCACCGTTCTGCAATGCCTGGCCGAGCTGGTCGCCCGACACCGGCTGATTCGATCCCGTGCCGACCCACGACTGCACAGCCCCGCCTAGCCCATGCTGCTGCAGCATGCTGATCAAGCCCTGCACGCCGCCAGCCTTCTCGATCAATTGACCGGCAACGCCGATCAGCGAACCGCCGCCTGCCTGTTGTCCCTGTCCACCGAGCAGATCATTGAGGAATGACATGTCGTTTCTCCTTAGGTTGAATGAATATGCGTGAAGCCTGTCGATCATAGGACTGAGCGGCGGGCGTTTCCATGACATCCGCCAAAAAAAACCGCCGGTCTCGGCCGGCGATTTTCCTGGCGGCGACAACAGAACTCAGCCGCGCTGATCCAGCACCGAATTCCATTCTTTCACGCGATCGGACTGGGCTGCCAGCAACGCATCCACGTCGCCTTCCACGGTCACTTTCTCGATCGTATCGCCCTGCTGGATCGTGTTGACCACGTTCATGTCGGCGGCATCGACCACTTCGCCGAACACGCTGTGCTTGCCGTCCAGCCAGGGCGTAGCGCCGTGGGTGATGAAGAACTGGCTGCCGTTCGTGCGCGGACCGGCGTTGGCCATCGACAGCACGCCCGGCTTGTCGTGACGAAGCGACGCATTGAATTCGTCCTCGAACTTGTAGCCCGGACCACCACGACCGCTGCCTTCGGGGCAACCGCCCTGGACCATGAAATCGGCGATCACACGATGGAACGACAGGCCGTCGTAATAGCCGCGCTTGGCCAGGTTGACGAAATTGGCGACCGTGACCGGCGCCTTGTCTTCATGCAGGCGCAGGTGGATCGGGCCGCGATTGGTGGTGAAGGTGACATGGATGGTCATCGCAAATCCTTGGGGTTTGAACTTGAATTCGCCCGGCTTCAGGATCGCCTGAGCGGACGCGAGGGCCGCCAAGAATAACCCAGCATCGCCGGTACTGCAGGCCTCCGGTTCAGGCAGCCCGCCCTGACTTTCAGGGCGAGCCGAGTGCCGCGCGATCCAGTGCGGCATGGCTGCATGGGCGTGACCGGGCGTCGGCAGGTGGGTCGGCCACGCTCATACAGATGTCGCCACAGGCGATCCAGCACTGCATATCCATGCGGCAGCAGCGGCACGTACTGTTCGCCGAAGCCAGGTAGTGGCAGAAACGCGTCGAAATGCTGCGCTTACGGCACCTTCTAGCAGTGATCGCCGCGCACTACCTCACCGGCCTAATGCGAGTTCCGCGGCGGCCTGAAAATCCACATCCAGCGGCGCAGTGCGACATCGTGTTTACCAGCGGTGCCAGGACCGGGACCGGGTGTTCACCGAAACCGCGGGCAAGTTGTCACATAAGTCCGTATAATCAGTGAATTCACCCCTCAAGAAACCTGCGCGACGGCCTGTGCGCCGTCCGAGTCGATCCCATGTCTATCGAAAATCTGCGCAATATCGCCATCGTCGCCCACGTCGACCACGGCAAGACCACCCTTGTCGATTGCTTGCTCAAGCAGTCCGGCACGCTCAGCGAGCGCACCGTGCTGGCCGAGCGCGTGATGGATTCGAACGACCAGGAAAAGGAACGCGGCATCACCATCCTGGCCAAGAACACTGCCATCACCTGGCGCGGCAACCGCATCAACATCGTCGACACGCCGGGACATGCGGACTTCGGTGGCGAAGTGGAACGCGTGCTGTCGATGGTCGACTCGGTGCTGATCCTGGTCGATGCGATGGACGGCCCGATGCCGCAAACCCGTTTCGTGACGCAGAAGGCATTCGCGATGGGCTTCAAGCCGATCGTGGTAATCAACAAGGTCGACCGCCCGGGCTCCCGTCCGGAATGGGTGGTCGAACAGGTATGGGATCTGTTCGATCGCCTCGGCGCCACGCCGGAGCAGATGGACTTCCCGATCGTCTACGCCTCGGCGCTGAATGGTTACGCCAGCCTCGACGACAGCGTGCGCGAAGGCGACATGACCCCGCTGTACGAGGCGATCATGCAGCACGTCTCGCCGCCACAGGTGGATCCGGACGGCCCGTTCCAGATGCGCATCAGCCAGCTCGACTACAACAGCTTCGTCGGCTTGATCGGCATCGGTCGCATCCAGCGCGGCAAGGTTCGCAAGAACATGCCGGTCAGCGTGGTCGACCGCGAAGGCAAGAAGCGCCAGGGCAAGGTGTTGCAGGTTCTCGGCTTCATGGGCCTGGAGCGTCTTGAGGTGGAGGAAGCCGAGGCCGGTGACATCGTCGCGATCTCCGGCGTGCAGGATCTGTCCATCTCCGACACCGTCTGCGCGCTGGACACGCCCGAAGCGCTGCCCGCGCTGACCGTCGACGAGCCGATGATCAGCATGACCTTCCAGGTCAACAACTCGCCATTCGCCGGCAACAAGGACCTCAGCGCCGGCAAGTTCCTCACCAGTCGCCAGCTGCGCGAACGCCTGGAGCGCGAGACACTGCACAACGTCGCGCTGAAGGTCGAGGAAGGCGCGGATGCCGACAAATTCCTGGTCTCCGGCCGCGGTGAACTGCATCTGTCGGTGCTGATCGAGAACATGCGCCGTGAAGGTTACGAGCTGGCCGTATCGCGTCCGGAAGTGATCATCAAGGAGATCGACGGCGAGAAGATGGAGCCGATCGAACAATTGGTGGTCGACGTGGAGGAAATCCATCAGGGCGGCGTGATGGAGAAGCTCGGTGTGCGCAAAGGCCAGCTCAAGAACATGGAGTCCGACGGCAAGGGCCGCGTGCGCCTGGACTACGAGATCCCGGCGCGGGGCCTGATCGGCTTCCAGAACCAGTTCAAGACCCTGACCCAGGGCTCGGGCCTGCTGTTCCACGTGTTCGACCATTACGGCCCGAAGGAAGAAGGCCAGATCGCCAAGCGCCTCAATGGCGTGATGATCGCCAACGCCGGCGGCACCACCCCCGCCTACTCGCTCGGGCCGCTGCAGGAACGCGGCAAGCTGTTCGCGGCCGAGGGCGACTCGGTCTACGAGGGCCAACTGGTCGGCATCCACGCCAAGGACAACGATCTCACCGTCAACGTGATCAAGCCCAAGCCGCTGACCAACATGCGCGCCTCGGGCAAGGACGATGCGATCCAGCTCACGCCGGCAATCAAGTTCACGCTGGAACAGGCGCTGGATTTCATCGACGACGATGAGCTGGTCGAGATCACCCCGAAGGAAATCCGCCTGCGCAAGAAGAATCTTACCGAGAACGATCGCAAGCGCGCGTCGCGCGGTTGATCATATGTTGAGTCGATAGCGAAAGCAAAAGCGCCCGGTATTCCGGGCGCTTTATATGCGAAATTAATCGCGCATCTATCCTATAGACTTAGGGAAACAAAGGTGGGTTCGTAGGCGGCGGAAGCACTGGCCCCCATTGTTTCATACAAGTTATGTATGTCTGGCTATTACAAGCCGTCTGATCTCCTGCGTTACAAGCCGCATAGACTGGTCTACATGTATCTGGAAGGATCCTTGCTTGAACCGGCGCCGAGAAAGACAGTATTCCCGCCGCGACAACACCAATAGCAATAACTGTGCTGAGTACTTTCATTGCCATCTCCTTAACCGCCCCGTTTTTGGAGCTGTGCATTGTTGGTGATTTTCCGACCAGGAAGTCAACGCCGACAGCTTAAGTGACGGCATTCCCCTACAGCGATTGTGAGAACGCCATCATCTTTTCAAAATAGACGAGTGCCGCACCGTCGTCTTTGTCTTTAATGCCTTCACTTGCAGACCAGGCCGCTGCCGCGCCAGCTGGCGCAGCAACTCGGCGAACGCTCGCAGAGCGTCATGCCAGGGCGAGGCATCGCGCCAGTACAGTGCGATCTCCCGGCCCGATGCCGGCCCTTTCAGTTTGGCCAGTGCGATGTTTGGCATCGAGGCCAGCCGTTCATGCGCCAGTGCCGGCACCAGCGCGTAGCCGCCGCGAAGGCTGACCAGGGCCGCGAGACTTTCCAGGCTCACATCCTGCACATGGCCGTGTTCGCCGCCATCGACGTCGAGTCCGTCGGCATGGCTCTCCGCCATCAGCGTGGCTTCGGCAGGATCAAGCTGATCGAAAGCGATGCTCTGCCTGCTCGCCAGCGGATGATCGGCGCGCAGCATCAGTTCCCACGGTTCGAAGAACAGCGGGCGCATGGCGATGCCGCTGACGATGGCGGTCGGCGGCGCCAGTACCGCATCCAGCTCGCCCTCATGCAGCCGGCGCAACAGGCCTCGCGGCTTGCCTTCGGAGATGCCCAGGCGCGCACCCGGGAAATGCTGCGGGAACGGCGTGATCAAATGCGGTAACAGGTACGGGCCGAGCGACGCCGGAACGCCAAGGCGCAATTCACCACCGAACGCCACCGCACCAGCACGGGCTACCTGCTGCAGGTGTTCGCCGGCGGCGAGCACGGCATCGATCTGCTGCAGCAGCCGCTGACCGCCGGCGGTGGGCACGATGCGGCGGCCTCCGCGCTCGAACAACGGCGCACCCAGTGCCTGCTCCACTTTCTGCACTTGGTGCGAAAGCCCCGACGGACTGATGTGCATGGCGCGCGCCGCGCTATTGAAGCTGCCATGACGATGCACCGCCTGCACCAGCGCAAGATCGCGCAGCGACACAGCGGCCAAGGCCATCGAAATCATCGAATGCTGCATGTCATCAAAGGCGTTTGTATGCGTGGGACATCGGGCTCATCCTGTGCAACGAAAGTCGGCCAGTGGCGTTCGTTGCAGTCTACCGCCGGGCAGCGAAGATGGCGTGGAAGCAAGCTCCTGCGTCATCGGCCTGTAGCGAGCCGGTTCGCGGCTGCGTCATGTTTTGCGCGATAATTGCGGTTTGCCGGACCGGCGAACAGCCAACGCCAACGTTCGAACATCCCAGCCGCAGGATTCAGCCAGGAGCTCCCCATGAAAGATACCTTTTCCGTACGCGACACCCTCGAAGTCAATGGCCAGCGCCATGCCTTTGCCAGCCTGACCAAGCTGGGCGAGCGCTTCGACCTCAAGCGGCTGCCGTATTCGCTGAAGATCCTGCTGGAAAACCTGCTGCGTCACGAAGACGGCATCGACGTCACCGCAAAGGAGATCGAGGCGATCGCCAAGTGGGACTCGAAGGCCGAGCCCGATACCGAAATCGCCTTCATGCCGGCCCGCGTGGTGCTGCAGGATTTCACCGGCGTGCCGTGCGTGGTCGATCTTGCCGCGATGCGCGACGCCGTGGTGAAGCTGGGCGGCGACGCCACCCAGATCAACCCGCTCGCACCGGCGGAACTGGTCATCGACCATTCCGTGCAGGTCGATGCCTACGGTTCGGAAAGCGCGCTGGATCAGAACGTCGCGATCGAATTCGAGCGCAACCAGGAGCGCTATTCGTTCCTGCGCTGGGGCCAGAAAGCGTTCAACAACTTCAAGGTCGTGCCGCCGCGCACCGGCATCGTGCACCAGGTGAACCTGGAACATCTGGCCCGCGTGGTGTTCACCGCGGATGTCGACGGCGAGAGCTGGGCGTATCCGGATACGGTGTTCGGCACCGATTCGCACACCACCATGATCAACGGCCTGGGCGTGCTCGGCTGGGGCGTCGGCGGTATCGAGGCCGAGGCGGCCATGCTGGGTCAGCCGTCGTCGATGCTGATTCCGCAGGTGGTCGGTTTCCGCCTCACCGGCAAGCTGGCCGAAGGTGTCACCGCGACGGATCTGGTGCTGACCGTGACGCAGATGCTGCGCAAGCTCGGCGTGGTCGGCAAGTTCGTCGAATTCTTCGGCAACGGCCTCAAGCACCTGCCGCTGGCCGATCGCGCGACCATCGCCAACATGGCGCCGGAATACGGCGCGACCTGCGGTATCTTCCCGATCGACCAGGAAGCACTGAACTACATGAAGCTCTCCGGCCGCAGCGCCGCACAGATCCAGCTGGTCGAGGCGTATGCCAAGGCCCAGGGCCTGTGGCACGACGAAAACGCCATCGAGCCAATCTTCACCACCACGCTGGGACTCGACCTCGCCGACGTGCGTCCGTCGATGGCCGGCCCGAAGCGCCCGCAGGATCGCGTGCTGCTCGAAGCGGTACAGCAGAGTTTCCATGATGTGGTCGGCTCACTCACCGCCAATCGCCAACCCCGAAACGGCGCGGTCGCCGCGTTTGCCAACGAGGGTGGCGCCACCGCCATCGGCAACCCGGCCAACGCGATCGGCGAGACCGGCGTGCTGGTGGAGAAAGACGGCGAGAGCTTCCGCGTCGGCGACGGCTCGGTGGTGATCGCCGCGATCACCTCGTGCACCAACACTTCCAATCCGGCGGTGATGCTGGGCGCCGGGCTGGTCGCCAAGAAAGCCGCTGCGCGCGGGCTGAAAGCCAAGCCGTGGGTGAAGACCTCGATCGGGCCCGGCTCGCTGGTGGTCAGTGACTACCTCAAGAAAACCGGCCTGCTCGAAGAACTCGAGAAGATCGGCTTCTACATCGTCGGCTACGGCTGCACCACCTGCATCGGCAACTCCGGCCCGCTGCCAGTGGAGATCAGCCAGGCCATCGCCGAAGGCGATCTCGCAGTGGCATCGGTGCTTTCCGGCAACCGCAACTTCGAAGGTCGCGTGCATCCGGAAGTGAAGATGAACTACTTGGCGTCGCCTCCGCTGGTGGTCGCCTATGCGCTGGCCGGCACGCTGGACATCGACCTGACCAAGGATGCGATCGGCATCGGCAGCGATGGCGCGCCGGTGTACCTGAAAGACATCTGGCCTTCCAACCAGGAAATCTCCGATGCGATCGCCGGCGCGATCAACCCGGCGATGTTCGAGAAGAACTACGCCGACGTGTTCAAGGGCGACAGCCGCTGGAACCAGATCGCTTCGCCGGATGGCGCGCTGTTCCAGTGGGACGATTCCACCTATATCAAGAACCCGCCCTACTTCGACGGCATGAAGAAGGAAGCCGGGCGCATCGAGGACATCCACGGCGCCAGCGTGCTCGGCCTGTTCGGCGATTCGATCACCACCGACCATATCTCGCCGGCCGGCTCGATCAAGAAGGACAGCCCGGCGGGCCAGTTCCTGATCAGCAAGGGCGTGCAGCCGAAGGATTTCAATTCCTACGGTTCGCGCCGCGGCAACGACGACGTGATGGTGCGCGGCACCTTCGCCAACATCCGCATCAAGAACCTGATGCTCGACGGCGTGGAAGGCGGCTACACGCGTCATGTGCCGAGTGGCGAACAGATGGCCATCTACGACGCCGCGATGAAGTACAAGGCGAGCAAGACACCGCTGGTGGTGTTCGCCGGCAAGGAATACGGCACCGGCTCCAGCCGCGACTGGGCTGCCAAGGGCACCTTGCTGCTGGGCGTGAAGGCGGTGATCGCCGAGAGCTTCGAGCGCATCCATCGCTCCAACCTGGTCGGCATGGGCGTGCTGCCATGCACGTTCAAGACCGGCGAGAGCGCGCAGTCGCTGGGCCTGACCGGTGCGGAGACATTCGACATCACCGGTCTCGACGACGGCAACTCGAAGGAAGCCACCGTGACCGCCATCGGCGCCGAAGGCAGCAGGAAGCAGTTCACTGTGCAGGTGATGCTGCTCACGCCGAAGGAGCGCGAATTCTTCCGCCATGGCGGCATCCTGCAGTACGTATTGCGCCAGCTGGCCGGAAAGAAAGCCGCCTGACCGGCGTCTGCAACTGAAACAGGAACGCCCCGGCTCCGGGGCGTTCCTTTGTGCAGCCACGGCGTTCGTGCGGCTACAACGAATGCTTCCAGCTCGCGCTGTAGCAGCGCCACCTGCGACCTTCCCTTCGCCAGGCCGACTCGACCCGATACACGCCCAGCTGGTCGGGCAGCAGCTTGCCGCCGCTGGTCAAGGTAACGGTAAAGCTCGCCAGCATGCGTTCGCCGCGATGCTCGATCGCGACTGGTCCCAAGGTGACGCCGACATGATCGCCGCGCAGCGTGACCAGCCGGATCATGTTGGCCAGCGAGCGCCCATCCAGTTCGCCCGCGTTGCCATCGAAATCGTCGCTGAGCGGTGCAACCGCATCGTTCGCCGAGCCCGCTTCGGCGGCATGCGCAACAGCTGCGATCGACTCGCGCACCTGCACTTCGTCCGGCGTATGGCGGCAGGCCGGCAGCGCCATGAGGCAGAGTACGAGCAAGGTCGGTAGACGTGCGATTTTCATGGATCGAATCATGAGTGAGGCTCGGTGCAGTGCGGCTTGCCGCTGTACGCGGGCGTATGCTCCAATGCTCCGTGGACTGGATTGCCGGAGATGTCGCTGACGTCTCCAGGCCATCATCCCACAGCCGCCATCCATCGCGATCATCGACAAGTACCTGGGAAATCCGAGCATGAGCAACGAGCGTCCGTGGCTGGATCACTATCCCGCAGGCGTGCCCAGTCAGATCGACGTCAATACGTATGCCTCGGTGCCGGCCGTACTGGAAGAGGCGTTCGACCGGTTCCGCGAAAAGCCCGCGTTTTCAAGCTTTGGTCGGCGACTCAGCTACGGTCAGATCGATGAATTGAGTCGCCAGTTCGCCGGCTATCTCACCGGCGAACTGAAGCTGTCCAAGGGCGATCGCATCGCGATCATGATGCCCAACGTCCTGCAGTATCCGATCGCCTTGTACGGCGCGTTGCGCGCGGGGCTGGTCGTGGTCAACACGAATCCGCTGTACACCGCGCGGGAGCTGAAGCATCAACTCGAGGACGCTGGCGCCAAGGCCATCGTGGTGCTGGACAACTTCGCCGCGACGCTGCAACAAGTGGTTGCGGAGACTCATGTGCAGCACATCGTCACCACCGGTCTGGGCGACATGCTCGGATTCCCGAAAGCCGCGCTGATCAACTTCGCGCTCAAACACGTCAAGAAGATGGTGCCGGCGTTCCAGTTGCCGCGGGCGGTACGCTTTCGCGATGCGCTGGCCCGTGGTGCCGCGCATCCGCTGCCGTCGGCGAACCTGACCCACGACGACATCGCGTTCCTGCAGTACACCGGCGGCACCACCGGCGTGGCCAAGGGCGCGATGCTGACCCACGGCAACATGGTGGCGAACATGCTGCAGGCCGATGCATGGATCGGCAAGAACATGAAGCCGGGCGAGGAAGTGGTGATCACGGCGCTGCCGCTGTATCACATCTTTTCGCTGTGCGCGAACGGGCTGGTGTTCAGCCGGCTGGGCGGCCTCAACTGGCTGATCACCAACCCGCGCGACATGCCCGGCTTCGTCAAGGAACTGAAGAAATCCAACTTCACCGCGCTGACCGGCGTCAACACGCTGTTCAACGGACTGCTGCACACACCGGGTTTCGCCGAGCTCGATTTCTCGCGGCTGCACCTGTCGCTGGGCGGCGGCATGGCGGTGCAGCGCGCAGTCGCCGAGCGCTGGAAAAAGGTCACCGGCTGCACACTCGCCGAAGCCTACGGACTCACCGAAACCTCGCCCGCCGTCTGCATCAATCCGCTCGACCTGAAGGAGTACAACGGCTCGATCGGCCTGCCGGTGCCGTCCACCGACGTGGCGATCTGGTCGGAGGAAGGCCAGCCGCTTCCGGTCGGCGAAACCGGCGAACTGATGGTGCACGGGCCGCAGGTCATGAAGGGTTACTGGCAACGTGACGACGAAACGGTCAAGGTGCTGGGCAGCGACGGCTGGCTGCATACCGGCGACATCGCGAAGATGGACGAGAACGGCTACTTCTACATCGTCGATCGCAAGAAGGACATGATCCTGGTGTCCGGCTTCAACGTGTATCCGAACGAGGTCGAGGATGCCGTGATGCAACACCCCGGCGTGCTCGAAGTAGCCGCGGTCGGGGTTCCCGACGAGCATTCCGGCGAAGTGGTGAAGCTGTTCGTGGTGCGCAAGGATCCGAGCCTGACCGAGGAGGCGCTGCGGCAGTTCTGCCGGGAGAACCTCACCGGCTACAAGCGGCCCAAGCTGATCGAGTTCCGCGATGCATTGCCCAAGAGCAACGTGGGCAAGATCCTCCGGCGCGAGCTGCGCGACGAGAAGAAAGCCGCCGCCTGACATGAAAGCGCCCGCTCGATGCGGGCGCTTTCAACAATTTTTCGAGACAGCCTCAACTGTCCTTCCAGTATTCCAGGATGTCCGCATAGCCGCCGAGCAGGTTCCACAACGGAACCTGCTTGTCCTCGGGAATCCGGCTGTAGGAAAAGCCGATGTGGTGATCCGAGACGCGGGCGACGGCCGCCTCCAGGTGGATATGCAGGTTGTGGCCGAAGATCATGTCGAGCACCCAGCTCTGCCCTACTTCGCCGGCCCAGCCCAGCGGGCGTCGCAGCAAGGCACCGGTCGCCGAAATATCGACCAGTTCGGTCGGATGCGATTCGCCATGACGGCTCATCAGCACCGTGGTTTCTATCTGCATGCGCGCGGGACGCAGTTGCTCCGGCGCACCGTTGCCCGACCCATTTTTTTCGATCGTCATCGTCGTACTTTCCTTTGCACTTGCGCCTGCTGCGCGCAATGGTGCTTTGCTGATCGTCCTGAACCGTCCCGGCACGCGAACCGTACGCGTGCCGGCGTCTCTTCCGCCCCCATCCTGATTGCGACTGGCTCCAGCCAGCCCGGACGCCGCCATGGCGGCGTCCGATGCGGATAGCAAAGCAATCGGCATGCCAGCACCAAATATCACCACGGGCGACCTGGATGCACCCACCCTCTTCCATCCGCCGCCAAACCTGCAATTCGCTGCGCCATGCCGCGCTGACGCGCCGGGCCACGACCATCCCGATTCGTCGAAATGCAATCGTGGCGTCGCAAAAATGGACGCCACGACGACCCAAGTCGTCACATTAGGTCACATGCCGCCTGCGCAACCATGTCCGGCGCGTACGGGCTCATCCGCAAAGCGCCATGCATTGTGCTCGCGCGGCGCGAATGGCGATAAACCGGCGGCAAGATCCGGCATTGCCGATCGGCGGTGAATGGCGAGGTGTCGGCAAACCTGTCCCCGGCTGGACTTGTCCCCGCCCAGCCGTTACTCTTTATCCACGCGTGGCTCCACGGAAAGACGTCTGCCGATCACCTCGGCAACCAGTGGACTCCACCGATGCTCTCGAACCGAACGATTGAACTGTCAGTGGCGTTGCTGCCCGCCACCTCGACGACTCGCGTGCCTGCCGTGGCTGACACCCCGGATCTGCAACATGTGAGTCGCCAGCGATCCGCCTGACCGAACCACCAACGAGTGGCTTCATCATGCCTGTCGTGACGATGGCGCCAAGAGCGCCTCGGCTGAAGATTTTGAAACTGCATTACCCGGGAACGCCGCTTTACCGCCGTGTTCCGAGCACGGACATTCCGCGACATGGGAATGAACCCGACCGTATAGAACGCACTGCCAGCCGCTGAAGGCGGCCCAACGACATGCATTGATGAGCACTGAGCCAGTCGAGCCCGAGAGCCTGGTCGCCGAACCGCAGGTCGCCTTTGCGTCGGTACCGCAACAGCAGGAAATGCCTCTGGCCATCGTGCGCGGCCAGCCGCTGCTGCAGATGCCGCAGGATCTGTACATCCCGCCGGATGCGCTGGAAGTCATCCTCGAGGCGTTCGAAGGGCCGCTCGACCTGCTGCTGTACCTGATCCGCCGGCAGAATCTGGACATCCTGGACATTCCGGTCGCCGAGATCACCCGGCAGTACATGACCTACATCGATTTGATGCGCGATGTGATGCGGCTGGAGCTGGCTGCCGAATACCTGCTGATGGCCGCCATCCTGGCCGAGATCAAGTCGCGGCTGCTGCTGCCGCGGCCTCCCGCCGAGGAAGGGCTGGAGGAAGACCCTCGCGCCGAGCTGGTGCGTCGTCTGCAGGAGTACGAACGGTTCAAGCGCGCTGCGGAGGATATCGAGGACCTGCCCCGGCTGGAACGCGACACCGTGGTGGTGCATGCGGAAGTGGGCGAGCGCAACGTCATCAAGTTGCCGCCGCCGCTGGAGCTGACCGAGTTGCTGCTGGCGCTGAAAGACGTGATGCACCGCGCCGAGCTGTTCGGGCACCACGCGATCAGGCGCGAGGCACTCAGCGTCCGCCAGCGCATGGGAGACCTGCTGAGCCGGCTGGGCGACAGCAGTTTCCACCGCTTCGAGAGCCTGTTCGATGTCAGCGAGGGGCGCCTGGGCATCGTGGTGACGTTCCTGGCGATGCTGGAACTGGCCAAGGAACTGCTGGTGGAAATCGTCCAGGAAGAACCGCTGGCACCGATCTACGTCAAGGCCAGGACGGGACATCTGGACGACTCCACGGAACCCACAACAGACGACGCGCAACCCGGCGAACCGGCCCTGATCGAACCGGACCATCCTGAATCGAAGCAGTTCGAATCGGGCTCCAGATGAAACATCCACAGAATCGGCATACGACCCAAGGCCCATGCAGATCGAGCAACTCAAACCCGTGATCGAGGCCGCCCTGCTGGCCTCCAGCCAGCCGATGACCATTCATCAACTGGGCGACCTTTTCAACGAAACCGACGATGTCGTGCAGGAACAGATCGCCAGGGCGCTGGAAGCGCTGGCCGAGGATTGCGCCGGCCGCGGCATCGAGCTGAAGGAAGTAGCCTCCGGTTTCCGCTACCAGGTCCGGCAGGACGTGCATCCGTGGATTTCGCGGATGTGGACCGAAAAGCCCAGCCGCTATTCGCGCGCACTGCTGGAAACCTTGGCCCTGATCGCCTATCGCCAGCCGATCACCCGCCCGGAGATCGAACAGATCCGCGGCGTGGTGGTGTCGTCCAACATCATCAAGACGATGGAGGAGCGCGAGTGGATCCGCGTGGTCGGCTACCGCGACGTGCCCGGCAAGCCGGCGCTGTTCGGCACCACCCGCGCGTTCCTCGACTACTTCAACCTGAAATCGCTGGACCAGTTGCCGCCGCTGTCGGAAATCCGTGACATGGAGGATCCACAGTTGCGCTTCGAGCAAGATCCCATGCCGGTACGGGTCGCCCGCGATCTGCCGATCGATCCCGATGAAGACGCCGTTGTCGACGCGACGGAAGAGGACAAGCCGGAAAGCGCCGAGCCGCACGCCGGCGCCGGGCAAGCCGACACCACCCATGACACCGCGGCTGACGCCCAGGTGCCAGCCGATGCACTTGACGAAGCCGATGTACCCGGCGAAGCCGATACCGACGCGGACACCGAAAAAACCATCACCGACACTGCCGACGAGGCAGCGGACCCCGCGGATGCCAAACCCGGCACCGCCGAGCAAGATACCGAGGAGTACCGCGCATGATTGCGCCACAGAAAACCGTTCTATCCCTGAAACGCGACACCCGTGTCGATCCCAACGCCGCAGCGCTGGAAGAACGCCTGCACAAGGTGCTCGCCAATGCCGGCCTGGGCTCGCGCCGCATGCTGGAGGTGCGCATCCAGTCCGGCGAAGTCGAACTCAACGGCAGCCCGGCCGAGATCGGCATGAGCGTGCACGCCGGTGACCGCGTGGTGCTCGACGGCAAGCAGTTCGTCGTCGCCACCGACAGCCGCGACGAAACCGAGGTGCTGATCTACCACAAGCCCGAGGGCGTGCTGACCACCCGCGACGACCCTGAAGGTCGCCCGACCGTGTTCGAACAGCTGCCGCGGCTGAAAGGGGCGCGCTGGGTCGCCGTGGGCCGACTGGACATCAACACCACCGGCCTGCTGCTGCTGACCACCGATGGCGAACTGGCCAACGCGTTGATGCATCCGAAAAGCGGCCTTGAGCGCGAATACTTGTGCCGCGTGCACGGCGAAGTGCCCGACGAACTCATCGAGCGCCTGAAAGCGGGCGTGGAGCTCGACGACGGCCCCGCACGCTTCGACGAGATCGCGGTGATCAGCCGCGGCGGCAGCCATAGCTGGTTCCGCGTGGTGATCCGCGAAGGACGCAACCGCGAAGTGCGTCGCCTGTGGGATTCGCAGGGTTTCCTGGTCAGCCGCCTCAAGCGCATCCGCTACGGCAAGATCGAACTGCCGCGTGCCTTGCGTCGCGGCGAATGCGAAGCGCTCGATGCCGAAGGCGTCAAGCAATTGCGCGAGCAGACGGGTCTGGGCGCGCCGCAGCCGGTGCTGACCCTGAGCCCGGTACTGCACCAGCGCCGCGCCAATCGCAGCGTCACCGAATATCGCCCCGAACGCGGCACCAGCACGGCCTGGACCGGTGGTCAAGACGAGGCCCGCGAATTGCGCGCTTTCGACCGCATCCGCGATGAGCCGGTGCGTGGCCGCAAGCCGCCGCGTCGCGACGGCAAGGAAGTCAACGGCAACGTCGTGCGGCCCGAACGCGGCGCCGGCGGCAATCGTGGCGGCAAAGGCCGTCGGGTGGCACCCGGTCAGGAACTGCCTTCGGTGCGCACATGGTTCGCCGGCGAAAGCCGCGACGGTGTCGCGCGTCCGTCAGGCGGCCCCGCAGGCCAGGGCCAGCGGCGCCCGGGCGGTAAGCCGTTCGGTGCGCGTCCGAGCGGCAACGACAACCGCGCTGGCGGCAGCCCCTACAGTGGCTTCGGCGGCGAATCGCGGGGCAACAGCAACCGACCGGCTGGGGCTCAAGGGCAAGGCCAGGGCAATCGTGGAAACAGCAATGGCCGTCCGCAGGGACAAGGCGGCCCCCGTCCGCAGGGCCAGAGTGGCAACCGGCCGCAAGGCGCCGGCCGGCCCCAGGGCCAGGGTGGCAACCGTTCGCAGGGTGGCGCACGACCGCAGGGTCATGGCGGCCCCGCCGGCGGACGACCACCCGGTCGTGGCGGCAACGGCAATCGCTCGGGCAACCGCTGAATCCGGCACGGGCGGAAACCGCGATGGTGCGCATCTTTCACAACAACCGCTGTTCCAAGTCACGCGCCACGCTGGCATTGCTGGAGCAGCGTGGCGAACCGGTCGAGGTGGTGCATTACCTCGACCATCCACCCACCGCTTCCGAGCTGATTGTTCTCCTGAAGCAGCTCGGCATGTCGCCACGCGAACTGATGCGCAAGGGCGAAACCGAATATGGGGAGCTGGGGCTGGATGAGCCGACGCTCGACGATGCGTCGCTGATCGCCGCGATGGTTGCGCACCCCAAGTTGATCGAGCGACCCATCGTGGTCGCCAACGGTCGCGCGGCAGTTGGCCGACCGCCGGAAGCGGTACTCGCCATTCTCTGAGGTCAGGCGAACGACGCTGGCCGCAGGCGATCACTCCAGATCGAGCACCTTGCGGTCGCTGTCGCGGCGACGCTGCTCTTTCCGGTTGAAGCTCGCCATGCAGGCATCGCGCTTGACCATCACGCAATCCAGATAGTCGGTGGCTTCGACGATCGCGCCGCGCACGGCCTTTCCGGCCGGCGTGTTCTTCTTCTGGCTGAAGGTGCTGCCAAGGCCGTTGCGAAAGTAACCGCCGACATCGATGCTGCTATTGGCGGTGCTGCCTTCGACAGTGCGTGAGTGGACCACTTCGCTGGTTTCCGAATCCACCACGCGAAGATCGATCGCGACATAAGCTTGGCTCTTGTTGCCGCCGAACGACATGCCATGGAAGCTCAACCCGCCGCCAGTGTTGCCGGTGTCCTCGGTATACGAGCTGACCGTGCCGGTAACGAGATAGCGCGCGCCGGTGATGTTTCCGGTGAGTGGGCCGCTGCCCTTGCGCACCCTTCCCGAGCTGGCCAGATCCTGTTCGCCGATCACCGCGTCGAGCTTCTGTCGCTCGACCACATTGAAGTCGCCGGTGGAACTGAGTTCGTTGCTCAGCACGTCGGCCAGCTGGCGGCCGACATCGCCGTTCCACCAATAGGCAGAGCTGGTCTGGTTGGTGAACTCCGCCACGGCGATGGTCGGCCGGCCGGATTGCGCGGCGACCGCACCGGATAGGACGCCCAACGCGAGTGTGCAACCGAGATAAGGAATCGGCTTGAGCTTCATGGACATTCCCCGTGGTGCAGGGGCGACCGCCGCCCGCCTGCCATGTGCAGGGAATCTTAGATCGGCGGTTTGGACGTCCGGTATTGACCGGCCGATGTATATCCGACGACCGGGGATCTCAGACGTGAAGCGTGAACGTGTCCGAGTCCATCCAGGCCGGGAAACGGTGCCTGTGCGCCAGCAACGGCGCGGGATCCAGCGTTACAGTGATCACTTGCTCCTGCGCACCCAGCTCGATCAACGCTTCCCCGAGCGGATCGATCACCGCGCTGTCGCCGGCATAAGGCAGTTCGTTGCCGTCCACGCCGACCCGATTGACGCCGATCACATAGCTGAGGTTCTCGATCGCACGGGCGCGCAACAGCGTGCGCCACGGCTGCCGGCGCGGCGCCGGCCAGTTGGCGACGAACAACGCCAGGTCGTAGTCCATGCCACCGGCCGTGTCCTCCATCCGGTGGTTGCGCAGCCACACCGGGAAACGCAGGTCGTAGCAGACTTGCGGCAGTATCCGCCAACCCTTCAGCTCGACGATCAGGCGCTCGCTGCCGCCGCCGTAGCGGGTGTGCTCGCCGGCCATGCGGAACAAATGGCGCTTGTCGTACTGCGCGAAGTTGCCGTCCGGCCGCATCCAGATCAGCCGGTTGTAGACCGTCTCGTTCTCGCGGATCGCCAAGCTGCCGCAGATCACCGCGTCGGTTTCGATGGCCAGCGCGTGCATCCAAGACACGCCCTCGCCGTCCATGCTGTCGGCACTGAGCCCGGTGTCGTTGCTGAAGCCGGACAGGAACGTTTCCGGCAACACCACCAGGTCGCTGCCGGCCGTCTGGCGAACGAGCGCACCGTAGTACTCGCGGTTGGCCGGCGCGTCGTGCCAGCGCGTGGCGCCCTGCACCAGCGAGACACGTAGCGCAGAAATCTCGGTCAGAGCCGGCATAGACGCTCCGCTGCGGCGTCCATCGTCGCATCGCTCTTGGCGAAGCAAAGCCGCAACAGCCGCGTACCCGGTGCGCTTTCGTAGAACGGCGCCAGCGGAATCGCCGCCACGCCGCCGTGTTCGACCATCCACTTGCTGAAAGACAGGTCGTCCTCGTCGCGGATCGCCGAATAGTCGACCAACTGGAAATAGCCACCCGGCACGTCGAGCAGCTTCAAGCGCGAGGGTTCGATCAGCGCGCGGAAACGATCGCGCTTGGCCTGGTAGAACGCCGGCAGCTCGAGGTAATGCTCCGGGTTGCTGGCCATGAACTCCGCGAACGCCACCTGCGCGGGATGGAACGTGCAGAACGTGAGGTACTGGTGCACCTTGCGGAACTCCGCCGACAGCGCCGCCGGCGCCACCGCGTAACCCACCTTCCAGCCGGTGCAGTGGTAGGTCTTGCCGAAGGAGGAAATCACGATGCTGCGCGCGGCCAGTTCCGGATGGCGCAGCACGCTCTCGTGCTGCGCGCCGTCGTACACGATGTGCTCGTAAACCTCGTCGGACAGCACCACGATGTCGGTATCGCGCACGATGTCCGCCAGTTCGTGCAGATCCGCCGCCGACAGCACCGCGCCGGTCGGATTGTGCGGGCTGTTGATCAGGATCATCCGCGTCTTCGGCGTCACCGCATCGCGCACGCGTTGCCAGTCGATCGCGAACGTCGGCACGGTCAGCGGGATATGCACCGCGCGTGCGCCCTGCAATTCGATCGCCGGCTCGTAGCTGTCGTAGGCGGGATCGAACACGATCACTTCCTCGCCCGCCCGGACAACCGCCGCGATGGCCGAGAACAACGCCTCGGTCGCGCCGGAGGTCACCGTGATCTCGCTGTCGACGTTGACCTTGCGGCCGTAGAGCTTCTCGGTCTTCAACGCGATCTGTTCGCGCAACGGCGCAATGCCGTGCATCGGCGCGTACTGGTTGCGGCCTTCGTTCATGGCGCGGTTCAACGCATCGCGCAGCGGTTGCGGCGGCTCGAAATCCGGAAAGCCCTGTCCGAGATTGACGGCCTTGTGCTCGATGGCCAGCTGGCTCATCACGCTGAAGATGGTGGTGCCGACTTTGGGGAGTTTCGTAGCGATCATCGTTCGGCCGTATGGATGTCCATAAAAGAAGCAGCGTACCGCATCGTGGATGCTGCGCGCATCAGGTCGGTGGCAGGTCGGCCAGCGGACGCTGCTTGCACTGCTGGTGTTTCAGCAATGTGGTCGCCGGCAGCCGCTCCGCCAGGAAATCGACCAGCGCGCGCACGCCCGGCAGCATGCCGCGACGGCTGGGATACACAAAATGCATGATGCCCTCGGGCAGGCTCCAGCCCGGTAGAACGACTTCCAGCTCGCCGCGGGCGATGGCGGATGCGCAGACGAATTCCGGCAACGGCGTCACGCCCATGCCGCGGCGGGCCGCTTCCAGCAGCACGGCGAAATCGCCGCTGATCAATCGCGCCTGCACCTCCACGTTGACCTGCTCGCCGTTGGCGCCGATCAGATCCCAGATCTGCGCACCCTCGTGCTCGCGCATCGAAAGCGCCGGCAGGCTCGCCAGTTCGTCGGGCGTGGTCGGACGCCCACGTGCTTCCAGCAGGATCGGGCTGGCCACCAGCAATGGACGTGACTGGCCGAAGCTGCGGACCACGAGATTGGCGTCAGTATCCAGTTTGGTGCGCACCCGGATCGCCAGATCGAAACCTTCGCCGATCACGTCGACCCTGCGGTCGCTGGACAACAGCCGCACCTGCATCTTCGGGTACTGCGCGAGAAAGTCCGGTATCAGATACGCCAGTACCGTCTGTGCCAGCGACACCGGACAGCTCAATCGCACCACGCCACGGGGTTCGGCACGCAACTCGTCCACGGCGTCCTGCGCCGCCTGCGCCTCCTCCAGTACCGCGCGACAATGCGCGTAGAAACGCTCGCCGACTTCGGTGACCACGAACCGGCGCGTGGTCCGCTGCAGCAGGCGCACGCCAAGGCGGTCTTCGAGTTGCGCCACGCGCTTGCTCAGGCGCGACTTCGGCACGCCCAGTGCCCGCCCGGCAGCGGAAAACCCGCCGTGCTCGACCACCGCCGCAAAGAAATACAGGTCGTTGAGGTCCTGCAGGGCACCGGCGAGCACCGTCATGGCTGTTTCTCTCATGAAACGATAAGTCTTGAAACTAGCATCTTATCGATTGATTGTTCTACATGTAGCCTGATTCGGTTGCCGCATCGACGGCCTATCAGGGATCACCCCAAATGAAACTTCTGCATATCGATTCAAGTGCCCTGGGCGATTATTCGGTTTCGCGCCAGTTGAGCTCCGACATCGTAGCCGAGCTGACGCGCAAGAATGGCGACATCGAAGTCACCTATCGCGACCTGGCCGCGCACGTCCTGCCGCACTGGACGCCGGTGCCGGATGTCGCGCACCCCGATGCCGTGCTCGGCAACGAGGTGCTGGAAGAATTCCTCGCTGCCGATGTCGTGGTCATCGGCGCTCCGATGTACAACTTCGGCATCTCCAGCCAGCTCAAGTCCTGGATCGACCGTATCCTCGTCGCAGGCAAAACGTTTCGCTATTCCGCGAGCGGCCCCGAAGGCCTGGCCGGAGGCAAGCAGGTGATCATCGCTTCGAGCCGAGGCAGCAGCTACGGCAGCGGCCCCTTCATGGGGATGGACTTTCAGGAGCCATATCTGCGCACGGTACTGGGTTTTATCGGTATCGATGCGCTGAAATTCATCCGCGCGGAAGGCATTGCTCTTGGCGACGAGCAGAAGGCGCAGGCGATCGCCGCTGCGCAGGCGGCGATCGGCGCGCTGTCGATCGAGCTGGCGCAAGCCGCCTGAGGTTTTGCAGCGATCCATGTGCATGACGGCCCTGCGGGGCCGTTTTTTTTGGCGCGTCGCGACCTGGCCGATGGAATTCGTCGACGCGGAACGACACACTGCGGGCTCGTCTGTCCCGACCTATCCATCCAGGAGCCGCACATGCATCCACTCTTGCGTCGCTCGATACTGGCTTTGCTGGCGGCATCCGGCGTCATGGCATGCCGAATCCACGCCGCCGACCTGCTGGTGGAAAACGTCAATGGCTACACCCTTGACACGGCCGGACACCTGCAGCGCTTCGATGCGTTGCTGATCGATCACGGCAAGGTCGTCGCCACGGGTAGCAAGGCCAGTTTGGCGGCGCGCGGCGGCGGCGCGAAGATCGAGGACGGTCGCGGCCGCACGCTATTGCCGGGGCTCATCGACGCGCACGGCCACGTGATGGACCTGGGCTACATGAAAACCATGCTGGACTTGACCTCGACAACATCACTCGGTCAAGCGCAGGCATCGGTGCGGACATTCGCCGGCAGCCATCCAGATGCCGCCTGGATACGCGGCGGCGGCTGGAACCAGGTGATCTGGAAACTCGGGCGCTTTCCCAGCGCTGTCGAACTCGATGCGGCGGTATCCGATCGTCCGGCATGGCTTATCCGCGTGGACGGTCATGCCGGATGGGCCAACAGCGCAGCCATGAAGCTTGCCGGCATCGGCCGGGACACACGCGATCCAGCCGGCGGTCGCATCGAACGCGATGCGCAAGGCAACCCGACCGGCGTGTTCGTCGATGGTGCGCAATCGCTGATCGAAAGCCATATCCCGGCCCCCACCGAAAAGCAGCGCGAAGCCGCTCTCGATGCCGCACTCGCTGAAATGCGCAGCGTCGGCATGACTGGCGTGGATGATGCAGGCATCGACCTGCCGACCTATAAGCTTTACCGGCACTATGCCGACACGCATCGCCTGACCACGCGCGTCTACGCGATGATCCGCAACACCGGCAGCGATTTCGACACCATCAGCAAGAACGGGCCGCTGCTCGGCTATGGCGACGATTTCCTGACCGTGCGCGCAGTGAAACTGTTTTCCGACGGTGCACTCGGAAGTCGTGGCGCCGCCATGCTGGCGCCCTACTCCGACGATCCGGACAATCGCGGCCTGCTGTTTCATCCGCCGGCCGAACTCACTGCAATGATCGGCAAGGCGCTCGCCAGGGGCTACCAGGTCAACATCCACGCCATCGGCGACCGCGCCAATCGCGAAGTACTGGACAGCTTCGCCGCGGCCTACAAACTGCATGGCGGCGAGAACCTGCGCAACCGCGTCGAGCACGCGCAGATCGTGGCGCCTTCGGATATCCCGCGCTTCGTGCAGCTCAAGCTGGTCGCATCGATGCAGCCGACGCATGCGACCTCCGACATGAACATGGCGGAAGACCGCGTCGGCCATGCGCGTCTCGAAGGCGCGTATGCGTGGCGGACCTTCCTCCGGCAAGGCACGGTGATCGCCGGCGGCTCCGATTTTCCGGTCGAGTCGTCCAATCCGTTCTATGGCTTGCATGCCGCCATCACGCGCCAGGATCACCATGACCAGCCGCCCGGCGGCTGGTACCCGCAGCAGGCGATGACGCGGCTGGAAGCGTTCCGTGCATTTACGCTGAGTGCCGCGTGGGCTGCGCACGAGGAAAAGACCATGGGTTCGCTGGAACCCGGCAAATGGGCCGACTTCATCGTGATCGATCGCGACATCTTCACCATTCCGGCCAGGGAAATCTGGTCGACCAGGGTGTTGCAGACATGGGTCGGCGGAAAGAAGGTCTATACCGCTGCCGATTGATGCGCACGGGCAATGCGTCCGCCGCCGCGTCTCATCCCGCCCGTACCAGGAAGGCCTGATGTCCACGAAGATCAAGCGAACGATCCACCTCGTGTTCCTGCCGGGCCTGCTGCTGTGCGCCTCCAGCACCTTCGCCAGGGCGGTTATCGCGATCATTCCCAAGCCGCAGCAGATGACCGTCGGCGAGGGCCATTTCGTGCTGGATACGCGCACAGGCATCAGCGCGCCGGGCGACCGGAGAGGCAGCGAGATCGCAAACTTCCTGCGCAACGAAGTGCTGCGGCAGAACGGCATCACCCTGCGTGTCGGTTCTTCGGCCAGAACCCATCGCATCGTGCTGCAGATCGACCCGTCGATCGCGGGTGGCGAATCCTATCGGCTGCAGGTGACCCAACAGGACATTCGCATCACTGCGTCGCAGGATCGAGGCCTGTTCTGGGGCGTGCAGACCTTGCGCCAACTGCTGCCGATGCAGCGGAGCGCGCACGTCGGGATCCCCGTGGTGGACATCCGCGACCGGCCGGCATTCGGCTATCGCGGCACCATGCTCGACGTCAGCCGGCACTTCTATCCGGTCGCGTTCGTCAAGAAGCAGCTCGACCTGCTGAGCTACTACAAGATCAACACCTTCCACTGGCATCTCACCGACGACCAGGGCTGGCGCATCGAGATACGGAAATACCCGCGCCTTACCGAGGTCGGCGGCTGGCGCACCGAGGACGATGGGCAGCGCTATGGCGGCTTCTACACCCAGGCACAGGTCCGCGATGTGGTGGACTACGCGCGCAGGCGCAACATCATGGTGATTCCGGAGATCGAGATGCCCGGCCACAGCATGGCCGCGCTCGCCGCCTATCCCGAACTTTCGTGCACCCGCCAGCCGTTGCAGGTGGCGACCACCTGGGGCGTGCACAAGGACATCTACTGCGTCGGCGACGCAACCACGTTCACCTTCCTGCAAAACGTGCTCGACGAAGTCATCGCGCTGTTCCCCGCCCCCTACGTGCACATCGGCGGCGACGAGGTTCCGAAGGATCGCTGGAAGGACTGCGCTTCGTGCCAGCAACTGATGCATGCGCAGAACCTGAAGGACGAAGAAGGCCTGCAGAGTTATTTCATCAGGCGGATGCAGCGCTATCTGGCCGGTAAGGGAAAAACCCTGATCGGCTGGGACGAAATCCTCGAAGGCGGCGTCGACAGCACCGCCGTCGTCGAAGTCTGGCGGGGCGACGACGAAGGCCGCAAGGCGATCGCCAACGGCAACCGCATCATCAATGCCGGCCCCTACTACCTTGACACGCCGGTGCCAAAGCTTGGTGCCGCCGCCGTCTATCGGCTCGACCCAGCGGCGGGATTCACCGCCCATCGCGAACAAGTGCTTGGCGCCGAGGCGCCGCTATGGAGCGAGCGCGCCGATCCGCTGAATGCCGAAAACCGACTGTATCCGCGCCTGCAGGCATTCGCCGAAAGCCTGTGGACGGCAGGCAGACGAGATGACCTGGACTACGCCAATTTCCAGCTCCGGCTGCAGGCGCAGTATCCGAAACTCGATGCGCTGGGCATCGGCTACGGCGCCGCGGAAACCGATGTCGTCGACTACGCCGTCTCGTTGAATGCACGGCGCAACGGCTGGCAACTCACAGCCAACCGCGGCTTTCCCGATCTGCGCAGCCGCTACACCATCGACGCAGGCGATCCTGACGACCGTTCGCCGGGCTTTCTCGACAACGTCGGCATCCGCCAGCCCGGCGTGCTGAAAGTCGCGCCGTTTCGCCACGGCCAAGCTTACGACCACCCACGCAGCTTCACGCTGATCGCCCAGTTGGGGCTCGGCAAGCCGATTCGCCTGGCGCAACCGCCGAAGCCTCCCTATGACGGATTCGCCGATCGGGTATTGCTCGATGGCGTACTTGGCGGCAACGATCCGAAGGACGGCACGTGGGTGGGCTGGGAAGGCAGTGACATGGATGCGACCGTCGATCTGGGCAAACCCACCGCCATCCACTCGATCGATGTCCGCTTCATGCAGCAGAGCGAGTCGTGGATCCTGCTGCCCAGGCGGGTCAGGTTTTCGATATCGGCCGATGGGCGGCAATGGACCCAATTGAAGACCGAGACGATTGCAGTCGATCCGGACGATATCCGTCCATCCGTGCGCATGGTGCACTTTGCCGGCTCAAAGCCGGCCAGCGCCCGCTACGTTCGCGTCGAAGCCACCAGCTATGGGGTGTTGCCTGTACAGCACTCAGGAACCGGCCATCAGGCCTGGATTTTCAGCGACGAAATCCTGATCCGCTGAGCCGGTGGCGCGGGCTTGCCCCCGATCCGGGTTTGCGGCGGCATTACGATGAGCAAACCGGCTGTCGATCACCGCTGGAAATCACCGATATCCAATGATCCGGCGCGTCATGGAATGCGCTGAAGCCAATTGCAGCTTCATTTCTCCGCATAGGCCATCAGTCATGTAGCTAATTTCAATATTTTTCTTGACGGGTCAAAATATGGTGTTATAGTTCACTACAACACCGGACAACGAGGTCACTAAGGAGGCCCGTCATGAAAACGCACAACCTGCTCGCCAGCATCGCCGCCGTCCTGATCACTAGCACCACCCTGGGCGTGGTCAGCAAGAATTACACCGCCGACTTCCACCCGACCCCAGCGGCCGTCATCAACGGCATCAAGGTCACCGACCTGCCCGCCGTCCAGGTCCGTCCCTCCGCCGAAGACATGCGCGCCGCTTCGCTGCTGAGCGATGCCAGCATCACCGGCATCGCCACCCTGCCCGGCCTGGGCCGCGGCATGACCAGCGAAGCCGGCCAGTTCAGCCTGATCGGCTCGCAATTGGCCATGCCCTACTATTCGTTTGGCAACAAGTTCGGCCGTATCAGCAAGGAATAAAACATGACCATTACCTGGAACGACAGCGTCCCGATCTATCGCCAGTTGCACGAGCGTGTGGTGGCGATGATCCTGGACGGCGCCTTGAACGAGGGCGACCCGCTGCCGTCGGTACGCCAGGTGGCCGCGGACTTTCAGATCAATCCGCTGACCGTCTCCAAGGCATACCAGGAACTGGTCGACGAACAACTGGTTGAAAAACGGAGGGGGTTGGGCATGTTTGTCATCGAAGGTGCGCGCGACGCGCTGCTGAAATCCGAACGCGAGCGCTTCCTGCGCGAAGAATGGCCGGTATTGTTTGCGCGGCTGCAGCGGCTGGGACTCGACCTCAAGACCTTGCTGCGCGAAGCCGATGCCGATGCCAATGCCAATGCCAATGCCGAAAAGGATTCGGCGCCGAAGGGAGAGCAGCCATGAGCACCGTGATCACCGCCAGCGGCCTGACCAAGCAGTACAAGTCGTCGCTGGCACTGGACCACGTCAGTTTCCAGGTGGAGTCCGGTCGGATCGTGGGGCTGATCGGCCCCAATGGCGCCGGCAAGACCACCGCACTGAAGGCGATCCTGGGCCTGACCGACTTCTCCGGCGAGCTCAACGTGCTCGGCCTCGATCCGCGCACGCAGCGCGACAAGCTGATGGAACAGGTGTGCTTCATCGCCGACGTGGCGGTACTGCCGCGCTGGCTGCGCGTCCGCGAAGCGGTCGATTTCGTGGCCAACGTGCATCCGCGCTTCAATCGCGCCAAGTGCGAGGCGTTCCTGGCACGCACCAAGCTCACTCCGCAAATGCGCGTGCGGCAGATGTCCAAGGGCATGATCGTGCAGTTGCACCTGGCGCTGGTGATGGCGATCGACGCCCGCCTGCTGATCCTGGACGAGCCGACGCTGGGCCTGGACATCCTCTACCGCAAGCAGTTCTACCAGAACCTGCTGGAAGACTACTTCGACGAGAACAAGACGATCATCGTCACCACCCACCAGGTCGAGGAAGTCGAACACATCCTCACCGACCTGATGTTCATCCGCGACGGCAAGATCGTGCTCGATGCCGACATGGACGCGATCGGCGAGCGTTTCATCGAAGTGATGGTGAACGCCGACAAGGCCGACGCCGCACGCGCGCTGAAACCCATCGACGAACGCCAGGTGTTCGGCAAGAGCATCTTCCTGTTCGACGGCGTCGGTCGCTCGCAACTGGAGCCGCTGGGCGAACTCCGCCGGCCCTCGGTCAGCGACCTGTTCGTCGCCACCATGAAAGGAACCTACGCATGAAAACTTTCTACTGGCTGGTCAAACGGGAGTTCTGGGAACACAAGGGCGGATTCCTGTGGGCCCCGATCTTCACCGGCGGTATTTTCCTGCTGCTCAACATCATGGGCATCATCACCGCCGAAGTGATCGGTTCCCGGCACGGCTTCAATTTCGGTGCCAGCAACGGCCTGCAGCATGTGATCGCGCAGATGGATGCAGGCGATCTCAGCAAGGTCGGCATGGCGCTCGACCTGGCGATGTATTCGGCGATGTGGCTGATCGCCGTGGTGCTGGGCTTCGTGGTGCTGTTCTACTGCCTCGGCTCGCTCTACGACGACCGTCGCGACCGCAGCATCCTGTTCTGGAAATCGCTCCCCGTATCCAACAGCAGCACCGTGCTGTCGAAGGTCGCCAGCGCCACCATCCTGGCTCCCGCCATCGCAATCGTCGTCGGTACCATCGTCGGCGTACTGCAACTTCTGATCGTGGCGCTGGTGTTGTCCTTCCATGGCGTGAACGTATGGCAGTTGCTGCTGCTGGCGCACCCGTTCCGGGTCATCGCGAACCTGATCGGCTTCATCCCGCTGTACCTGTTGTGGGCGCTGCCTGCGGTGGGCTGGCTGATGTTCTGCTCGGCCTGGGCACGCAGCAAGCCGTTCCTGTGGGCTGTGGCGATGCCGATCATTGCCGGTGTACTGGTTAGCTGGTTCGACATCATGGGCTTCTTCAATCTGTCGGCGGGCTGGTTCTGGCTGCATGTCGTGCAACGCATCCTGTTCAGCGTATTTCCGGGCAGCAGCATCTTCTCGAACCTGAGCAGCATGTCGAACCCGCAGGATCTGGACTTCCTGAATCTGCGCCAGACCTACCAGTTACTGGGTTCGGCCAACCTGTGGATCGGCGTGGTCGCGGGCCTGGCCTTGCTGGCCGGCGCCACCTGGTTCCGCCGCACCCGCGACGACAGCTGATGCAGCCTGCGGGCGAGCTTGCAGACGCAGGCTCACCCGCCCATCGCCGATGATGGACATCGGCCTTTCGGAAACCGGAGAATGTTTCATGTCACGACTGAATTGGATGGGCGCGTCGCTGATCGGCGCAGTGGTGCTGACCGGATTGCTTGCAGGCTGCGATCATGATTCGGACATCAACATCATCAGCTCGGGCAACAGCAACCTCGTCAATGGCGGTATCCGGCTGCACGACGGCTTGGTGACGCTGCATGCCAAAGGATCTCCCGATGCGACGATCAGCGCGACCGGCGATCTGGGCATCGACCAGCATGCGGTCGAGGTCAATGCCAACCAGCGCAGCCTGTTGCAGCAGTACTATCGCAATGCCGCAGCCGTGCGCCAGCACGGCATCGAAACCGGCAAGGCCGGCGCGGCCATTGCGGGACAAGCCATCAGCAGCGTGGCCAAGGGCATCGCGAAGGGCGACACCGACCAGATCGACAAGGAGATCGATGCGAAGACTGCGGTCGTGACGCAGACCGCATTGAAGATCTGCGGGGATCTGGCCGGCATCAAGACGGCACAGGATGCGCTGGCGTCTCAACTGCCTGCCTTCAAGCCCTATGCCGCGATTGTCGATGCAGGCGCCGTCATAGATTGCGAAAAGGACGCGAAGGACTGACTCCGCGGCACCACGTGACGAAGCGCGCTCACCTGCATGGACAACGAATGGAACGACAACGGACGCTGCGGCGTCCGTTGTCGTTTGCGGCGCCGGCTCACTCGCCGTGAATGCCGCCCTTGGTCAACGCCATCGGGTCGAGCAGTTTCTTCAACTCGTCCTTCGACAGGCCGGTGGTTTCCAGCGCCACGTCCATGATCGGGCGTTTTTCCTTGTACGCCTGCTTGGCGGTGGCAGCGCCCTTTTCGTAGCCGATCACGGGATTGAGCGCGGTCACCAGGATCGGATTCATCGCCAGCGCCTGGTTCACCCGTGCCGTGTTGACCTTGAAACCCGCGATGGCCTTGTCGGCCAGCAGCACGCTGACGTTGCCGAGCAGCTCGATCGACTGCAGCAGGTTGTGCGCAATCAGCGGCAGCATCACGTTGAGCTGGAAATTGCCGGACTGGCCGGCGATGGTGATCGATGCATCGTTGCCGATCACCTGCGCGGCCACCATCGCGGTGGCTTCGGGGATCACCGGATTCACCTTGCCCGGCATGATCGACGAACCCGGCTGCAACGCCGGCAGTTCGATTTCGCCCAGGCCCGCGAGCGGCCCCGAATTCATCCAGCGCAGGTCGTTGGCGATCTTCATCAAGGCCACTGCCAACGTCTTCAGCTGGCCGGACAGTTCGACCGCGGCATCCTGCGAAGCCATGCCTTCGAAGTAGTTCTCCGCCGATTCGAATTTCACACCGGTGAGCTTTCTCAGCTGAACCGCCATCGCCGGGCCGAATTTCGGGTCGACGTTGATGCCGGTACCGACGGCCGTGCCGCCCTGCGGCAAGCGGCGCGTGCGCTTCAACGCATCCTCGATGCGCTCGATCGCCGAGGCGATCTGCGCCGACCAGCCGGAAAGCTCCTGCCCGAAGGTGATCGGCATCGCATCCATGAGGTGCGTGCGCCCGGTCTTGGGCGTGTTCTTCAGTTCGCGCGCTCGTTTGTCGATGGTCTTTTTCAGATGTTTCAACGCAGGCAGCAGTTGTTCGCTGGTCGTGAGCGTCGCGCTGACGTGGATCGCGGTCGGGATCACGTCATTGGAACTCTGGCCGTAGTTGACGTGGTCGTTGGGATGCACCTTCGAGCCGCCTTTCACCGCCAGGTGCGCGATCACCTCGTTCGCATTCATGTTGCTGCTGGTGCCCGATCCGGTCTGGAAGATGTCGATCGGAAACTGCGCATCGTACTGGCCGTCCGCCACTGCCAGCGACGCCTTGCGGATCGCCGTGGCCTGGTTCTTCTTCAGATAGCCCAGCGACTGATTGACCTCGGCCGCGGCGGCCTTGATCAGGCCCAGCGCGCGGATGAACTGGCGCGGCAGGTGCAGGCCGGAGATCGGGAAATTGTCGATCGCGCGCTGGGTCTGTGCGCCGTAGAGCGCATCTGCCGGTACTTTCAGTTCGCCCATGCTGTCGTGTTCGATGCGAAAGTCGCTCATGAGACCTGATCCTTCGATGGGAAAAACCCCACTATAGGCCGCCAGTTGTCCGTGGCGCGACAGTAGGATTACGGTCAGTCACGCGATGCGCCCACAGCGATGCGCCGCAGCCATGTAAAATGGCAGTTTCCCTTTGCCGGAACGCACGCATGTCCACTCACGCCCTGACCGCCCTGTCCCCGCTGGACGGCCGCTACGCCGGCAAGGTCGCAGCGCTGCGCCCGATCTTCAGCGAGTTCGGCCTGATGCATCGCCGCGTGCAGGTGGAGATCGAATGGTTGCTGGCATTGGCCGCCGACCCAAGCATTGCCGAGCTCCCGCCGTTCGACACGAAGCAGATCGAAACTCTGAAGGCGATTGCCGCGAACTTCAGCGTGGACGACGGTGCACGCATCAAGGCGATCGAGGCGACCACCAACCACGACGTGAAGGCGATCGAGTATTTCATCAAGGAACGCATCGGCGCCGACGCGAGCCTGGCGCAGGCCAAGGAGTTCGTGCACTTTGCCTGCACCAGCGAGGACATCAACAACCTCTCCTATGCGCTGATGTTGCACGATGCCCGCGAACAGGTGCTGCTGCCGATGTTCGACACGGTGACCGGCCAGTTGCGTGAACTCGCGCATACAAACGCAGCCTTGCCGATACTGTCGCGCACGCACGGGCAAACCGCCTCGCCCAGCACGCTGGGCAAGGAAATCGCCAACGTGGTGGCGCGGCTGGAACGCCAGCGCCGGCAACTCGCTTCAGTGGAAATCTCCGGCAAGATCAACGGCGCAGTGGGAAACTACAACGCGCACGCCATCACCTATCCCGAGGTCGACTGGCAGGATTTTTCCCGCCGTTTCGTGCAGAGCCTCGGCCTCGACTACAACGCGTACACCACCCAGATCGAGCCGCACGATGGCGTCGCCGAATACTGCGATGCCGTGCGCCGCGCCAACATCATCCTGATCGACCTGGCGCGCGACATCTGGGGCTACATCTCGCTGGGCTATTTCAAGCAGGCGCTGAAGGCCGGCGAAGTGGGCTCGTCGACGATGCCGCACAAGGTCAACCCGATCGACTTCGAGAACGCTGAAGGCAACTTCGGCCTCGCCAACGCGCTGCTCGGCCACTTCGCGGAGAAGCTTCCGATCAGCCGCTGGCAACGCGACCTCACCGACTCCACCGTGCTGCGCGCGCTCGGTACCGCGTTCGGCCACACGCTGGTCGCGCTGGAATCGCTGAAGAAAGGACTCGGCAAACTCACCGTCAACGCCGAGCGCATCGCCGCCGATCTCGATGCGAGCTGGGAGGTGCTGGCGGAGGCCGTGCAGACCGTGATGCGCCGCTACGGCCTACCCGAACCCTATGAGCAGTTGAAAGCCCTGACCCGCGGCCAGGGCATCACGCGCGAATCGATGCGCGCGTTCATCGCCGGACTGGACATGCCCGGCGAAGCCAAACAGCGGCTGCTCGAACTCACGCCGGGCAGCTATATCGGCCTGGCCGAATCGCTGGCGCGCGACATCTAGGCCGCGCCTACTCGATCTCGTCCGAGCCCTCGTTGACGCCCTCGAACAAAAACGTCGACAGGTAGCGCTCGCCGGTATCTGGCAGCATCGCCAGCAGCACCGCGCCCTTCGGTACCTCCGCTGCCACCTTCAGCGCGGCGGCCAGCGTGGCGCCGGATGAAATGCCCACGAAGATGCCCTCTTTCTGCGCCAGCTCGCGCGACGTGTCGCGCGCCAGCACGTCGTCGACCGGCACGATCCGATCCGCGATGTCCCGGTTGAGCACGGCCGGCACGAAGTCGGGCGTCCAGCCCTGGATCTTGTGCGGCTGCCACTCCTTGCCGGACAGCAGCGCGGCGCCGGCCGGTTCGGTAGCGATGATCTTTACCTCCGGCCTGGCCACTTTCAGCACCTCGCCCACGCCGGTCAGGGTACCGCCGGTGCCCCAGCCGCTGACGAAATAGTCGAGCCGGCGGCCGGCGAAATCGCGCAGGATTTCCGGCCCAGTGGTGTTGCGGTGGTAGGCCGGGTTGGCCGGGTTCTCGAACTGGTTGGTGAAGAACCAGCCATGTTTTTGCGCCAGCTCCACCGCCTTTTGCACCATGCCGCTGCCGCGCGCCGCCGCCGGTGTCAGCAGCACCTTGCCGCCGTAGGCACGGATCAGCTTGCGCCGCTCGACCGAGAACGTCTCGCTCATCACCGCCACGAACGGATAGCCGCGCGCTGCGCAGACCGCCGCCAGCGCCACGCCGGTATTGCCCGAGGTGGCCTCGATCACCGTCTGCCCGGGCTTCAGCGTACCGCGCTGCTCCGCATCCAGGATGATCGCCAGCGCCAAGCGGTCCTTGACCGAACCGGCGGGATTGAACGCCTCGACCTTGACGTAGATGTCCACGCCCTCCGGCGCCAGTCGATGGAGTTTGACGATCGGCGTGTTGCCGATGGTGTCGAGGATGCTGTCATGGATCATGGGTGGCTCCGCCAGGCAGGAATGGAAACGACATCGCCGATCATGCACCAGCACCGATAAAAAAGCGTCTCGTGCCCCGGGGCATGCATCGGGCGGGACACCGGCAACCCGCGATGGCCTCCATCGCGCCGGTCGCTACAATGGGCATATGACCAAAACCACCTCCCTTCCGATCGAAGTCCGTGGCTCCGCACGGCATCCGCTGGGCATGAGTCCGGCGCACTTCCTGCGCGACTACTGGCAGAAACGGCCACTGCTGATCCGCAGCGCGTTTGCCGATTTCAAGTCGCCGCTGGAACCGGACGACCTGGCCGGGTTGGCCTGCGAGCCGGCGGCGCTGGCACGGCTGATCGTGCACGACGAGAAGCGCGACCGCTGGCATGTCAACCCCGGCCCGCTGACCGAAGAGGATTTTTCCCGCACGCCCGATTCGAACTGGACCTTGCTGGTGCAGGACGTGGACAAGTGGGATGTGGATGTCGCCGCCTTGCTGGAACCGTTCGGTTTCCTGCCGAGCTGGCGCGTGGACGACGTGATGATTTCCTACGCCGAACCCGGCGGCGGCGTCGGCGCACATGTCGACCAATACGATGTCTTTCTGCTGCAGGGCCTGGGCCAGCGGCACTGGGCGATCAGCGATGATCCGTCGGCGCCGAAGGACTTCCGCCACGATGTCGAGCTGAAGCAGCTTGCGCACTTCGAACCTACTCATGAATGGCTGCTGGAAACCGGCGACATGCTGTACCTGCCGCCGGGCGTGCCGCACGACGGCGTGGCATTTGGCGGACCGTGCATGACGTATTCGATCGGCATGCGCGCGCCGTCGCAGGCCGAACTCACCGGCGACCTCGCCGACCACATCGCCGAGCATCTTCCGGAAGAACTGCGTTATACGGACCCGGACCTGAAGCCTGCGAAGGCCATCGGCGAAATCGACCGTTCCGCCATCGAACGCCTGAGGCAGGCGCTGCCGTTTGCCGCGGCGCTGGACGACGACATGCTGCGCGACTGGTTCGGCCGCTTCATCACGCGCTATCGCAATGCCCAGGCACCGGCGTTGCCGGAAAAACCCGTAGGCGAGGCGCAATTCGCCAAACGGATCGACGGCGGCGTCCAGTTGTTGCGCCACCCGTGGTCGCGGCTGGCCTGGAGCCGCGGCAAAACGGGTTGCACGCTGTTCGCCAACGGCCATGCCTACCCCGCCACACCCATACTGGCCGAACAGCTTTGCGCACAGCGCCGGCTCCAGTTCACCACACGGCCCGGCGATGTCGAAATCGCGCTGCTGCTCGCGCTGGTCAACGACGGTCATCTGCTACCGGGAAAATTGCGCCGTCGATGAAGCTCGAAGACTTCCACATCGATATCGCCGACTGGTCGCGCGACCGCGACCGCGAAGCGCTGCAACACATCCGCCAACAGGTTTTCGTGGTGGAGCAGCACGTGCCCGAAGCGCGCGAGCGCGATGGCATCGATCCCGAATGCTGGCATGTGCTGGCGCACGACGATGCGGGACAACCGATCGGCTGCGGCCGCCTCACGCAGGCGCACAAGATCGGGCGCATGGCTGTGCTGCGCGAATGGCGTGGCCGCGGCGTGGGTGTCGCGCTGCTGCGCGAACTGGTGGCGCGCGCCCGCTCGCTGGGCTGGCCCGCGATCGGATTGGCCGCGCAGGTCGGCGCCATCGCCTTCTACGAACGCGCGGGTTTCGTCGCCTATGGCGACGAATTCGAGGATGCCGGGCTGCAGCATCGGTCGATGCGTCTGGTGCTTTCGTCGGACGAAGACGACACCCCGGCGGCGCACGACATCCGCGCCCTGCGCGCCGACAGCCGCAGCGAGATCGCCGCCGCGCGATTGCAGGTTCTGGGCGAAGCGCGCCACCAGTTGTCGATCTACCTGCCGATCACCGGGAGCGACAGCTATTCCAGCGTCGACGAGCTGGCCGAGCTTCGGCGCGTGGCGATCTCGGGGCGCAGCGCGCTCATACGCGTTCTTCTGCACGACCCGGCGGCCGCCTTGCGCAACGATCACCGGCTGGTCGCGCTGGCGCAGCGGTTGCCCAGCACCATGCAGATCCGCATGCCGGTGGATGAAGCCGATCTCGCCTACACCTCGGCCTATCTGCTCAACGACGCCGGTGGCTATCTGTTCCTGCCCGAGGCAGATCGGCCGCAAGGTCGTGCGGCGTTGCATGACCGCTCGGCGCAGGCGCCTCTCCGGCAACACTTCGACGAGATATGGGAGCGGGCGGAGCGCACCACGATCCTGCAGGCGCTGGATATCTAGCGGCGATGGCGGCGGATGAATGCCGGCTGGCTGGCGTCTCCGACCGCCCATCCAGTGACCGGCTCGGATAAAACCCACCCGGACAACAACCCGTCGAGGAAATTGGGCGGAGAAATGTCGATGGCCCTCTATCCGGATTGCATTTTTGGTGGCGTGCGGGTTGTCGCGCCGCAGCAGGCAAAGGCTATAATTGTCCGGATTCCCTACCAGTCATCCGTTTGAAGGGTCTGTCGGCTTCAATACCGGCGGAAACGAGCTTGAATATCGGCGCAATGCCGCGACTTCATAGTCACACGGATGGTTGCAAGCATCCCTTCCCCTGCCGGTGGTGACGTGAGTACAAATCTGATCCGCGAGTTCTTCGAGTCGTCCCAACTCGCTGGCGGCAACGCCGATTACGTCGAATCGCTTTACGACGCATGGCTCGCGGATACCTCGTCGGTATCCGCCGAGTGGAACACCTATTTCCAGACCTTCAAGGGTCGCGAGGCGGGCGACGTCTCGCACACCGGCGCCATTGCGCGCATCGAAGCGGCCCAGAAGCAGCGACACGCGGGCAACGGCGCCGCCGCCCCGGTGAGCGACGAGCACGCGCGCAAGCAGGCCGGCGTGTTGAGGCTGCTGACGGCTTACCGTTCGCGCGGGCACCTCGCTGCCGACCTGGATCCGCTGGGCCTCACCGAGAAGATGTCGGCTCCCGACCTCGGACTCGCCTTCCACGGTCTTGGCGATGCCGACCTGAACACCGAATTCGATGCCGGCAACTACGCCGGTGGCGGCCAGCGGCTGAAGCTGGGCGAGTTGCTGTCGCGGCTGCAGAAAACCTATGCCAGCACGATCGGCGCCGAGTTCATGTACATCAGCAATCACGACCAGCGCAACTGGATCTATAGCCGGCTGGAACAGGCTGCCGGCAATTCCGTCCTGGACAATGCCGGCAAGCAACGGGTGCTGGATGGCCTGACTGCGGCCGAAGGCCTCGAGCGCTATCTGCACACCAAGTACGTCGGCCAGAAACGCTTCTCGCTGGAAGGCGGCGACAGCCTGATCCCGATGATCGACGATGTCGTGCGCGCCGCCGGCGACAACGGCATCAAGGAACTGGTGATCGGCATGGCCCATCGCGGCCGCCTCAACGTGCTGGTCAACATTCTGGGCAAGCCGCCGAAGACCCTGTTCGACGAGTTCGAGGGTCGCTTCGAGCACCCGGACGATCCCGCGCATTCCGGCGACGTGAAGTACCACATGGGTTTCTCCGCCGACGTCAAGACGCCCAAGGGCGGCGTGCACGTGGCGCTGGCGTTCAACCCGTCGCATCTGGAGATCGTGAATCCGGTGGTGACCGGCTCGGTGCACGCGCGCCAGGTCCGCCGTCGCGACACCATGCACGAGCAGTCGTTGGCCGTGGTGATCCACGGCGATGCCGCGTTCGCCGGCCAGGGCGTGAACATGGAACTGCTGAACATGTCGCAGGCCCGCGGCTTCAAGATCGGCGGCAGCCTGCACATCGTCATCAACAACCAGGTCGGCTTCACCACGTCCAATCCGCAGGACGCCCGCTCCACCATGTACTGCACCGACCTGGCCAAGATGGTCAACGCGCCGGTGCTGCACGTGAACGGCGACGATCCGGAAGCAGTGATCGCAGTCACCCGCCTAGCCTACGATTTCCGCAAGCAATTCCGGCGTGACGTGGTGATCGATCTGGTCTGCTACCGTCGCCATGGCCACAACGAGGCCGACGAACCGGCCGCCACGCAGCCGGTGATGTACCAGATCATCCGCAAGCGCCCGACCACGCGCGACCTCTATCAGCAGCAGTTGGTGAAGCAGGGCGTGCTGGCCGAAGGCGATGCGCAGAAGCAGTTCGAGGCGTATCGCGAGCGCCTCGAGGCCGGTGCGTCGATGACCGATCTCGACCCGAATCCGCCAACTCGCGACGGTCAGGTCGACTGGGCCCCGTTCCTCGGCGGCAAGCTCTCCACGCCCACCGACACCCGCGTTCCGAAGCAGAAGCTCAACGAACTCGCCAGCAAGATTCTCACCCTGCCCGCCGATATCACCTTGCAGGCGCGCGTAGCGAAGATCTACGACGACCGCCGCAAGATGGCCTCCGGCGAATTGCCGGCCGACTGGGGCTTCGCCGAAAACCTGGCCTATGCCACGTTGATCGATGCCGGCCACGACATGCGCCTGGTCGGCCAGGACTCCGGCCGCGGTACGTTCTTCCATCGCCACGCCGTGCTGCACGACCAGAAGGACGGCCACACCTACATGCCGCTGGCAACGGTGCGCGACGGTGCCGACGTCGAGGTGATCGACTCGCTGCTCAGCGAGGAGGCGGTAATGGCGTTCGAGTACGGCCACTCCACCACCGATCCGGACACCCTGAATATCTGGGAAGGCCAGTTCGGCGATTTCGCCAACGGCGCACAGGTGGTGATCGACCAGTTCATCAGCTCCGGCGAGGCGAAGTGGAACCGCCTGTGCGGCTTGGCGCTGTACTTGCCGCACGGCTACGAAGGCCAGGGCCCGGAGCACTCCTCCGCGCGCCTGGAGCGCTTCCTGCAATTGTGTGCATTCGACAACATGCAGGTCTGCGTGCCGACCACGCCAGCGCAGGATTTCCACATGATCCGCCGGCAGATGCTGCGTCCCGTGCGCAAGCCGCTGATCGTCATGACGCCCAAGTCGCTGCTGCGCCACAAGCTGGCGGTATCGTCGCTGGACGAGCTGGCCGATGGCGCCTTCCAGCTGGTGATCGGCGAGCACCGCGAACTGCCGGCGAAGAAGGTCAGGCGCGTGGTGTTCTGCTCGGGCAAGGTCTATTACGACCTACTGGAAGAAGCCGACAAGCGCGAGCTGAAAGACGTGGCCATCGTGCGCGTCGAGCAGCTCTATCCGTTCCCGCGCGCCGAAGTCAGCGCCGAACTGGACAAGTATCCTTCCGCCAAGGAAGTGATCTGGTGCCAGGAAGAACCGATGAACCAGGGCGCGTGGTTCCAGATCCGCCATCATCTGCAGGCCTGCATCGGCAGCAAGCACAGCCTCTCCTATGCGGGGCGTGCACGCTCGCCGGCGCCGGCCGCCGGTCATCTCAATACCCATGTCGCGGAACAGACGGCGCTCGTCGAGCAGGCGCTGGTGGCGCCGGTCGGTACCGATCACTCCGCCGAGTAAGCTTTTTCGAAATAGCGCGGCCACGGATGGCCGCTTTCAATTTTCGCGCTCATGGACGATTGCCCACTCAAGGACCCCCTATGTCCATCGAAGTCAAAGTTCCTGTTCTGCCCGAGTCGGTCTCCGATGCCACCATCGCCAGCTGGCACAAGAAGGCCGGCGACGCAGTCAAGCGCGACGAGAACCTGGTCGATCTCGAAACCGACAAGGTGGTACTGGAAGTCCCCTCGCCCGTCGACGGCGTGCTGAAGGAAATCCGCCAGCAGGAAGGCGACACGGTCAACAGCCAGCAGATCATCGCGATCATCGAGGAAGGCGCCGCCGCTCCTGCACCGGCACCCGCCGCGGAAGCGCCGAAAGCCGCCGCCTCTGCAGCACCCGCACCCGCCGCACCGAAAGCCGCCGGCAAGGGCACTGAGGATCTGTCGCCGGCCGGCCTGCGCGTCGCCACCGAGGAAAAGATCGATCCGTCCAAGGTAGCCGGCACCGGCCGCGATGGCCGCGTGACCAAGGAGGACCTAGTCAACTACGGCAAGAGTAGCTCGGCTGCGGCGCCCGCAGCGGTTCCTGCCGCCAAGCCGACGCCGGGCTCGCGTCCGGAAGAGCGTGTGCCGATGACGCGCATGCGCGCGAAGATCGCCGAGCGCCTGATGCAGTCGAAGAACTCCATCGCCATGCTCACCTCGTTCAACGAAGTGAACCTTGCCGAAGTGGTGAAGATGCGCAAGTCGCTGGGCGAGCAGTTCCAGAAGACCCACGGCATCAAGCTCGGCTTCATGAGCTTCTTCGTCAAGGCCACCGCCGAGGCGCTGAAGCGTCATCCGGTCGTCAACGCATCGGTCGACGGCAATGACGTGATCTATCACGGTTACCAGGACATCTCGATCGCGGTATCCACCGAGAAAGGCCTGGTCACGCCGGTGCTGCGCGACGTGCAGGACATGGGCTTCGCCGAGATCGAGCAGGGCATCGCCGACTACGCCAAGAAGGCTCGCGACGGCAAGCTGAGCCTGGACGACCTGCAGGGCGGCACGTTCACCATCACCAATGGCGGCACGTTCGGGTCGCTGCTGTCCACGCCGATCGTCAACCCGCCGCAGAGCGCCATCCTGGGCATGCACACGATCAAGGACCGCGCCATCGTCGAGAACGGCCAGGTCATCGCCGCGCCGATGATGTACATCGCGATCAGCTACGACCACCGCATCATCGACGGCAAGGACGCGGTGCTGTTCCTGGTCGACATCAAGGATCAGCTGGAGAATCCGCAGAGGATGCTGCTTGGGCTCTGATCGCGGCCCCTCGCGATCAGAAAATAAGTAACGAAGCTCTGGTGGTGAGTCGTGCGATCTGGTCCACGCTCACCACAAATTTTTTTGTCATTAGTGTTGACGTTTTAGCAACACGACACGCTCCCGAGGAATCCGAACCATGAGCGACAAATTCGATGTCATCGTCATCGGCGGCGGTCCGGCCGGCTATCACGCCGCGATTCGCGCCGCGCAGTTGGGGCTTAAGATCGCCGTGGTCGACGCGTTTGTCGGCAAGGACGGCAAGGCTGCACTGGGCGGCACCTGCCTCAATGTCGGCTGCATCCCGTCCAAGGCACTGCTCGATTCGTCCAAGCAGTTCTACAACCTGGCGCACAACCTGCCCGTCCACGGCATCAGCGTGGAGAACGCCAAGGTCGACATGGCGACCTTCATCGGCCGCAAGGACAAGATCGTCAAGCAGTTCACCGGCGGCGTCGATCAGCTGTTCAAGGTCAACAAGATCACCAGCTTCTTCGGCAAGGGCAAGCTGCTCAAGGGGAATGAAGTCGAGGTCACCGGCAACGACGGCAGCAAGCAGACGCTCGCCGCCACCAACGTGATCCTGGCATCCGGTTCGGTGCCGATCGAATTGCCATTCGCCAAGTTCGACGGCAAGAACATCATCGACAACGCCGGTGCGCTGGACATCACCGAAGTGCCGAAAACGCTCGGCGTGATCGGTGCCGGCGTGATCGGCCTCGAACTGGGCAGCGTGTGGAACCGGCTCGGCGCGAAGGTCACCATCCTCGAAGCACTGCCCGATTTCCTCGGCACCGCCGACGCGGACATCGCCAAGATCGCCCAGCGCGAATTCAAGAAGCAGGGCTTGGACATCAAGCTGGGTGCCAAGCTGGGCAAGGCCGAGGTGCAGAAGGATGGCGTCCACCTCACCTATTCCGACAAGGATGGCGAGCAGACTCTCGTGGTCGACAAGCTGCTGGTCGCTGTCGGCCGCCGCGCCTATACCGATGGCCTGCTGGCCGACGATGTGGGCGTGAAGCTGGACGAGCGCGGCCGCATCGTGGTCGACGAACATTGCCACACCGGCGTGGACGGTGTGTGGGCCGTCGGTGACGCCGTGCGCGGCCCGATGCTCGCGCACAAGGGTTTCGAGGAAGGCATGGCGGTGGCCGAGTGGATCGCCGGCAAGGCCGGCCACGTCAACTACGACACCATCCCGTGGGTGATCTACACCGAGCCGGAAATCGCCTGGGCCGGGAAGACCGAAAAGCAGTTGAAGGACGAGGGTATCCCGTACAAGATCGGCACCTTCCCGTTCGCGGCGATCGGCCGCGCCGTGGCGATGAACGAGGCGATCGGCCAGGTGAAGATGATCGCCCACGCCGAAACCGACCGCATCCTCGGCGTGCACATGGTCGGCCCCGGTGTCTCCGAGTTGATCGCCGAATGCGTGGTGGCGATGGAGTTCAAGGGTTCCGCCGAGGACATGGCGCGCATCGTTCATGCTCATCCGACCCTTTCCGAAGCCGTGCACGAAGCCGCGTTGTCGGTCGACAAGCGCGCGATCCACAAGGGCAACTGATTCGCGATCCGCACGAATGACGGCCCGCTCGTGGCGACATGGGCGGGCCGTTTTTCTTTCAGGGGCGAGGGGCGAGTAGCGAGGGCGCGATGGCTGGCCCCCTGCTCGCTCCGGACAATCGAACTTGCCCCCTCGCTGCTCGCCTCCCGCCATTCATCCCTTTTCCGAGATTTCCATGCCCCAACCCCAATCACTGTGCGTCTACTGCGGCTCCAGTCCCGGCAAGTATCCCGAATACGCCGAGCAGGCACGCGCATTCGGCGCGGAGATGGCCCGACGAGGCATTGCGCTGATATACGGAGGCGGCAAGGTCGGCCTGATGGGCGTGGTGGCGGATGCGGTGCTCGCCGGCGGTGGCAAGGTGATCGGTGTGATCCCGCGCCAACTGGTCGAACTGGAAGTGGCGCATGAGGGCCTCAGCGAAATGCACGTGGTCGAGACCATGCATCAGCGCAAGACGCGCATGTTCGAATTGTCCGATGCGTTCGTCGCCCTGCCCGGCGGCTTCGGCACCATGGACGAAATGTTCGAGATGCTGACCTGGGCGCAACTGGGGCTGCACGACTATCCGTGCGCATTCCTCGACGTACGCGGCTACTACGCGAAGCTGCGCGACATGATGGACCACATGGTCACCGAGCGTTTTGTGCGCACCGAGCAGCGCGGCAACATCTGGTTCGGCGAAGACACCTCGACCTTGTTCGACTGGATGACGCACTATCAGGGCAGCCATGCGCCCAAGTGGATCGACAGCAGCAGCGTCGAAGCCTGAGCATTCCCCGTTTCACGAGCCGTGGATCATGCCATGACTGCACCGACTTCCTTCCAGGCTTTTCGCATCCACAACGACGACACCGGTTATCGCTGCGGCACGGAAACGATGAGCGTCGACGCACTGAGTGCTGGCGAAGTGCTGGTGAAAACCGCATGGTCGTCGGTGAACTACAAGGATGCGTTGGCCGGCACCGGCCAGGGACGCATCCTGCGGCACTATCCGCTCAACGGCGGCATCGACGTGGCCGGCCATGTCGTGGCCTCGACCGATCCCGCCTTCCGGGAAGGCGATGCGGTGCTGTGCACCGGCAGCGGACTTTCGGAAACCCGCGATGGTGGCTACGCGCAATACATCCGCCTGCCGGCACGCTGGACGATTGCGCTGCCGGATGGGCTCGATCTGCGCGAAGCCATGATCATCGGCACCGCGGGCTTCACCGCCGCACTCGCATTGCTGCGCATGCACGACAACCGGCAGACGCCCGTGCTGGGCCCGATCGCGATCACCGGCGCCAGTGGCGGCGTCGGCATGCTGGCGATCGACATCTTCAGCCGTGCCGGCTACGAGGTGCACGCGATCAGCGGCAAGGCCACGCATTTCGACGTCCTGCGCAGTCTCGGCGCGGTCGAATGCATCGATCGGCATCAACTCGTCTTCAGCGGCAAACCGATGGATTCGGCACGCTTCGGCGGCGCGCTGGACAATGTCGGCGGCGACACGCTGGCTGGCCTGCTGCCTTTGATCCATCCGTACGGCAACGTGGCGATCTGCGGCAATGCCGGCGGCATCGCGTTCAACAGCACCGTCATGCCATTCATCATCCGCGGCGCCAGCCTGTTGGGCATCGCCTCCGCCGGCACCGCGCGCGATATACGCGACGACGTCTGGCAACATCTTGCGACGGACTGGAAACCGCGGCACCTGGAGCGCATCGCGACCGATGAAGTCACGCTCGACACACTGCCGTCGGTGTTCGAACGCATGCTCGCCGGTCACTCGTTCGGTCGTACACTGGTGCGGGTTGGCGGCGCGTCTTGAAAGGTCTGCGCTTGGAACTGCCGTCGCCACGACTTAGAATGATCGAAAATCTCAGGGGACTATCATCATATGGCACGCATCCTGATTGTCGACGACTCCCCGTCGCAACTGCTTGGCATCAAGCGGATCGTCGAGAAACTCGGGCATGAAGCCCTGTCCGCGGAAGATGGCGCAGCCGGTGTCGAAGTCGCCAAGGCGGAAAAGCCCGATCTGATCCTGATGGACGTGGTGATGCCCAACCTCAACGGGTTCCAGGCCACGCGCACGATCAACAAGAATCCGGACACCGCGCACATCCCGATCATCCTGGTGACCACCAAGGATCAGGAAACCGACAAGGTGTGGGGCATGCGCCAGGGCGCGAAAGCCTACGTGACCAAACCGATCAAGGAAGAGGAATTGGTCAAGGCGCTGCAGGAATTCCTGCCCGGCTGATCGCGCGCGCTACTGCGAATGCATGAAGAACGGCGCCCAAGGGCGCCGTTTTTTTGCCGCAACGAAATCATCCGCCGGATATCAGCGCCGCGGATCGTAGCTTTCGAATTGTTCGCGCAGCGCCTCGTAGCCCGCGCGCTGCTCCTCGGTTTCCGCCAACGGCACGCGAATCGACAGCTCCACCAGTTGATCGCCCGGATGCGCGCCCGGCATGCCGCGGCCTTTCAAGCGCAGCTTCTTTCCCGATTGCGAACCGGCAGGTATGCGCAGGTCGACCGTACCCGCCAGGGTCGACACCGGCACGCTCGCGCCCAGCGCAGCCTCCCACGGGCTGATCGGCAGAACGTGGATCACGTTGCGGCCGTCCAGGCGGAATCGCGCATCGTCGCGGATTCCGACTTCCAGCAACAGGTCGCCTTTCGGCCCACCCGCCATTCCGGCCTGGCCCTGGCCGGACAGGCGGATCACCTGCCCCGGCTGGATGCCTGCGGGAATCTTCACTTCCAGCACGCGCTCGCCGGCCAGCGGATCGTGCAACGCCAGGCGCGTACGCCCGCCATCGAATGCCGTCTGCAAATCGATCTGCACCTGCGCCTGCATGTCGCTGCCGCGCCGTGCGCGCGTCTGTCCGCGTGGGCCACCGCCGGCACCGCGCCCGAACAGGCTCTCGAAGAAATCGCTGAAGTCGCCATCGCCGGCGTCGCCGAAACCCTGCTGGCCCTGCCAACCCGGCGGTGGCCGGAATTGCTCGCCCTGCCGATAGCCACCGGCGCGCAATTGATCGTAGGAGCGCCGCTTCTCGGCGTCCTTGAGCACTTCGTTGGCCTCGTTGATCGCCTTGAATTTCTCCTCGGCGCCGGCATCCTTGTTCTTGTCCGGATGATATTTGCGCGCCAGCTTGCGATAGGCCGACTTGATTTCGGCCTCACTGGCGTCGGGCTTCACGCCCAGGATCTCGTAATAGTCTTTGAATTCCACTGCCACTCCCCGACTCACGCAAAAACCCGCGGCGGATGCGCTCCGCCGCGGTGTGCCCCACGTACCTGCATCAGGCTTAGTGGGCGGCGTTGATGGTAATGCGTCGCGGCGTCGCCTGCGCCTTCTTCGGTATCACGATCTCCAGCACGCCGAACTTGCCGCTCGCGGTGATGCCTTCCGCATCGGCGCTGTCCGGCAGTGCGAAGTGCCGATGGAAGGTGCCGCGAGCGCGCTCGACGCGGGTGAATTTGCCGTCATGCGCTTCGCTGCCGGCATCGCGCTGGCCGGTGATCGCGAGCACACCCTTGTCCATGCTCACGTCGATCTGCGCAGGATCCACGCCGGGGATATCGGCCAGGATCACGAAACGCTGCGCATCTTCGCGGATATCGACGCGTGGTGCCCACTGGCCAGTTGCGACGCCGGACGCGTCGGTGGCTTCGGGCTGCAGAAAGCGGTCGAACGCCTGGCGGATGTCGCCGGGCAACCCGTTGCGGTGGTTCCAGATGGTGTGGCGAACAGAGTTCATGGATCTTCCTCGAATGCATTTGCGGTGCCGTCACCGCCTGTCAAGGAAAATAGGTGCGGTTGCCGTCGATTCAAGGCGACAACCGCCGGTCGTGCGCTTTAGGATGGTAGGCCGCCATCCTCCAAGGCCCGTGACGCATGACTATCCAGACCGGCGATCCGATTCCCGACACACCGATCCAGGCCGTCGGCAGCGAACTCCAGATGCATCAGACCGGCGAACTGTTCGCCGGACGCAAGGCATTGCTGTTCGGCGTGCCTGGCGCATTCACCCCAACCTGCTCGAACAAGCACCTGCCCGGATACATCCGGCAGATGGCCGAATTCGAACGGCGCGACATCACCGTGATGTGCCTGGCAGTCAACGACGCCTATGTGATGCAGGCGTGGGCCGCATCGCTGCAGGTTCCGCCAGCCCTGCTGATGCTGGCCGACGGCAACGGCAATTTCACCCGCGCGCTCGGGCTGGAACTGGATGGCAGTGCATTCGGCATGGGCCTTCGCACGCGACGCTTTGCGTTGTACGCCGAGGACGGCCTGGTGAAACTGCTGCACCTCGAAGCACCGGGCGAATTCCGCGTCTCCACGGCCGAGGCGATGCTGGCAGCAATCGATCGCTGAAATCCGCTCCGCGCTGAGCGGTTGCCGCGACACCATCCTCGATTCGCACCGGAAAAGCTGAGCCACCCGCGCAGAAAAAAACCTCGGCATGACCGAGGTTTTTCATTCAGCGCAGCGACGGTTGGAGCCTATTCTTCGACAGGCACCGCGTCGACCGCATCGGGGCCGTCGCCTTCATCGCCAGACGATGGGGGCACGCCGACGACGACATCGGCTTCCTCGCCGTTGTCCTCTAACGCATCCAGCCGCATCACGCTGACCAGCACCTCGTCGGCAGGCAGCCGGATCAGGGTGACACCCTGCGTGTTTCGGCCAAGCTGCGAGACCTCGGCCACGCGCGTGCGCACCAGCGTGCCCTGGTTGGAGATCAACATCAGTTCGTGCGCTTCGGTGACCTGCACGGCGCCGACCAGCGCGCCATTGCGCTCGGAGCACTGGATACCGATCACGCCCTGCGTACCGCGACCCTTCTTCGGGAACTCATCTAAACGAGTGCGCTTACCGTAACCACGTTCGGTTGCAGTGAGGATGTCTATATTTTCGCCTTCGGTAGCAATCACCATCGACACCACGACTACCCCCTCAGATAGCCTAATTCCGCGCACACCACCAGTATCCCGCCCTGTTGCGCGTACTTCACCTTTTCTTTCTTCAACGCTAGCCTTGGCTTCCCCGTCGACTACCTCAGCTGTTTCGTTTTCTTCCTCGACGACATCATCCTCGTCCGATGTAGTAATGCTGCCACCTCCGATTTTTCCTGCTTCAGCAAAGCGAATCACTTTCCCATTGGAAGCAAACAGCAATACATCATTAGTGCCATCGGTTAGCGCGACATCTACTAGAGCATCACCATCGTCCAACTTGATCGCGATCTTGCCCTTCTGGCGTTGGTACTCGAACTCTTTCAACTTGGTTTTTTTAACTTTTCCATTGCGTGTCGCAAAGAACACGAAACGGTCATGGCTATATTCACGCACCGGCAACACTGCTTGTACCTTTTCATCTAAATCTAGTGGCAACAAATTAATGATCGGCTTGCCACGCGCACCAGGACCCGCTTCGGGTATTTGATACACCTTGAGTGAGAGCACGCGGCCGGTGCTGGTAAACGTCAGTAGGGTGTCGTGCGTGTTGACCACCCACAACTGCTCGACGAAGTCCTCGTCTTTCAGTGCGGATGCCGAACGTCCCTTGCCGCCACGCTTCTGCGCCCGATAGGTGCTGGCCGGCTGGCGCTTGATGTAGCCGGTGTGCGACAGCGTGACCACCACGTCTTCCGGCGCGATCAGGTCGAGGACGTTGAGGTCTTCCTGCGAATGCTGGATCTCGGTGCGCCGCGCATCGCCGAACTCGGCCTTGACGGTTTCCAGCTCGTTGCGGATCACCTCGAGCAGGCGCTCCGGATTTTCCAGGATCTCGATCAGGCCGCGGATGGTCTCGAGGATCTGCTTGTATTCGTCGGAAAGCTTTTCCTGCTCCAGCCCGGTCAGGCGATGCAGACGCATCGCCAGGATTTCCAGAGCCTGTGCTTCGGACAACTGGTAGCCGTCGTCTTTCAGGCCATCGCGCGGATCCATCTCCTCCGGCCGTGACGCATGCGCGCCAGTGGCGGAAAGCAGCGCGCGCACCATGCCAGCTTCCCAGCGCCGCACGACCATGCGCTCACGCGCTTCGGCCGGCGACGCCGAGGTCTTGATCAACTCGATCATCTCGTCGATGTTGGCCAGCGCCACCGTGAGGCCTTCGAGAATGTGCGCGCGGGCACGGGCCTTGCGCAGGTCGAAGATCGTGCGCCGGGTCACCACCTCGCGGCGATGGCGGATGAAAGCCTCGAGGATGTCCTTGAGATTCAGCAAGCGCGGCTGCCCGTCGAGCAGCGCCACCATGTTGATACCGAAGGTGACCTGCAGTTGGGTCTGCTGGAACAGGTTGTTCAGCACCACGTCGCCCATCGCATCCTTGCGGATCTCGATGACGATGCGCATGCCGTCCTTGTCGGACTCGTCGCGCAGTTCGCTGATGCCTTCGAGTTTCTTTTCCTTCACCAGCTCGGCGATCTTCTCAATCAGCCGCGCCTTGTTCACCTGGTACGGCAGTTCGTGGACGATGATCGTCTCGCGACCGTTGGATTCGGTTTCGATCTCGGCCTTCGCACGCACCAGGATGCGGCCGCGACCGGTGCGGTACGCCTCGATGATGCCGGACGAACCATTGATGATGCCGTAGGTCGGAAAATCCGGCCCCGGTATGTACGTCATCAAGTCGTCGACGCCGAGCGACGGATCCTCGATCAGCGCCATCGTGGCGGCGATCACTTCGTTGAGGTTGTGCGGCGGGATGTTCGTCGCCATACCGACCGCGATGCCGGCCGAGCCGTTGATCAGCAGGTTCGGCACGCGCGCCGGCAGCACCAGCGGCTCGTGCTCGCTCTCGTCGTAGTTCGGCCCGAAGTCGACGGTTTCCTTGTCGATGTCGGCGAGCAGTTCGTGGGTGAGGCGCGACATGCGCACCTCGGTGTAACGCATCGCGGCGGCATTGTCGCCATCGACCGAACCGAAGTTGCCCTGGCCATCGACCAACAGATAGCGCAGCGAGAACGGCTGCGCCATGCGCACGATCGCGTCGTAGACCGATTGGTCGCCATGCGGATGGTATTTACCGATGACGTCACCGACCACGCGCGCCGACTTCTTGTACGGCTTGTTCCAGACGTTGCCCAGCTCGTTCATCGCGAACAGCACGCGACGATGCACGGGTTTCAAACCATCGCGGACATCCGGCAAGGCACGTCCCACGATCACGCTCATGGCGTAATCGAGATAGCTCTGGCGCATCTCGTCTTCGATGTTGACGCGAATGATTTCTTTGGCGAGTTCTGCCATGAATTGGCTTCCGTGAGTACGAAAAAAGGGCGTTGGCGCCGCGTCTCGAGCGCATGCGCCAGCGACCCGCATTCAACCTGAAGAGTATACCACGTACGGGCCCGGAAAGACAGTAAATTACTGTTTTTAATCAATCACTTACATGTCGTTTCCCGAGACCTGTCAAAGCCCGCGGAAAGATGCGCAGAAATTGATCAGCGTAGCAACGTGCGAAGTGTTCGCCATGGCCTCTGTCGAAGGGTCTACGCGGCTCGTTCAGCCGCCGAACATGGCCTGCATGGCGATGCTGTTCGGGCGTTCGATCACGCCGCGTTCGGTGACGATGGCATCAATCAGCTCGGCCGGCGCCACATCGAACACCGGATTCCACGCGCGTGCGCCCTGCACCACCGTGCGCTGACCGGCCATGCTCAGCAACTCGGCGGGATCGCGCAGTTCGATCTCGATTTCCTCGCCGTTGCCGGTGGCCATGTCGACCGTCGACGACGGCGCGACGACCATGAATTTGACGCCGTGGTACTTCGCCGCGATGGCGAGCTGGTAGGTACCGATCTTGTTCGCGGTATCGCCGTTGGCGGCAATGCGGTCGGCGCCCACGATCACCCATTGCACCGCGCCGGATTTCATCAGATGCGCGGCGGCGGAGTCGGCGATCAGCTGCGCTGGAATGCCGTCGCGCACCAGTTCCCACATGGTCAGCCGCGCGCCCTGCTGCCACGGCCTGGTTTCTCCCGCGTAGACGCTGGCGATGCGGCCGGCGGCGACGCCGGCCCGGATCACGCCCAGCGCGGTGCCGTAACCGGCGGTGGCCAGCGAGCCGGTATTGCAGTGCGTGAGCACGCCCGAACCGGGATTGATCAACGAGGCGCCGAGTTCGCCCATCCGGCGATTGGCCGCCAGATCCTCGTCCTGGATCGCCTGCGCCTCGCGCACCAGCGCCTCGGCATCCGCACCGGCGGCGATGCGCTTCTTCATGCGATCCAGCGCCCACATCAGGTTCACCGCGGTGGGACGCGCGGCGCGCAACATCGCCAGCACGATGTCCATCGGTGCATCCTGCTGTGCCGCCATCGCCACGCCCCAGGCGGCAGCGATACCGATGGCCGGCGCGCCACGCACGGCCAGGTCGCGGATCGCCTGCGTCACCTCGGTGGCATCGCGGCAGTCGATCCAGACTTCCTCGTTCGGCAAACGCCGCTGATCGAGCAGTCGCAGATGATCGCCCTGCCATTGCACGGCGCGGATGGAGTCGTGGGTGTCTGGATGCGACGAAGTGATTGGAGTCATCGGCTCATTTTATTGGAAGGGGCGAGGGACGAGTAGCGAGGGCGCATGGCGAAGTTGGTGGCGACCGTCGAACGCCCTCGCTACTCGTCCCTCGCCCTGCTTACTGTCGCTGATGCAGCCACTCGTGGATCGCTGGCGGCACTTCGCGTTGTGCACGCCCGGACACGTAGATGCCGATGTGCCCTCCCTTGAATGCCAGCTGGGTGTAGTCGGTGCTGCCGACATGCTTGCCCAGCGCTCGCGATGCATCCGGCGGCACCAGGTGATCCTGCTCGGCGAAAATGTTCAATACCGGCTGGGTCACCGCACCGAGGTCGACCGGCTTGCCGCCGATCTCGAGCGTGCCCTTCACCAGCTTGTTGCCCTGGTAGAAATCCTTGATGAACTGGCGGAACGCCTCGCCGGCCTGGTCGGGCGAATCGAAGATCCAGCGCTCCATGCGCAGGAAATTTTCCAGCTCGGTCGGATTGTCGAGGATGTCGACCATGCCGATGTATTTCTGCTGGTTCAGCCGCACCGGTTTCAGCGTGAGGTAAACATAGTTCATCAGTCCGGCGGGGATATTGCCCATGGTGTCGACGAACTGGTCCACGTCGAGGTTGCGCGTCCAGTGCGACAGCATGTTGTCCGGCGTGTGGAAATCCACCGGAGTGACCATGGTGATCAGGTTCTTCACCTTGTCCGGGTGCAACGCGGTGTAGCACAGCGAAAACGCACCGCCCTGGCAGATGCCGAGCAGATTGATCGCGTCGAGATCGTGGCGCTGCCGCACGGCATCGACGCAGCGATCGAGGTAACCGTTGATGTAGTCGTCGAGCGTCAACCAGCGATCCGCGCCATCGGGATAGCCCCAGTCGATCAGGTAGACATCCTCGCCCTGCTCCAGCAAGTTGCGCACCATCGAGCGGTCCGCCTGCAGGTCGGTCATCCATACGGTGTTGACCAGTGCGTAGACGATCAGCAGCGGTGTCTTCGACGTCGTCTTGCCGTGGCCGGTGAAGTGCCAGACCTTCAGCTTGTCCTCGCTGTAGACCAGTTCGCGCGGAGTGTTCGCATATTCCGGCTCGCGCATGCCGCGCAAATGGCCCATGCCGGCCGCGAGCTTGCGCTGGAAGGTGGCGATGTCGCCAAGAACCCGGGTCGGATCGATGCGCAATGGCGTATACATGTCGTCTCCTTACTTGCGTTTGCGCGGTGTGGCGCGGACAACCGGCGCAGGGCGGCGCTTCGCCGCGGGCTTGGCCTTGGCAGGTGCGGCGGGCTTGCGCGGCTTGCTTGCAGGCATTTTCGAAACAGCCTTCTTTACTGCCGAAACTTTCGGCTTCACCGGCGATTTTCGCGCGACGGAGGACGATGCCGATGTCGTGCCCGTACCGAGCTGACGCTTGATGGCATTCAGTTCGCGACGCAGTTCCAGGATCTCGCGGGCTTGCGCATCATCCGTCTTCGACGCGTTGCCGCGCAGGTCGCGGCGCAGCTGCTGCAGGCGTTCGCCGAGGCTGGACACTTCGCTCCGGGTCGGCATGCCCAGCTCCTTGCAGAGCTGTTCGGTCTGCTGCTGCTGCAGGTGTCGCACGCGCATCTGCGCATTGACCATTTCGCCATAGGCCTCGCGGAACTCGTCGGACAACGCGATTTCCGCATAGGCTTCTTCGGCGCAGTCCACCCATAGATCGTACAAGGCCTTGAGCGAATCGATCTGACGGCCAGGCTCGGCATGCCGGGACAGCTTGTCCTGCAGGCGTTCCATGCCCTGGGCATTGGCGCGCTGGATCAGCGACTGGTAGCGCGCAGCGGCCTGCAGCGATTCCATCGCGGCGGTTGCGAGGGCCTGCTGCTGCATCTGCTGCTCGCGGTTCAAGCCGAACGCCGGGATCGTTCCGCCGACACCCTGCAAATCGCCGAAACCACCTTGCTGGGCGGCCTGCAGCCACGACTGCCATTGCCTGGTGAAACCTTCCGCGCCGGCGCTATCGATGCCGGTGAATGCCTGCGAAAAAGGCTGGCTCACACCACCGAACATCTGCTGCAACTGCTGGCGCCAGTCACCCGTGGTATTGCCTGCCGCTGCGGCGCCCTGCATCAGGTCGAAGTAGCCTTTCAGGCCAGCGAGCGTGCGCTCCAGCGTGTCGTTGCCGGAAGCGGGAGCAGCCGGCGCCGTGAAGAACGGATTCGCATGCGGCTGCTGTTGCTGCAACTGTCTTGTCCATGCATCCCAAGACTGCTGAGCCAGCGCCTGGTAGTCCTTGATGAAATCGTTTGCCTGGTCAGCCATCGATGCGTCCTCATGCCATGTCCCGAGCATCCTAGCAAAAGGATATTGCGCAGAAACATCGACACCCGGAATGCACAAGGCCCGGCATAGAGCCGGGCCTTGTGGAATCGCGTCACGCCGGAATTCAGGCGTTGGTCGCTTCGTCTTCCAGTACCGCCTTCATCGACAGGCGGATGCGGCCCTGCTTGTCGACTTCGAGCACCTTGACCTTGACGATGTCGCCTTCCTTGAGCTTGTCGGAAACCTTCTCGACGCGCTCGTTGGAGATCTGCGACACGTGCACCAGACCATCCTTGCCCGGCATGATCGTCACGAAGGCGCCGAAATCCATCAGCTTGGCGACCTTGCCCTCGTAGATGCGGCCCGGCTCCACGTCGGAAACGATCTGCTCGATGCGCTTCTTCGCCGCGTCGCCCGCCTCGCGATTGACCGAGGCGATGATCACGGTGCCATCGTCGTTGATGTCGATGGTGGCGCCGGTCTCTTCGGTGATCGAACGGATGGTGGCGCCGCCCTTGCCGATCACTTCGCGGATCTTGTCCGGGTGGATCTTGATGGTGATCAGGCGCGGGGCGTACTCGCTCATTTCCGTACGGGCGGTGGTGAGCGCCTTGCTCATTTCGCCGAGGATATGCAGCCGGCCGCGCTTGGCCTGCTCCAGCGCCACCTTCATGATTTCTTCGGTGATGCCGTCGATCTTGATGTCCATCTGCAGCGCGGAGATGCCATCGGCGCTACCGGCCACCTTGAAATCCATGTCACCGAGATGATCTTCGTCACCCAGGATGTCGGACAGCACGACGAAGTCGTTGCCTTCCTTGACCAGGCCCATCGCGATGCCGGCCACCGGCGACTTCAGCGGCACGCCGGCATCCATCATCGCCAGCGAGGAGCCGCAGACCGAGGCCATCGACGAGGAACCGTTGGATTCGGTGATTTCCGAAACCACGCGCACCACATACGGGAATTCCTCGATGCTTGGCTTGACCGCCTGCACGCCGCGCTTGGCGAGGCGGCCGTGGCCGATCTCGCGACGCTTCGGCGCGCCGAAGCGACCGGCTTCACCCACCGAGAACGGAGGGAAGTTGTAGTGGAACAAGAACGGATCCTTCGACTCGCCTTCCGGCGCATCGATGATCTGTGCATCGCGCGTCGTGCCGAGCGTGACCACGACCAGTGCCTGCGTCTCGCCGCGGGTGAACAATGCCGAGCCATGGGTACGCGGCAGCACGCCGACGCGGGCGGTGATCGCGCGCACATCGTCGAGCTGACGCCCGTCGATGCGCACCTTGGTCTTCAGCACGCTGTCGCGCATGGTGTGGTATTCGAGCTCGCCGAATTCCTTCGCCAGCTCGGCGCCGTGCCAGCCGTTCTCTTCGGCCTGGGCCTTGAGTTCGCCGAGCACATCAGCCTTGATCGCGGAGATCGCATCGCGGCGCTGCAGCTTGTCGCGCACCTGGAAGGCTTCTTCCAGCTTGCTGCCGACCGCGCCCCTGATGGCGGCGACCAGCGACTCGTTGCGGGCCGGCGCCTGCCAGTCCCACGACGGCTTGGCGGCTTCGGCGGCCAGCTCGGCGATCGCGCGGATGGCAACCTGCATCTGCTGGTGGCCGAACATCACCGCGCCCAGCATGACGTCCTCGGACAGCAGCTTGGCTTCGGATTCCACCATCAACACCGCACCGGAGGTGCCGGCGACGACCAGATCCAGCTCCGAGGTCTTCAGTTCGGTCTGCGACGGGTTCAGCAGGTACTTGCCGTTGGCATAACCGACGCGGGCGGCGCCGATCGGGCCCTTGAACGGGATGCCGGCCAGCGACAGCGCGGCCGAGGCGCCCAGCAGCGCGACGATGTCGCCGTCAACCTCGGGGTTGAGCGAGACGACCTGCGCGATGACCTGCACTTCGTTCTTGAAATCTTCCGGGAACAGCGGGCGCACCGGACGATCGATCAGACGCGAGGTCAACGTCTCCTTTTCGGTCGGACGGCCCTCGCGCTTGAAGAAGCCGCCTGGGATGCGGCCGGCGGAATAGAATTTCTCGACGTAGTCGACGGTGAGCGGGAAGAAATCCTGCCCTTCCTTCTGCTTGGTCGCCGCCACAGCGGTGACCAGCACGACCGTGCCGCCCATGCTGGCCATGACTGCGCCGGACGCCTGGCGGGCAATTTCGCCCGTCTCCAGAGTGACTTCGTGACTACCGTACTGGAATGACCTGGTTACTTTTGCCACTGTGTTCTACTCCTCGTCCGGTGGATTAACGGCGCAGGCCGAGGCGTTCGATCAGGATCTGATAGCGCGCAAGATCGCGATCCTTCAGATAGCTGAGCAGGCGCTTGCGCTGGTTGACCAGCTTCAGCAGGCCACGGCGGGAATGGTGATCCTGCTTGTGCTCCTTGAAGTGGCCGGTGAGGTGGTCGATGCGGGCGGAAAGCAGTGCCACCTGGACTTCGGACGAGCCGGTGTCGTTGGGGACGCGGCCGAAATCAGCAATGATCTTGCCGGTTTGTTCTGCGGTGAGGGACATGAGTATCTATTTCCTTGGAATATCTATAAGAGCGTGCGATGCGAAGCTTGCGCAACGTCACCACGATGACGTTGCGCAAGCTTCGCCTTGATGAATGAATGCGTCGAAATAACCCGTCTATTCTACTGATGCGAAGGGGGTTTCAACAAGTGCGCGGGGCTCATTCCCGCAAATCAGAGAGTCCGGCGGAAGGTTGAAGCCACGCAGGATGCGCGCACGCCCGTCACCATCCATTTCTAGCAGTGCCAGCAAGGCGCCATCGTTTGCATACGCCGCACATTGGCCCGTTGCCGGTGCCGCAGGCAGAGGAATCTGCTGGCCACGCGAAATCGCCATGCTCTGGGCCTCGTCGAGGTGCACGGCCGGCAGGCTGCACAGCCCGGCGGACACCGGCAGCAGCCACGCCAGTAGCGCCTCGTCACCCTGCCCAGCCGCCTGCTCCAGCGCGTCCAGGGTCGCCATGCGCGGCTCGCGGAACGGTTCCACCCACAGCCGGCGCAACGCCGTCACATGCGCGCCACAACCGAGATTCTCGCCCAGATCCACGGCCAGCGAACGGACGTAGGTGCCGGAGCCGCATTCCACATGGAGCGTCAACATGTCGTCATCGCGCCCAAGCAGGTCGAGGCGATGGACATCCACCTTGCGTGGCGGCACGTCGACGATCTCGCCGCGGCGCGCCTTGACGTACAACCGCTCGCCGTCGCGCTTGAGCGCGGAATACATCGGCGGCACCTGGAGGATGCGGCCGCGCAGCCTGGCCAACGCCGTTTCGACAGCAGTCTCGTCCAGCACCGGCACCGGGCGCGTCTGCACAATCTCGCCCTCGCGGTCGCCGCTGTCGGTGGTGACGCCGAGCCGGCATTCGGCGACGTAGGCCTTGCGTGAACCGAGCAGGCTCCCGGCCAGCTTGGTCGCCTCGCCGAAACACAGCGGCAGCAAGCCGGTCGCCAGCGGGTCGAGCGCGCCGGTATGGCCGCCCTTGGCCGCACGCAACAGGCGCCGGACAGCCTGCAATGCCTGGTTGGAACTCAGGCCGACGGGCTTGTCGAGCAGCACGATACCGTGCAGATCACGGAATTGGATGCGCGGGGAACGGTTCATCGGCTCAGCGGAAAACGCGGGTCGCGTCAGTCCTTCTTGTTCTTGTCGTCGGCAGGCGGAGCCAAGTCGCGGGACTGCTGGCGCAGCAGCGATTCGATCCGCTCGCCCTTGTCCACCGAATCGTCGTACTTGAATTTCAGTTCGGGCACACGGCGCATGCGCATACCGCTGTGCGCCAGCGAGTGACGGATCTCGTGGCCAATCGCATTCAGCGCCTTCACCGCGGGCAGGCCCTGCTCGGGCATCAGCGCGGTGACCCAGACGGTGGCCCAGTCCAGGTCGCGAGTGATTTCCACGTCCGACACGCTCACCGATGGCAGCCCGTGATCGCGCACGGCCGCATGCACGAGCAAGCCCAGCTCGCGGCGCAGTTCGGCGCCGATGCGGTCAGTACGTTTGAAGTCGCGGGAGGGCATAAGGAATTCCTTGTAAAGCATAGGGACGAGAGGCGAGCAGCGAGGGCGCTAAGATGCGGCGCCACTCGGACTGAATATCGTCGCCAAGAGCCAAGTGGCATGATGCCCTCGCTACTCGACCCTCGCCTCTCGTCCCTCAGAAGTTACAGCGTGCGCGCCACTTCGGTGCGCTCGAAGCATTCGATCTGGTCGCCCGGCTTCACGTCGTTGTACTGCTTGACGGCGATGCCGCACTCCATGCCGTTGCGCACTTCGTCGACCAGTTCCTTGAACCGGCGCAGCGATTCCAGCTCGCCCTCGAAGATCACCACATTGTCGCGCAGCACACGGATCGGCTTGCTGCGCTTGACTGTGCCTTCGGTGACCATGCAACCGGCCACGGCGCCGAACTTGGAACTGCGAAACACATCGCGAACCTCGGCGGTACCGATGATCTCCTCGCGCACTTCCATGCCGAGCAGACCGGTCGCCGCCTGAGTGACCTGGTCGATCACATCGTAGATGATCGAGAAGTAGCGCACGTCCAGGCCAGCCGTCTCGATGACCTTGCGTGCCGAGGCATCGGCGCGCACGTTGAAACCGATGATCAGCGCCTTCGATGCCGCGGCCAGCGTGGCGTCGGATTCGTTGATGCCGCCGACGCCCGAGGAAACCACGTTGACGCGCACACGCTCGTTGCCGATCTGAGTCAGCGACTCGCGCAACGCCTCGACCGAACCCTGCACGTCGCCCTTGACCAGGATGTTGAGCGTCTGCTGCTCCACGCCCTGGCCCATCTTGGCGATGATGTCCTCGAGGCGGTTGCTCTTGCTGACCATGCGCGTTTCGCGGCGCTTGAGTTCGCGCTCCTGCGCCACTTCGCGGGCCAGGCGCTCGTCCTCGACGCAGACGAAGTCGTCGCCGGTTTCCGGCACGCCGGACAAGCCGAGCACCTGTACCGGAATCGACGGACCGGCTTCCAGCACCTGCTTGCCGGTTTCATCGATCAGCGCGCGCATGCGGCCGTACTCGACGCCGCAGACCACGAAGTCGCCCTTGCGCAACGTGCCCTGCTGCACCAGCACGGTCGCCACCGGACCGCGACCGCGATCCAAGCTGGATTCGATCACCACGCCCGAGGCGCGGCCGTCGGCCACGGCGCGAAGCTCCATCACTTCGGCCTGCACCGAGATCGCATCGAGCAGGTCCTCGACACCGGCGCCGGTCTTGGCCGACACCGGTATGAACTGGACGTCGCCGCCCCAGTCTTCCGGCACCACTTCGTACTGCACCAGCCCCTGCTTGACGTTGTCGGGATTGGCGCCATCCTTGTCCATCTTGTTGACCGCAACGATCAGCGGCACCTTGGCGGCGCGCGCGTGCTTCACCGCTTCCACGGTCTGCGGCATCACGCCGTCATCGGCGGCCACCACCAGCACCACGATGTCGGTCGACTGCGCACCGCGGGCGCGCATCGACGTGAACGCGGCATGGCCCGGCGTATCCAGGAACGTGATGACGCCTTTGGACGTCTCCACGTGGTACGCGCCGATGTGCTGCGTGATACCGCCGGCTTCGCCGGAGGCCACCTTGGTGGTGCGGATGTAATCGAGCAGCGAGGTCTTGCCGTGGTCGACGTGGCCCATGATCGTGACCACCGGCGGGCGCGTGACTTTCTCGCCTTCCAGTTCGACATTCTGGGTATGCGCCGCCAGCGTTTCCTCGGCGTTGTTCTGGCTGTCCGCGACCGGCGTGTGGCCAAGTTCCTCCACCACCAACACCGCGGTGTCGTGGTCGATGCTCTGGTTGATGGTCGCCATGACACCCATCTTGAACAGCGCCTTGACCACCTCCGATCCCTTCACCGCCATCTTCTGCGCCAGTTCGGCGACGATGTTGGTATCGCCGACGACCACTTCACGCACTACCGGCGCGGTGGGACGCGAGAAGCCGTGCGGACCGGACGAATTGCCGGGGTTGCCGCGGGAAAGCATTTCGCGCGCATTGCTGCGGCCGGGCTTGCCCCGCTTGCTGCTGGACGAACGGCGGGCACGGTCGGCTTCGCTCAGGTGCATCTGCCCACCGGCGAAACGCTTGCTGCCATCGCGCTCATCCTTGCTGCCGGTGCTTTCGCCACGCTCGCGCGAATGCTTCGGCTTGTTGCGCGCGGCGTCAGTCGACGGCGCGGCAGCAGCGGCCGGCGCGCTGGCAGGCGCACCCGCACGCGCGGCTGGCGCAACGGGAGCCGCCGCCGGCGCGGCAACGGGCACAGGCTTCACCAGCTTCTCGCGTTTGCGCGGTTCGTGGATGCGCGGCAGGATCATGCCCAGTTCGCGGGTATCCATGCGCTGCACGACCGACGAATCCGCCGGCTTGTCGGGCACGGCTTCGATCACCGGTTCCGGCGCCACCTCGACGGCGTCGCTGTCGACGACCGCCGGTTGCGGTTGCGACGCGGCGTCCGCCGCCTGCTGGCGTTGTTGTTCCTTTTCCAGTTGCTTCTGCTGTTCGTCGTGGGCGCGCTGCTGCGCTTCCTCCTGCCGACGCCGCTCGGTATCGATGCGCTCCTGGTCTTCCTGCTCGCGTTGCAACTGCGATTCCTGCAGCTTGCGCACGGCATCCTCGCGCTCGGGCTCGGCGCTGGCTTCCTCGGCGATCACGCTGCGCTTGACGTAGGTCCGCTTGGCGCGCACCTCGACGTTGACCGTCTTGGCTGTACCCGCCACGCCGCGCGCGCCCGGCGTGGCGACTTTCAATTCGCCGACGGTGCGCCGCTTGAGGGTGATCTGGCGCGGGGCGCTGTCATCGACTTCGGCGGCGGCTTCGTTCTTGCCGTGCGTGCGACGCAGGAAGCCGAGCAGCTTCACCTTTTCGGTGCTGCTGATGACTTGCTCCTGGTCGGAGAATTTCATGCCCGCCTCGCCCAGTTGCGTGAGCAACCGGTCGACCGGCATGCCCAGTACCTGGGCGAGTTGTTTGATCGTGACGTCCGACATCGTGTTCTTTGCTCCGCCGTTCCCGCGCTTATCATCTTCGTGCGGCATGGTCTGCGCCGCCACCTCCATCCATGTCGAAAGGCTGTTTCAAGCCTCTCCCGGCAACCCGTCCAAGGTGCCGCCGTCCGCGGTTAGCCGCCTTTCTCCAGCCGCTCGATCATCGGCGCACGCGCCGCCATGATCAGCGCCGCTGCGCGCGCTTCATCCATGCCTTCGATGTCGATCAGGTCATCCACCGCCAGGTCGGCCAGGTCGTCGACCGTGCTCACTTCGCGGGCCGCCAGCGCGTAGGCCGTCGACTCGTCCATGCCATCCAGTGCGAGCAGTTCGTCCGACGGATGGTGCTCGTCGACGCCCTCCTCCACCGCCAACGCCTCGGTCAGCAGCGCATCGCGCGCACGGGCACGCAGTTCCTCGACGATGTCCTCGTCGAAGCCTTCCACGGCAAGCAGCTCGGCACTCGGCACATAGGCGATTTCCTCGACGCTGGAAAAACCCTCCTGCACGAGGATGACCGCGATTTCCTGATCCACTTCAAGCTTGTCCATGAACAACTGGCGCGCGACTTCCTGCTCGGACTCGCTCTTGGCGGTGACCTGGTCCTGCGTCATCACATTGAGCTGCCAACCGGTGAGCTTGCTGGCGAGGCGCACGTTCTGGCCGCCGCGACCGATCGCCTGGGACAGCTTGTCCTCGGCCACCGCGATATCCATCGAGTGCTTTTCCTCGTCCATGATGATGGACTGGACTTCCGCCGGCGCCATCGCGTTGATCACGAACTGCGCCTGGTTCTCGTGCCACAGGATGATGTCGACGCGCTCGCCGTTGAGATCGTTGGAGACCGCCTGCACGCGCGAACCGCGCATGCCGATGCACGCACCGATCGGATCGGTGCGGCTGTCGTGCGCCAGCACGGCGATCTTCGCGCGGTCGCCCGGATCGCGGGCGCAGCCCTTGATCTCGACCAGGCCCTGGCCGACTTCCGGCACTTCGAGCTTGAACAGCTCGATCATGAATTCCGGCGCCGCGCGCGACACGAACAACTGCGGGCCGCGGACTTCGGATTTCACCTCATACAGGTAGCCGCGGACGCGGTCACCGACGCGGGCCGATTCGCGTGGAATCGTCTTGTCGCGTGGAATGAACGCCTCGGCATTGCTGCCCAGGTCGAGGTAGATGTTGCCGCGCTCGACGCGCTTGACGATGCCGGTGACCAGCTCGCCCACACGGTCGGCGAACGCATCGACCACCTGCTGGCGCTCGGCTTCGCGCACGCGCTGCACGATCACCTGCTTGGCGGCCTGTGCGGCGATGCGGCCGAATTCGGCGTTCTCGACCTGCTGCTCGATGTATTCGCCCAACTGGGCATCGGGGCGTTCGTCCAGCGCATCCATCAGGCGTAGCTGGTAGAACGGCGATTCCATCTCGCCATCGTCGGCGATGATTTCCCAGCGGCGGAAGGTCTCGTATTCGCCGGTGTCCGTATCGATCGACACGCGGATATCCGGCTCTTCGTCCGGATAGCGCTTCTTGGCGGCGGACGCCAGTGCAGCTTCCATCGCTTCGAAAATGACTTCGCGCGGCACGCCCTTTTCATTGGCGACCGCATCAACGACCAGCAAAAGTTCTTTGCTCATTGCAGCAACTCCGTAGGTGCCGACCGGCATCCCATCGTTCTGATTGATTGTTTCGTGTTGATTACTTCGGCGCCTTGGCGGCCGCCGTCTTTCCACCACCGCGCTTGGGCTGCGGCGCATAGCCCAGCGCCACCCAGTCCGGCACCACACGCGCACTTTCCACCAGCGCGTGATCGAATTCGAATGTCTTGCCCTCCGCTTCCAGCGAAATATGTTCGCCTTCCACCGAGATCAACTTGCCGCGCAGGCGACGACGTCCTTCCAGCGGCGCCTTCAGCAGCAATTTCACTTCCTGTCCGCCGACCTTCGCGAACTGCGCGGCGGTGAACAGCGGTCGATCGATGCCCGGCGAGGAAACCTCCAGCGCATAATGGCCAGGGATCGGATCCTCGACATCGAGCAGCGCGGACAGCTCGCGGCTGGCCGTTTCGCAATCCTCGATACCGACTTCGCGACGTTCGCCCTCTGCCGCACCGTCCTTGTCCACAAGGTCCAAGTAAACGCGCAGCGTACTCTGCCCGTGCGACGGGGTGAACTCCACGCCGATGCATTCCAGGCCCAGATCGGCCAGTACCTCGGTGAAGCGTTGTGCCAGTGCCTGTGTGTCCATGGATTCGCTTGTCTCATGCCGCCAGAAACAAAAAATGGGCTCCAACGGCCCATTTCCTTATCACGCCGATGTTCCTCCTCGTGCAGCTTCTGCCGGCGCGGCTGCAGCGCAGCCATACGCGACGCTTCCATGCGCCCAACAAAAAAGCCTCACTAGGAGGCTTTCTTGTATCAAGAAAGATCTGGTAGCGGGGGCAGGATTCGAACCTGCGACCTTCGGGTTATGAGCCCGACGAGCTGCCAGACTGCTCCACCCCGCATCAGAGTCCAAAGAGTTTACCGGGATGGCCGGTTTCTTGCAAGTATCGGCGCCGATTATTTGCTGGAACTAGATGCCGAAAGCGTGCCTGCACCAGCCCAGCAACGGCCCCCAATACAGTCCCAACGCCAGCAGCGCAAGGGCGTTGAGCGAGAGCATCACGCGCAGCGGTGCATCCGGTTTCGGCTGCAGCACGCTGCCTTCGGCGGGCTGGTCGAAATACATCACCTTGATCACGTATAGGTAGTAGTAAAGGCCGATGATCGCGAACACGATGCCGACGATTGCCAGCCACAACATGTGGGCATGGATCGCCGCTTCAAGCACCAGCGCCTTCGCCCAGAATCCGAACAACGGCGGCACGCCGGCCAGCGAGAACATCGTCAACAGCATCAGGAACGCCATCCATGGCGACTTCTTCGCAAGGCCCTTCAGGTCGGCGATTTCCTCGCACTCGAAACCTGCGCGCGCCAGCGCCAGCATGACGCCGAACGCGGCCACGCTCATCAGCGCATAGCAGATCGCGTAGAACATCGCCGCGGCATACCCTTCCGGGCTGGCTGCGGAAAGGCCGAGTAGCAGGTAACCCATATGCGAGATGGTCGAATATGCCAGCATGCGCTTGAGGTTGGTCTGCACGATCGCGACCAGGTTGCCGATCGCCAGCGAAACGACCGCCAGCACCGCCAGCATCAACTGCCACTGGTGCGACAAGTCGCCCATGCCGCTGTCGAGCAGCCGGAACGCCATGCCGAACGCGGCGAGCTTGGAGCCCGATGCGATGAACGCGGTTACCGGCGTTGGCGCACCCTGGTAGACGTCCGGAATCCACATGTGGAACGGCGCGGCTCCGAGCTTGAAACCGACGCCCACGATCATGAAGATCAGGCCGAACAGCAACAGCGTCGGCGCCTTGGTGTAGCTCATCACGTGGTGCAACTGCGCCAGATCCAGCGTCGGCGTGCCGCCCATGCCCGAGGCGCCGTAGACCATCGACATGCCGTACAGCAACATGCCCGACGCCAGCGCACCCAGCACGAAATACTTGATCGCCGCTTCGGATGGCAATGGCGCATCCCGGTTCAACGCGACCAGCGCGTACGACGACAGCGACAGCAACTCCAGCCCAAGGTAGACAGTCACCAAGTTGCCGGCGGAAACCAGCAGCATCACGCCGAGCACGGCAAAGATCATCAACGTGTAGAACTCACCGATCAGCAACTTGCGGTCGATCAGATAAGGCCTGGCGTAGACGAACACCAGCACCGTCGTGCCCAGCGCGAAGACCTTGAGGATCTCCGCCACCTCATCGCGCACGAACATGCCGCCGAAGGCCGTTACCGCATGTTCCGGCTGGCCCGCGATCACCAGGTAGATCGCCACCACCAGCACGATGATCGACAGCCAGTGCAGCACCGACCGCTGCTCGGGCTTCATGAAGGCGTCCAGCAGCAACAGCAGGCACGCCGCCGCCACCAAGTAGAACTCCGGCAGCATGATCAGGATGTCATTCAAATTCGGCATGTTCTATCCAGATCAGATCTTGCGGATGGCGAGCTGATGAACCAGCTGCGACACCGAGCTGCCCATCAGGTGGACCAGCGGTTGCGGCCAGACGCCCAACGCCAGCACGGCCGCAGCAAAGGCGACCAGCACGAACGTTTCGCGGCCATTGATTTCCTTCATCTCGGCCACGTGCGGGTTGGTGATCTCACCCCACAGCACGCGCTTGACCAGCCACAGCGTGTAGGCCGCGCCGATGATCAGGGTGAACGCGGCGAACAGCGCGATCCACGGATTGGCAGCAAAACTGGCCAGGATCACCATGAACTCGCCGACGAAACCGCTGGTGCCCGGCAGGCCGCAGTTGGCCATCGCGAACAACATGTAGAAGAAGCCGAACCACGGCATCACATTGATGACGCCGCCGTAGTCCTTGATCTGGCGCGTGTGCATGCGGTCGTACAGCACGCCGATGCAGGTAAACATCGCGCCGGAGACGAAGCCGTGCGAGATCATCTGCACCATCGCACCCTGCATGCCCAGCTCGGCCATGTCGGTGTTGGCGGATTCGCGCACCAGCAGGAACGCGATGAAGATGCCCAGCGTGACGAAGCCCATGTGGGCCACCGACGAATACGCCACCAGCTTCTTCATGTCCTCCTGCACCAGCGCGACATAACCGATGTAGACGATCGCCACCAGGCTCAGCACGATCACCAGCCATGCGAAATGCGCGCCCGCGTCCGGCACGATCGGCAGGATGAAACGCAGCATGCCGTACGTGCCGACCTTCAGCATCACCGCCGCCAGCACCACCGAACCGCCGGTCGGCGCCTCGACGTGCGCGTCCGGCAGCCAGGTATGCACCGGCACCATCGGCACCTTGATCGCGAACGCGATCAGGAACGCAAAGAAGATCCAGGTCTGCTCGGTCATGGTCAGCGGCAGGGCGGCCAGCGTGGCCATGTCGAACGTGCCGGCCTTCTGGTACAGGTACAGCAGCGCGACCAGCATGAAGACCGAGCCGAAGAACGTGTAGATGAAGAACTTCAGCGTCGCGTAGACCCTGCGCGGCCCGCCCCAGATGCCGATCAGGATGAACATCGGAATCAGGATCGCCTCGAACAGCGCGTAGAACAGCAATGCATCGGTGGCGCAGAACACGCCGATCAGCAGGCCTTCGAGCATCAGCATCGCGGCCATGTACTGGTGCGGCCGGTCCTGGATGACCTCCCACGCGCCAGCCACTACGAGGATGCCGACGAAGGTGGTCATCACGATCAGCGCGACCGAAATGCCGTCCACCGCCAGGCCGTAGTGCACGCCCCACGAGGCGATCCACAGATAGTTTTCGGACAGCTGCATGCCACCTGCATCGGCATGGTATTGCAGCAGCAGGAACAGGCTGACCACGAAGGTCAGCACCGCCACCAGCATCGACAGCCAACGCGCAAGGTTGGGACGGGCGTTTCCGGCGAGCAGCACCGGAATGGCCCCGACGACGGGGAGCCAGATCAGCAGACTGAGCAAGTGATTGAACATGTGTGCCTGCTTCCCTTATTGCCCGGCCAGCCCGGAACCCATGAGCCCGGAATCGACGATCCAGTAGCCGCCCATCAGCAGGATCAGGCCGAGGATCATCGCGAACGCGTAGTGATAGAGGTAACCCGACTGCAGGCGGCGCGCCAGGGCGGCGATGCGGTGAACCACGCTCACCGAACCGTTGACCATCGCACCGTCGATCGCACCCTGCTCGCCCACTTTCCAGAAACCGCGACCCAGCGCCACGCCACCGCGGGCGAATACCGCGAAATAGACGTTGTCGACCCAGTACTTGCGGTCGAGCACCGTCCACAACGGTTTCAAGGCGTTCTTGATCTTGCCAGCCAAAGCCGGGTTGAACAGATAGATGTAAGTGGTGATCGCGAACGCGGCCAGCACCAGGAAGAACGGCAGCTGGGTGAACCCGTGCAGCGCCATCGCCAGCGAACCATGGAACTCCTGACCCAGTTCGGCCAGCACGTTGTTCGCCTCGTCCACATGGATCGCACGGCCGAACCAGTTGCCGAACAGCACCGGCCCGACAGTAAAGAAACCGACCAGCAGCGACGGTATCGCCAGCAACACCAGCGGCAGCGTCACCACCCATGGCGATTCCTTCGGCGCATGTTCGAGCACGCCCGGCTCATGGTGGCCGTCATGGTGACCATGGCCATGATGCGCGACGACCTTGAAGCGCTCCTTGCCGTGAAAGGTCAGGTACATCTGGCGGAACGTGTACAAGCCGGTCACCAGCGCACCGGCCATCACGCAGAAATAGGCGTAATGCGAACCCCAGCGATGCGATTCGCCGACCGCCTCAATGATCGCGTCCTTCGAATAGAAGCCGGAGGTGAACGGTACCGCCACCAGCGCCAGCGAACCGATCCACATGGTGATCCAGGTGATCGGCATGTACCGCCGCAGGCCGCCCATGTAGCGCATGTCCTGCTCGTGATGCATCGCGATGATCACCGAGCCGGCGCCGAGGAATAGCAGCGCCTTGAAGAACGCATGCGTCATCAGATGGAACACCGCGCCGCTGTACATCGACACGCCCAACGCCACCGTCATATAGCCGAGCTGCGACAGCGTCGAGTACGCAATGACCCGCTTGATGTCGTTTTGCACGATACCGATCAAGCCGGTGAACAATGCCGTGGTGGCGCCGATCACCAGCACGAAGCTGAGCGCAGTCGACGACAGTTCGAACAGCGGCGACATGCGCGCCACCATGAAGATACCCGCGGTCACCATCGTCGCCGCGTGGATCAGCGCCGAGATCGGGGTCGGGCCTTCCATCGAATCGGGCAGCCACACGTGCAGCGGCACCTGCGCCGACTTGCCCATCGCGCCGATGAACAGGCAGATGCAGATCACCGTGGCGGCGTCCCAGTGCGTGTTCGCAGTGATCTGCAGGCTCTTTCCGATCAGGCCCGGCGCCGCACCGAACGCAGTGGCGTAATCCAGCGTGCCGAGGAAATACAGCACGCCGGCGATGCCCAGCAGGAAACCGAAATCACCCACGCGGTTGACCAGGAACGCCTTGAGGTTGGCGAAGATCGCGGTCGGCCGCTTGTACCAGAAGCCGATCAGCAGGTACGACACCAGGCCCACCGCTTCCCAGCCGAAGAACAGCTGCATGAAGTTGTTGCTCATGACCAGCATGAACATCGAGAAGGTGAACAGCGAGATGTAGCTGAAGAAACGCTTGTAGCCCGGGTCGTCGCTCATGTAGCCGATGGTGTAGACGTGCACCAGCAGCGACACGAAGCTCACCACCACCAGCATCATCGCGGTCAGCCGGTCGACCATGAAACCGACGCTGGCGTTGAACGGGCCGATCTGGAACCAGGTGTAGAGGTTCTGGTTGTACTCGATGGCACCGCCGAGCGTGAGCTGGTAGAGCACATAGAACGACAGCGCGCAGGAAATCGCCACACCGAGGATGGTGACGGTGTGCGAACCGGCGCGACCGAGGAACTTGCCGAGGAACCCGGCCAGCACGCAGCCGACCAGCGGCGCCAGTGCGATCGTCAGCAGGATGTGTGTGGATATCACCATTTTTCTTCCATTGCTGCGTACCACAAGTTTTGCAAGAAACCGTCCATGGTGCCTGCCGGCCCGGACATCCATGTCCGGTCGTTCGGAGCGGCGCGACATGCCACCGGCATGTCGCGAACGCCGCCCCTCACCCTTTCATGCTGTCGATGTCGGCGATGTTGATCGTGCTGCGATTGCGGAACAGCAGTACCAAGATCGCCAGGCCGATGGCGGCTTCCGCCGCGGCCACGGTAAGGATGAAGAACACGAACACCTGGCCGGAGACGTCACCGAGGAAGCGCGAGAACGCCACGAAGTTCATGTTCACCGCGAGCAGCATCAGCTCGATCGACATCAGCAGCACGATCACGTTCTTGCGGTTGATGAACAGGCCGGCGACGGCGATGCAGAACAATACGGCGCCAAGCACGATGTAATGCGAGAGCGTGATCATGATTGCGGCCCCTGTGCGGAGTTGTCGGGGGAGTCGGTCGGTTCGTCGGGGCGTTCGGCGGCCATCTTCACGATGCGCACGCGATCACGCGGATTGACCTTGACCTGCTGGGCGGCGGTTTCGTAACGCGCATCGGCACGCTGGCGCAGGGTCAGCGCCACCGCCGCTACCACGCCCACGGTAAGGATCAGGGCAGCGACCTCGAACGGCAGCAGGTATTTCGTGTACAGCGCCGTGCCGAGCCACTCGGTGTTGGACATGCCGGCGGCCGCGGCCGGGTCGACGCCCATCACGCGCGCGTGCATCGCCCGCACGCCGATCAACCCGAGCATCTCCACCAGCATCACCAGCGCGACGATCAGGCCGACCGGCAGGAATTTCACGAAGCCCTCGCGCAGCCGCTCCTGGTCGATGTCGAGCATCATCACCACGAACAGGAACAGCACCATCACCGCGCCGACGTAGACCACGATGAGCGCCAGCGCCAGGAACTCCGCGTCGATCAGCATCCACAGGCAGGCCGCAGTGAAAAAGGTCAGCACCAGCGCCAGCACCGCGTGCACGGTGTTCTTCAGCGTGATCACCGACAGCGCCGCGGCCGCGGTGACAAAGCCGAAGGCATAGAAGCAGATGAGTTGCAGCAGTTGAAGATTCATCGTGGGCCTCAGCGGTACGCCGCGTCTTGTGCGCGATCGGCGGCGATCTGCCGTTCGAAGCGGTCGCCGATGGCGAGCAGCTGCGGCTTGGTCACCACGTTCTCGCCGCGATGCTCGAAATGGTATTCGTGGATGCTGGTCTCGACGATCGAATCGACCGGACAACTCTCTTCGCAGAAGCCGCAGTAGATGCACTTGAACAGGTCGATGTCGTAGCGCGTGGTGCGGCGCTGGCCGTCGCTCTCGCGCGGCGCGGAATCGATGGTGATCGCCAATGCCGGACACACCGCCTCGCACAGCTTGCAGGCGATGCAGCGTTCCTCGCCGTTCGCATAGCGGCGCAATGCATGCAGGCCGCGGAAACGGTTCGACTTCGGAATGTGCTCCATCGGATAGCGCACGGTGTACTTCGGCTTGAACATGTAGCGCATGGTCAGCGCCATGCCCTGGAACAGTTCGACCAGCAAAAGACTCTTGAAATAGCGGGTAACGCTGGACATGAGCTTCTTCAGACCCCCGTACCGATGCTGACCAGGCCGAAATACTTCATGCAGCCGGCAACGAGAACCCACACGATCGCGATGGGGATGAATACCTTCCAGCCCAATCGCATGATCTGGTCATAGCGATAGCGCGGAAAAGTGGCGCGGAACCACAGGAACATGAAGGCGAACACGAAGGCCTTGATGAACAGCCAGATGAAGCCGCCGGTCCAGATCCAGTTCACCCACGGCGACACGTCCGCGTGGATCCAGCCTTGCAGCGGACTCAGCCAGCCACCCATGAACAGGATCGAGGCCAGGAAGCTGACCAAGATCATATTGGCGTATTCGGCCAGGAAGAAGATCGCGAAAGCGGAGCCGGAATATTCCACGTGGAAGCCGGCGACGATTTCCGACTCGCCTTCGGCCACGTCGAACGGCGCGCGGTTGGTTTCGGCCACGCCGGAGATGAAATAGATCACGAACACCGGCAGCAGCGGCAGCCAGAACCAGTCGAAGAGACCCTTGCTGCCGGCCTGCGCGTTGACGATGTCGGTGAGGTTGAGGCTGCCGGCGAGCACCAGCACGCAGACCAGGCACAAGCCCATCGCCAGCTCGTACGAAATGACCTGCGCCGCGGAGCGCATCGCGCCCAGCAACGCGTAACGCGAGTTCGAAGCCCAGCCCGCGAGGATGATGCCGTACACGCCCAGTGAGGTCATCGCCAGCAGGTACAGCACGCCGGCGTTGGCGTTCGACAGCACCATCCTGCTGCTGAACGGAATCACCGCCCATGCCGCCAGCGCGGGAACCAGCGCCAGCAGCGGCGCAAGGTAATACAGGAAACGGTTCGCGCTGGTCGGAAGGATGACCTCCTTCAGCAGCAGCTTGAACACGTCGGCGAACGCCTGCAGCAGGCCGAACGGTCCGATCTTGTTCGGCCCCATGCGAACATGCATCCAGCCGATGACCTTGCGCTCCCAGTACACGAACATCGCCACCGCGATGATCAACGGCACCGTGATGCACAGGATGTAGATGAGCGGCCACAAGACCTGGTTGATGAGTTGATCAGCCATGATGCTTATGCCTTGCTCAAGGTGATGGGTGCGCCATACGGCGGCAATGCGGCGGTGGAATCCTGGGCCGCCTCGATCCATGCCGTGCCGTCCGGCACCGATGCATCGACCACCAGTGGCAGTTGCACGTTGGCCACCTGCACGCTGCTGCCGTCGGCAAGACCGAGCCGACTCGCTTCAATCGCATTCACGCGCACGGCCGGCGCGCGATTGAGCGGATGCGCATTCAATGCGGTGGCACGACGCAGCACGGCATCGCCGCGATAGATCGGCCAAGTGGCGAGACGGGTCAGGCCATCCTGTGCGGAACGCACCGCCAAATCGTTGTGCGCCGCGACCGCACGTTCGCTGATGCCGTCACGCAGGCCGGCAAGGTCGTCGAACTCGAAACCGGCCAACTTCAGCGCGCCGCCGAGTGCACGCAGCACGCGCCAGCCGGGACGCGCCTGACCGGGCGCCTTCGCACCGGGCAGCACGCCCTGCGCGAGACCGTCGACGTTGACCAGCGTGGCATCGATTTCCGGCAACAACGCGATCGGCAGGATCACGTCAGCCACATCGCGCAGAGCCGGGCTGGCGTAGGCGCTGAACGCCACCACCTGCTCCGCTTCGTGCAGCGCCTTGAGAATCGCAGCGCCATCGACAAAGTCGTGTGGCGGCTCCACGCCATACAGTAGATAACTCTTGCGCGGCTGCGCCAGCATCGCCCGCGCATCCAGCCCACCGTTGCCTGGCACCACGCCGAGCTTCGCCAGGCCGACGGCGTTGGCGCCGACCGGAAGCTCGTTGTACGCCGCGCCGGTAGCCTCGGCGATGAACCGTGCAATCGCACGCAACCACGACGCCTGCGGATGGGTCACCGCCGCTTCGCCGAGGATCACGACCGCCTTGCCCTGCTCCGCCGACTGCTTCAGGGCGGCTATCGCATCCTTGTCGCCATCGTCGCTCGGCGCGGCACTGATCGCATCGGCGAGCGCGGCTGGCGCAGACGCTCCGGTCCCTACCGCAGCTTTCGCCAGGGCAAGCAGGGCATCGACCAGCGCCTGCGGCGCGACGATCGACTCGCCGGCCAGCATGTAGTTGAAATCGAAATGCGCGGGATTGACCGCATAGACCTTCGCGCCCTTCTTCACCGCCTGGTGCAGGCGATGGTTGAGCAGCGGCAACTCGTGGCGCAGGTCGGAACCGACCAGCAGCGCCGCGCCGACCTGGACGAACCCGGCCACCGGCAAACCGAACGACCGAGCCACTGCGTTGTCTGCAAAATCGAGCTGGCGCAGGCGGTGGTCGATGTGCGCGCTGCCCAAGCCGCGGGCCAGTCGCATCAGCAGGTCGCCTTCCTCGTTCGAGGTGGACGGATGCACCAGCACGCCCAGCTCGCTGCCCGGCGCCTTGCGCAGGGCTTCACCCGCGACGCTCAGCGCGTCTTCCCAGGTGGTCGCCTGCCACTGGCCGTTGCGCTTCACTTCCGGTGCGCTGATGCGGTCGGCGGCGTACAGGCCCTGATGGCTATAGCGGTCGCGATCGGACAGCCAGCACTCGTTGATCGATTCGTTGTCGCGCGGCACCGTGCGCAGCACTTCGCCACGGCGCGTGTGCAGCCACAGGTTGGAGCCGAGGGCATCGTGATAGCCGATCGACGGCTTGGCGATCAGCTCCCACGCACGCGCCTGGAACTGGAACGGCTTGTTGGTGAGCGCGCCGACCGGGCACACGTCGATGATGTTGCCCGACAGTTCGGTCTCTAGCGTCTTGCCGATGTAGGTACCGATCTGCAGATTCTCGCCGCGGCTCATGCCACCCAATTCGTACGTGCCGGCAATCTCGCTGGTGAAGCGCACGCAGCGCGTGCACTGGATACAGCGGGTCATTTCGGTGGCAACCAGCGGGCCGAGGTTCTCGTCGGCGATGGTGCGCTTGCGCTCGGTGTAGCGCGACACGCTGCGGCCGTAGCCGAGCGCCACGTCCTGCAACTCGCACTCGCCGCCCTGGTCGCAGATCGGGCAGTCGAGCGGATGGTTGATCAGCAGGAACTCCATCACGTCTTTCTGGAACTTCAGCGCCTTGTCGGAGCGCGTGGTCACCTTCATGCCCTCGGCCACTGGCGTGGCGCAGGCCGGCTGCGGCTTGGGCATGGGCTTGCCGCCCATCTCCACGTCGACCAGGCACATGCGGCAGTTCGCGGCGATCGGCAGCTTGCGGTGGTAGCAAAAACGCGGGATCGCGATGCCGATCGCGTCGGCCGCCTCGATGATCATCGCGCCCTTGCGGATCTGCGTGGGCTTGCCGTCGACCTCGATGTTAACCAGGTCGGGGGCGGCGTTGTTGGCTGGCTGCGCGCTCATGCAGCAACTCCACGCTGATTCAATCCAGGGTTTGCTTCGGCCAGCTTGTCGTCGACCATCGAACGGCCGTGCTGCACGAAGTATTCGAATTCGTTCCAGAACCGCGCAAGGAAACCCTGCACCGGCCATGCGGCGGCTTCGCCGAACGCACAGATGGTGTGGCCTTCGATCTGCCCTGCGATCGCCTTCAACCGGTGCAGGTCGTCCTGCGTACCGTTGCCCTCGACGATGCGGCTCAGCACGCGATACATCCAGCCGGTGCCTTCGCGGCACGGCGTACACTGGCCGCAGGATTCGGCCTTGTAGAAACGCGCGATGCGATGGCAGACCCGGACCATGCAGGTGGTGTCGTCCATCACGATCACCGCGCCGGAACCGAGACCCGAGCCGGCCTTCTGCAAGCAATCGTAGTCCATCGTGCTTTCAAGCATCACGTCGGCCGGCAGCACCTTCATCGAGGAGCCGCCCGGAATGACCGCCTTGAGCTGGTTGCCGTTGCGCACGCCACCGGCCAGCGCCAGCAGATCCTTGAACGGCGTGCCGAGGCGAATCTCGAAGTTGCCCGGATGGTTGACGTGGCCGGACACCGAGAAGATCTTCGGACCGCCGTTGTTCGGCTTGCCCAGATTGAGGAACCAGTCGGCGCCATTGCGCAGGATCGCCGGCACCGAGGCATAGGTCTCGGTGTTGTTGATCGTGGTGGGTTTGCCGTAGAGACCGAAGCCCGCCGGGAATGGCGGTTTGAAACGCGGCTGGCCCTTCTTGCCTTCCAGTGATTCCATCAGCGCGGTTTCTTCGCCACAGATGTAGGCGCCGGCACCGAGCGCGGCATAGATGTCCACGTCGATCCCGGTGCCCTGCACGTTCTTGCCGAGCAGGCCAGCGGCATACGCTTCCTTCAACGCCTCTTCGAAGTGCTCGTACGGCTCATGGTGAAACTCGCCACGCAGGTAGTTGTAGGCCACGGTGGAGCCGGTGCAGTAACAGGCAATCGCCAGGCCCTCGATGACCGCATGCGGGTTGTAGCGCAGGATGTCACGGTCCTTCGCCGTACCGGGTTCCGATTCATCCGAATTGCACAGGATGTACTTCTGCATCGTGCCTTTCGGCATGAACGACCATTTCAGGCCGGTCGGGAAACCCGCGCCGCCGCGCCCACGCAGGCTGCTCTTCTTGATTTCCTCGACCAGCGTGGCCGGGTCGGGCTTCTCGGCGAGAATTTTCTTCCACGCATTGTAGCCGTCCATCTGCACATAGCTGTCCATCGCCCACGGCTTGTCGAAATGCAGCGTGGTGTAGACGACCTGGTGATCCTGCGGGGCGGGTCCGACGGCCATCAGTGATTCCCCTCGGCCGCATGACCATGCGCGTCCGGTCCATCGATGGTCAGGCCGTCGAGGATCTCATCGAGCTTTTCGATGGTCAGATGCTCGTGATAGTGGCCGTTGACGGTCATCGCCGGCGCGTACACGCAAGCCGCGATGCATTCCTCTTCCTGCTTCAGGTAGATGCGGCCGTCCGGCGTGCTTTCGCCGGTCTTGATGCCGAGCTTCTTCTCGCAATGGCGCACCAGGCCTTCCGCGCCATTCAGCCAGCACGAGATGTTGGTGCAGATCGCCACGTTGTTGCGGCCGACCGGCTTGGTCTCCAGCATCGAGTAGAAACTGGCGACCTCGTAGGCCCACACCGTGGGCAGGTCGAGGTACTTCGCCACGGCGACAATCAGCTCGTCGGTGAGGAAGCCCTTGTTCTGTTCCTGCGCGGCGAACAGCGACTGGATCAACGCCGAGCGCTTGCGGTCGGGCGGAAACTTGGCGACCCACTCGTCGATGTGATGACGGGTGTGATCGTTGAGTGCGGTGAGCGGATCAACGTTCCTGACCTGCTCGAAATGTCCGGTGGCTTTCATGCGTTTCTCCGTCGTGCCGGCTCAGCGATCCACTTCGCCGAACACGAGGTCGTAGGTACCGATCATGGCCACCACGTCGGCGAGCATGTGGCCGCGCACGATGGTGTCCATGGATGAAAGATGGGCAAAGCCCGGTGCGCGCAGATGCACGCGGAACGGTTTGTTGGCGCCGTCGGAAACCAGGTAGCAGCCGAACTCGCCCTTCGGCGCCTCGATCGCCGCGTAGACTTCGCCGGCCGGCACGCAATAGCCTTCGGTGAACAGCTTGAAGTGATGGATGAGGGCTTCCATGTCCTCCTTCATCTCTTCGCGCGAGGGCGGCGAGACCTTGAAGTTCTTCAGCATGACCGGACCGGGGTTGACCTTCAGCCACTTGATGCACTGCTGGATGATCCGGTTGGACTGGCGCATTTCTTCCACGCGCACCAGGTAGCGGTCGTAGCAGTCGCCGTTGACGCCGACCGGGATGTCGAAATCCATCTCGGCGTATTTCGCGTACGGCTGCTTCTTGCGCAGGTCCCAGGCAATGCCCGAGCCGCGCAGCATCGCGCCGGTCATGCCCCACTGCTGGGCCAGCTCCGGGCTGATCACGCCGATGCCGACAGTGCGCTGTTTCCAGATGCGGTTGTTGGTGAGCAGGTCTTCGTATTCATCCACCTTCGACGGGAAGTCGGTGGTGAAGGCTTCGAGGTAATCGAGCATCGAACCTTCGCGCCAGCTGTTGATGCGCTTGAGGTCGTTGCCCTTGTGCCACGGCGACTCGCGGTACTGCGACATCTGCGCCGGCAGGTCGCGATAGACGCCGCCCGGGCGGTAGTACGTGGCGTGCATGCGCGCGCCCGACACCGCCTCGTAGACGTCCATCAGTTCCTCGCGTTCGCGGAACGCGTAAAGGAACACCGCCATGGCGCCGAGATCGAGCGCGTTGGAGCCGATCCACATCAGGTGATTCAGGATGCGGGTGATCTCGTCGAACATGGTACGGATGTACTGCGCGCGCTCCGGCGCCTCGATACCCAGCAGGGTTTCGATGGCCTTCACGTAGGCGTGCTCGTTGCACATCATCGATACGTAGTCGAGGCGATCCATGTAGCCGATCGACTGGTTGAACGGCTTCGACTCGGCCAGCTTCTCGGTGCCACGGTGCAGCAGGCCCACGTGCGGATCGGCGCGGACGATGGTCTCGCCGTCCATCTCCATCACCAGGCGCAGCACGCCGTGCGCGGCCGGGTGCTGCGGACCGAAATTCATCGTGTAGTTGCGGATTTCCTGCATGCTCAGTTCTCCCGCCACTTGTCGGCAGCTTCGGTCCTGGCCTGCACCAGGTCGGCATCGTTGCGGATGGTGCGCGGTACCAGCACGCGCGGCTCGATCGATACCGGCTCGTAGATCACCCGCTTCTGCTCGGGGTCGTAGCGCACTTCGACGTTGCCGATCAACGGGAAATCCTTGCGGAATGGATGGCCGACGAAACCGTAGTCGGTGAGGATGCGGCGCAGGTCGGGATGGCCGTCGAAGATGATGCCGTAGAGGTCGAACGTCTCGCGCTCGAACCAGTTCACACCCGGCCACACCAGGGTCAGCGACGGCACCACCGGCAGCGTGTCGTCTTCGCAGAACACGCGCAGGCGCAGGCGACGATTGTGCTCGATCGACAGCAGATGGATGACCGACGCGAAACGCCGCGGCTCGTCGTTGCCGCGCGGGCGGGCGGCCCAGTCGAAGCGGCCCATCGCCTGCCCTTCCACGCCGCGCGAGAAACCGTCGCCGCCGGCGGTGTTGGTTTCCCATTCGGTCTGGCCGTAGCCGAGGTAGTCGACACCGCACAGGTCGACCAGTTCGCTGAAGCGAAAAGCCGGCTCATCGCGCAATGCCGTCGCCACCGCAATCAGGTCGGCGGCGGCGAGTTCGGCGGTGACCTCGTTGCGCACCTTGCCGATCGTCAGCGTGTCGCCGAACCGCGCAGCGAGTTGCTCGGCCAGCGAGGTCGGATGTGTGTCGGACATGTCAGGGCCTCACGAACGCGCGATGGTGCTGGTGCGGCGGATTTTCTTCTGCAACTGCAGGATGCCGTGGATCAGCGCCTCGGCCGTCGGCGGGCAGCCGGGCACGTAGATGTCCACCGGCACGATGCGATCGCAACCGCGCACTACCGAATAGGAGTAATGGTAATAACCGCCGCCATTGGCGCAGCTGCCCATCGAGATCACCCACTTCGGCTCGGGCATCTGGTCGTAGACCTTGCGCAGCGCCGGCGCCATCTTGTTGACCAGCGTGCCGGCCACGATCATCACGTCGGACTGGCGCGGGCTGGGGCGGAAGATCACGCCGTAGCGATCGAGATCCAGCCGCGCCGCGCCGGCATGCATCATCTCCACCGCGCAGCAGGCAAGGCCGAAGGTCATCGGCCACATCGAGCCGGTGCGTGCCCAGTTCATCAACTCGTCGATGCGCGCGGTGGCGAAGCCGCGCTGCACCAGCAGGTTGTCGCCGCCAGGCCGCAGGATGTCGTCGACCACGTTGACGGGAGCCGGGTTGTGCATCGTCCGGCTGATGGAATCGATCACTCCCATTCCAGCGCTCCCTTCTTCCACACGTAGGCAAAGCCGATGATCAGCAACAGCAGGAACAGCGCCATTTCCACCAGCGCAGTGACGCCGATCTTCTCGAACACCACCGCCCACGGAAACAGGAAGGCGATTTCGAGGTCGAAAATGATGAACAGGATCGCCAGCAGGTAGTAGCGCACGTCGAAGCGCATGCGGGCATCCTCGAACGCCTCGAAGCCGCACTCGTACGGCGCGAGTTTTTCCGCTTCGGGACGGCTCGGACCGGCAAGAAGACCGATCGCAAGCAACACCAACCCCAGGCCGGCGGCAACTCCGATGAACAACAGAACGGGCCAGTATTCGGCAAGCACGATGCAACGTACCTCCGCGCCATCGGGCGCATCAGTGACCGCGGGGACGGTCCGGCAACTTCGATCCGGCATGGCCGACACGGCCATAGGCTGTTAGCCACGTTCGCGGGCATGGAACCGCGAACGTCCGATATTCCGCGAGGTGGGATCGCGAATCACGACATTGTATCAGCGCGCATGGGTAAGACGACAAGTATTGAAGGCCATACAGACGCGATCGCCTGCATGACAGCATCGTCACATCGTGTGCGTGGGTCGCTCGGAAGTCAGCGTGCCGGCGAGGATGTTCTCGATCCGGCTGCGTGCCGCTTCGGCATCGCTCGATTCGTTGAAATGGATGCCGATGCCGGCCGTGCGATTTCCCTGCGCACCGAGCGGACTGATCCATACCACTTTGCCAACTACCGAAAGCCGCTCGGTTTCTTCGGCCAGAGTCACCAGCAACACCACTTCGTCGCCCAGCGTGTACGACTGCGCCGTCGGCGCAAATAGCCCGCCGTTCTTGAGGAACGGCATGTACGCGTTGTACAGCGACGCCGCGTCCTTGATCTTCAGAGAGATGATGCCCTGACGGGCGCCGACGGGTTTCATGCGGGGCTCCTGCCGGGCGATCGAACGGTCCGGGCGATGCAAGCCATCTTAAACGGTGCGATCCGCTCGCACCATCTTTCCCGCGCACTCCAGCTCCCGTGACACCGGATCGTCACGATAGGCCCACCCGGCTGGCGATCTGCGAGCGGCGTTCGCTGACCAGGCGCCCCCACGAATCCGGCGGCACCCAGCGTGTGACCCAGCCCGGAACCGATGGCCCAGGCATCGGCCGCGAAATCGAGAAACCCTGCAACTGGTGGCATCCCAGCGACGCCAGCAGATCGCCCTGCTCGGAGGTCTCGACGCCTTCGGCGATGACCGTCTTGGACAGCATGCGTGCCGTGGTGATGACGCCCGCCGCGATCGCCATGTTGCGCTCGTCGCTGAGGATGCCCTGCACGAAGCTCTGGTCCAGCTTGATGTGCTCGATGTCGAGCTGCTGGATGTGGCTCAGCGATGCGCTGCCGGTGCCGAAATCGTCCAGCCCGACCCGTATGCCGCGCCGCCGGCACTCCTCGATGACCAGCTTCGCCTGCGCATGGTCCATCACCGGTCCGGTCTCGGTGACCTCGATGCCGAAGCCCACATCCATCACGTCGGGAGCGTTGTCGAGCGCGGCCTCGATATCGCTCAGGAAAGCCGGATGCAGCAGATGACGGGTGCTGATATTCACCGAAACCGGCAACGAAACACCTGCTTCGATCCACGACTGGCATTGCCGCAGTGCCTCGTTGAGCACATAGCGGCCGATCGGTCGCGCCAACTGCGGGTCATCCAGTACATGGATGAAATTGGCCGGTTCGATCAGCCCGTGTTCTGCATCCTGCAGGCGCAGCAACGCTTCCATTCCCGACACGCCGTGCAGGCCGGGCAAGCCGTCGATGTAGACGATCGGCTGGAACAGCAATTGCAGCCGCGACTGCGCCAAAGCCTGGGCGAAACGCTCGCGCATGGCCTGCAGGCGCAGCCGCTCCAGCTCCATCTCCGGCTCGTACAGTGCGCCGCGGTCCTTGCCGTCCTCCTTTGCCGCGTACATCGCCAGATCGGCATGCCGCACCAGTCCTTCGGCATCGGATTTGTCGAACGGATACAACGTCCAGCCGATACTCGCTGACAGGTAGAACTGCTCGTCCATCAGGATGAACGGCGCCCGCAGCGCCTTCAGCACGCAGCGGCTTATGACCTCCAGTTGCTCCTTGCTGTCGAGCCCCGGAATCACCAGCGCGAACTCGTCCCCACCGAACCGGGCCAGCACATCCACATCACGCAACATGCCCACGATCCGGGCGGATGTCTCGGTCAGCACCAGGTCGCCACCGCCATGCCCGAGGGTATCGTTGACGCCCTTGAACCGGTCGAGATCGAGCACGCCCACGGCGAGCAAGGTGTGCCGGTTATCTGCCTCGATGCGCGCCTGGTCGAGCAACTGAAACAGCAGCCGCCGATTGGGCAATCCGGTAACGATGTCATAAAAGGCCAGGCGCTCCACGCGGGCCTCATGCGTCTTTTGTTCGGTGATGTCCCGCTGATGCCACAACACTCCCCGCGACTGGCCGTCGATCACGATCGGCGTGAAATCGCACAGGAAGACACGCCCATCCTTTGTCGAAACCTGGTCGCTGCGAACCACTTCGCCACGAGCCAGGTTTTCCTGGATACGCAGCCACTCGTGGTCCGGGTTTTCATAGGCCTGCTTCAGCAGCGCATAGATTTCCACCGTGGCGAGACCCTCCAGCTCCGCCGGCGACTCGGACAGGCCGAACAGCTTGCAGAACGCCTGGTTGGCGAACTTCACACGGCCGTCTTGCGACATCACCAGGATGCCGGCGTGCAGGTTCGACAACACGGCATGGAAGTATTCGAGCGTGAATCGCTGGTCCTGCTCGGCCATTTGACGCGCAGCGCGGGCCCGCTGCACCTGGATGCCCAGCCCGAGTTCGAACGCCATTTCCGAAAAAACCTGCACTTCGACGCCGGCAAAGGCCTGCGCCTCGACTGTCCCGATTACCATGACGCCAAGGCTTGCGCCGTGCACACACAACGGCAACGCAAGCAAAGCATGCAGCCCGCGGAAGTCCTCGCCAAACGGCCACTCGCCGCAATCGTTCCAATGCAGGTATCCGATCGCGGCATGTCCGGACAGTATCGCCTTGATCGCCAGCTTGTCGGCATGCACCGGGTCGGTCAAATCGAGAGTGGTCTTCCCGGATACATTCGCCAGGCCCTGATGCGCGCGCAACCGCAACGTGGTTGCCGAGCCACCATCAAGCAGTCCGATCCAGGCGACCTGATAACCGCCGATGTTCCGGGCCACCCGACAAGCGTCAGCCAGCAACGCGGCTTCGTCCGCGCTGCGCGTGACCACCTTGACCATTTCGCTGAGCACGCGAAGCGCGCGACGTTGACGGGCTTCGTCGCGCACCGACTGCAACAGCAACCGACGTTGTTCGTGCGCCTCCAGGCCCAGCCCGATACTGGCGGCAGCCTGCTGCAGCAACTCGATCATTTCCGGAGAAAAGAAATCCGGCCGGGATGCGCGGATCACCAGCCCGGCGCACACTTCACCGAACTTCATCACCGGCACGGCCGTCGATGCCATCACGCCATGGCGTATATAGGCAAGCTGGAACGCTTCCAGCCCCGTCGCCTGACGCACATCGGCTTCGACTTGCGGGCGGCCCTGCCAGAACGATGCCTGCGCCACCGAAAACGGAAGCTGGTCCGGGTAAATATCTTCCTTGCCCGCTGGCACGCGAGCCGGGGCAATCCGCTTGAACCAGCCGCTCGCACCATCGAGCTCGCCGATCATCACCAGCATCGCGCCGATGCGGCGCTGCAGGACATCGATCACGGCTTCGTAGAGCACCGGTGGATCGAGCGAGCGCACCAGCAACTGGCCGATGTCCGAAAGCGCGGCGTAGAAATCCTCGCTCGACGCAACGATCGGCGCCAACTCGGCCCTGCTAACGGTCTGATCCGAATTGCGCATGCGGCAGATCTGCATCGATGACGATCGATATCCCCCGGGACGACGGCACCTCCAAGCGCGCCCACATCACCCCCCATGCCATTGAAAGTAGCCCTCTCCACCGGCTTGCGCAAGGCCGCCACCACCTTCAAAAGTGCTATGCCTTCCGCCATCCCCAGTGATCGAAGATCCAGAAGCGCGGCAGACCCGACGTCAGCTTGACAAAGCGCAACCCATCAGCCGCCTCGCCCGCCGGATCCACCAGACGATATGCGCCACCGTCATCGCGGCGCAGCGGCGCAGCGCCCCAGCGCCAGCTGCGCATGCCGTGCCGGCTGGCCACGCTGAGCCGCAACCACGACCGCAGCCACACAGGCGGTCGCCATGGCAGGCATAGATCCGGCTGCACCGGATTGGCTTCCGTCGATGGGAGCGGCGCATAACACTCCGCGCCACTCGCCAGCCGACGCATGCGCCGACCGCCCAGCGCCACCTGCGTGCGGTGGGCCTGGAGTGCCGCCACCTTGCGCACCCGCTGCGCCGGAGAGCCATGAACTTCGATATGCCCAACGCGACCGGCACTACCGTGGATCAGGTAGCCCAGTTGTTGCGGCGGTTCGCCTCTCCCTGTCAATGCGAGCCGCACCAGCACATGCGCGGCGCCATGATCCGGATGACTGTCGTCGATCGACGGCATCGCCACCAGGCTGGGCTTGAACCGCTCGATCACACTGGCGATGGCCTCCAGCGACTGCTCGCCATGCCGCATCAGGCGATCAGTGACGCCCATGTCGGGCCAGTCCATCGACTGCAGGGCCTGCCGCGGAACGCCCAGGCACTGCAGGGCTTCAAGCAATTCCGCGTAGCGGCGACGCCCCCAGCGCGCCCGTTCGGCGGCGCCGATGCGCCATCGACGTTCCAGCCAGCGTTGCGGCCACGGGTTGTTGTCGCCGGCCGTCAGCAACAGGATGCACACCTCCCCGCCGACAGCCAGCACTTGCTGGATCAGCAGGCCGGTGGCAATGGTTTCGTCGTCGGGGTGCGGCGCCACCACCAGCAGCCGGGTCGCCGCGGAAAGCGCCAGCATCGCGCGCCGCGGAGCTTCCGACGGCAGTTCGTCCTCAGCGGTTTCAGTCAGCGCCACTGCGCCAGCAGTTCGAGCAGCAGCAGGTCGCTGCGCAGCGGACCGCGCAGGCTTTCGCGGGTGCGGTTGGCAGTGTGGTACCAGAGTCCCAGCGCTTCGGAATCCAGCGCGCTGGCCATTGGCCCGGCGGTACCCGCCGACCTTGCCTTGATTTCGTCGGCCACCGCCTGCGCGGCAAACCACAACCGCTGCGCTGGCTCATTGTCCAGCCAGCGCTTGACCACTTCCAGCGGCTGGCCGCGACCTGCGGCCAGCGCCGCCAGGTCCTTGCGCACTTCGATGCGCTGGTCCAAGGCGCCGTCGCGTGCCCATGCCAGCGCCTGGCCCGGATTGCCGCCGGCCGCAGCCAGCGCACCGGCCGCATCGCGAACGCCTTCCGCTTGCAACCACGCCATCGCCTCGTCGGTGGACGGCTGGTGAAACTCGATCCGCTGGCAACGGCTGCGGATGGTCTGCGGCAAACGCCACGGTGCGTCGGCCAGCAAGATCAGCATGGTCTGCGCCGATGGTTCTTCCAGCGTTTTCAGCAGCGCATTCGCGGCGGCCATGTTCATTACGTCGGCCGGGTCGATCGCCGCCACCTGCCAGCCGCCGAACTGGCTGCGCATGGCCAGCCGCGACGACAGCTCGCGGATCTGGTCGACCACGATCTCGCTGCGCTGCACGCCGTCCTTGCGCAGCCCGAAGCTCAGCGTGACCAGATCCGGGTGCGATCCCGCCGCCACCAGCAGGCAGCTGCGGCAATGGCCGCAGGCATCGCCGTCCACGGGCTCCAGGCACAACAGGCCCTTGATGAAACGTTCGGCGAACGCCCGCTTGCCCAGCCCCGGGGGCCCGCACAGCAGCAAGGCATGCGGCAACGCATCGCGCTGGCGTCGCGCCTGCAGCCGCGACCAGTGCTGGGCGTGCCAAGGCATCGTGGTCATGGCCGCGCCCCTTCGATCAGTGCAACCAGGGCACGCGTCGCCGCGCCCAGTACGCCGTCCGGCGACAGGCTGGCATCGATGACCCGGAAGCGCTCGGGCTCGGCTTGCGCGCGTTCGCGATAGCTCGCTCGTACGCGCTCGAAAAACGCATCGGTCTCGACCTCGATGCGATCGGCCTCGCCGCGACCGCTGACGCGGGCGCGTCCGATCGCCACCGGCAGATCCAGCAGCAGGGTCAAGTCCGGCGACACGCCGTCGCACGCCCAGCGTTCCAGTTCGGCAATCCGCGGCACGGGTTGGCCGCGGCCACCGCCCTGGTACGCGTAGCTGGCATCGGCAAAACGGTCGCACAGTACCCATTGCCCGGCGCGCAAAGCCGGTTCGATGACCTCGCGCACCAGTTGCGCCCGCGAGGCGAACATCAAAAGCAGCTCGGTTTCGGCCGCGAGGCCGCGCTGCGCCGGATCGAGCACGATGGCGCGCACCGCTTCGCCGACAGCGGTGCCGCCGGGTTCGCGTGTCTGTACCAGTTCGATGCCGTGCCGCTCGATGTATTCGCGCAGGCCGGCCAGCAAGGTGCTCTTGCCGGCACCTTCACCGCCTTCGAGGCTGATGAATTTTCCGCGGCACGCACTCATTGGCAATGCTTCCGCTGATAGCAGTCGACGTTGCGGTTGTGTTCTTCCAGCGTGCTGGCGAACACGTGCTCGCCATTGCCGCGCGCCACGAAATAGAGCTCGGTTCCGGCCGCCGGATGCAGCGCGGCCAGCAGTGCCGGCTTGCCTGGCAGGGCGATCGGCGTCGGCGGCAGGCCGGGCCGCGTATAGGTGTTGTAGGGCGTGTCGGTGGTGAGATCGGTCTTGTGGATATTGCCGGCGTACGACGCGCCCATGCCGTAGATCACGCTGGGGTCGGTCTGCAGCAGCATGTGGTTTTCCAGCCGGCGGACGAACACGCCCGCGATGCGCGCGCGCTCGTCGGCGCGGCCAGTTTCCTTTTCCACCACCGACGCGAGGATCAGCGCGTCGTAAGGCGTGGCCAGCGGCAGATCCTTGTCGCGCGCCGGCCACAGCGCGTCGAGCGTCTTGCTCATGGCGGCGTGCGCGCGCCTGAGGATGTCCAGGTCGCCATCGCCTTTCACGTAGGCATAGGTTTCCGGCAGGAAACGGCCTTCGGGCGCCTCACCGGACGCGCCGATCTTCTGCATGATCGCCGCGTCGTCGAGGCCGGCACTGTCATGGCGGAGCTTCTCCGCATTGGCCAGCGCCTGGCGCAGCTCGGCGAAGGTCCAGCCATCGACGATAGTGAAGTTGCGCTGCAATACTTTTCCGGCCGCCATGCTGGCCAGCAGCTGGCGCGGGGTGATGCCGATGTCGAGCGCGTACTCGCCAGCGTGCAGCTTGCCGGCCACACGCATCTGTTCGGCCAGCACGCGCCAGTAAAACGGGTTGGTGGTGGTCAGTCCGCGCTGGCGCAATTCGCCGACGATGTTCTTGAAACTGCTGCCGCGACCGATGTCGATGCTGCCGCCCTGCACCGTCACGTTCATAGGCGAGCGGCCGAAGCGATTGAAATCGTTCCAGCCATAGAGCAATGCGCCGGCGATCGCCAGCAACACGACGATCGCCAGCGTGCGCGACAGCGCGCGCCCTTGCTTTGCGTTGCGACTCATCCGCCCTGCTCCATCGAAAATCCCAGATTGTGCCAATGCCGCTGAAGATGCCGCGTCACGTCGCCCGGCACATAGTTGCGCTCGCCCAATGAACGAACCGGAAGGATGCCGCGTACGCTCGAGCTTAGAAAGACCTCGCTCGCGTTCCGCAGCGCATCCAGCGTCAACTCGCCGACCTGCGCCTCGGGGCAAGCCGCCAGCACTTCGGCCCGGGCGACGCCGGCCACACCGCAGCGATCGAGCGCCGGGGTGATCAACCGGCCATCGACGACAGCGAAAAGATTGGCCATGGTCGCCGAAATGACACGACCGTGGACATCGCAAAGAACGCCTTCGGCAAGCGCCGGATCATTCCATTCGGCCCGTGCCAGCACTTGCTCCAGCCGGTTCAGATGCTTCATGCCGGCAAGCAGCGGCTGTTCGGCCAGTCGGGTCGCACAGACGCGCATGCGGATGCCCTGGATATACGCGTCGCCATCCATCATCGGCGGCTCGAAAGCTGCGACCACTCGCGTAGCCTGCGGAGAAACCGGCGGTGCATAGCCGCGTGCGCCGACGCCCCGCGTCAGCGTGATGCGCACCACCGACTGCCGCATGTCGTGCGCGACCTCACGTGCTTCGCGCAACAGTTGCCGTGCGGCAGGCACCGGCAACCGCAGGCGTCGGCAGCTTTCGTCGAGTCGTTGCATGTGGCGCGACCACAACGGCGCCGCTTCGCCGGCGAAACGGATGGTTTCGAACAGGCCATCGCCATAGCTCAACCCGCGATCCATCGCCGAAACGGCGTCGCCCGGCAGACCGTTGATCAGCATGCGAACACGCATCAGTCGGGGACTCCCAGCGCGCACAGCAGGCCACGTGCCTTGGCGCGTGTCTCGTCCAGCTCGCTCGCAGCCACCGAGTCGGCCACGATGCCGGCACCCGCGCGAAGACTCACATCCGTGCCGGCGAGCGTGAGGGTGCGGATCAGGATGTTCAGATCGAGATCGCCGTTGCGGTCGAGATAGCCCAGCGCACCGGTGTATGCACCGCGCGGGGCATCTTCGAGCGCGGCGATGATTTCCATGCAGCGCACCTTCGGGCAACCGGTGATGGTGCCGCCGGGAAACGTGGCGGCGATGACTTCGCCGGGCGTCATACCGGCGCGCAGGCGGCCGCGTACATTGGAGACGATGTGGTGAACATGGGCGTAGCTCTCCACCACCATCAGCTCGTCGACTTCGACCGTCCCCGGCACGCAGACGCGTCCGAGATCGTTGCGCTCCAGGTCGATCAGCATCACATGTTCCGCGCGCTCCTTCGGGTGCGCGCTCAATTCGCGGATGCGCGCCAGCTCGTCGTCGCCCGGCAGCCGCGGGCGTGTGCCGGCAATCGGACGCGTCTGCGCGACACCGTGGCGCACTTCGACCAGCCGCTCCGGCGACGAACTCAGCACCGACCATTCCGGCTGCTGCAGCATGCCGGCGAACGGCGCGGGATTGGCCGCGCGCAGCGCCGAATACAACGAGGCCGGCACAACCGGTTGCGGATAGCGCGCGTGCCATGCGCGCGACAGGTTGACCTGGAAAATATCGCCAGCCTGCAGATGCTCGTGGATGCGTGCCACGCCATCGAGGAACAACTCCGGCGCATCCTCTTGCCAGGACGTCGGCGCGGGTGGCGCAGCGATGGACGGCGATGCTGAAAGGTCGGCCTGCATCGCGTCGAGCAGATGCTCATGGCCCGCTTCGGCGATCAGGATCGTGCAGTCGCTGGCGTGATCAACGATCACTGCGGCAGGACAGCGCAGCGCCAGCGCAACCGGAATGACCGGCGGTGGCCGCAGACGCAGCGTCGGCTCGATCTGCGCCGCCAGCTCGTACGCCAGCAGCAGCACCCAGCCGCCGTGGAACGGCAGGTCGTCGCCGGATGCCGGCAACTGTTCGGCTTGCCACGCCGCATCGAGCGCATCGAGGAAGCGGCCTTCGACCAACGCGCCATCGCCATCGACGAGGCGTCCATCGGCATGCAGCGTCAGGCTGTCGCGGGGAAAAGCAAAAAGGATGTCGTAGCGCGATTGCGCCGTACCGCGCACCGCGCTTTCAAGCAGGCACGGATAGCGTTGCGGAAAAGCCGCGGCCGGCGCGAGAAGATCGCGCCGGCCGCTCAAGATGCGCCGATGGCAGATCACGCTCAGACGCGACGGAAGGCCAGCGTGCCGTTGGTTCCACCGAAGCCGAACGAGTTGGATATCGCCACGTCGAATCTGGCTTCGCGCGCAGTGTGTGCCACGAAGTCCAGGTCGCAGCCTTCGCCCGGTTCGTCCAGGTTGATCGTCGGCGGCAGTACCTGGTCGCGCAACGCGAGGATGGTGAAGATCGCCTCGACGCCGCCAGCCGCGCCCAGCAGATGGCCGGTGGTCGACTTGGTCGAGCTCATCGCCAGCTTGTACGCGTGATCGCCGAACACGCTCTTGGCCGCCATCACCTCGCTCAGATCGCCCGGCGGCGTCGAGGTGCCGTGCGCATTGATGTACTGCACGTCGGTGGGATTGAGCTTGGCGTCATTCAAGGTGTTCTGCATGCAGCGCGCCGCACCTTCGCCGCCTTCACTTGGCGCGGTCATGTGGTACGCGTCGCCGCTCATGCCGAAGCCGACCAGCTCGGCGTAGATCTTCGCGCCACGCGCCTTGGCGTGTTCGTACTCTTCGAGCATCAACACGCCGGAACCGTCGGACAACACGAAACCGTCGCGATCCTTGTCCCACGGACGGCTCGCCTTGGCCGGCTCGTCGTTTCGGGTGGACATGGCCTTGGCCGAGCAGAACCCGCCCATCGCGGTACCGGTGGTGGCGAACTCGGCGCCGCCGGCGATCATCGCGTCGGCATCGCCGTACTGGATCATCCGCGCAGCGAGGCCAATGTTGTGCGTACCGGTGGTGCAGGCAGTGACGCAGGCGATGTTCGGTCCCTTCAGGCCGAACATGATCGACAGTTGGCCGGACACCATGTTGATGATCGAGCTGGGTACGTAGAAGGGCGACACCCGGCGCGGCCCCTTGGCCGCCAGTTCGAGCGTGGTGGCCTCAATGGTGTAGAGGCCGCCGATGCCCGCACCCACCGCCACGCCGATGCGCGGCGCATTCGCGTCGGTCACTTCCAGCCCGGAATCGCGCAGCGCCTGGGTGCCGGCCGCAACACCGTAATGGATGAACGGATCCATCTTCTTGATGTCTTTCGCGGGCATCCATTGCCCCGGGTCGAAATCGCGCACCTGACCGGCGATGCGTGTGGCATAGCCCGAAGCATCGAAATGGATCACCGGACCGATGCCACTCTCGCCCTTGATGACGCGCTCCCAGGCGGTGGCGATATCGTTGCCGACCGGCGAGATGATGCCCATGCCAGTCACTACCACACGTCGCTTGCTCATGCTGTCTTCCTTCGTGATTCCGTAAAGCCGCCGCTGGCAAACCTTTCTTGCCTCGGATTGCAGATACGCCGAACAAACCGCCCAGGACGTTTCGTGCGCACCATACGGGGTCGGACGTTACAACTTGCAGAAACGAAAACTGCGCCTTGTCGGCGCAGCGTTCGGTATAGCCATCAGGGTGGACAGGTCGCGTGAACGTGCCCATCCATCACGGGTTGATCCTGCAGCCCATCGAGCGGACTCGATGACTACTGGCCGGATCAATCCTTGGAATGGGCCTTGATGTAGTCGACGGCCTGCTGCACGGTGGTGATCTTCTCGGCGTCTTCGTCCGGGATCTCGGTCTCGAACTCTTCCTCGAGCGCCATGACCAGCTCGACCGTGTCCAGCGAATCTGCGCCCAGATCGTCCACGAACGAAGCATTCGCCGTGACTTCATCTTCTTTCACGCCCAATTGCTCGATGACGATTTTCTTGACGCGTTCTTCGATGGTGCTCATGTTGCCCATACCTCTCTCAAGGAGTAGTTGTTTGTCCGTGCCGGCACGATGCCTGCAAAAGGCCGACGGCATTGTAATGGTTAAGCGGTAGCGCCGCCACGATCCACCGGTGGCATTGACGCCGGGCCATCGTGATCGGGGATAAAGTGCAATTGTCGCCTAAAACGGTCGCGCTGGCGACAATGGCACCTTTACGCGTCATGGCATGTACATGCCGCCATTGACGTGAAGCGTCTCGCCGGTGATGTATGCCGCCGCCGGCGACGCTAGGAAACCCACTGCCTTGGCGATATCCGCCACCTCGCCGAGCCGCCCCAGCGCGATCTGGCCCAGCAGGGCCTGCCTGGATTCTTCCGGCAGCGCGCGCGTCATGTCGGTATCGATGAAGCCCGGGGCCACCACGTTGACGGTGATGCCCCGGGTGCCGATCTCGCGCGCGAGCGACTTGGAGAACGCGATGATGCCGGCCTTTGCCGCCGCATAGTTGGACTGCCCCGGATTGCCGGTCAGGCCGATCACCGAGGCGATCGAGATGATGCGGCCCTTGCGCGCCTTCATCATGCCGCGCATCACCGCCTTGGACGTGCGATAGACCGAGCTGAGATTGGTATTGATGATGTCGTTCCAGTCGTCTTCCTTCATCCGCATCAACAGCTGGTCGCGGGTGATGCCTGCATTGTTGACGAGGATCGACACCGCGCCGAATTCCTTGGCGATGCCGTCGATCAGCGCATCGACCGCCGCGCCGTCGGTCACGTTCAACACGCGACCGTGTCCGCCGTGCGCCGCCAGTCGCTCGCCGATCGCCGCCGCACCGCTTTCGCTGGTTGCCGTACCGATCACCGTGGCGCCCACCGAGGCCAGCTCATCGGCGATCGCCGCGCCGATGCCGCGGCTGGCGCCGGTGACCAGCGCGATCTCACCCTGCAGTGTGTTGCTCATTGGAGATATTCCCGGATTGAAGAGACACGGATTCAAAGACTGGTGGCGTGTTGCCGGTCAGACCCACTCGTTGCGGACGGCATCGAGCTCGGCCGGCGTGCCGATGGCGCGCGCATCGACCGTCTTGTCGATGCGCTTGATCAATCCGCTCAACACCTTGCCGGGACCGCATTCGACGATGCGCGCGGCACCGCCGGCCCCCAACGCCTGCACGCACTCGGTCCAGCGCACCGGAAGATACAACTGCCGCTGCAGGGCGCCGCGGATGTCCGTGACCGTGCCGTAGCTGCAGGCCTCGGCGTTCTGCACCACCGGAATGGAAGGCAGCGTCCACGCGATCGAACCCATCCGTTCGCCCAGCCGGTCGGCAGCCTCGCGCATCAACATGCAATGCGACGGCACCGATACCGCGAGCTTGATCGCCTTCTTCACGCCCAGTTCGGCCAGTCGCGCGATCACGCGATCCACGGCTTCGGCGTTGCCGGCGATCACCAGCTGACCGGGCGAATTGTAGTTGGCCGGCGAAACTACCTGCCCTTGCGCAACCTCTTCGCATACTTCGGCAATCTGCGCGTCGCCGCCGCCGAGGATCGCCGCCATCGCGCCGACGCCCGCCGGAACCGCAGCCTGCATCAGCCGACCGCGCTCGGCGACCAGTGCGGCTGCGTCGTGCAGCGAGAGCGCACCTGCGCATACCAGCGCGCTGTATTCGCCCAGGCTGTGGCCCGACAACTGCGCCGGCTGCGCGCCGTCAAGCTTCTGCCACACGCGCCATACCGCCACGCTGGCTGCAAGCAAGGCAGGCTGGGTGTTTTCGGTGCGGTTGAGCTGGTCTTCCGGCCCCTGCGAAGAAAGAGTCCACAGATCGACGCCTGCGCCCTGCGAGGCTTCGTCGAAGGTCTTTTGCACTTCCGCATGCGCAGCCGCGAGTTCGGCAAGCATGCCGACCGATTGCGAGCCCTGGCCGGGGAAGACGAAAGCGAGTGCGGCGGACGTTGAACTCATGGATGCGCGGGTTCCCGTGGACGAAAACCGCCATGGTGCCAGCATCGCCGCCCATACGCAGCTGTATTCGGATGCGTAGTGCGTAAAAAAAGAATGCCGCCTGTCGGCGGCATCCTCGACGTCTTCGTTTGTGACGTATCAGTAGCGCAGCAGCGCCGACGCCCAGGTGAACCCACCACCGAAGGCTTCCAGCAAGAGGTTCTGGCCACGCTGCACCTTGCCCGAACGCACGGCGTAATCCAGCGCCAGCGGCACCGAACCGGATGACGTATTGGCGTGCTTGTCGACCGTCACGATGACGCGCTCCATCGACATGTTCAGCCGCTTCGCCGTCGCCTCGATAATGCGCAGGTTGGCTTGGTGCGGAATCAGCCAGTCGATCTGCGATTCGTCCATGCCCGCGGCCTGCAGGGTTTCCTCGACCAGCGAATCGAGCGTCTTCACCGCGACCTTGAACACTTCGCGTCCGGCCATGCGGATACGCACGCCGTGGTTGGGCTCGTCGGTAAAGCCGACGGAGACGCCGACCGGGTTGTACAACAAATCCTTGAAGCCGCCATCGGCATGCAGGCAGGTGGCGTAGATGCCCGGTTCGCTGGAGGCTTCCAGCACCACCGCGCCGGCACCATCGCCGAACAGCACGCAGGTTTCGCGTTCGGTCCAGTCGACCATGCGGGTCAGCGTCTCGGCACCGATCACCAGCACCTTCTTCGACTGTCCGCTGCGGATGAACTTGTCGGCGATGCCCAGCGCGTAGACAAAGCCGGAGCATGCCGCGTTGACGTCGAACGCCGCGCAACCGTTCGCGCCGAGGCGGTGCTGCACCAGGCAGGCGGTCGACGGAAAGATGATGTCGGGCGTGGTGGTACCCAGCACGATCAGGTCGAGTTCGGATGCCTTGACGCCCGCCGCATCCAGCGCATTCTGCGCGGCGCGAAGGGCAAGATCGCCGGTAGTCTCGCCGTCGGCCGCGATGTGTCGCTGACGGATGCCGGTGCGACTGCGGATCCACTCGTCACTGGTATCGACGATCTTCTCGAGATCGGCGTTGGTCACCACGCGTTCGGGCAGTGCGCTGCCGGTAGCGACGATGCGGGCGTAAATCTGGGCCATTCAACTATCCATCAAGGGAAACAGGAGGACCGAACGCGCTGATCGGCGTCCGCGCAGCACCGCAACGTTACGTTCCGGCGTCGATAAACGCAAAACGGCGCGTCTCCGCGCCGTTCCGCCTGATGGCATCCGTAACCGTGAGGCTCCTTGGCCTGCGATCAATCCTCGACCGACACCGCGCCCTTGGTCTCGATGACTTTCTTGCCGCGGTAGTAACCGTCCTTGGTGACGTGGTGGCGCAGATGCACCTCGCCGCTGGTCGGATCGGTGGAAAGCTGCACGGTCTTCAACGCATCGTGCGAACGACGCATGCCGCGGTGGATGGGGTACGGCGGCTCTTGGCAACGGCCATGGCATTTCTCCAACGGAAACTTTGATGATCTGGATCGACATGACCCGGATCGGAAGACCCGGGCGGTGGTTTACTTCTTCAGTTCGCGCAACACCGCGAACGGATTTTCCGAACGCCCCTCGCCGATGGAATCCTCTTCCGGCGCGTGGCCTGTCACTTCATCGGGCAGGCTGCTGTCCGGATTGACCGGAACCAGCGGCAGCACCAACAGCAATTCGTCTTCAATCACATCGGCCGGATTCAACCGGCCATCCTCGGGCACCAGCAACGGTTCGCAATCGGGCGGCAAGCCCGCCTCATCGCGCTCCGCCCTGATCAGCCCGAGGCGGGTATCGACCGCAACCGGCAACACGAACGGTTCGAGCGTGCGCTGGCAGATCAGCGTGAGCGAGGCCTGCGCGCGAACGTCCACGTAGTCGGTGCCGAGGCTGTCGCGCCCGAAATCGAGCTCGAACTTTACCGTTCCATCGGGACTCGCCAGCGCTCCGCACAGGCGCGACATGACCGCGATGGGCAACGTTCCCTCAAACGAACGCCGCGCCGAGACCATGCGCCAAGCGTCCACGGACTCTGGCAGTGTCACGGACATAATCGCGAAATATTAGGTTTGAAGCGGCCAAAAGTCAACACGTAGCAGCGCGTAAGCCGTTGAAACAGACCGCATGGACGCTTATTTTGCCTGACCCCGGCCCAATGCGGCAGACTGAATCCTTTCTCCGCCGGGCTGTTGCCGTGAATGCCTACCTGACGTTTGGCGTCGCCGCCCTGTTGCTGTTGCTGATCGTGGCGCTTGGCTGGGTGTTTCTACTGCGCCAGCGCCGCCACCAGGTTCTGCGCGGCGGCAGCCTGCAAACCCTGCTCGATCTGGCCGATCGGCTGGAACTGGACCTCAAGACCTGCCGTTCCGGCCTACAGCAGGCGCATGCGGTGATGTCGCTCAATCCCGACCTTCCCGCCGCCAGCGAGCAGGAAGCACGGCAGGCGATCGAGGGCGGATTGCGTGCCTTGCTGCAGCAACGACTGTGGATCCGCGACCGTTCGCCCAACGCGAGCCAGCAGGAGCTCGACGATGCGGCTGCCTCGATGCGCAATACCCGCGAGCGCCTGCAACCTCTCTTGAAAGGCCTGACCCAGGCACAGATCGATCTGAACAGCGCGATGCGCGACCACATCCAGCGCGAATCCGACTCGTGACCAATACTCCCTCGCATCCACCGCACATCGTGCTGGCCTCGACATCGCGTTACCGCGCCGAGCTGCTGCGCCGGCTTTTCCCGGAATTCGAGCAATGTTCGCCAGGCACCGACGAAGCAGCCCTGCCAGACGAACCACCGGCCACCCGGGCACTGCGGCTTGCCATGGCAAAAGCCACGGCCGCGGCGAACGGGCTGGACGATGCACTGGTGATCGGCTCCGACCAGGTCGCGGAACTCCACGGCCGCATCCTCGACAAGCCTGGCACGCACGAAAATGCCTGCGCGCAACTCGCCGCCAGTGCCGGGCACGCGGTGAATTTCCATACCGCGCTCTGCGTGCTCGATACCCGCACCGATCGCCAGCACACGCATGTCGATCACACCCGCGTGGTTTTCCGGCGCCTGAGCGCCGAAGAGATCGACCGCTATGTCGAACGCGAGCAGCCGCTGGATTGCGCCGGCAGCTTCAAGTGCGAGGGCCTCGGCATCAGCCTGTTCGAACGAATCGACAACCATGATCCCAGCGCACTAATCGGCCTGCCCCTGATCGCGCTTGCGAGGCTGCTTCGGGATTGCGACGTCGTACTGCCTTGACGCAGGCGTTCCACGGATACACTCGCACGCATCATCAAGCCTCCCACCGACTCAGCCATCATGGATCTCATGTCCGCCATCACCACACCTCGCGACGAAAGCCTGCATCAACGCCTCGACGCGGCGATGGCGCAGGTCAACCAGGTGCTGCTGGGCAAGCCGCGACAGGTGAAGCTGGCCTTCACCTGCCTGATCGCCGGCGGCCATCTGCTGCTGGAAGACATCCCCGGCGTGGGCAAGACCACGCTCGCCCATGCCCTGGCGGCCAGCTTCGCGCTGGAATTCCAGCGCGTGCAATTCACCAGCGACCTGCTGCCGTCGGACATCATCGGCGTCAGCGTGTACGAGCGCGAATCCGGAGAGTTCCGTTTCCATCCCGGTCCGATCTTCACGGGCCTGCTGCTGGCTGACGAAATCAACCGCGCCAGCCCCAAGACGCAAAGTGCGCTGCTGGAAGCGATGGCCGAAAACCAGGTCACCGTGGATGGGCAGACACACATGCTGGAGCAGCCGTTTTTCGTGGTTGCCACGCAGAATCCGCTCGACCTCAACGGCACCTTTCCGTTGCCGGACTCGCAACTCGATCGTTTCATGCTGCGGCTGTCGCTGGATTATCCGGATGCCACTGCCGAGCGCGCCCTGCTTGTCGGCGACGACCGGCGCGAATTGCTGGCGAGGTTGGCCCCGCAGCTCGATGGCACCGCGCTGATCGCGCTGCATCGCCAGGCGCAGTCCATCACCGCCAGCGCCGCCCTGCTCGACTATCTGCAGGCATTGCTCGCCGCCAGCCGCCGTCACGCGGACATCCGCACCGGGCTTTCGCCCCGCGCCGGGCTGGCGCTGCTGGCCGCCGCGCGCGCATGGGCCCTGCTCAGCGACCGTGCCTACGTGCTGCCGGAAGATATCCAAGCACTGTTCGTACCGCTGGCGGCGCACCGCCTGTTGCCCGCACGCGGCGGTGATGGCGACCGCCTCGCGCGGCAACTGCTGGCCGAGGTCGCGGTGGATTGATGCGCGGCTTCCTGCAGCGCATCCAGACCCTGGCCGAGCGCCGACTGCCTGCGCTCACGCGTCACCGTCGCCCCGAAAGCCTGCCGATCGAACTTCACCGCAAGCGCATCTATATCGTGCCCAGCGGTTTCGGCATCGGATTCTCCGCGCTGCTGCTGGTGATGATGGTCGGCGCGCTCAATTACGCCAACAACACGGCATTGCTGCTGACCTGCCTGCTCGGAGCAGCCAGCGCCGCGAGCATGCTGGCGACGTTCCGCAACATGCATGGATTGCGGCTGCTTCATGTGCAAGCCGAGCATGCCATCGCCGGGGCCACACTGGAGCTCACGCTGGTATTCGAGTCCAGCCGCATCCACCAGGCGATCCGACTCGACTTGGGCGATCCCTCCACCGCGCTTGCGTTCGATGTCGACGGGACCGCCAGCGTCAAGCTGCAGATGCCCACCACCGCGCGCGGATGGCACGCCATGCCGCGCATGCGGTTGTGGAGCAGTTGGCCACTGGGCCTGTTCCGCGCCTGGAGCTGGCTGCGCCCCGACCCGCGGGTGCTTGTATGGCCGCGTCCGGAGCTGGCCGGACCTGCGCCATTGGGCGCATCCGACGATACGCGTCACATGCGCCTGCACCGTGGCGACGAGCTTGCCGCTCTGCGCGACTACCGTGCCGGCGACCCGCAGCGGCACATCGCCTGGAAGGCCAGCGCGCGTCACTTGAATCTGCTGGTGAAGGATTTCGAGCAACCACAGAGCCAGCCGCAATGGCAACTGGATTGGCGGCAAGTGAAAGGACTGGACAACGAATCGCGCATCGCCCGGCTCGCACGCTGGGTCGACGAGGCGCAGGCGCAGCGACGCACCTACAGCCTGTGGCTACCAGGCCATGAGATCGCCGGCAACAGCGGGCCGTTGCATCACGCGTACTGCATGAGCGCGCTGGCGCAACTGCCGTGAGTCCGCCGCCTTCGAAGAAAAATCTTGCGCCGCCGATCAGCGACAGGACGTTCGACCTGCTCGGCATCACCATGCTGTTCGTGCTTGGGCTGCATGCCACGCACCTGCCCTGGTGGCTATGCGCGGCATTGGCCATCACGCTCGGCTGGCGCTGGTGGCAGCGGCGGCAACGCAGCGGCAGCGTGCCTCGCTGGCTCAAGCTGCCCGCGCTCGCGCTGCTGACACTGACGGTGACCGTCTGCTACGGCACCATCTTCGGCCGCGAACCAGGTACCGCACTGGCCGTAGGCCTGCTGATCCTGAAACTGCTGGAAACCGAAACCGTCCGCGATGTGCGGGCGGGCATCAGTTTCGCGTGTTTCGCGCTGATGGCAGCACTTCTTTCCGACCAGACCATGCTGGCGACCATCGCGGTCGCACTCGGCCTGCTACCGGCACTGGCGACGCTGCGCGCGCTGGAGCCGACGCAAACCCGGGTGCCGATCGGGCGTGCATTGCTTCCGGGCATGTTGCTGCTGACCGCCGCACTACCATTGGCATTGCTGGGCTTTCTGCTGGTACCGAGGCTCAGCACGCCATTGTGGGGTACGCCTTCGCCCGGTGAAGCGAGCACCGGCCTTAGCGACTCGATGTCCCCGGGCGACTTCATCGACCTGCTCACGGACGATCACCCCGCCATGCGGGTGAGTTTCGATGGCCTGCCGCCACGGCCCGATCTTCGCTATTTCCGTGCCTACGTCATGTGGAACTACGACGGGCGCAACTGGCGTTATGCCGGAGGCAGGCAGAATTCGGGGGAACCGGCAGCCCCCGTCGAAGCCGGCGCGTCCATCGGCTACAGCATCAGCCTGATGCCGACCCGCCAGCATGTGCTTCCCACGCTGGACATGCCTCTCGGTGCGCCTGCACAAGCGAACCTGCGGATCGATCGCGAGCTGTTTGCGGACAAACCGGTCAACGAACAGATCAACTATCAATTGCGCTCGGCCCTGCAGTACCGGCTACAGCCTGTGCTGGATGATCGATCCCGCCAGCTTGCCTTGCGCCTGCCCGCCGGCTTCAACCCGCGTACCCGCACCCTGGCCGGCCAATGGCGACAGCGCTATGGCAACGATGACGCCGCCATCGTGCGGGCGGCGCTGTCGCTGTTCCACGATGGCGGCTTCCGTTACACGCTGGCGCCAGCTCCGCTGGGGCGCGATGCAATGGATGATTTCCTGTTCGACACGCACGAAGGTTTCTGCGAGCACTACTCCTCGGCCTTCACCATCTTGATGCGCAGTGCCGGAGTTCCCGCGCGCGTGGTCACCGGTTATCAGGGCGGATTCTGGAACCAGCTCGGCGGCTATCTGCTGGTGCGCAATTCCGACGCGCATGCATGGAGCGAGGTCTGGCTGGCCGGACGTGGCTGGGTTCGCGTCGATCCCACCGCCGCGGTGCGTCCCGAACGGGTGACGCTCGGTGCCGCCGCTGCCGCCGGCGACCAGCAAACGTGGTACCGAGGCGAATGGATTCAAGCGCTGCAGAATCGCTGGGACATCGTCAACCGCTGGTGGGACCAAGGCGTTATCGGGTTCAATGCGCTGCGCCAGCGTGGCCTGCTGACTCCATTCGGCATCGACGATGCCGACACGAAGACACTGGGCGTGCTGCTGGCGATCGGCGGTGTGCTGTTCATTGCGGTCGGACTGGCCTGGGCATTGGCCCGGCGACAACGGCGCGATGCCCTCCACACGGCCATGCGCGAACTGGAAGCCAAGCTGGCGCGACGGGGCGTGAAGCGTCGCCGCAACGAAGGACCGAAGCATTACCTGAGTCGCGCGGCCCGCGCGTTGCCGGACCAACGTGAAGAACTTGCGACACTGATGCATCACTATCTGGAACTGCGTTACGCCCATGCCGAGCCACCGACTGAACCAGTGCAGATCTTTCGTCGCATGGTGCGGGATTTCCGGGGCGTCGGCGTGGTCAAATGAAAGCCGACGCGATGGCGAACGCCATTGCCCATGATGGAGAACTGACATGTCACTGCTTCGTCCCCTGACTCTCGCCGCATCGATCGCCTTGCTGGGTGGCTGCGCGAGCATCCCCAAACCGCTGGAAGGCAACTATGCCAGCGTCTCCACTGCCAGCGCCCAGCAAGGTGGTGCCGGCGGTTCCCATGTGCGCTGGGGCGGTCAGATCATCAAGACCGAACCGGGGCAGCAGGAAACCTGCTTCTACCTGATGGCCCGTCCGCTGGACGGCCAGGCGCGTCCCGAAGGTGGAAGCGCCGGTGACAATCAGGGGCGCTTCGTCGCCTGCCGCAACGGCTTCTACGATCCCGAGGTGTTCACCCGCGGACGCGAGGTCACGGTGACCGGCACCCTGCATGGCACGATGACGCAAAAGGTGGGCGAATTCGATTATGCCTATCCGCGCGTGGAAGCAGATGTCGTCTACCTGTGGCCCAAGCGCGAGGCCATGATCGGCTACCCGCCGGGTTACTACGATCCGTTCTGGGGTCCGGGCTGGGGCCCAGGTTGGGGTTATGGCGGCTGGGGCAATCCTTATTGGGGTGGACGTTCCCGCGTGATCGTCGTGCGGCCGCCACCGCCGGCACATAAGTAATCACCACGCGTCGGATCACTACGCGCCCATGAAAAACGCCGGCTCGATGCCGGCGTTTTTCATGGGCGACGCCACCATCGGTCAACCGAAATCAACCCGGCGGCCAGTGCATGTGCCGGCCTGCCAGCAGGTGCACGTGCAGATGGAACACGGTCTGCCCGCCATGTTCGTTGCAGTTGATCACGGTGCGGTAGCCCTGCTCGGCAAAACCCTCCTGCTTGGCATAGTCGGCCGCTGCGAGAAGCAATTTTCCCAGCAGCGGCGCATCGGAAGGTGACGCATCGTTGAGTGTCGCCAATGGCTGTTTCGGAATGAACAGCACGTGCACCGGAGCCTGCGGATTGAGATCGCGAAAGGCCAGCACATCGTCATTCTCGTAGACGATGTCCGCCGGCATCTCGCGGCGGACGATCTTGCTGAAAATGGTATCGCCCATGGCGGAACTCCTTTCATTGAAGTTATAAAGCTATAGCTTTCGCAATCAGTCAGACTCTGCGGGACCCAAGCGGCAGGAACCGCTCCTGCATGGGCTTAGTCCAGCGCCTGACGCCCACCAAACGCGTGCGCCAGCGTGCTCCGGTCGACGTATTCGAGTTCGCCGCCCAGCGGCACGCCATGCGCAAGCCGTGTCGGGCGCACGCCGCCGGCACGCGCCAGTTGTGCGAGGTAGTGGGCCGTGGCTTCGCCTTCCACCGTGGGATTGGTGGCAATGATCATCTCTTCGATCTCGCCCTCGCCGAGGCGATGGGCGAGCTGCGCGAGGCCGAGTTCCTCGGGGCCCAATCCATCCAGCGGCGAGAGCCTGCCCATCAGCACGAAATATTGCCCGCGAAAACCGGTGGCCTGCTCGATCGCTGCCAGGTCCGTCGGCGACTCGACCACGCACAACACCTGCCGGTCACGGCTGGCGTTCGCGCACAACGTGCACAGCGGTTCCTCGCTGAAGTTGCGGCATTGGGTGCAACGGCCGATGCGCTGCATCGCCTGTTCCAGTGCCGCGGCCAGCCGGAGTCCGCGCTCGCGTTCGCGTTCCAGCAGGTGGAACGCCATCCGTTGCGCACTCTTGCCGCCGACGCCCGGCAGGCAGCGCAGTGCCTCGATCAGCTCACTCAGCAGCTTGCTCATGCCTTCAGAACGGCATCTTGAAGCCGGCCGGCAGGTTCATCCCGGAGGTGACGCCGCCGAGCTTGCTCTTGCTGACTTCGGCCACCTTGTTGACCGCATCGTTGATGGCGGCCGCAACGAGATCCTCGGCCATTTCAGGATCGTCGGCAAAGGTCTGGCGATCGATCTGCACACGGCGGACTTCGTGCGCACCGGTCATCACCACGCTGACCAGCCCGCCACCGGCGCTGCCGGTCACTTCGAGCTTGGCGATTTCCTCCTGCGCGCGCTTCATGTCTTCCTGCATGCGCTGGGCCTGCTGCATCAGCTGCCCGATCTGACCTTTCATCATGTGACTCGAACCTCAATTTCCAAAGGGTTTGACGGATTGCGGCACCACGCGGGCACCAAATTCGCGCTTCAGCGATTGCACCAGCGAATCGCCCTCGATCGACTCCTCGGCTGCCGCCTGCGCGGCATCGCGCGCCTGTGCGGCACGTGCCGCCGGAGTTTCAGGGGAAGCGCCTGCACCGTTGCCGACGAAACGCAGGCGGATGCGTTCGCCGAGTGCCTGGCCGATACGCTCCTCCATCTGGCTGACCATCGGCTCCACCGCCAGGTGCATGTGCGCCCCTTGCAGCGCGAGCACGAGGGTCTGCCCATCGCGCTCGCGCAGCACCGCGTTTTGCGCGAGCAGGCCCAGCGGACCGCGCAGGCCGGCGCGCTCAATCAACGCATCCCAGTTCGGCAAGCCGCTGGCATCGCGCGCAACCGGTGCGGGCACCGGCACATCCGCTGCCGACGTCTGCGGTTCGGGCCTTGAAGGCATCGGTGCCGCTGCCCTGTGCTCCGCCTGACGCTCCGCAGCAACCGCCGGACGCAGCGGCGGCGCTTTCGGAACGGGCGAACTCGTCTCGACCCGAGGTGCGGCGCGCACCGCTGGCGCGCCTTCGTCGGGACGAAACGCCAGCATGCGCAGGATCGCCATCTCGAAACCGGTGCGCGCGTCGGGTGCCAGCGCAAGATCGCGGCGACCCGATATGGCGATTTGGTAGTAGAGCTGCACGTCCTCGGGAGTCATCCGCTCGGCCAGTGCGGTCAGCGCGCTGTCGTCGTCGCTGCCTTCTTCGGGCCGATAGCCGGGGATGAGCTGGATCAGTTGCAGACGATGCAACACGCTGGCGAGGTCGTCCAGCACGCCGCCGAAATCCGGCGAGTACGAAGCGATCTGCGTGCATTCGGCGAGCAGCCTTTCGCCATCGCCGGCAGCCAGCGCGTCGAGTACGCCCAGCACCTGCCCACGCGCCACGCTGCCGAGCATGGTGCGCACGTCGTCGGCATGCAGCGCACCGCCACCGTAGGCGATCGCCTGATCCAGCAGCGACAGGCCATCACGCAGCGAGCCATCGGCCGCACGCGCCAGTTCGCCGATCGCACCGTCCTCGTAGGAAATATTCTCCGCACCCATGATGTGCCGCATCTGGCCGGCAATCTGCTCCGGCAACAGGCGCTTGAGGTTGAACTTGAGGCAACGCGACAGCACGGTCACCGGCAGCTTCTGCGGGTCGGTGGTAGCGAGCAGGAATTTCACGTGCGGCGGCGGTTCTTCCAGCGTCTTCAGCAACGCGTTGAACGCATTCTTCGACAGCATGTGCACTTCGTCGATCAGGTACACCTTGAAGCGTCCGCGCGACGGTGCGTACTGCGCGTTCTCGATCACCTCGCGCACATCGTCCACGCCGGTGTTGCTGGCGGCATCGATCTCGAGCAGGTCGACGAAACGTCCCTCGTCGACCGAGGTGCAAACCGCGCACTCGCCGCAGGGTTCGGCCGACTGGCCGCGTTCGCAGTTCAGCGACTTGGCGAAGATGCGCGCGATGGTGGTCTTGCCGACGCCGCGGGTGCCGGTGAACAGGTAGGCGTGATGCATGCGCCCGGTGTCCAGTGCGTTGGTGAGCGCACGAACCACGTGTTCCTGCCCGACCAGCTCGGCGAACTTGCGCGGTCGCCACTTGCGTGCGAGTACCTGATAAGACATGGCCACCAACATGAGGGCAAAGAATGATTGTGCCAAGTCGGCGATGGCAAGTCTGTAGCCGGCACCACACGACGAGGCAATTCTGCGCGCTGACTGTCGCAAAAGCTGCGAGGCTGGGCCTGAAAAGGCGGCGGCCCCGCCAGCCACACCCCGGCACCCGAATCATTCGCTACCGTTGCTTCCTTCCGGACCTGGCGGAGTTTGCGAACTATCGTCGCGGGGGGACCGACGGGGCCACCATAGACGTCAAGCGCTGGCGCTTGCTGGTTTACTGCTTGGAACTGACAGCTTGGAAATTGGCGGAGAGAGCGGGATTCGAACCCGCGATACGTTTGACCGTATACACACTTTCCAGGCGTGCTCCTTCAACCACTCGGACACCTCTCCACTTGCAGAACCCTCTCTGACGGGCTTCAAGCCCGACAAAGAAGCGGAAGGATAGCCGCAGGCCCGGATACAGGCAAGCGAACGGGGCCGTATCTCAACCGGCATCCGCCCTCGGCGGCGACGGCTTGGGCAGCTCGATCCTGCTGCCGGTCGCCGCGATGCGATAGCCGCGGGCTGCCAGCGCGGCGCCATCGGCGGCACTGCCGTAGTGATACAGCAGCAACCGGGAACGCAGGGCCGCATCGACGTATTCGCGCTCGAGGTCGTCGATGCCGCTGTGCGAGGGATTGCCCACCAAGCTGCAGTCATGGGCGATCGTTTCGCCGCTGCCCGAATAGCGCGCGAGCACCTCCGGGATCGGCCGGGTGTCGCCGGTATAGACGAAACTCCCGTCCAGGCCCAGGCCGTAAGACGTGCCAGGCACGTGGTGACGCGTGGCGAACACGTCGAACCACAGGCCGTCGAGCCAGAATCCGCGCGTGCACGGCACCAGCCGAAACGCCTCCCAGAAGTTGGCGCCGCCCTCGGCCAGCACGCCCGGATAATCCGCCACGCGCGTCTGCAGCCACGGGACCAGTCCCGCATGGGTGAATATCCGGGTGGTGCCGCGCAGCCGTTCGTCGAACCACAGCTTGATGAACAACTGCTCCAGTCCCGCCACGTGATCCATGTGGGTATGCGTGATGAACACGGCCGGTGGCAAGGCGTCGTATGCCGCCATGTAACGGTCGAGCGTGTCGGGGCCGCAGTCGATCAGCAGCATCGGAACGCCGTCGCGCTCGAATACCGCAGCGGACGAACCCAGCGATACCGCGTGCGCGGCGCCCACTCCGAGAAAATGCAGATGCCAGTTCATGATTCGAGCGTACGCCCATAGCGATGAAGCAGCGGTTGCCAGATGCGCGTGCCGAACGCTGCTTCGCCCTGCCCTCCGGCGCCGAGCTTGAGCAGCGACCGGCGCAGGCGTTGCAGGTTGCCCTGTTGCCAACCCGTTGCAGGTTCGCGCATCCGGCCGCGATCGAAGTCGATCAGGTACAGCCC
>DASWOQ010000027.1:0-19614 GCA_036398675.1 Rhodanobacter sp. | reverse complement strand
AAGGCGATGCCAGAAGGGGAACTGAAGGAGGCCACGAAGCACGTGGAATACCTCAAGGCGGCGATACGGTCCAAGGTCGAACACCCGTTCCGGGTGATCAAGCGACAGTTCGGTTACCAGAAGCTACGCTTCAAGGGGCTCGTCAAGAACACGGCGCAGGTGCTGACGCTGTGTGCGCTGTCGAACCTGTGGATGGTCCGGCGAATGTTGTTTGCCTCTGCAGGAGAGGTGCGCCTGTGAGGCGAGAAAAGGGCCGGATCCTTGGACAATCCGTCGTGCCGATGGGAAAAATACGTCAAATACTGAACGGCCGTCTGGACGGCCGTTGCAGATTCAGTAGATCAGACCTTCCTTAGACGCCACAGGGGGCGGTTCATGAGTGAGATCAGCACAGAAAATAATTATCGCGCCGAAATCGCGCTTCGAACGCGGCGCCGTGTCCTAGACGACCGCGCACGAAAGCTTACAGTGGCCGTCTTTGGTCTTATGGGCTACTCCGCGTTTTCCAACTTCGTTGGTGCTTTCGCTTCCTTCGGCGACGTGATGGCAAGTCCGGCACTTGGGACACTTAGTGTCCTTACCTTCGGGTTGTTACTCGGCGCGCTCTACTCGTTAGGGGCTTATCGGGTTTGGCTCAAGGACGACCTTCGTTGGTGGCCTGTCGCTGTCCCTGCTGGTATCTCTATTGCTCTGTCCATCTTGGCGCTCACGGTCGGAAAGCCTGCCTTAATACCGTTACTTCTCAATGTTGTGTTGTTGGCTATAGTTCCGTTTCGCAGGAGGGCTGCAGCAGCGGCAGCAGCCATCGCCGGCAAGCCGCTTAGTGACTCGGCATCGTTCAAAGACGTCTAACAATTCGTTCAAGGCGGACGGCTTCGCCGCCGCTTAACTCCAGCGTTAGGCGTCACAACAAACATGTCTGAGTACTCTGCAAAGCCATACGAAGAGACAGTGTCCTGTGAGGCGCGGCAGGATGAGGGCATCATCTTTATCAAGGTTGTCGCAATGCCATATGAGGGCGCGGTCGAGTTTGACGTCTCTCAAGCACGCGCTTTCGCAAAGCGTGTTCTTGACGCTGTTGAGGTTGTCGAGCTTGGTTGGGTTGGCAAATCAGGCAGTCCACCAGCCGCGGGTGGCGCCTAACATCTAGTTCAAGGCGGACGGTTACGCCGCCGCTTAACTCCAGCGTTAGGCTTCAGAACATTTTTGCATCGGAGAAGGAATGAATAGGAGAAAGAGGCTGACCTTCTGGGGTGCCGATGAGAACGATGACAGCCTTCCTCGCAGCGTCATGGACGGCCGCAAAACCGTCACAGCCGACACTGTTGCTGACTACTACAAATCGTATGGAGAATATGGTGATGGCAGCTACGAGCCAGGCGACATCATTGAAGTCTATGACTTGAAGCAGAGGCTTCGCTGCATCATCAAGGCAACCAAAGTCTATACGATAGAATTCGGCAACATTCCGGAGGAAGTCTGGCGCGGCGAAACGTTTTCCAGCGCGGACGAGTTCCGGGAGTGCCACATCCGGTGTCTACCGCATTTGCGCCTGCATGACCGCTTCGAGTTTGTGACACTGCATTTCGAATTGGTTGAAGTGATTGCGCGGGAAATTTCGTCAGGGGCCTAACAAATCGTTCAAGGCGGACGCCTCCGGCTCCGGCGCCGCTTAACTCCAGCGTTAGACACCAGGAAGTGGAGGGCTTTGCATGATGCGCATTTTGCTTAGGAGCGCTGCGGTGTCCCTAGCAGCGACGCTGGTTGTATTGCTCGCTTTTGTCTTCTTTCTGGGCAGTTACACCTTCATTCCTACCGCCGCGGCGGCCAGCCTAAAAGCTATCCCAGTCGCGCAATAGGCAGCGTGGATCGCTTCCAACACGAAGATCGTCAGCGGTTTAGGCTACGCAAGCTTTGTCGCAACTGACCCTGCGATGCGCTCGGCTGCAATTTCTGGCTCGGCCTACGTATTCGCGTTCGGCGTGGCATGTGCGTTTGTGAGTGCGCTCGTTCAGCGCCGCAGCACAGGTGTCTAACTCGTTCAAGGCGGACGGCTCCGTCGCCGCTTGACTCCCGCATGGCGTCCGTGCAAACCCATCGCGGCGCATTCCGACACCCGGATCAGCCCAGATCATCGTCCCCATTTGCTAGCATATCCGGATGCCCAGCACTGCCCTCGACCTCCTGCAAAGCGTTTTCGGTTACTCCAGTTTTCGCGGCCAGCAGCAAGCTGTCGTCGAGCATCTCGGCGGAGGTGGCGATGCGCTGGTGCTGATGCCGACTGGCGGCGGCAAGTCGCTGTGCTACCAGATTCCCGCGTTGCTGCGGCAAGGCACCGGCATCGTGGTGTCGCCGCTGATTGCGTTGATGCAGGATCAGGTGGATGCGTTGCGCGAGGCGGGCGTCAATGCAGCGTTCCTCAATTCCAGTTTGAATGCCGACGATCAGCGCGAGGTGGAGCGGCAACTGCTGGCGGGCGAGCTGAACCTTCTTTACGTGGCGCCGGAGCGCCTGCTGACCGGGCGATTCCTCGGCCTGCTCGAACGCACCGAGGTGGCGCTGTTCGCGATCGACGAGGCGCATTGTGTATCGCAGTGGGGGCATGATTTCCGGCCCGAGTATCGCGAGCTGGCGATCCTGCACCAGCGCTTTCCGCAGGTGCCGCGCATCGCGCTCACCGCCACCGCCGATCCGCGCACGCGCGATGAAATCGTCGAGCGGCTTTCGCTGCAGCAGGCACGGCAGTTCGTCTCCAGTTTCGATCGGCCGAACATCGGCTATCGAGTGGCGCTGCGCCATAACGCCAAGCGTCAACTCACTGAATTCCTGGAAAGCCACCAGGGCGAGTCGGGCATCGTCTATTGCCTGAGCCGCAAGAAGGTGGACGACACCGCCGAGTGGCTGGCGGAGATGGGCATCGAGGCGCTGCCGTATCACGCCGGGCTCGACGCGGCGACGCGCGCGAAGAACCAGAAGCGTTTCTTGCGCGAGGACGGCGTGGTGATGGTGGCCACGGTCGCGTTCGGCATGGGCATCGACAAGCCCGACGTGCGGTTCGTGGCGCACCTCGACCTGCCGCGCAGCATCGAAGGCTATTATCAGGAAACCGGCCGCGGCGGACGCGATGGATTGCCCGCCGAGGCGTGGATGATCTACGGCCTGTCCGACGTGGTGACGATGAGCCAGATGATCGCGCAGTCCGAATCGGCGGACGACCGCAAGCGGGTCGAACGGCAGAAGCTCGAATCGTTGCTGGCCTATGCCGAAGCTACTGCCTGCCGCCGCCAGTTGCTGCTCGGCGCCTTCGGTGAAACCTATCCCGGCCCATGCGGCCATTGCGACAACTGCATCCAGCCGCCGAAGACCTGGGACGCCACGGTGCCAGCGCAGAAGGCGTTGTCGGCGGTGTATCGCAGCGGCCAGCGCTTCGGCTCGGGCCACGTCATCGACATCCTGCGCGGCGAGGAAACCGAGCGCGTGCTCAGCCTCGACCATCACCGGCTCACCACGTTCGGCATCGGCGCCGATATGGACGAGAAGCAATGGCGATCGGTGTTCCGCCAGTTGCTTGCCGCCGGCCTGCTCGAAGCGGACGCCGAAGGTTACGGCACCTTGCGCCTGACCCCGGCCAGCCGCGACGTGTTGAGCGGCGTCAAGCCGGTGCGGCTGCGCGAGGACGCGCGCCCCGAACGCGGCAGCCGCCGTCGCCGCGAGAACAAGCCGGCGGCCGGCGGGAGCCTCGGCATCGAGGCGTACGAGCAGCCGTTGTGGGACGAGCTTCGTGCGCTGCGCACGCGGCTGGCGAAGCAGCATGGCGTGCCGCCGTATGTCGTCTTCCACGATGCCACCTTGCTGGCGATGCTGCGCGCCTTGCCCGCGAACGAGGACGAACTGGCCAGGGTCAGCGGCGTCGGCGAGGCCAAGTTGAAACGCTACGGCCACGATTTCCTGTCGGTCATCAACGCGCAGAACTGATCACGGCCGATCGCAAATGCCGCCTCGACAGGAGCCGGCCGCGCATTGCAACTTGTATCGGCCGCGAGTTACCCCTACAACAGGACTTGGTGCGGGCCGTTGTCGATGACAATGGTGCCGCAATCGCCCTGAAAGGATCGCGCCATGCACGACGCCCCACTCATCGGCACGCTGGTCAGCGGCATCGTGCTGGCTTTCATCTTCGCGATGGGCGCGCACCGCCTTCGGCTGCCGCCGCTGGCCGGCTATCTGCTCGCCGGCGTGGTGGTCGGGCCGTTCACGCCGGGCTACGTGGCCGACGGCCATATCGCCAACCAGTTGGCGGAACTGGGCGTGGTGCTGCTGATGTTCGGCGTCGGGCTGCACTTTTCGCTGAAGGATCTGCTCTCGGTCAAGGCGGTCGCGATTCCCGGTGCATTGGGTCAGATGGCGGTGGCGACCGCACTCGGCACGCTGCTCGGCTGGGCCATCGGCTGGCCGCTGGCGCAGAGTTTCGTGTTCGGCCTGGCGTTGTCGGTGGCAAGCACCGTGGTGTTGATGCGCGCGATGGAAGAGCGCCGGCTGATGGACAGCGAGCGTGGCCGCATCGCGATCGGCTGGCTGATCGTCGAGGATCTGGCGATGGTACTGGCACTGGTGCTGCTGCCGGCGGTGGGCGGTGCGCTGGCGGGCGGGCAGGGCATCGCGATCGGCGCGCTGTTGCTTACGGTGGCCATCACCATCGGCAAGGTCGCGCTGTTTGTCGCGCTGATGCTGGTCATCGGCAAGCGGGTGATCCCGTGGCTGCTCGGCGCGGTGGCGCATTCGGGTTCGCGCGAGCTGTTCCGGCTGGCCGTGCTGGCGATCGCGCTGGGCGTGGCGTTCGGCGCAGCCGGCATCTTCGGCGTGTCATTCGAGCTGGGCGCGTTTTTCGCCGGCATGATGATGGGCGAGTCGAAACTCGCGCAGCGCGCCGCGGAGGAAACCCTGCCGTTGCGCGATGCGTTTGCAGTGCTGTTCTTCGTCTCGATCGGCATGCTGTTCAATTATCGGGTGCTGCTGATCGAACCGCTGGTGGTGCTGGCGGCACTGGCGATTGTGGTGTTGGGCAAGTCATTGGCAGCGCTGCTCATCGTGCTGGTGGCCCGGCGCCCGTTGCGTACCGCACTGACCATCGCCACCAGCCTCGCGCAGATCGGCGAATTCAGCTTCATCCTGATCGGCCTGGGCGTGGCACATCACCTGGTTTCCAAGGAAGCGCAGGATGTGCTGCTGGCGGCCGCGATCCTGTCGATCCTGATCAACCCGCTGCTGTTCAAGCTGCTCGATCGCGCAAGGCCGTGGCTGGATGCCCGCGAAGCCAGGCAGCGCGATGGCGCGGCAGTACCCGCGCCGTCGCCCGAAACGCTCGTGCCCACCACGCTGAGCGGGCATGTCGTGCTCGCCGGCTACGGTCGCATCGGCCAGGCGATCGGCGACGCCTTGCGCGAGCGAGGCACCGCGTTGCTGGTGCTGGAGGAAAACCAGGAGCGGGTGGCGATGCTGCATGGGCAGGGCATCGAGACGATCGACGGCAACGCCTCGCGCGACGACGTGCTGGAGGCCGCCAATCTTTCGAATGCGGTCGCGCTGGTGGTGACTGTGCCCGATCCCTTCGAGGGTGGTGAAGTGGTGCGCGTGGCGAGGCGAACCAACCCGTGCCTGCGGATCATCGCGCGCGCCGAGTCCGACGATGGCATGGCGCACCTCCGGCAACAGGGCGCCGACGTGGTCGTGCTGGCCGCACCCGAGCTGGTGCGTGGCATGCTCGAACAACTGCATCTGCCGCGTGTGGAACCAGGCCTCGACGGGCAGGATTTTTTGCCGGTCGCCTGACCGCGGCCGGCGGCGTCCGGTCCGGTGCTCGAGCGATCTGCATACGTATTCAACACAGCGATGTGGCTGCACGCCAGAATCGGCCGCGACATTCGATACGCCAACATGTTTCGCGATCACCAGTTCGCTTACGGCCTGTACGCCGGCTTCGCGCTGCTGTCGCTGTTGTTCGTGCTCTATGCCGTGTGCGAAACCAAGGGTATCGAGCTGGAAGACATGCACGCCTGATGTCATCCTCGGCGCAACATCCGCGCCACGTCGCGCGCGCAGGCATGCCGCGCTGCAAGCGGCATGTGTCCGCCAAAGCGGTTAGGATTCGGCAGGGTCGGCATCGCGCCAGCCCTCACGAAAGTTCCGGACCCAGGCTGCGGATGAAGGGAAAAGCGACATCGATCGACATCGCCCACCTGGCCGGCGTATCCCAGGCCACGGTATCGCGTGCATTGCGCGGCAGCCCGCTGGTCAACGAGGAAACCCGCCGGCGCATCGAGGCGGCAGTCGAACAGCTCGGCTACAAGGTCGACAAGAACGCGTCGAACCTGCGCAAGATGCATACCGGTACGCTGGCGCTGTTGCTGTTCGAGGATCCCACCGCCGACGAGTCGCACATCAACCCGTTCTTCCTGTCGATGCTCGGCTCGATCACCCGCGCCTGCGCGCAGCAGGGTTACGATCTGCTGATCTCGTTCCAGCAGTTCTCGCGTGACTGGCACGCCGATTTCGCCGACAGCAAGAAAGCCGATGGCATCATCCTGCTCGGCTACGGCGATTACCTCGCCTACCGCGGCAAGCTCGACAAGCTGGTCGACCAGGGCACGCGCTTCGTGCGCTGGGGCGCGGTGCTGCCCGACCAGCCCGGCGTTTCGATCGGCTGCGACAATTTTTGCGGTGGCTACACTGTTGCCGAACACCTGCTTGACCGCGGCTGCCGGCGCATCGCGTTTCTCGGCGATGCCTCCAGCCACTACCCGGAATTCTTCGAACGCTATCGCGGCTATGCGGCTGCGCTGGAAAAAGCCGGCGTGGAAATCGACGCTGCGCTGCAGGAGAACGCCGAGAGCACCGAAAGCTCAGGCTATGAAGCCATGCGCACGCTGATCATGCGCGACGTCGGCTTCGATGCGGTGTTCGCCGCCAGCGATCTCATCGCCATCGGCGCCATGCGCGCGCTCGGCGACCATGGCCTGCGCGTGCCGCAGGACGTCGCCGTCGCCGGCTTCGACGACATCGCCATGGCCAGCTTCGTCAACCCGCCGCTCACCACCGTGCTGCAGGACACCCGCCAGGCCGGCGCCGTCCTCGTCGACAGCCTGCTTGGACTGGTGCGCGGCGAGCCTGTGGAGAGTGAGGTGTTGCCGGTGAAGCTGATGGTGCGAAGGTCGAGCCTGCGCTGAGCGCCTTCCGTGCCTGCAAGCGAAAGCTTGCTGGCGACGAGCCTTGTAAACACTCCCACGATGGCGGCATAGTGAATCGTTCACTTGACGGGATCGGGAGCATCATGCGGGTACGCCTCGAAGATGTGGCGCGCGCGGCGGGCGTGTCGCCCAAGACGGTCTCTCGCGTGTTGAATGATGAGCCCAACGTGAGCGATGTCACGCGCCAGCGCGTACTCGCGGCGATGGAGAGGATGGACTATCGTCCGCATCCTTCGGCCCGGAGCCTGGCGGGAAGTCGCTCGTTCCTGATCGCGATGCTGTACGACAATAACGACAATCCGGCCTCGACCTATCTTGCGGAAATCCAGGACGGGGTGCTTGAGGCTTGCGACGACCATCGCTACAGCATGATGGTCCGGCCGCTGCGGATGCGCGGAGACGATTTCATCCGTCGCCTCGACGCACTGATCTCGGATCATCATCCCGACGGGGTGGTGCTCACTCCGCCCATTACCGATTACGAGCCGCTGCTGAGGCAACTGCGCGAGCGCAAGGTACCGCATGCAAGCGTGTCGCCGGTCCGGCGGGGCGACACGATCGGCGTGACGATGGACGAGCAGAAGGCCGCGCGTGCGATGGTGGAGCTCCTGCTCTCGCTCGGGCACCGGCGGATCGCGCATGTCGTGGGCATCGCGGACCATGGCTCCAGCCAGTGGCGCCTGGCCGGTTACCGCGAAGCCATGGCTGCCGCGGGATTGCCCGAAGATCCGGCGCTGGTCGTGCAGGGCGCTTTTACCTTCGGTTCGGGCGTCGAGGCGGCGCGCCAGTTGTTCGCTCTCGATCAGCGCCCCACCGCGGTGTTTGCCGCCAACGATGACATGGCAACCGGCGTGATGTGGGCAGCGGGCGAATACGGCTTGAAAGTGCCGCACGACCTTTCGGTGTGCGGCTTCGACGATACGCCGCTGGCTCGCCAGCTGTGGCCTGCGCTCACCACGGTCCAGCAGCCCAGTCGGGAGATGGGACGGCTGGCGGCATTGCAACTGCTGGAGTTCCTTCGCGGCCGCGGTCACGGCCAGCTGGTGCAGGTGCCGTTTTCGTTGAAGGTACGCGAGTCGACTGCCGTGGCGCCCTAGCCGGGCTCTCTTGGTCCCCAGCTTCCGGACAGGCACCGCGATGTGCTGTCGCGCAAATTGACAGCGCTGTCAATTGTGTCACTCTGCGGTTTCGACGCGCGCTGCAGGCGCGCATGCCTGGAGCCGTCCCGTGCCGTTGTCTCGTCCCCGTTCCTGTTCCCCTTATTTGCGCCATCTGTCGGTGGCTGCCGCTGCCGCGCTGCTTGTTTCCACGTTCTGCGCGCAGGCCACCGACAATTCCAGCACGGTCCATCCGGAGTTGTGGCCGAAGCTGCACCATCCGCTGCCCGCCGATCCTGCACTCGAGGCCAGCATCCGCGCGCTGCTCGCCAAGATGTCGGTAGAGGACAAGGTGGGGCAGATGATCCAGGCCGATATCAAGTACGTAACTCCGGACGACGTGCGCGAGTACCGCCTCGGTTCGATCCTGGCCGGTGGTGACTCGAAGCCCGACGGCGAGCGGTTGGCGAACGCACAGCAATGGCAGAAGTTGTCCGATGCGTTCTATCGCGCGTCGATGGACACTTCGAATGGGCGCCTGGCGATTCCCGTGCTGTTTGGCATCGATGCCGTGCATGGTCACAACAATCTGGCAGGCAGCACGCTGTTTCCGCAGAACTCCGCGCTGGGTGCCACGCGCGACCCAGAGCTGATTCGCGAGATCGGCGAAATCACTGCACAGGAGCTTCGCGCCAGCGGTATCAGCTGGACTTTTGCTCCCACGCTGGCGGTGCCGCAGGATCGCCGATGGGGCCGTTCCTATGAGGGCTACTCGGAAAACCCGGAACTGGTGGCGCAGTATGCCGCGGCCGTCGTCGAGGGGCTGGAGGGCAAGGTCGGTTCGTCGCGGTTCCTGGATGCCGATCACGTCATTGCCACGGCCAAGCATTTCGTCGGCGATGGAGGTACGCACGACGGCAAGGATCAGGGCGATACCCAGGTGAGTGAAAGGGTGCTGCGCGATGTTCATGCAGCGGGTTATCCGGCGGCGATCAGGGCCGGCGTACAGGTCGTGATGGTCTCGTTCTCCAGTTGGAATGGCATGAAGATGGCCGGCAACAAAGGGCTCGTCACCGATGTGTTGAAAGGACGCATGGATTTCGACGGCATCGTGCTGGGCGACTGGAACGCGCACGGCCAAGTGCCGGGATGCACCAACCAGGACTGTGCCGTGGCCTATAACGCAGGGCTGGACATGCTCGAGGCGCCTGATTCATGGAAGGGTCTCTATGCGCACACGCTGGAGGAGGTGAAGTCCGGCGTGATCCCGATGGCCCGCGTCGACGATGCGGTGAGCCGCATCCTGCGGGTAAAGATGCGGCTCGGCATGTTCAATGCTATCGCGCCATCGCGCCATCGGCTGGCGATCTCGGCGGTCAGCGTGGTCGGCAGTCCGGCCCATCGCGCGGTGGCGCGGCGGGCCGTTCGCGAATCCCTGGTGCTTCTGAAGAACAAGGGGGCATTGCTGCCGCTTGATCCGCGCAAGCACATACTGGTCGCCGGTGACGGTGCCGACAACATCTCCAAGCAGAATGGCGGATGGACCCTGACCTGGCAGGGGACAGGGCTGCATAACGACGACTTTCCGGGAGCCCGGTCGATCTGGGCGGGCATCCGTGCGCAAGTGGCCGAGGCCGGTGGCGTCGCTGAACTGTCTGTGGATGGTCGCTATACACGCAAGCCCGATGCAGCGATTGTGGTGTTCGGCGAGGATCCCTACGCCGAATTCCAGGGTGACTTGAGCAATCTGGCCTATCGCCCCGGCGACGATCACGATCTGAGCTTGCTGCGCCATCTGCGCGATCAGGGCGTGCCGGTGGTTGCGATATTCCTGTCCGGTCGTCCGCTATGGGTCAATCGTGAGATCAACGCTGCGGATGCTTTCGTGGCTGCCTGGTTGCCTGGCGGCGAAGGCGAGGGCATTGCGGATGTCCTGCTGCGTACACGCGATGGCCGCATCGCTCACGATTTCCATGGCAAGCTCGCATATGCGTGGCCAGGTTCCGCGGCCCCGTCCGAAGCAGGGGCGAGAAACGAGGGCCAGCTGTTTCCCTATGGCTACGGACTGACCTATCGCGATCGCGGCGATATCGGGACGTTGTCCGAAATCCCCGGCATCGCCCTGGACGGTGCACGGCCCGGCGCCTACCTTGAACGTGGCAGGGCCGTTCAAGGAATGGCTCTGCGACTGACCGGCGGCCACGGCGAAGGAATCAGCGTCGCCGCATTGCCGGCCACCACGCCGGACAGCAATCTTCATATCGCCGCGGTCGACTACAAGGCGCAGGAGGACGCGCGCAGCCTCACCTGGTCGGGTGACGGAACCGTCCGCGTTGCCCTGGCCACGGGGGCTTCGCTGGATCTGGATCGTGAAACCAATGGCGACATGCAACTGGTGACGACATTGCGTATCGATGCCTTGTCGGCGCAAGGCACATCCATTGGCGTCGGCTGCGGCAAAGGCTGTGCCGGCCGGGTATCGATCGGGACAGAACTGGCCGCACTGCCGCGAGGCCAGTGGATACGCATGGGCATCCCGTTGAAATGCTTCCGCGCCGCCGGAGCGGACATGCGCAAGCTGGATATGCCTTACGAATGGAGCAGCGGCGCGGGTGAGCGAATCGCGATCAGCGCCGTGGCCCTGGGTACCTCGGCGGACAACACGCTGGGGTGCCCGGCGCCATAAGTCCAGTTCGTTTCCGCGGTGCGGCGTCCGGGCTTCGTCGCAGCGCGGCGTAGCCAGAGCGCAGATGGAGGCCATGAACCTGGCCTGTCGAACCTGTCGGTCAGTCCTGTCCGGATGCTGATGGACGAAGACGCTGCTCATGCTCGCGGCACATCTGCTCGACCAGGGCGCGGTGTGGAGGCAGGTCGTCCAGCGCGTGCCTGGCCGCCTGCTGGATCATCGTGAACTCGAGGCGGGCATCCTCGGACCGGGGATAGGCGCTGCGCATCGGCGTGAGGTCGGTGCGGTACTCCATGCCGTACAGCACGAACTGCCAGCTCGCCGGCAGGAACATCTCCAGGTCGGTGACGAAATCCAGCCGGTGCGGTGGCCGGTGTCGCCACAATGCGAGTCTGTCCCGCAGGGTTTCCGGGATGCCGGCGGCGTCCGTGTTGTCGATCCAGAACGCCGAGTCGCGGCGCTGGGTAAGGCAGTAATGCATCTTGATGAAATCGAGGATGCGCTCGTAGCGAGCCGCCATCATCGAGTTGAAGTGGCGCGAGGCGCGTTCCATGTCATCGGCACTGCCGGGCAGCAGATGGGCGAGCAGATAGGTGGCCAGTTCGATCAGCGCGATGCCGGTGGATTCCAGCGGTTCGACGAAGCCGCCGGCCAGTCCGATGGCCACGCAGTTCCGCCGCCAGTGCTCCGGCCGGTAGCCGGTTTCGAACTTGATGTGCAGCGGCTCCAGCTTCTCCGCCGCGGCACCGATATAGCGGCGGAACACCTCCTCGGCGCGGGTGTCGTCGGTGTGGCGGGACGAATACACATAGCCGATACCGCGCCGGTGTTGCAATCCGATATCCCAGATCCATCCCGCCTCTTGCGCCGTGGAAATGGTGAACGATGGAATCGGCGCATCCGCACGAGCGTACGGTACCTGCATGGCGACGGCGCGATCGGCGAACAGCACGTCGCGACGGCTGAGGAATGGCGACTGCATGGTCTGGCCGATCAAACGGCTGCGCAAGCCGGTGCAGTCGACGTAGAGGTCGGCCGTGAATGTTCCCTGCTCCCGCGTCACGACTCGCGCGATGGCACCCTGCGGGTCCAGTTCCGCGCGCTCCACCATCGCCAGGTGGCGCCTGACGCCGAGCGCCTGTCCGTGCTCGGCCAGCACGGCGGCGAACTTGGCGGCATCGAAGTGATAGGCGAAGTTCATCGGCCCCTGATAGTCGGGATCGCTGGGTCGTCGGGGGCCGCGTCCGTGATCGGCGAGAAACTTCTGCATGGTGGCTGCTTCCGCAAAGGCCATGCTTTCGGGCGCGGCGCCCAGCAGCCAATAGGGAAGCAGTTCTGGGCCACCGGCACGCTGGCTGGGCAAGCTGAAAGGATGAAAATAATGGTCGCGGCCGGGCGCGCCGGCCGGGCGAACCCAGTCGACAAAGCGGATACCCTGCTTGTAAGTGGCGGTGGCGCCGGCCAGGAAGCGGCGCTCGTCCAGGCCGATCGCCGACAGCGTGCCGCGGATCGAGGGAAAGGTGGCTTCGCCGACGCCGAGCAGGCCGATATCGGGCGATTCGACCAGATCGATCTGGACGCCATCGCCTGATCGGGTGTTCAGTACCTTGGCCAGGTAGCACGCTGCGAGCCAGCCAGCTGTTCCGCCACCCACGATCAGAATCTTCTTCAGACGTGACATCTCGCCCCCCTTGTATATGCTGCTATGCGACAAGCTTCTCCTCGAAAAGCACAATACCATCAGGTTAATGACAGCGCTGTCATTTCCCATTTTGACAGCGCTGTCATCCGTGGCGGCACAGCGTTCATCGGCTTGTGTCGAGAGGTGGAATTCCAAACCAGAAGATGTGAGGGGAACCGAAATGAAGCTCCGCTATTCGGCGTTGTACGTCGCATTGGCAACCGTACTTGCTTCGGGCGCCGCGTTCGCGGCAGGCCAGGACGTTGCAACGAAAGACCGGTCGCCAAACACGAAGAACGTAAAGAACCTGAACGCCATCCAGGTCAGTGCCACCAAGACCGATACGCCGTTGCAGAAGACCCCGGTCGCGGTCAGCGTCATTGGCGCCGAAACGCTGGAGAAGGAACACGTGATGACCGTGCAGGACATCACCAAGATGGTTCCCGGCTTCGAAGCCACGACCGAAGGCGACCATGGCGTGATCACCATGACCATGCGCGGCATCGGCAACGACAGCGCCAAGACCGAATACGCCGACCCCGAGGTCGCGCTGTTCGTCGATGGCATCTACACGCCACGCGCGGAGGCTGCAGCCAGCCTGCTGCTGGACATGGACAACGTCCAGGTCATGCGTGGTCCGCAAGGAACCTTGTGGGGCCGCAATTCGACGGTTGGCGCGGTCAATTTCATCACCGCCAAACCGGATACGGAGGGCGGCTTCAACGGCAATGCCCAGATCAATATCGGCAACTACAACCATGTCGGCACCCGCGCTGCGGTGAACCTGCCGATCAGCAACACGTTCGCCTTGCGAGTGGCTGTCGCGCAGGAAAAGCACGACGGCTATACCAAGTACCAGCAGCCGGGTGGTCAGCTTCCGTCGGAAGCGCAGCAGCGCGCCAATTACCTGGCAAGCGGCGGCGTTGCCGCGAACTTCCAGCCGATCAATCTCAACGACTATGTCACCGGAGGTGACGAATACAACGCGCAGGACCAGTCGGCCGCGCGCCTGAGCGCGCTGTGGAAGCCGAATGACCGCTTCACCTGGAACCTGTCGTTCGAGTACTTCCGCGATCGCGGCACTCCCGGCATGAATCTCATGCAGCAGCCGCGCGCCGGACAGAAGTTCTGGTCGGCGCTGATCGACACAGCCCCCTACCTCGATCGCAACTCGAAGACCTTCCGTAGCCGCATGGATTACGATTTCAACGATGCGATGGAACTCAGCTATATCGCTGGATACCAGGACTACAGCGGCAAGAGTACTTACGACCAGGACGGTGGCGCGATCCTCCCCACCAGCTTCACCACCGGTGGTGTTCATCAGGAAGACCGCACCAACGACTCGAATTACCGCAGCTTCAGCCACGAGCTGGATCTGAAGTCGAAGGGCGAAAATACGGTCGACTGGATCCTCGGCCTGTACTACGCAGCCGAAGACAACAACATCCGTTTCGACATTCCGCAGATCAACGGCACCTCGCAGGGCACCATCGCCTGGCAGGGCTCTTTCGTGCAGCCGAAGGAAACCGTGCATTCCGAAGCCGCGTTTGGCCAGGCGACCTGGAACTTCGGCGACAGTTACCACCTGACCGGTGGATTCCGCTACTCGCACGATCTGAAGAAAAATATCGGCGGCATCAACTGGGGCTGGGACTACGACCCGGATGTGCCGCAGGTGGGGATTTCCCCCGGCGTCACGCCGGGACCCGGCACAGGCTTCAGCGTGTCCAACTACAACACGGGTACCTACAGCAACAGCAACGTCACCTGGTTGACGCGGCTGAGCAAGGACGTCGGCCAGAGCAGCATGATCTACGCCAGTGTGTCGACCGGCTACAAGGCCGGTGGCGTGCAGGATGGCGGGGCTCCCTACAAGGGGGAGTCACTGACCAATTTCGAGATCGGCGCCAAGACCAGTTTCCTGGACGGACGCATCACCTGGAACAGCGACATCTACTACGAGAGGTTCAAGGATCTGCAGTTGTCCGCGCCGATCACCTACCCCAATGGTGCGCAGGGCCTGGGGTTCTCCAACGTGAGCGGTCTTACCAAGGTGCTGGGCGCTGAAACGGAGGTCAATGCCCAGTTGGGCCATGATGACCGGTTGCAGCTGGTCGCGTCGGTGACGCCGGAGAAAAAACTGGGCACGCTGCACTACGCGGGAAGCAACGACTACCAAGGCCTGCCCGCGTGCGCGCCGTCATCGGGGATCGCCAATTGCATCGACATCAGCGGCAACCAGCTGGCGCACGCGCCGGACTTCACCTTTACCGCGGTCTACGAGCATGACTTCCACCTGCCCAATGGCGGCACGCTGACGCCGCGTTTCAGTGGCCAGTATCAGACCTCCAGCTGGCTCAGTCCCTACAACCTGGGCGAGGGTGACAAGCAGGGCGCCTACTTCCGTGGCGATGCCTCGCTGCGCTATCAGGATCCCAAGGGCAATTGGTGGGCCAATGCATACGTGCAGAACTTCACCGATGGAAGGGTTCGCACCAATGCCATGCGGTTTCTGCAGGCGGACGGAAGCCTGACGTATCTCTCGCAGTATCTGGCACCACGCACCTATGGCATTGAAGTCGGATTCTGGTTCTAGGGGACGGCATGCCACATGAGGACGGCGCCCGCGCTGGGCGCCGTGACATGGAGAGCCGGCATGTTTTGCTGCGCTGGCGCAGCGAAACGCCGGTGGAGGGCATGCAGACCCTGTGCGATGCCGGCGAATCGAACGGAGATCCGCCGGCTGCCGGATGTGAAGCAAAGCGGCCGGAATGCGCCGCTTGGACTCTCCGGAAATCACGAGCCGGCTCAGGGCCGATCGGTCAGCACCATGTTTTCGGCGGGATGCCAGTGCCCGCTTGGCGTCGGACGACTGCTTCTTGCGCGCCCGGCTTCGCGGCTTCACGCAACTGGGCGATCTGTTCGCGGCTGTCGAATCGGACGATCACGTGCCATGGCTTTCGTCCGCACATTCCGGTTTCAAAATACGGGTATCAGGCCTGAACATCCAGGCGGCGGGCGCGCGGCTCATGCACACACAACGTGCATAGTCCCCCCACGATCAAGCTCGCACCGCCCAGAGCCAGTGCATAGATCGGCTGGCCATGGAAGAACAGCTTCAGCAGCAGGCCCAGCACGCTGGCGGCGAGTAGCTGGGGAATGACGATGAAGAAATTGAAGATGCCCATGTAGACGCCCATTTTCGTCGCGGGCAGGCTGTCGGAGAGCAGGGCATAGGGAAGGGAGAGGATCGATGCCCAGGCAAAGCCGACGCCGGCCATCGAGGCGAGCAGCCAGCGTGGATCACGGATGAGCAGGAACGAAAGCAGCCCTGCTCCGCCGAGCAGCAGATTCAGCAGATGGCTGATGCGCAGTCCCCAGCGTCGCACCATCAGCGGAATCACCACGGCGGCCAGGGCGGCGAAACCGTTGTACGCGGCGAACAACACGCCCACCCAGTTCGCGCCTTCGTTGTATGCGGCCGAGTTTGCATCGGTGCTGCCGTAATGCACCTGTGCCACGGCAGCGGTGGTGTAGATCCACAAGGCGAACAGCGCGAACCAGGAGAAGAACTGTACCCACGCCAGTTGACGCATCGCGGGGGGCATGCCGTACAGGTCGCCGGCGATCTGGTGAGTCGTGCCGCGACTGCGCGTGAAGCTCAGCCAGACGAATAGCAGTCCAAACGCCATCAGGCCGACCGCGAGCAAATACACTTCTTTTGCGAGCGCAAAGTGACGGATGGCGAGCAGTACGAGTGCGCCTGCCACCAGCAGCACGAGGCCCAGCCGCCATGCGCGTGAAACATCCACGGTTTCGCTGGATGGCGCGTCGCCTGCGAACGCTCGCAGTTGTCCGGGTGGATATTCCCGTGTGCTCAGGATGGTCCACAGCACAGCACCGAGCAGCACCGCGCCGCCGGCATAGAAGGCGTACTTCACCGTATCCGGAATGTGACCCGATGGCGCCACGTTGCTGACGCCCGCATGCGCCAGCAGCCACGGCAAGGCCGAGGCGATCACGGCGCCGAGCCCGATGAAGAAGCTCTGCATCGCGTAGCCGTGGGGACGCTGGTGCGTCGGCAACTGGTCGCCGACGAAGGCGCGGAACGGTTCCATCGATACGTTGATCGATGCATCCATGATCCACAGCAAGCCAGCGGCCACCCACAGTGCCGGCGCATTGGGCATGAACAGCAGCGCCAGCGTGGTCAGCACGGCGCCGACCAGGAAGTAGGGCCGACGCCGCCCCAGCCGGTTCCAGGTGCGGTCGGAGAAGTGGCCGATGATCGGCTGCACGATCAGCCCGGTGAGCGGCGCGGCGATCCATAGCGCCGGGATGTCGTTCACGTCGGCGCCGAGCGTCTGGAAGATCCGGCTGACGTTGGCGTTCTGCAACGCAAATCCGAACTGAATGCCGAGGAATCCGAAACACATGTTCCAGATCTGCCAGAACGACAGCGCGGGTTTGTTCGTCATGCGCGGGCGCCCGTCATCGGCTGCCGCGCTCCGGCTCCAGCGGTGCGATGAACATGTCGTGCACGTCCGTCTTGTTCAACGGGCCTTCGGTGCCGCCCGCGCCGCCGGTGTAGTGGGCGAAGTGGCCGAGATAGCTCATGTTGAAGCCGTCGTCGAAATTGAAATGGCATGCGGCGCCGGCCTTGGCGCTGAACGTGCCCCAGGTCGACCGTTGCACGCCGACGCTGTGCGGCATCACGATCGGCAGGCGTTGTGCGTCGCTGCCGGCGCACTGCACCACGAGCATCTTCATGCCGGCGGTGATGCCGGTGTTGATCGGGCCGTGGTCGTTGACGTAGTCGAAGCTGACGCGATAGCTGGAAGTCGTTTTGGCCGTCCAACTGCGCGGCCAGTCGCCATCGATGCTGGCGATGTCGCCCACGCAGGTGTCCGGGCTGTGCAGCGATTCGAGCCCCTGCGCATCCACCCGCGTGGCACTGACGCAGACCAGGCCGCCCTGGTGCGCGAGATGCGTGGTGTCGAACGCCAGCACTTGGCGGCGACCGTTGACATAGATCTGCTGCCTGCCGTCCACCTGCACACGCCAGCCATCGCCGTCGGCCTGCAACTCCGGCGCGGCGGGGGCAATTGGCGCGTTGAGCGACGCATCCATGCGCAGCGGAGACTCCTTGACGCGCACTGACTTCAGTTGCACGACCGTGTCGTTGCCCTTGGTGCTGCTGCGGCCGGCGACCAGCAGGTTGCCGTTCGATGTTTTCGGAAGCGTCAGCGTGATGTTGCGGTCGTGCAGGTTCAGCGTGATCGACTGGCGCGTGCCGAACAGCATCGGCACCAGCGACGCGGGCAGCTTGGGTTCGACGCGGCCGTCCTCGTCGAGCCCGAACACGCCCTCGGTCACCACCGCGAAATACGCGGCCACCGACCATAGCTGGCGCGGCGAATTCACCACCGGCCCGCTGAGCGCGCCCTCGTCCACGTGCTGGCCCTGGGTGAGCAGCTCGTAGTTCTCCATGTTGGAGCCGTACAGCGCGGCACCGCGCATCACCGACTGGATTTCGTGCGCGATGCGTGCGGGATCGTCGACCGTGCGCGCGGCGCGCAAGGCGTACGCGCTGACGAACGGCCAGATCGCACGGTTGTGGTAGATCGGCTGGTCGATGCGCTCGGGCCAGATCACCGGGCTGCCGCCGGGCCAGGTTGGATAGTTGGCCAGCGTCTGCTTCGCCCGCTCGCCGTCGGCCACGCCGCTGGTCACCGCCAGCGCGATGCCGAGCAGGTCGTAGCTGTCGTAGGGCGCGCCGTCGCCGCCGATGTAGCTCATGTACATGCCGCGATCGGCGCGCCAGAAACCGGCGTTGATCGCTGCCTTCAGTGCGGCCGCCTGCGTGCGGAAGCCATCGGCTGCCCTGGTGTCGTGGCGCTCCTTCGCCATCGCGGCGGCCATCTGCAGCGCCTGGTAGTGCAGTACGTTGGTGGACAGCGAGAACGATTGGGCGATCGCGACGACGTTGTCTGCCGTCCATGCCGGATACGTCTGCTCGCGCCAATCGAGGAACGAGGTCTCGCCGCGATACAGGCCGAGGGCACTGTCGAAGGCGTACAGCCGATCCTGCGCCAGCGTTGCGCCGATCGCGCGGTAGACATCGTCGGCGAAGGCCTTGTCGTCGAGCAGATGCCGGGCGCCCAGGAACCACACCACGCGATCGGTGCTGATCGGCCAGCTGCCGCCGGAGCCGGTATCCTGCATCACGTACAAACCTTGCGGCGCGGAAGGTTCGCGGACGTCGGACAATTTGAACTTCAGGCCATTGCGCGAGCGCTCCGGATCGAAGCGCCACAGGCCGAGGTCGATCGAGTACGACAGGTCGCGCGTCCACACGTACGGCCACTTCAGGCCGGTCTCGAAGCACAGGCAGGGAATCGGCTGGCCGTGGTCGAAGGCGCCGTCGCGGATCGCGGTGACCGAGTCCTGGGCCAGATCGTCCTGCGCCATCGCGAACAGCCCGTTGAACAGCGGGCTGGCGGTGTCCACGCGCATCGGCTGTTGTGCGATCTCGCGCTGGCCGTAGGGCCACGCCAGGATGTAGCCATCCTTCGGCGAGGCGGTCATGCCGACATGCACGCCGTGCCAGTCGAGTCCGTCCTGCCAGGTCGGTGCAGAGGCACCTGCGGCCAGTGCCGCAGTCAGCAACAGGCTCAGCATGGGAGCACCGCGCGCAGGGGCGAGTGGCGCATGAGGGATGGGGCGGCGAGCTTCATCGGCATGATCCTCGGTGGCAGTACGTCATGGCAACGCGCGGCATCACACTAGAGCACGGCATGGTAGACAGCGTCGCACTGCAGCAACCAGCCCATGCATACGTATTCATGCCGGTAGCCCATCATGCCATCGCACAAGCCCAAGGGGCAGGCGCGGTTGAGTCCG
>DASWOQ010000026.1:0-6295 GCA_036398675.1 Rhodanobacter sp. | reverse complement strand
GTGTGGCGTGCAGATCGTCTCGCTCACCAACGGCGACGTGCTGCAATGGATCCGCTTCGAAGGCGACATCTCCGAGATCTTCGACCTGTGCTTCCTGCCCAACGTGCGCAACCCGATGATGGTCGGACTGCGCACGCCGGAGATTCGCGAACTGATCACCTTCGAAACCGAACTGCCCGCGTAACCGTTCGATCGCGCGACGCGCTCAGCGATCGTCGCGCGTCCAGATGGCGCCGTCGTCTTCGCGTACCGGGAAACTGGCGATCGGTTCGTACGCCGGTGGCTTCGTCACTGCGCCATTGCGCAAGTCGAAGCGTGCGCCGTGACGCGGGCATTCCACTTCGAAGCCGTGTATGTCGCCGCCGGCGAGATCGCCGCCATCGTGCGTGCAGATATCCTCGACCGCGTACAGCGCGCCGTCGATGTTGTAGACCGCGATGGGCGTGTCGCCGTCCCACACGACCTTGTACTCGCCGGGCAGCAACTCGCTGCGCGTGCCGACTTTCACCCAGCCGTTCACGCCATTGGCCCGGCAATATCCTTGACCAGCACTGCGAAGCGCAGGTCGTCACGACGCGGAATGCCGAAGCGTTCGTCGCCATACGGGAACGGCTGGAATTCGCCGGTGCGCCGATAGCCGCGACGCTCGTACCAGTCGATCAGTTCGGCGCGCTGCTCGATCACCGTCATGCGCATCGTGCGGCAATGCCAGTCGTCGCGCGCGATGCGTTCGGCCTCGGCCAGCACCGTCTTGCCGAGGCCGCCGCCCTGTCGATCGGGATCCACCGCGAACATGCCGAAGTAACCGGACTCGCCCTGGCATTCGACATGGCAACTGGCGATGAGCTGCCCGTCGCGTTCGGCCAGCAACACGCAACTGCCGTCGCGATCCACAAGTTCGATCACCGCCTCGTCGTCGGTGCGCCGGCCATCCAGCAACTCGGACTCGGTGGTCCAGCCGCGCCGGCCCGAATCGCCGCGATAGGCGGACTCGACCAGTGCGACGATGGCGGCGACATCGGAGGCCTTGGCCACGCGGAAAACGGGAGCGGTCTGTTCGGTCATCCGTCGATGATAAAACGCAGGCTGTACCTTCACCATGCCTTGCGCCCTTTCCCTCGCCACCCATGACCTTCGACACTGTTTCGCGAACGGTCATGCTGCCCAGCATGGGGACTCATCAAAGCCGTATCCGACGATCGGGCGCCACCGCGCGCAAGGGGAAAACCAATGAAGCATCGTTTCGTGAAACCGCTGGCCTTTGCCGTGGGCGTCGCGTTGTGTGGCAGTGCCGTCGCGGCGACTTCCGGCGTGTTCAACGTGCAGGAACTCGATGGCAAGATCAGCCCTTGCCAGGACTTCGACGGCTTCGTCAACGCGAAGTGGGTGGCCGCCAATCCGATCCCCGCCGATCGTACGCGCTGGGGTTCGTTCGATGCCCTGCGCGAGGACAGCCTCAACATCCAGCACGGCATCGTCGATCGTGCGGCAGAGCACGCATCCGCCCTGCCCGCCGGCTCGATCCAGCAGAAGATCGGCTATCTGTATGCGGCCGGCATGGATGAAGCAGCCATCGACAAGGCCGGCTTCGATCCGATCAAGCCGCAACTCGCGCGCATCGCCGAAGTGAAGACACCGGCCGACATCACTGCGTACATCCGCGACAGCTATGCCCACGGGCATCCGGTACTGTTCCGCTTTGGCGGCAATGCCGACTACAAGAACTCCGACATGCAGATCGCCTATGCCGGCCAGGGCGGGCTGGGTCTGCCCACCGCCGATTACTACAGCAAACCCGACTACGCGAAGATCCGCGACGCCTATGTCGCGCACATTGCCAGGCTGTTCGTGTTGACCGGCACCGGCGCGACCGACGCGCAGGCGCAGGCCAAGGCGGTGCTGGCCTTCGAGACGCGACTGGCGAACGTGTCGATGCGCCCCACCCAGTTGCGCCTGCCGGAAAACCGCTACCACTTCATCAGCATCGCCGATGCCGACAAGGTGACGGCGGACTTCGACTGGGCCGGATTCTTCAAGGCGCAGGGCGCGGACGTGACCAACGGTTTCTCGCTGTCGCAACCGAAGTTCTTCGCCGAATTCGAGAAGATGCTGCACGACGTGCCGACCGCGGATTGGCAGGCGTACTTGCGCTTCCATGCGATCAGCCGCGCGGCGCCGTATCTGTCCAAGCCGCTCCAGCAGGAAGACTTCGCCTTCAACGACAACACCCTCAACGGCCAGAAGCAGATGAAAGCGCGCTGGAAGATCTCGCTCGACACGGTGGAGGACAGCATGGGCATGGCGCTGGGCCAGCTCTACGTCGCCGATCATTTCCCCGCCGCCTCCAAGCAGCGTGCCGAAGAACTGGTGCAGAACCTTCGCGCTGCTTACAAGACACGCATCCAGAACCTGCCGTGGATGAGCGACGCGACCAAGCAGAAGGCGCTGGAGAAATGGGCCAGCTTCACACCGAAGATCGGTTACCCGGACAAGTGGCGCGACTGGTCCGGCCTCGCGATCAAGCCGGGCCACTACTACGCCAATGTCGAGGCAGCGGACCAATTCAACTACGACTACATGGTGGCCAAGATCGGCAAGCCGGTGGACCGCGACGAATGGGGCATGACGCCACAGACGGTGAACGCCTACTACAGCCCGCAGCGCAATGAAATCGTGTTTCCCGCGGCGATCCTGCAGCCGCCGTTCTTCGATGCCAAGGCGGACGACGGCATCAACTACGGCGGCATCGGCGCGGTGATCGGCCACGAGATGGGCCATGGCTACGACGACCAGGGCAGCAAGTTCGACGCGAAGGGCAACAACGTCAACTGGTGGACCGACGCCGACCGCAAGGCCTTCGAGGCGCGCACCGACAAGCTGGCCGCGCAATTCGACGCCTACGAACCACTGCCCGGCAAGCACGTCAACGGCCACCTCACGATGGGCGAGAACATCGGCGACCTGGGCGGATTGAATGCGGCCTACACCGCGTTGCAGATGGCGCTGTCGAAGAACCCGGCCGAAGCGAAGCGCACCATCGACGGCTACACCCAGGACCAGCGGTTCTTCCTCAACTGGGCCCGCGTGTGGCGCGGCAACATCCTTCCCGAGGCGCAGGTCACCCTGCTCAATACCGATCCGCACGCACCGGCGAAGTTCCGCGCGATCGGCGCGCCCTCGAACATGCCGGAGTTCGCCAAGGCGTTCCAATGCAAAACAGGCGACGCGATGGTGCGCAGTGACGATACCCAGGTAAAAATCTGGTAGTCGACTGCGACTGGTGTCGTTCGAAACAAAACCACCGGTGCGAGCCGGTGGTTTTGTTTATGGCGGCTCACCAACTGTCGGACGCGCCGCCACCACCCGAGCTGCCGCCACCGCCGGAGTAGTCGGATGAACCGGACGAATCACCCGATGAACTGCCCGACGATCCACCGCCGCGCGACGTGCTGGCCAGGCTGCTGCCGAGCGGGCCCGACCACAGCAGCATCTGCCCCGGCGACGGCGGCCAGGCCTTGATGCTGGAACGGCGGGCACTATGTTTGCCGGATGCCGGCGGATACAAAAAATCGTTGCGCATCCGCCGCCAGCGCCACCATCCGACCAACAACAGATCCAGCGCGAACAAGCCGGCCACCACCGGCCACGACCACACCATCAGCAACAGCGGGACGCAAAGCGGCCCCAGCAAAAGGTAGGTCCACCAGCTTCCGCCCTGCGCGGCCATCCAGCCGAACAGCAGGCAAAACAGGCCGACAAACAGCGCGAACACCCACACGCCGGAGCGCCAGAAACCTTCGCGCTTCACGATGTCCTGCGGCGATTCCTGCGGCGCAGGCGCTACCGCCCCGCTGTTGCCGTCGAGTACGTCAAGCACGCCATCGACGCCCGCCGCCACACCGCCGGCATAATCGCCGGCCGCAAAATGCGGATGCATGCGATAGCGCAGGATCTGCGAGCTGGCCAGGTCGGTCAACTGTCCTTCCAGGCCGTAGCCGACCTCGATCCGTGCACGACGATCGCCGATCGAAACGACCATCAGCACGCCGTTGTCCACGCCCTTGTGCCCGAGCTTCCATTGCGCGAAGACATCGTTCGCGTAGCTTTCGATGTCCTGCCCGTGCAGGTCGGGCACCACCAGCACAACCACCTGGTCACCGGTGCGACCTTCATGCGCAGCAAGCTTCGCCTCGATCGCGTCCGCGCTGTTGCCCAGCACATGCGCCTCGTCATTCACGCGGCCATGCAGGGTCGGCAACGCGCTCGCATACAGCGCACAAGGCATCAGGATCGCTAACAGAATCGACAGCAGAATCCGGCAACGAACACGGCGAATCACATGCACAGGGGCTTTCCTGTCAGCTGAACGAATGGCTGGAATCGACGGCATCGGATAGTTTGTCGATCCGCGCATCCTTGTCGCACCACAGCGCATTCACCCATGCCTGGAAACGCTCGCGGAACGCCGCGTCGTCTTCATAGTTTCCGCGCGTGGAGGCGTCGATCGGCAACTCGCGCACGTGCACGCGGATGTCGCAGACGCGGCCGGCGATCAGATCGATCATCGTGCCCGGACCGTTCGGATAGACAATGGTGACATCGACGATGGCGTGCAATGCATCGCCCATCGCATCCAGCACGAACGCCAGCCCGCCGGCCTTGGGGCGAAGCAGGTGGCGGTAGGGAGACGACTGCGCGGCGTGTTTTTCCGGCGTGAACCGCGTGCCTTCGGCGAAGTTCATCACCGACACCGGCATGTGCCGGAACTTCTCGCAGGCGCGACGAGTGGCTTCGCGATCCTTGCCCTGCAGCTCGGGGTGCTTCGCCAGCGTTTCGCGCGAGTAGCGCTTCATGAAAGGGAAATCCAGCGCCCACCACGCCGGCCCCAGCAGCGGCACCCAGATCAACTGGCTCTTGAGGAAAAACCGCAGGAACGGAATGCGCCGGTTGAAGATCTTCTGCAGCACCGGGATATCCACCCAGCTCTGGTGGTTGCACAGCACCAGGTAGTTGCCGTCGCGGCGCAGGCCGTCCAGGCCTTCGATGACCCAGCGCGTGCGCGTGAACACGTCGAACAGCACGTTGTTGATGCCGATCCAGCTTTCGGCGATGCCGACCAGCACGCGCGAACACGCGCGCCGCACCGCGCGGATCGGCACGATCACCTTGACCAGCGTGAACGCGAACAACACCAGCACATGCACTATCACGTTGAGGGAAAGCAGCAGCATGACCAGTGGCAGGCGGATCAGGCCGGGGAGCGTGGCAAGCATCGTAGTCCGTGACGATCGGCAAAGCCGAAGGATAGCTGCAAGACCGCCACGGCGTCAGCGCCGCCGCGATCACATCAGCAGCTTGCGCACCTTGAGCAGGGCGACGACGAAGGCGTCGATTTCCTCACGTGTGTTGTAGAACGCCAGCGAGGCGCGCAGCGTGGCCGGCACCTTGTAGAACTGCATCAGCGGATGAGCGCAATGATGGCCCGAACGCACCGCCACGCCCTGCAGATCGAGCAGGGTCGCCATGTCGGTCGCCTGCGCGCCCTCGATCAGGAACGAAATGACCGGCTCCTTGACCTTCGACTCGCCGAAGATGCGCAGGCCGGGAATCTCGCGCAGCCGCTCGGTGGCGTAGGCCAGCAGGTTCTGCTCCCACGAGTGGATCGCCTCGAACCCGATCGAATGGTAGTAATCGATCGCCGCAGCCAGGCCCACGAAGCCGGCGATGTTCGGCGTACCCGCCTCGAACTTGTGCGGCGGCGCGGCGAACGTGGTGCCGTCGAAGCGCACCTCGCGGATCATCTCGCCGCCACCGAAGAACGGCGGCATCGATTCGAGATGTTCGCGCCGCGCCCACAGCGCGCCGGTACCGGTCGGCGCCAGCATCTTGTGCCCGGTCAACGCGTAGAAATCGCAACCCAGCGCCTGCACGTCGACCGGCCGGTGCGGCAGCGCCTGCGAGCCATCGACCAGCAGCGGAATGCCACGCTTTTTACATTCCCGCGCAATCTCGCGCACCGGATTGACCGTGCCAAGCACGTTGGAAACATGCGTGACGCAGGCCAGCTTCACGTCCGGCGTCAGCATCTCGACGTATTTCTCGACGATCAGCTCGCCCCGCTCGTCGATCGGCGCGGCCTTGACCATCGCCCCGCTGCGCGCAGCCACCAGCTGCCACGGCACGATGTTGGCGTGGTGTTCCATCACCGTGGTCAGGATCGAGTCGCCCGGCTGCAGCCGCGGCAGCGCGTAGCTGTAGGCCACGAGGTTGATCGACTGGGTGGTGCCGGAGGTGA
>DASWOQ010000025.1:0-59851 GCA_036398675.1 Rhodanobacter sp. | reverse complement strand
TGGTACCCGCCGCGCCCAGCGCGACGAACAGCGGCAGCAGATGTTCGTCGGTGGGATGGGCGCGCTCGGCGAACGGCGCCTGCCTGCGATAGTCGAGCAGCGCATCGACATCGCCGGCAGCCAGCTTCTGCTCGATCCATTTGATGAAAGGGCGCACGTACGGCGCCTGTCGCTCGTCGCTGTAGCCCGCGCCGAAGTCGTGCAGGTTGTGCGTGATGCTGCCCGAGCCGATCACCAGCACTCCTTCGTCACGCAGCGGCGCCAGCGCCTGGCCGACCGCGTGCTGATGGGCAGGGCCGAGTTCCGGCTGGATCGAGATCGTCACCACCGGGATGTCGGCTGCCGGATACAGCAGCCGCAGCGGCACCCAGGTGCCGTGGTCGAAGCCGCGTTCATGGTTAGCGATGGGTGCAAGGCCGGCCTTGCCCATCAACTGCATCACCTGCGCAGCCAGCGCGGGATCACCCGGCGCCGGATAACGCAGTTCGTACAACGGGGCGGGAAAGCCGCGGAAATCGTGGATGGTTTTCGGTGCCGCGGTATCCACCACCTGCGGCTGGCGCGACAGGAAATGCGCGCTGGCCATCACGATCGCTTTGGGCTGTGGCATCGCCGCGGCCAGCCCGGCCAGCCGCTCGCCGGTCAGTCCGGGATGCAGCGCGGTCATCGGCGAACCGTGCGAGATATACAGGCTGGGCAAGGCGGTCATGGCGTCGTTCGTTGACAGGGTGACCCAGGATGTATGGCAGCCACATGCTTTTTTCAGCAGCGGACGCAGGAAACGTTCCGTCACCCAACTGGAACAATCGGGCGACGGAATGCATTACTTGCGATGCGGTGGTTTGCTGCCATGCCGCGGTTTCGCATCGCCGCCCTTGAAACCGGGCTTGAACCCACCGGGCTTCCTGAAACCGCCGGGCTTGTGCGCAGGCGCGGTGTTGTCGGCTTCGGTGTCGGTGCCGTCCCACTCGTGGATACGCAACTGCTGCTGCACCACCCACACTTTCTTCAGGTGCTCGAACACTTCCTTGGGCATGCCGTCGGGCAGGTCGATCAGGCTGTAGTGGCCGCGGATGCTGAGGCGACCGATGAACTGGCTTTCCAGCCCGGCTTCGTTGGCGATGGCGCCGACGATGTTGCCCGGCTTCACGCCATGCTCGTGTCCCACCTCAATGCGATAGGTCTTCTTGCCTTCCTCGGTGGCGTGCGCGCGTGCCGGGCGATGGGCGAATTCGCGCGGCGGTGCGCTTTCATGCGCACCGTGTTCCTGCGGCTTGTGCTCGCGCGCGGGGCGGGCGGTCGAGCCGTCGCGTTCGACCGGTGGACGGCGCTCGCGCGACGAAGCCTCGCGCGATGCCGGCTCGTACTTTTCACGCTTCGGCGGCGGTGCCAGCAGCAGCGGCTGATCGCCCTGCGCGATGCGCGCCAGTGCGGCGGCGATTTCGATCGCCGGCACGTTGTGTTCCTGCTCGTATTGCTCGATCAGCTTCTGGAACTGGCCAAGGTCGCCCTGCGCCAGCATGTCGCTGATGCGCTGCTTGAACTTGCCGATGCGCACATCGTTGACCACGTCGACCGACGGCAACTGCATCTGCTCGATCGGCTGGCGCGTGGCGCGCTCGATCGCGTTCAGCATGCCGCGCTCGCGTGGGCTGACGAACAGGATCGCCTCGCCGCTGCGGCCGGCGCGGCCGGTGCGGCCGATGCGGTGCACGTAGCTCTCGGTGTCGTACGGAATGTCGTAGTTCATCACATGGCTGATGCGATCCACGTCGAGTCCGCGCGCGGCGACGTCGGTGGCCACCAGGATGTCGAGCTTGCCGTCCTTCAGCTGCTGGATCACCCGCTCGCGCTGCGGCTGGGCGATGTCGCCATTGATCGCGGCGGCGGCCAGGCCGCGTGCCTGCAGCTTGCCGGCCAGTTCTTCGGTGGCCTGCTTGGTGCGAGCGAAGATGATCATCGCGTCGAACGGTTCGGCTTCGAGGATGCGCGTCATCGCATCGAGCTTGTGCATACCGCTGACGAACCAGTAGCGCTGGCGGATGTTCGCCGCGGTCGTGGTGGAGGATTTGATGATGACCTCGACCGGGTCCTTCAGGTGCCGCTGCGCGATTTTGCGGATCACGCTGGGCATGGTTGCTGAGAACAGCGCTACTTGCCGCTGCGGCGGTGTCGCCTGCAGCACTTTCTCGACATCGTCAATGAAGCCCATGCGCAGCATTTCGTCGGCTTCGTCCAGCACCAGGTACTTCAGCTCGGACAGGTCCAGCGTACCCTTGTCCAGATGGTCGATCACGCGGCCTGGCGTGCCGACCACGACGTGAACGCCGCGCTTGAGCGCATGCAACTGCGGGCCGTAGCTCTGGCCGCCGTAGATGGGCAACACCTGGAATCCGGCGATGTGCGCGGCATAGGTCTGGAAAGCTTCTGCCACCTGGATGGCCAGTTCGCGTGTCGGCGCCAGCACCAGCGCCTGCGGTTTGCCGGCGCGTGGCTCGATGCGCGACAGGATGGGCAGTGCGAACGCGGCGGTCTTGCCGGTACCGGTCTGCGCCTGGCCGAGCACGTCGCGTCCTGCCAGCAGCGGCGGGATGGTGGCGGCCTGGATCGGCGAGGGCGATTCATAGCCGACATCGGCCAGGACGCGCAGAACGTCGGGATGCAGAGCGAGTGCGCCAAAGCCGGACGGAACCGGGGCGTTGTCGGAAACGGGGGATGACATGGGAACCTCGAAACAGAAAGAGCGGCAGCCGGGGATGTGGCGCGCAAGTGCAACATTCTACCAGCCTGCGCGCTTGCGCGTCGGTGCCCCGGCTGAACGTGGTCAGGCAGGCAGGGCTATGATCAGGGGCTCCCAGTCCCGTGAGGAATCCTATGACCATGATCGAGACCATCGGCGAGCAGCGCTGCCATGATGGCGTGCAGGGCTTCTACCGGCATTCGTCCGAGTCCTGCGCCGGACCGATGCGCTTTTCGGTGTACCAGCCCCCGCAGGCGGCGAAGCAGCCATGCCCGGTGCTGTACTTCCTCGCCGGCCTGACCTGCACCGAGGAAACCGCGGCGATCAAGGCCGGTGCGCAGCGGACGGCTGCCGAGCTGGGACTGATCCTGGTGATGCCCGATACCAGCCCGCGCAACACCGGCATCGAAGGCGCCACCGGCGACTGGGAATTCGGCGAAGGCGCGGGTTTCTATGTCGACGCCACTGAAGCGCCATGGTCGTCGCGGTTCCGCATGCATAGCTACGTCGCCCACGAGTTGCCGGCGTTGATCGCCGAGCATTTTCGGGTGGATGCCACGCGCACCGGCATCTTTGGCCACTCGATGGGCGGCCATGGCGCGCTGACCATCGCCCTGAAACATCCGGCGCAGTACCAATCGGTGTCGGCGTTCGCGCCGATCGTTGCGCCCAGCGAGGTGCCTTGGGGAAGGAAGGCGTTGCCGCGCTATCTCGGCAACGATCCAGCCGCCTGGGTGGAATACGACGCGTGCCAGCTGGTGCGTCGACAGACATTCGCGGGCACGATCCTGATCGACCAGGGCGAAGCGGACCAGTTCCTGGAAGCGCAACTGAAACCCGAATTGTTCGACCAGGCCTGCGCCGAAGCGGGGCAGGCGCTGTTGCTGCGCCGCCATCCCGGTTACGACCATAGCTATTACTTCATTGCCAGCTTCATCGACGAGCACCTGCGTCATCACGCGCAGGCGCTCGGCTGATCGGCCGCGTGTAACGAGCAGGGATTTCCGGACGCCTGAAACGACGTGGCGGCCATCAGGCCGCCACGAAGATCATGCTTTCAGCGAGTCGCTCAGGCCTTGGCGGCCGGACGCGGCTTGGAACGGCGGCGCTGGTTGCTGGCCGCGTGATCGCTGCGGCCCTGTGGCGCGTAGCCATTCGGTCGGGCCGAGCCGGCAGGCTTGCCCTGTCGTGGCGCACGCGACTGCTGACGCTGACCGCCGCCACCCTGCTTCGGACGCGGTGCACTGGCATCCATGCGAAGCGGGGCGGATGGCTCGTAACCTGCCACTGGGGTGATCGCAATGTCCTGTTTCAGCAATTTGCGAATGTCGAACAACAGGCCGCTTTCGTCATGGCTGACGAGCGATACCGCGAGGCCTTCCATGCCGGCACGGCCGGTGCGGCCGATGCGATGCACGTAGTCTTCGGCGACCGACGGCAGGTCGAAGTTGATCACGATCGGCAACTGTTCGATGTCGATGCCGCGTGCGGCGATGTCGGTGGCGACCAGCACGGTGACGCGGCCGCTCTTGAAGTCGCTCAAGGCACGGGTGCGCGCGTTCTGGCTCTTGTTGCCGTGGATCGCGGCCGTGCGCAGGCCCGAGGCATTGAGGAAGGTGACCAGCTTGTCGGCGCCGTGCTTGGTGCGGCTGAATACCAGCGACTGGCGGCGGCTGTCGACCGACAGCAGGTGTAGCAGCAGATCGCGCTTGCGCGACGCATCGACTGGGTGCACCTGATGGCTCACCAGCGTGGTGACGGTATTCGGCGCGGACACCGAGATCTCGCGCGGGTTGTGCATGAACTCCATTGCCAGCGACTTGATCGCCGGTGCGAAAGTGGCCGAGAACAGCAGTGTCTGACGCTTCTTCGGCAACGCGGCGAGGATGCGCTTCAACGCGGGCAGGAAGCCCATGTCGAGCATGCGATCGGCCTCGTCCAGGATCAGCGTTTCCACGCCGGACAGGTCCAGCGTGCGTTGTTGCATGTGATCCATCAGCCGGCCCGGCGTGGCGATGACCACGTCGACGCCACGGCGCAGCGCATTGATCTGCGGGCCCATGCTGACGCCGCCGAAGATGGTGGTAGCGCTGACCTGCATGTGCTTGCCGTAGTCGCGCAGGTTTTCGTGCACCTGGGCGGCAAGCTCGCGGGTCGGGGTCAGTACCAGGGCGCGCGGACGCCGGGTCATGGTCTGGCCGCTGGTCGACAGTTTCTGCAGCAGCGGCAGCGCGAATGCTGCGGTTTTGCCGGTGCCGGTCTGCGCAGCGGCAAGCAGGTCGTGACCTTCCAGCGCGGGCGGAATGGCGGCGGACTGGATCGGGGTGGGCTGCGTGTAGCCGTAATCGGCAAGCGCACGCAGCAACGCGGGCGCAAGGCCCAGCGAATCGAAAGACATTGGAAACACTCCTGAGCAACCCGGAGTGTCGATACCGTGTTGCAGACTTGGGGGAAAAGGCGGCAAAGCCGCAGCAGTCAGAACGACTGTGCAGCGCAGTATAGCCGAATAATGCCTGTCTCGGCAGTCTTCACTGAAAATGATCCGAATCGAGGCCCGGCCAAGCAGCAAGCGCTCGTCGCGCGAATGCCCGCGGCGTGCAGATGCAGCGAGGCTATCGGAGCCCCGCTATCAGTCGCTTCCTTACGGTGGTGATCCCGGTGTCTTCTTGCTGGCGGGGGCTTGTGTTGCCGCGTAGGCGGCATATTCATTGGCATCCAGCCGACCGTTACCGTTGCTGTCTGCCTCCTGGAAATGCGCGCGCAGTGGCTTCAGGCCTTCCACATCCTTGGGAATGTCGCCGCGAGTGAGATATCCGCGATGCGCCTTGTCCAAGTCTCCAAAGCTGGGCAGGCCGGACTGACTGTCTTCAGCCGGCATGGACTGCGAAGGTGCCTGCTGTCGGGCTTGAGGTTGTGGCGTCCCCTCCTGGGCATGGACGGTGCCGGTGACGGTCAGGCCTAACAGTGCTGCCGCGGCAAGCATGAAGCGCAAGGTTGACATGCGAACCTCTCTCGTCGGTATCGGGAGATACAAGTATATGCAGCATCAGTGGCAATGGTGTGAGTGCAATGTGCGACGAGCGTAAAGTCCGTCCACACCCGCCGACCTGAAAAGCTTGTGATACGTTTCCATTGGGTCCATGAGGGCCGATGCGAAGGTGACCCGAATGTCGTTGCTTGCACCCTTGCGGGAACTGGATTCCACCCAGCGCCACACGGTACTGGCCAGCTTCCTCGGCTGGACGCTGGACGCGTTCGACTATTTCCTGCTGACCTTCGTGATCCTGGCAGTGGCAAAGGACTTCCACACGGACAAGGATGCGGTGACCTACGGCCTGTTCCTTACCCTGGCGGCGCGACCGGTGGGTGCCTTGCTGTTCGGACGACTGGCCGATCGCTTCGGACGGCGGCCGATCCTGATGCTGGATGTGATTCTTTTTTCGATATTCGAATTGGCAACTGGCTTTGCACCCACGCTCACGGTGTTTCTGGTGCTGCGTTTCCTGTTCGGCGTTGCCATGGGCGGTGAATGGGGGTTGGGTGCATCGCTGGCCATGGAGACGATTCCGCCGAAAGCGCGAGGTTTGGTTTCAGGCTTGCTGCAGAGTGGTTACCCGTGCGGATTTTTTCTCGCTGCGCTGGTCAACTGGTTGCTCGTCGACCACATCGGCTGGCGCGGCTTATTCATCGTGGGCGCGCTGCCCGCGTTGCTGGTTCTTTACATCCGCCGCGCGGTACCCGAGTCGGCGGTGTGGAAGGCTTCGCAAGCGGAGCGCGGCAAGCAGGGTCTTTTCGCGTCCATGCACGGCCACTGGAAGTTGGCGATCTACCTGACCTTGTTGATGGCCACGTTCAACATGTTCAGCCATGGCTCGCAGGACCTGTATCACACCTTCGAAGAGGAAAGCCTGCATTTGCCCAGTGGATCGAGCGCTGCCTTTCTGCTCGTTGCCATGTTGAACATAGGCGCCATGGTGGGTGGTTTGTGCTTCGGCGCATGGTCCGAGCGGATCGGCCGGCGCAAGGCCATGATCATCGCTGCACTCCTGGCGATTCCGGTGATCCCGTTGTGGACGCATGGCGGTTCGTTGTTGTTGCTTGCGCTGGGTGCTTTCCTGATTCAAGTGATGGTGCAAGGTGCCTGGGGCGTCGTGCCGACACATTTGAACGAACTTTCCCCGAATGCCGTTCGGGGCACGCTTCCGGGCTTCGCGTACCAGGTAGGCAATCTGCTGGCAGCATATACCGGCAATGCGCAACTGAAAATCGCCAAATGGCATGGTGGCGACCTGGCCTTCTCGATGGGTTTGTGGATCGCGGTGGTCGCTGTGGTGTTGGCCTTGCTGGTCTGGCTGGGGCCGGAAGCGCGCGGTGTCGGTTTCGGCGGCGCGAAATCGGTGGACTGATTCTGTCGCCCTATGCCGTACTGCTAGAATCCGCCGTTTGATCCCATCGACGAGACAGGCAATGAAGGCTGGCAAGGACAAGGTCATCGCAATCCACTACACGTTGACGGTGGACGGCGAAAAAGTGGAGAGCTCGCACGATCGCGACGAGCAACTGTGGATTCTGCTTGGCCATGGCCAGCTGATTTCCGGGCTTGAGACGGCGCTGGAAGGCCATGAAGCCGGCGACTCCCTGCAGGTCGAGGTTGCCGCGGTCAATGGCTACGGCGAGCGCCAGGAAGGTCAGATCCAGCGCATGTCCAAGAAATACTTTCCGCAGGCCGATCGCCTCAAGCCCGGCATGGTGACGCTGCTGAAGCTGAAGGAAGGCGGCCAGCGCGCGGTCACCGTGCACAAGGTTGGCATGAGCGCGATCGATGTGGACCTGAATCATCCGATGGCCGGCAAGGTGCTGCATTTCGATGTCAGCGTCGGAGAAGTGCGCGATGCCACGGAAGAAGAGCTTCAGCATGGTCATGCGCATCCGCCGGGTGCTGCGACGCACTGAACGTTCTGTAGAAAGCGGCGCCAGAGCGCCGTTTTCTTTGGCCTCTGGTCATGCCGTAGAGATCGAAAAGCTCGGCGAGCGTCGAACTGGCTATCTTGGATCAGATGCGTCGCAGCAACTCAGTCCAGCACCCGCTTGCCATAGGCGAAATGATCCCGCCAATACGGCCCGTCGATGTCGTCCAGCCGCACGGTGCCGCCGCTGTTCGGTGCGTGCACGAAGCGGCCCTTGCCCACATACACGCCGACATGACTGATACCGCCGTGAATGGCGAAGAACACCAGGTCGCCACTGGCCAGTTGGGTCATCTGTTGCACTTTCTGCCCGCCCATCGAGGCCATGTCGTGTGAAGTACGGGGCAGCTTCCTGCCGGTGGCCGTGCGATAGATGTAGTCGATGAGCCCGCTGCAATCGAACCCTCCCGCTGGTGTGTTACCACCCCAGCGATAAGGGGTGCCGACCAGCGCGATGGCACGAAACAGGACGTCGTTGGCCGCGCCCTCGCTGGCTGTGGATGGAGCCAGCGCGGGCAGGTCAGCCAATGACGAATGCGATGGTTTGAAAGTGGCTTCGCGCCGATGCGGCGCACTTGCACAGGCGGCAAGCAGCAGGATGATCGCTCCAAGCGCAAGGCAGCGGATGGAATGCCGCTGCGGCGATAGGGACCAGATGGGCAGCGCTGATTCCGGGCGCATAGGGGAGTCTCGGCGGGAGTCGCGTCGAGGTTAGCAAATCAATGACTTGGAAGGAAGTTCTGAGAAATTGAGCGAAGATGATTCTAGCGTTCGGCTACTTCAATGTCCTGCTCCGACAATGTTCGGCCGCGAATGTCCCAGGCGCGCAGCCGGTAGTGGCCGGACAGTAGATAGAGCTTGCTGACCATATCGCCCTGCAGGAAAGCATAACGATCCGCTGCTATCGCGTTGTCCGATTCGCCAGCGTAATAAGCGTCGATCACACAGGGCACCGTCACTTTGCAAAGTGCTGTGCTGATCTGGAATGGGACCCGCACCTCATGCTGGGTCAGCCATTCGGGGCGCTGCGTATTGACGAAATGCGACAGCATGGGTTGGGTGCGGACCATGTCATTCACGATGGCGACTGGCTGTCTATAGCCGCTTTCGACCGCTTCCGAGCCGCTCGGCGGAAGAATCACGTTGACGTCGTACCAGTCCGGATGGGCGCTCCACGGTTTGCCGGTCGCGCGGTTGACTAATACCACCGGCGCCTCGGGTTTGAACGTATCCACAAGCTTTTGGTAACCACCCTGCGCGCGGGGAATTTGCTCGCGAAACTGGGTCTGGTCGATCGAAAGCGGTTCGATCTTGGTCAGCGCCTTCAATTGCGCCGCCATCGGAAGCACGTTGCCCAGTCGCCCCTTGGCCTTGTCGATATGCGCGTAGCCTGAGTGCACAAATAGCCGGGCATTGGGATCTTTCGAGAAGACCTTCCTGTAGAGATTGTTGGCCTGGCCGGCTTCGCGTTCCTGTATTGCTGGATCGTCAACGTCATAGGGGACGATGGTGAAGCCCATTTTCATGGCGACACGAACGATGTCTCCATAGGAGGGTTCATGCAGATATTCGGTGCCGCTGGACGCGACCGGATATCCCCTCGCCATGAGCTTGGTATCCTTGCTGCCCAGCGCCTCCGCGGCGAAGTAGTTGAAGCCGAGTGCGCGCAGTCGCGGCAGCAGTGCCAGGGTCAACTGCCGCGTATGGGCGTCGTGGTGCGCCTCGTTGATCAGCACGATGCGACGATCGGCGGCCAACCTGGCAATGACTTCGGCAGCGTCATCGGATTTCCATTCCGCCGCGGTCGGGAGGGTCGCGCTTTCTACTTCGCGGCTCTTTAGCGGAAAATCGCGGACTGCTTCGTTGTACAGCCCTAACTCATCTTCTGTCGAAGCAACCATCTGCATCGCCAGCGGACGATCAGCCGCCGGTAACGTCGGCAGCGTCTTGACTAGAAATACGTATCGGGCCAGATCGTTGGGCTGCTGGGCGAGTCCGTTGAACATGACGATCGCGGCGGGGCTGAAGGTTTGTGCTGCAGTGACCGAAAGTGTCACTACAGTCAGGCACAGGGTAACGAAAAACGTTCTTGATGGCATATTCGTGCCTCCTTCCGGACATGAAAAGGGATTGCATGCCCTGTCATCTGGAATCAATGGCAGTTGATCGTTTCGTTTGTACGTGTCGCCAGATTCTTCAAATGACCCCGCGTACTTCTGCCGTTTGCGAATCGATAGGCCATGCATGTCGAGATGCGTCCGGCTCGCAAGTCGTGTCTGCGGGAAGTCAGTGTCCGGCGACGTCAATCAACTGGTCGGACAATATCTTTCCGTCTTTGCTCAGGGCGCGAAGGCGGTAACGGCCGGCACGCAGATACAACTTGCTTGCCGTAAAAATATTAAAAAAGGCGTAGCGGTCGGCTGCGATTGCATCCGATGGTTCATCAAAATAGTGGGCCTCGACGACACACGGCAAATTGCCCCTGCAAAGATTGACGTTTATTTTCACGGCATAACGCACGCCATCGAGGGTCAACCAGCTTGGGCGCAGCATGCCGTTGAGAGTTGGATTGGAATAGGAAAGTCGAGTTGCGTCGTCAATCCTGATGGATTTCTCGCTCACCCTTTCGCCATATTCGCCTTCATCGCCAAACGATTTCAAATTGATGCTGGGAGGAAGGATGACATTGGCGTCATAAAGCTCTTTTCGGGCACTCCACAAACTGCCGTCGACCCGATTGACAAAAACCACGGGACGCGTGGGTTGAAAGCTGGCAATCAGCTGGTGGTAGGCATCCGATTTTTCCGAGAATAGTTCCAGAAACTGGGTCTGGTCGACGGAAAAAGGCTCAAAGCCAGTCAGCTCCTGCAATCGCATGGCCATCGGTTCGATGCTGCCCAGTCGTTGCCTGCCCTTGTCGATATGGGCGTAGCCGGCATGCACGAGGAGGCGGGCCGACGGGTCTTTCGCAAAGACTCTCTTGTACAAGTTTTCCGCCTGTCCAATTTCGCGGGCTTCAGTGGTATCGGCATCTGCGTCGTAGGGGACGATGTTGAAACCCAGCCGTATCGCCTCTCGCACGATTTCGCCATACAGCGGCTCGCGCAGGTACTCCGAACCACTGGTCTGTATGGGATAACCGCGCTGGGTGAGATCAGGGTCTTTATCACCCAGGGCTTCGGCTGCGAAGTAGTCGAAGCCGAGTGCTCGCAGGCGAGGAAGCAGATTCAAGGTCAGCACACGGGTATTAGCGTCGTGGTGAGCCTCATTGACCATCACGATGCGACGATCCTTTGCAAACTTTGCGATGGTTTCTGCCGCATCCGCGGCAGACCAGTCCTCCGGCGTGGGCAGCACCAGGTTGGACAACTCATCGCTTTTCAGCGGAAAGCCGAGGATGGCCTGGTCGTAGAGACCCAATTCGTTCTCGGAAAAGGCCAGCAGTTGCTGCGTCATCGACAGCATGCGTCCTGATAGATGAGGCACGTCATCATTCAAATAGACATATCGGGCCAGATCGGTGGGGTGCCGGTTGGCGGCCTGAAGAAGCTGGATTTCGGATGGGCTGAAGGATTGTGCAGATGCTGCCATTGAAGGGAGCAACAGAGCGAAACACCACGCGGCAGGGCTGGTCTTGATCGACATGTGGAAGCTCCATCCGGGACGAGCAATTCAAGCCTGCACTCGAAGTACCCTCAAGGCAATATCCATTTCCGGTCAAAAGCGATCGGCCAATTTCGTGCCGTCGGCATGCTCGTATGTGTTGCATGGATAGTGGCAGTTCGCGCGGCGTGACGGTGCGGCGCCCGATCGGATAGGTTGGGGCGCCTGCAAGGAACCCGCCATGTCGTCGACGAGCCAAGATCTCCGATCGTTCTGGATACTGGCTCCGGCCAGGCCATTGCGTTTCGTGCCGCGCAGCATAATGCCGATGTGGTGCTGATCGATGCTGAAGTCGACGCATACGGTGCTTACGATGCGGCGATCTGGGCGGTCGGCAGGGTTCCGAATAGCGAATCACTGGATATGAGGGCGGGCGGCGTGGAAATGGAAAAGCATGGTCACGTGATCGCCAATCTGCTGTGAAAACATCTCCAGCGTCGCGTTCTCCAAGCCACCGCCCGGCATCGTGGGGCTGACCGAGTCCTGCGCGCGCGAGCGCTACGGCGGCGCAGTGTCGGTCTACCGGTCCCGCTTCACGCCGATGCAATTGACGCTGGCCGACCGGGTGGACCGGAGCATGATGAAACTGATCTGCGCGGGAAGCGATGAAAGGGTGGTCGGCATCCATGCGATGGGGCCGGGCGTGGACAAAATGCTGCAGGGTTTCGCGGTGGCGCTGAAACTCGGACTGCGCAAGCGCGACCTCGAATCCACCGTGGCGATTCATCCCTGTTCGGCGGAGGAACTGGTGCTGACGAGCTGAGTACAATGGAAGCCATGGCCAATTTCACCTTGCACCGCGGTCGCGCACCGCTGCTGATCAGCCTGCCGCACAACGGCAGCTTCATCCCCGATGACATCGCCGCGCGCATGCACGCGCCAGCGAGGCGTTCGCCGGATTCGGACTGGCATGTCGACCGGCTCTACGAATCGCTGGCCGATGCGCTTGGCGCCAGCGTGCTGAAGCCATTGGCATCGCGCTATGTGGTGGACCTCAATCGTCCGGCAGATGGCCATGCACTGTACCCGGGGCTGCGCGAGACAGGGCTGGTGCCTGCTATCGGCTTCGATGGCGAACCGCTGTACCTCGAGGACCGCGAGCCCGATGCCGCCGAGATCCAGCAACGCATCCGCGACTACTGGACGCCGTATCACGAGGCATTGGCCCTCGAGCTGGGAAGGCTGTTCGAGGAACATGGGCGCGCGGTGCTGTGGGAGGGCCATTCGATTCGTGGCCGCGTACCGATGCTGTTCGACGGACACTTGCCGGATTTCAATCTGGGTACTGCTGCAGGGGCCAGTTGCAGCGAAGCATTGCAGACCCGGTTGAGCCGTTGCCTTGCCTCGCAGGATCGCTACAGCTTTGCGGTCAATGGGCGCTTCAAGGGCGGCTATATCACGCGACAGTACTGCCGACCCGAAGCCGGCGTGCAAGCTGTGCAACTCGAGTTGGTGCAATCGAACTACATGGACGAAGAGAGCTTCGAGTACGACGAACGGAAGAGTGTCGACGTGCAGGACCTGATCGGCCGGCTGCTCCGAATCGCCCTCGAGTGAGCGCAAGTTGTCGCTCTTTGCGCAATATTTTTCGTAATGTGACGGGTTGCTGCGAAACAGCCGCTTCATTCAGCGCGGGTACGATGGCAAGCTGCAATGGTCGTGGTGTCGCGCCACCCGAGTTGCCGGGTTCCGGCCGGGTTCGCGATATCCATTGTGCGAGGCTCAGACATCATGATGCGTAAATTCGCGATCGCTTCTCTGTTGACGGCAGGCGTGGCTCTCTCCGGTTCCGTACTGGCCCAGACCGCCGCTCCCCAAGCGCCGGCGACCGAACAAACCGCTCCTGCTTCGGCTCCTGCCCCTGCTGTGGCCCCCGCCGCGGCAGCCAGTGCGACACCTGCGGCAACCGCCGCGCCGAAGGCCAAGCATCACAAGAAGCATCACAAGGCAACGGCCGCTCCGGCCGCCGCCAGCACGGCGGGCTGATCGCCTGGTTCGATCTGCACGGTTGCAATGAAAAACCCGTCCATCATGCCGGCGGGTTTTTCATGTGTGCGCGGTGAAAATTGCTAGCGTGGCTGGGCTAGGCGGCGGACGCTTTCAACACCGCGATGCATTTCAGCTCGATCGCGATCGGTGTCGGCAGTGCGCTGACGCCCACTGTGGTGCGGCAGGCGTCGACGCCTGCGAAATACTCCGCATAGAGCCGGTTATAGGTGGCAAAGTCCCGTTGCATGTCGGTCAGGAAGACGGTGACGTCGACGAGGTCGCTCCATGCCGCGCCGCTGGCTTCCAGGACCGCGCGCACATTGGCGAACACCTGCCGGCACTGCGCCTCGATGTCGTAGCCGGCGAGCCGGCCATGGGCATCGAGCACGTTGCCCGGAATTTCGTTGCTGCCGGGCTCGCGCGGGCCGACGCCGGACAGGAACAGCAGGTCGCCAACCCGCCGTGCGTGCGGATACGCGCCCACCGGCGCCGGTGCCGACTCGGTGCGGATGATTCCGTTCATGGCTGCACCTCCGGCGTGCGAAGCAGCCGCTGCAGGGCGCTTTCATAGGCGGGCTGCAATGCCGCGCGGGAGCCGACGTGCATGTCGAGGTCGTTCATATGGCCGTTGTCCAGGCTGTAGCACCAGGCATGCACCGAGAGATTCTGGCCGCGCTCCCACGCATCCATCACTGCCGTGGTGCGGCAGGTGTTGGTGACCTGCTCGATCGCGTTGAGCTCGCACAGGCGCGCGTTGCGCACGGCCATCAGGTCGAGCGAGGCGAGCATCGACGAATGCTTTTCGGCGACGTCGCCGACGTGCCGCAGCCAGTTGTCCACCAGGCCGAGCCGGCGCTCGTCGAGCACCGCCTGGACGCCGCCGCAACCGTAGTGGCCGACGATGATGATGTGCTCGACCTTGAGGATGTCCACCGCGAACTGGATCGTGCTGAGGCAGTTGAGATCGCTGTGCGCCACCACGTTGGCGACGTTGCGTTGCACGAAGATTTCGCCCGGCGGAAGGTCGACGATCTGGGTGGCGGGAACGCGCGAATCCGAGCAGCCGATCCACAGGTATTTCGGCGACTGCTGCTTCGCCAGTTGTTCAAAAAAATGCGGGTCTTGCGCATGCATGGCGGCGGACCAGCGGCGGTTGCCATCGAGCAGGTCTTGCAGTGGACTGGTCAAGAGAAGCTTCCCGTTAGTGCGACAGTGTCGCGGGTCTGGTCCATGGCGGACTTCAGTCAATAGCGGATGCAGATGTTCTTCGGTTCGGTAAAGAAATGCAGTGCCTCGGTGCCGCCTTCGCGCCCCATGCCGGATTGCTTGCCGCCGCCGAAGGGCGTGCGCAGATCGCGCAGCAGCCAGCAATTGATCCACACGATGCCGAAATCGAGCTGGTTGGCCAGGCGATGCGCGCGGGACAGATCCTGCGTCCACATGGAAGCGGCCAACCCGTAGCGGCTGTCGTTGGCGATCGCCAGCGCTTCGGCTTCGTCCTCGAACGGGATCAGGCTGACCACCGGTCCGAAGATTTCCTGCTGGTTGGTTTGCGCCGACGAGGGCAGGCCTTCGATCACCGTCGGTGCGATGAACCAGCCCTCCGCGCAGCGGCCGGACAGGTGGATGGCATCACCGCCGCAAAGGATGCGGCCGCCTTCCGTGCGTGCCTGTTCGATGCAGCCCAGCACCTTGTTGAAGTGGGCTTCGGAGACCAACGCGCCGAGGTCGGTGTCCGTATCGTTCGGGTCGCCCACCCGCAGCGCGCGAACTCGCTCGAGATAGCGTCCGCGAAACGTGTCGTAGATCGAACGTTGCACCAGCAGTCGCGAGCCGCACAGGCAGATCTCGCCCTGGTTGGCGAAGCCCGAGCGCACGATGGTGTCCAGGTTGGCATCGGAGAGATCGGCGTCGGCAAACACGATGGCCGGGTTCTTGCCGCCCATCTCCAGCGACACCTTCTTGAACTGCGTGGCGGCGATGGCGGCAATGCGCGCGCCGGTGGCGGTGCTGCCGGTGAACGAGACGGCCTTTACGTCCGGATGTTCCACGATCGCCTGGCCCACCGCGGGACCGAGGCCATGCACGATGTTCAGCACGCCTGGTGGAAAACCGGCCGCGATGCTCAGTTGGCCGAGCAGCGCGGCGGTACATGGAGTGACTTCCGAGGGCTTGGCCACCACCGTGTTGCCGGCGGCGAGCGCTGGCGCGATCTTCCAGGTGAACAGATACAGCGGTAGATTCCACGGGCTGACGCAGCCGACGACGCCCAGCGGCTGTCGCAGCGTGTAGTTGATCGCGCCGCTGCCGGCATGGCCGGTTTCCATGGCATGCGATTCGCTGCTCCACGCCGTGATGGTGGCGGCGAAGTGGCGCAGGTTGCTCACCGCACGCGGAATGTCGAGCCTGCGCGCGAGGGCCAGCAGCTTGCCGCTGTCGCGCGATTCCAGTGCCGCGAACTCCTCCAGCCGCGTTTCGATCAGGTCGGCCAATCGATACAGCAGATGCGCGCGTTGCTCGGCCGGCGTATGCGCCCAGTCCATGGCAGCGCGGCTGGCGGCAGCGACGGCGGCGTCGACATCCGCCGATGAGCCGTCGGGACAGAGTGCGAATACCGAACCGGTGGCCGGCTCGTGCACATCCAGCCATGCATCGCACTGTGGCGCCTGCGGGCGGCCGTCGATCAGATGGGTCAGGCGTGAAGTAGACATCCATGCAAGCTTAAAACCAGCGTGGCGCAATTGCACTGAAACCGTGATGTGTTCAGCTCAACGCGCGGGTGCGACCGCCATCCACGGCGATGCTGGCCCCATTGACGTAGGCAGCGGCCGGCGTGCACAGGAACGCGATCACCGCCGCGACTTCGCTGGCCTCGCCGAAGCGGCGAGCCGGGACCGAGGCGAGCATGCCCTGAGCAATGGCATCCTCGCTGCGACCGCCTGCGGCGGCCTGTGCGGCCAGCAGGCCGTCCAGGCGATCGGTACGGGTATAGCCGGGCAGCACGTTGTTGACGGTGATGCCGTCGGCCGCCAGCTCGCTGGACAGCGTCTTCGCCCAGCCGGCAACCGCGGCGCGCACGGTGTTGGACACGCCGAGCCCGGCGATCGGTTCTTTCACCGAGGTGGAAATCACGTTGATGATGCGGCCGTAATTGCCGGCGCGCATGCCAGGCAGCAATGCCTGCACCAGCGCCTGGCCGGCCAGCAGATGCTGGCGAAAGGCAGTCTCGAACGCTTCCGCCTTGGCCGCGTAAGTCGGTCCGCCGGGTGGGCCACCGGTGTTGTTGATCAGGATGTGGACCGGCTGGTCGGTGGCAAGCTCGGTGGCTACCGTATGCAGGCCCGCGGTATCCAGCATGTCCACGCTGCGCCAAGCGTGCTGCTGGCCCGGCCGTTTGGGCAGATCATTGAGGGTGGCGTTCAGCGCATCCGCGGAACGTGCCAGCAGAGTGACATTGGCGCCCAGCCCGGCCAGTTCGATGGCGGCGGCTCGGCCGATGCCTTTCGATGCACCGCATACCAGCGCATGGCGCCCGCTCAGATCCAGTTGCATGGGTGTTTCCTCGATGGTTCAGTGCAACAGCAGCCGCATCGACAACGCGCCGAGCCAGCACAGCCAGCCGGCCCATGGACTGTAACGCCATACCCGCTGCCAGGCATTGACCGTCGTGTCGCCGAGCAGCGGCAGCGCGGGCGAACGCAAGGCATGCTGCATGCGAACCCAGGTGCGTATGCCATTGGCCTTGCCGTGCTCCGGTTCGGCGATGATCTTCCATTGCTGCGGATATCGCGTGCGCATCAGCGTGGCAAGCCGGTACTGGGCGAAGTAGGACAGCAGGAACAGGGCGATGCCGCCGGCCAGCAGCGCAAGATAGAGGGCGATCATTGCGTGCTGCTGACGGGCGCGCCGTCGGCGTTCGACTTGCTGCCGCTCTTTTCGCTGCTCCACGGAACCGGCAGTGCGCTGCGCAGGGTACTGAGGACGCCGTTGCCTTCGGGCGCCTTCTTGCAGATGGCACTATCCACGGCCTTGGCGTAGGTCTTGTTCATCATGCCGACCCAGAGCGATCCGTCCGGGCCGTGCGGCACGCTGAAGCTGCCGGCGGAGTTCATCTGCAGGCTTGCCACGCTGCTGGTGGACACGGAGACGGGCGACTGCTCCCAGTAGGTCTTGCCGGACTGCTGCGCGGCGGAGCTGTACACCAGCAGATAGCGCGCCTTGGGGCTGCTGACGGAGAAGCTGCCGAACGCACCGGTGGTTTCGTCGCTCCAGCCCATGTGCTCGCACAGGCCGAGATCGTCGCTGCTGATCGGCTGGAAACCGTCGTCGAGCAACACGATGGTCGGTGCGAAAAGATAGCTTGCATGCAGCCAGCGTCCGGTCAGCTCGGACTTCACCGCGATGCGATACGGCAGCTTGGCGTTCTCCGGCAGGTGGAATGCCAGGAAATAGCTGTGCGTCCCGTTGAGATTGGCGACCATGCTGCCGACACCCAGCACATATTTCTGTGGCTGCCACGGCAGCATGCTCTCGTAGGAGAAGTCGGCGAAGCTGCTGCAGCACGGGGATGCTTCCTGCAATTTCTGAGTCGCCAGCTTCAGGCCATCGGTGGATTGTTCGCTTGGCGGTCGCAGATTCGGCGGGATCAGGATCTTTGCCGTGTGGCAGCCTGCCAGCAGAACCGCGAAGGCCAGTGCAGCGATGGTGGTGGAGAGGCGATGTGACATTACGATAGTCGAGTACTCAGAATTCCGCCGTGCCGGCGGCACGAGGGTAGGGAATGGCGTCGCGGATGTTGGCCAGGCCGCAGACGTAGACAAGCAGGCGCTCGAAGCCCAGTCCGAAGCCGGCATGCGGCACCGTGCCGTAGCGGCGCAGGTCGCGGTACCAGCCGTAGGTCACCGGATCGAGGCCGAACTTCTCCATGCGGCGATCGAGATAGTCCAGGCGCTCCTCGCGCTGGCTGCCGCCGATGATCTCGCCGATGCCGGGCGCCAGCACGTCCATGGCGGCGACGGTCTTTTCGTCATCGTTCAAGCGCATGTAGAACGCCTTGATCTGCTCGGGGTAGTTCATGACGACCACGGGACGGCCGATATGTTTCTCGGCAAGGTAGCGCTCGTGCTCGGTCTGCAGGTCGATGCCCCAGGCGACCGGGTATTCGAACTTCTGCCCGGACTTCTGCAGTATCGCGATCGCGTCAGTATAGTCGATCCGTTCGAACGGTTTGGCGATAAAAGCTTCTAGACGGCTGATTGCGTCCGGTTGCACGCGTTCGGCGAAGAACGCCATGTCGTCGGCGCGCTCGTCCAGCACGGCCTTGAAGATCGCCTTGAGGAAAGCCTCGGCGCAATCCGCATCGGCGGTGAGGTCGGCGAAGGCGATCTCCGGTTCGATCATCCAGAATTCGGCCAGATGGCGCGGCGTGTTCGAGTTCTCGGCGCGGAACGTCGGGCCGAACGTATAGACCTTGCTCATCGCCAGGCAATAGGCCTCGACATTGAGCTGGCCCGAGACGGTGAGAAACGCCTCGCGGCCGAAGAAATCCTTGCGGAAATCGATCTTGCCTTTGTCGTCGAGCGGCAGGTTGGCCAGGTCCAGCGTGGACAGCCGGAACATGTCGCCGGCGCCTTCGGCATCGGAGGTGGTGATGATCGGCGTGTTGACCCAGAAGAAGCCTTGGCTCGTGAGATGGCGGTGGATCGCCATCATCATCGTGTGGCGCACGCGGGTCACCGCGCCGAACAGGTTGGTGCGCGGGCGCAGGTGGGCGACCTCGCGCAGGAATTCCATCGAATGCTGCTTGGGCTGGATCGGATAGGTTTCCGGGTCGTCCACCAGGCCTGTGACGATCACCTCGCCGGCCTGCAGCTCGAAACTCTGGCCCTTGCCCTGCGACGGCACCAGGGTGCCACTGATGATCACCCCGGCACCGGCGGTGAGGTGCTTCACCTCGCTGTCGTAGTTGCCCAGCGTGGCGGGTACGACAGCCTGGATCGGGTCGAAACAGGAGCCGTCGGTCACATTGACGAAGGAAAGGCCGGCCTTGGAATCGCGCCGCGTGCGCACCCAGCCGCGCACGGTGACCGTGCTGCCGGCCTCGATGGCGCCGGACAAGGCCTGTTTCACACTGCAAATCGTCGTGCTGGCCACAGCCATGAATTGAAACTCCCTACTGGGTGCCGCATATCGGCTGGGCATGGATCGACCTTGCTCGGTATCGGCGTGGGTAATGGATGGCGCACGCAGTGCGCGAGGCCGCCATGATAATGTAGCTGTCGCCCGGCCTGCGAATTTCGAAGCTTGGCATCCCGCGACAAGGCATTTCGCAAGTATCCACAAGTTGGCTCCAGCACTATGTCTATCACCATCACTCCAGCCGCCAGTGAACGCATGCGCCACTTCCTGTCCGCCACGCCGGCTGCTGCGGGCGTGCGGTTCGGGGTCAAGCGCACGGGCTGCTCGGGTTTCGCATACGTGGTGGATCTGGCCGAGGCGGTGGGCGAGGGCGACCAACTGGTCGAGATCGACGGCCTGCCGCTGATCGTCAACGACAAGAGCCTGGCTCTTGTCGAGGGTACGGTGATCGATTTCCAGCGCCAGGGCCTCAACGCCAGTTTCGTGTTCCACAACCCGAACGCCACCGGCGAGTGCGGCTGCGGCGAGAGCTTCACCGTCGGCTGAGCACGTTCACGACGGGTTTTCCGCTTGGCACGACGGTGCAGTTGTCCGGCCATCGCTCTGGTCTTTTCCATCAATGACTTGCGTCGGGCTTGTCCTGCCGCTTACAATTCCGCTTCTGTCCACGCCCGTTTGGGCGTCGACGGTACTTGCCTCACCGCAAATGGCGGGAGGCTGCGAGGCCGCAAGGCCGCATCCACAAGGAGTTACCCAACGATGACGCTGCGTCATTACGAAGTCGTGTTTCTGGTCCACCCTGACCAGAGCGAGCAGGTGCCGGCGATGATCGAGCGCTACAAGGCGTTGATCGAGACCGACGGCGGCAAGATCCACCGTCTGGAAGACTGGGGCCGTCGTCAGCTGGCCTATCCGATCGTGAACCTGGCCAAGGCACATTACGTGCTGATCAACATCGAAGTGAGCCAGAACGCGCTGAACGAGCTGGAGTCGGGTTTCCGCTTCAACGACGCCGTGCTGCGCCACCTGGTGGTACGTCGCGACGAAGCCGACACCGAGCCGTCCTTCATCCTGAAGAGCAAGGAAAAGGATGATGCCAAGTCCTCGCGTCGCCGCGACGACGACGATGGCGAGAGCGAAGGCCGCGGTCGTGACCGCGACGACGACAACGATCGCGACTGATAGGAACCCAGACCATGTCCAAATTTTTCCGCCGCCGCAAGTTCTGCCGCTTCACTGCCGAAGACGTCAAGGAGATCGACTACAAGGATCTCAACACGCTGCGCCAGTACGTCACCGAGAACGGCAAGATCGTGCCGAGCCGCATCACAGGTACCAAGGCGCGCTATCAGCGTCAGCTGGCCACCGCGATCAAGCGTGCGCGCTTCCTCTCGCTGCTGCCGTACACCGACAACCACGACGTCTGATCGTGGCCGGCCGTAGCCTTCGGGCCACGGCTGGTTGTTGCGCCCGGCTTCGGCCGGGTGCGATTCGGACACCCTTCGGACAACCGTCCACTGGCTGCGTCGGGCCACACCGGCGCTAACGAAAAGGAACCATCATGGAACTCATTCTCCTGCAGAAAGTCCGTGGCCTCGGCACGCTCGGCGACAAGGTCGTCGTGAAGCCCGGCTACGGTCGTAACTTCCTCCTGCCGCAGGGCAAGGCGGTTCGCGTCAATGCCGCCAACCTGGCTGCGTTCGAGCAGCGTCGCGCCGAATACGAAGCCAAGGCCAACACCGCGCTGGCCGATGCCGAAACCCGCAAGGCCAAGCTGGCCGATGTGTCGGTGACGATCTCCGCGCATGCCAGCGCCGAGGGCAAGCTGTTCGGTTCGGTCGGTCCGCGCGACATCGCCGAGGCGCTTGCCGCGGCCGGCCACAACGTCACCAAGGGTGAAGTGATCCTGGGCGAAGGTCCGCTTCGCAACACCGGCGAGTACGACGTGGCGGTGCATCTGCATGCCGACGTGCACACCACGGTGAAGGTAATCGTGGTCGGCGACAACTGAGTCGCCGCTGCAGCAACTCGCAGTATGGAACGGGCGCCTCCGGGCGCCCGTTTTCTTTAGGGGCGAGCCTTCTCGCGAAGTTCGTCCGGACAAGTTCTGTCCACAGCAACACACAGCTTTTCCACAGACTTATTGTCTCGGCGGGTGAGATGGCGCCGCGTATGATGAATGTCGATGTGACTGACGCTGACGCATTGGTGCGTTGCCTGTTATCCCGTGAGGTAAGTCGATGTCCTTCGTGCCAGAACGCAAATCCTCGTCTCCTGCCATCGAGGCGCTGCGCGTGCCGCCGCATTCCATCGACGGCGAGCAGGCGGTGCTCGGCGGCCTGATGCTGGCGCCCGACGCGCTGGACAAGGTGGCCGACAGGCTGGCCGAGCAGGATTTCTACCGCAAGGATCACCGCTTGATCTGGCGCGCGATCAACGAGCTGGCCAACAAGGGCATGCCTTGCGATGCGGTGACCTTGGGCGACTGGTTCGAGAGCAACGGCCTGGCCGAGATGGTCGGTGGCGCCGGCTACCTGATCGAGTTGGCCAACAGCACGCCCAGTGCAGCGAACATCGCCGCGTATGCGGAAATCGTCCGCGAGAAATCGGTGATGCGGCAGTTGATCGATGCGGGTACGTCGATCACCGAGGACGGCTACCGCCCGGAAGGCCGCAGTGTGCAAGAGGTGCTGGAGAACGCTGAACAGCGCGTGTTCCATATCGCCGAATCCGGCGCGCGCGGCAAGAAGGACTCCGTCTCGATGCGCGAGGCGGTGAAGGACGCATTCCGCCTGCTCACCGAGCGCTACGAGAATCGCGGACAGCTTACCGGCGTCACCACCGGCTTCACCGATCTGGACAACCTCACGTCGGGCCTGCAGCCGTCGGACCTGATCATCGTGGCGGCGCGTCCGTCGATGGGCAAGACCGCGTTCGCGCTGAATATCGCCGAGACCGCCGCCATCCGCAGCAAGAAGGCGGTGGTGGTGTTCTCGATGGAAATGTCCGCCTCGCAGCTGGCGTTCCGCCTGATCTCGTCGGTCGGCCGCATCCATCAGCAGCACCTGCGCAACGGCGACCTGCAGGAAGAGGACTGGCCGCGCGTCTCCAACGCCATCCAGATCCTTTCCGACGCCAAGATCTTCATCGACGACACGCCGAGCCTGTCGCCGGTGGAACTGCGCTCGCGGGCGCGTCGGCTGCATCGCGAGCATGGCGGCCTGGGTCTCATCGTGATCGACTACCTGCAATTGATGCAGGTGCCCGGCAACAAGGAGAACCGTGCCACCGAAATTTCAGAAATTTCGCGTTCACTGAAGGGCCTTGCCAAGGAGTTGAACGTGCCGGTGATCGCCCTGTCACAGTTGAACCGCTCGCTGGAACAGCGTGCGGACAAGCGCCCGATGATGTCCGATCTGCGCGAATCCGGCGCCATCGAGCAGGACGCCGACGTGATCATGTTCATCTACCGCGACGAGTACTACAACAAGGAATCGCCGGACAAGGGCATGGCCGAGATCATCATCGGCAAGCAGCGCAATGGCCCTACCGATACCTGCAAGCTGACCTTCCTCGGTCACTACACCAAGTTCGAGAACTACGCGCCGGATTCGTTCGTCGGTTCGTTCGATTGATGGACGGCAAGGGACGAGCAGCGAGTATCGGGAGCGCAGCGGGCGATCTGCCGCAGTGGCCCGCAATCGAGCGTCGACAGCGTTCTTCGCAACCGGTGATTACGCCCTCGCTACTCGCCCCTCGTCCTCCGCTTTTCTTGTTCTGACAATGAGCCGTACCACCGTCGCTACCATCCATCTGAGCGCGCTGCGCCACAACCTTGCGCGCATCAAGGCCCTGGTTGCGCCGACGAAAGTGATGGCAGTGGTCAAGGCTGACGCTTATGGCCACGGACTGGAGCGCGTGGCGCGTGCGCTCGATGCCGAGGCCGATGCGTTCGCGGTGGCCGCGCTGGGCGATGGTTTGCGCCTGCGTGCGGCGGGACACCGGCAGCGCATCGTGGTGTTGTCGGGGCCGGACAGCGCCAGCGACATCGCCGAGATGCAGCGCCTGCAACTGGATGCGACGATCCATCACGAGGTGCAGTTGCAATGGCTTGCACAGGCTTCGTCCGCACGAGGGCGCTTGCGCGTGTGGCTCAAGGTCGACAGCGGTATGCATCGGCTGGGCTTTGCACCGGAACGGGTTTCCGCCGTGCATGCGCGCATCCAGGCGATGTCCGGTGTCGACCCGGACATCGGCCTGCTGACGCATTTTTCCGATTCCGAAGTGTTCGACGGCGCGCAGACATCGGCACAGGTCGCACGTTTCATCGAAGCCACGAACATGTTCGCCGGGCCGCGCTCGCTGTCCAATTCCGCCGCAGTGCTGGGCTGGCCGGAGGCCCGCGGGGACTGGGTGCGCACCGGCGGGCTGCTATATGGCCTGTCGGTCGTCGAGGGCAAGAGCGGCGCCGACTTCGGCTTCCGTCCTGTGATGACGCTGAGTACGCAACTGATCGCGATCAACCGCATCGGGCGTGGCGAACGCATCGGCTACAACGGCACCTGGATTTGCCCCGAAGACATGGCGGTGGGTGTTGCCGCGGTCGGTTACGGCGACGGTTATCCGCGCAGTGCATCAGCCGGCACGCCAGTGCTGGTGGGCGACCGGCGCGTGCCGCTGATCGGCCGCGTCTCGATGGACCTGATCACGCTCGATCTCCGCGAGGCGCCGATGGCGAAGATCGGTGATCGCGTCACGCTGTGGGGCAACGAACTGCCGGTGGAAATCGTCGCCGCGCAAGCCGGCACTATTTCCTACGACCTCACCTGCGGGATGACCCGTCGCGTGCTGTTCATCGAGGACGATGGATGAAGTGTTGCTGCAGGTGTCGCCGACAGCAGGCGGCGATGCATGCGTCTCGCGATTTGCGATGCCATCCGGCTAAGCTCGCGCACATCCGGCTCATCTAGAGAACCCGCATGGCCAAAGCCAAGACCGCCTATGTCTGCACCGAGTGCGGCGCCGAGCACAACAAGTGGCAGGGGCAGTGCATCGAGTGCGGCGTGTGGAACACGCTCAGTGAAATCGTGCTGACGGCGTCGTCCGTGGCGAAGTCGTCGGTCGGCGCACAGCGTTCCAGCTATGCGGGCAACGCGGCAGGATCGGCGCGCATCACGCCGTTGACGGCGGTGGCGCTGACCACCGAGGCACGCACGCATACCGGTATCGGCGAACTCGATCGCGTCCTCGGTGGCGGTTTGGTGCAGGGCTCCGTGGTGTTGATCGGCGGCGATCCGGGCATCGGCAAATCGACCTTGCTGCTGCAGATGCTGGGCACGCTGGGCGCGCATCTGCCCAGCGTGTACGTGACCGGCGAGGAATCCTTGTCGCAGGTGGCCTCGCGCGCGCAGCGCCTGGGCCTGCCGCTGGAACCCTTGCAGGCATTGGCCGAAACCTGCATCGAGCGGATTCTCGACCAGGCCATGGCGACGCGCCCGCGCGTGCTGGTGATCGACTCGATCCAGACCATCTGGACCGAACTGCTGACCGCCGCGCCGGGGTCGGTGAGCCAGGTGCGCGAGTCCGCGGCCAAGCTCACCCGCTTCGCCAAGGAAACCGGCACGTCGGTATTCCTGGTCGGGCACGTCACCAAGGAGGGCGGCATCGCCGGTCCGCGCGTGCTCGAGCACATGGTCGACGCCGTGCTTTATTTCGAAGGCGAATCGGGCAGCCGGTTCCGCGTGCTGCGGGCGTTCAAGAACCGCTTCGGCGCGGTCAACGAACTCGGCGTGTTCGCGATGTCCGACAAGGGCCTGCGCGAAGTGCCGAATCCATCGGCGATCTTCCTGTCCGCGCACACGGGCCCGACCTCGGGCAGCGTGGTGATGGTGACGCGCGAGGGCACGCGTCCGTTGCTGGTCGAAGTGCAGGCACTGGTGGATCAATCCTCGCTGGGCAATCCGCGTCGCGTGACGATTGGGCTCGAGCAGAATCGCCTGGCGATGTTGCTGGCCGTGCTGCATCGGCATGGCGGTGTGGCCGCGTACGACCAGGATGTGTTCGTCAACGTGGTCGGTGGCATCCGCGTGCAGGAGACCGCAGCGGATCTGCCGGTGCTGCTGGCGGTGCTGTCGAGCCTGCGTGACCGGCCGCTGCCGGAACAGACCGTGGCGTTCGGCGAAGTGGGCCTGTCTGGTGAAATCCGGCCGGTGCCCAATGGCGAGGAGCGCCTGAAGGAGGCTGCCACGCACGGCTTCAGGCGCGCCATCGTGCCGCGATCGAATGCGCCGAAGAAAGGCAAGGTCGGCGACATGGAAGTGATCGGAGTGGAGCGGTTGTCTGAGGCGATCGACGCCTGTCGTTGATCAGCTGTCGATGCCGCGATGCAGGATCAGTTCGAGCACGAACTTGGAACCGAAGAAAGCCAGCAGCAACACGCCCATGCCGATCAGGGTGAGATTCACCGCACGCTGGCCGCGCCAGCCATGACGCCAACGACCGTAGAGCAGGACGCCGAACACCAGCCACGCCACGATCGAAAGTACGGTCTTGTGCGCCAGATGCTGGCTGAAAAGATTGTCGACGAACAGCGCGCCGGTAATCAGGGTCAACGTCAGCAGCAGGAAACCCGCGCCGATCAGCCGGAACAGCAGAGTCTCGGTGAGAGTCAGCGGCGGCAGCGCGCGTAGCCACGGGCCGAACTGCCGATGCCGCAGCGCGCGCTCCTGCACTGCCAGCAGAATCGCCAGCACGGTGGCGATCGACAGCACGCTGAAGGCGATCAGCGCCACCGTGACATGCAGCTTGATCTGCCAGTCCATCGGATGCGGCACTGTCGGTGGCGCCAAGAAGCTGTCCGCCAGCACCAGCAAGGCGGTGAGCGGAAACACGATGACACCCAACGCGGCGACCGGGCGGGATAGATTCACCAGCAGGGTCAGCGTCGATACCACGAAGGCGACCAGCGACAGTGCCGCGAAAAAATGCAGGTCGAGTGCGCCGCGGTGCATGCCGAGCAGGATGCCTGCATGCAGCAATACCGCCATACCCGCCATGCCCAACGCCAGCCGGTTCAGCGGAAGTCCGCCGCTCAACAACGGTCGCGCCAGTCCGGCGGCAGCGGCCAGATAAAACACGATGGCGAGCAGGGCTAGGGCGTGGATGACCATAGCTCTGCAGTGTCGCATAGGCGCCTTCGAAAGGTGCAGGCCCGATGTTGAATCCGGCACTTGCAATATTTAGATGATTGTCTAATTATCTACACATATTTGACGGGCATCGGTGCGATGAAGCAGCAGGAAGTGTTCAAGGCGATGGCGGACCCGACGCGGCGCGCGATCCTGAAGCGCCTGCAGTCCGGTCCGCTCAATGCCGGCGAAATCGGCGAGGCGTTCGACATCACGCCTGCATCGCTGTCGCATCATTTTGCCGTGCTCAAGCATGCCGATCTGGTGCGAACCGAGCGGCGCGGCCAGTACATCGTCTATTCACTCAACAGCACCGTGTTCGAGGACCTGACGCGGATGCTGCTCGATCTGTTCCCGCCGCGGGCGGGTTCCGGAGGCAAACGATGAAATTCAACCGGGGCGCATTGGCATCGGCGTTGTTTCTGCTGGTCGCCATCGTGGTGGCTGTCTGGCTATACCCGAAAATGCCTGACAGGATTCCCGTGCACTGGGACGTCCATGGCAACTTCGACGGAAGCATGTCGCGCTTCTGGGCCTCGGCATTCCCCGCATTGACGATCGCCGGATTGATGGCGCTCACCGGGCTGCTGCCATGGATGTCGCCACGACGATTCGAGATCGATTCCTTCGTTCGCGTGTTCGGCATTGTCATGCTCGCCATACAGGGCTCGATCCTGGTACTCGGCCTGGCGATGCTGTTCAACGGGGCCGGCTATGCGATGCCGATGCCCATGCTCGCGATGCTCGCTGCTGGCGCCATATTCATGGTGATCGGCAACTACATGGGCAAGCTGCGCAGGAATTTCTTTATCGGAATCCGCACGCCATGGACCCTTTCGAGCGACGCGGTGTGGGAGCGCACGCATCGGATCGGCGGATGGCTGTTCCTGCTGGCCGGGCTGGTGGCGATGCTGTCGTCGCTGCTCCACACGCCGCTCTGGTTTCCGATCGCGTCGCTGCTCGCTGCGGTGCTGATTTCCTGCATCTATTCGTGGGTCATCTACCGGCGTCTTTCCGGCAAGGCATGACCTGCAAGCATTTCGAGGAGAACCCGCATGACTCATCCATACCGGTTTGCGTTTCTGCTGACAGCGTTGCTGGCGGCGCCCGTCGTTTCCGCTAAAGACACTGCCGCGGTGCCTTGCGCCGTGCATTCCACTGCGCTGCTCGACGCCATGGTGCGTGGCGACTACTTGCACGCAAGGACCGATTTCAACGCCAAGGTGGGTGCAGCTCTCAGCGCCGAAAAATTGCAGCAGGTGTGGACACAAATCCAGCAGCAGGCGGGTTTGTATCAGAAGCACGATGCGCCCGAGACTCAGACAGTCGGCGATCAGCAAGCGATCATTACCCGCCTGGCGTTCGCCAATTTGCCGTTGAATGCTGTCGTGAGGTGTGATTCGGATGGCAAGATCAGTACGTTCCGGCTGGTGCCGGCGGCGGCGACCGAGGTCGCGAAAGCGGTGGTGCAATCCAACGGTTTGCGTGAGCTGCCGCTCCCGGTTGCTTCACCCTTGGGTCCGTTGCCGGGCACGTTGACCTTGCCTGCAGGCAACGGACCATTCCCTGCGGTGCTGCTGGTCGCCGGCTCCGGCCCGCACGATGCCGACGAGACCATCGGCCCGAACAAGCCGTTCCGCGATATCGCACAGGGACTGGCTGCCGCAGGCATCGCCTCGCTGCGCTACGACAAGCGCACCTACGTCTACGGTGCACGGATCGCAGCGGACACCAGCATCACCATCGACGACGAAGTCACCGACGACGCGCTGTCAGCGTTGACGGTACTGGCCCGGCAGCCCCACATCGACGCCGGGCACGTGTTCGTGCTTGGTCACAGCCTGGGTGCGATGATGGCGCCGCGCATCGGTCAACGCGCTCCACAACTGGCTGGCCTGATCCTGCTGGCGGCGCCGGCACGGCCGTTGCTGGATGTGTCCGCTGAACAGGTTCGCGAATTGGGACGAGGCAAGGGCGAGGCCAGCGAACAGATTGCCGCCGGCGAAAAAGCCATCGATGCGGAGCGCAAGTTGCTGAGTGCCGCCGACCCGCGGCATCCTCCGGCTGGAACGTTTGCCGGTGCCCTGCAAAGTTACTGGTTAAGCCTGCATCAGTACGATCAGCTGGCGGTGGCGAGGAATCTGGCGATACCGATGCTGATTGCCCAAGGCGGCAGCGATTTCCAGGTATCGCCAGCCAACGACTTCGCGCGCTGGAAGCAGGAGCTCGGCGGCACGTCGCGAGTGGTGTTTCGCCTCTATCCGGGCCTGAGTCATCTGTTCATACCGGCCGGAAAAACGCACAGCGTGGCGGATTACAACGCGCCCGGCCACGTCGACGGCGCGGTCATTGGCGATATCGCCTCGTGGATCAAGGCGCAGCCGGCGAAGCGATGACGCCCGCGGGAGCGGCTCGCGGGATTGCCCCGGTACGTCAGCTATACTTGGACGTTTCCAGCCTCGTGTTGCCCGCATGTTCGAGTCCCTCAGCCAACGCCTTTCCGTCACCGTCAATCGCCTGCGCGGTCGTGGTCGCCTGACCGAGGAGAACATCCGCGAATCCCTGCGCGAGGTGCGCATCGCGTTGCTCGAGGCGGATGTCGCGCTGCCGGTGGTGCAGGCGCTGATCCAGCGAATCAAGGTGCGCGCGGTCGGCCAGGATGTGCTGAAGAGCCTCAGTCCGGGCCAGGCGCTGGTCAAGGTGGTCAGCGACGAGCTGACCACGGTGATGGGTACCGCCAACAGCGAGCTCAACCTGGCCCAGCAACCGCCGGCCGTGGTGCTGATGGCCGGTTTGCAGGGTGCCGGCAAGACCACCACGGTGGCCAAGCTGGCGCGGCTGCTGACCGAGCGCAAGAAGAAAAGAGTGATGGTGGTGAGCTGCGACGTCTATCGTCCCGCCGCCATCGAGCAATTGCGCACGCTGGCCGAACAGGTCGGGGTGAAGTTCTTCCCGTCCGAGGCCGGGCAGGATCCGGTCGACATCGCCAAGGCTGCCGTCGCTGCAGCACGGCGCGAAGTCATCGATGTGCTGATCATTGATACCGCCGGCCGCCTGCACGTGGACGAGGCGATGATGGCCGAGATCAAGGCGTTGCACGCCGCGGTCACGCCGATCGAGACCCTGTTCGTGGTCGATTCGATGACCGGCCAGGACGCCGCCAACACCGCCAAGGCGTTCAGCGAGGCGCTGCCGCTGACCGGCGTGATCCTCACCAAGACCGATGGCGACGCCCGCGGCGGCGCCGCGTTGTCGGTGCGCTATGTCACAGGACGCCCGATCAAGTTCCTCGGTGCCGGCGAAAAGACCGATGCGCTGGAGCCGTTCCATCCGGATCGTCTCGCGCAACGCATCCTCGGCATGGGCGACGTGCTGTCGCTGGTCGAGGAAGTCGAGCGCAAGGTCGATCAGGAAAAGGCGCAGAAGCTCGCCCAGAAGGTGATGAAGGGCAAGCGCTTCGACCTGAACGACATGAAGGACCAGTTGGAGCAGATGGGCAACATGGGCGGACTGGCCGGCTTGATGGACAAGCTGCCGGGCGTTTCGAGTCTGCCCGACAGCGTCAAGTCCAAGGTCAACGACGGCGAGATGAAGCGCATGATCGCGATCATCAGCTCGATGACCAAGAAGGAGCGTCGCCATCCCGATCTGCTGAACGGCTCCCGCCGTGCCCGCGTGGCCCGCGGTTCGGGTACCCAGCCGGCGGACGTCAACCGCCTGCTCAAGCAGTACATGCAGATGGAAAAGATGATGTCCAAGCTGTCGAAGGGCGGCACCAAGGGCCTGATGCGCCAGATGCGCGGCGCCATGAAGGGCATGGGCGGGATGGGCGGTTTACCGCCGATGCGTTGAGGCCGACTTCCTTTTTGCCCTGGAAGGGGCGTAGGGCCTTCCTTTTTCCACCTTTTCCGCTAAAATGCCCCGTTTACCGCGCACGTCTTCTCGTGTGCCTGCCGACTATCCGGCATTTCTGGAGCTTTACCATGGTCAAGATTCGTCTTTCGCGCGGTGGCGCCAAGGGCCGTCCGTTCTACCACGTCGTCGTGACCGATCAGCGCAGCAAGCGCGACGGCCGCAACATCGAGAGCGTCGGTTACTACAACCCGGTTGCTGCGGGCAAGGACAAGCGCCTTGAGCTGAACGTCGAGCGCGTCAAGGAGTGGGTCGGCAAGGGTGCCCAGCTGAGCGACAAGGTTGCCGCGCTGGTCAAGGAAGCCGGCAAGCAGCAGGCTGCCTGAGCATGGCCGAAGCCGGTCGGCGCGTCCTGATCGGGCGCATCGTCGGGCTTTATGGCGTGCAGGGCTGGCTCAAGATCGAATCCTGGGCCGAGCCGCGCATGCGGATCTTCGACTATCAGCCCTGGCTGCTCAGCGCAGCGCCGGGCGGGGAGAGGGAGATCAAGGGTGCCAAGGGTCGTCAGCAAGGCAAGGGCATGGTTGCCCAGTTGCCCGGAGTGGACGATCGGGAACAGGCAGCGGCGTTGATCGGCAGCGACATCCATGTCGACCGCGCGCAACTGCCACCGCCCGGCAAGGATGAGTATTACTGGGTCGATCTCGAAGGTATCGAGGTTGTCACCACGGAAAACGTGGAGCTGGGGCGGGTTAGTCACCTATTCGCCACCGGTGCCAACGATGTCGTGGTGGTGAGGGACGGCGAGCGCGAGCGGCTGATCCCCTTCGTCCAGGGTTCGTATGTGCGTTCGGTGGACCTGTCCGCAAAACGCATGGTGGTGGACTGGGATCCTGAGTTCTGATGTCGCCGGATCGCGTGGCATAAAATCCGCGGCACAGAGGATCGAGGATCATGCGCATCGACGTCGTCACCTTGTTTCCGGACTTCGTGCGTCAATGTGCGGCCGTGGGTGTGGTGGGACGTGCGCAGCAACGCGAGTTGCTTCAGGTGGAAACCTGGAACCCGCGCGATTACACCAGCGACAGGCACCGCACCGTGGACAGCAGCTCGTATGGCGGCGGTCCCGGCATGGTGATGATGATCGAACCGCTGCGCGCGACCTTGACGGCCATGCGCGGCGCCGCACCGGAACCGGTGCATGTGATTTATCTCAGTCCGCAGGGAACGCGGCTGACGCAGGGCAGGGTGGAAGCGCTGGCGAAGCAGCCGCGCATCGCCATGCTCTGCGGGCGTTACGAAGGTGTGGACGAGCGTCTGCTGGCGCACGAGGTCGACGAGGAGCTGTCCATCGGCGACTATGTGCTGTCAGGGGGCGAACTGGCCGCTGCGGTGATCATCGACGCAGTGGGCCGGTTGCAGGACGGTGCGTTGAACGACGCGCAGTCGGCCGAGCAGGATTCATTCTCGGATGGCCTGCTGGATTGTCCGCACTACACGAAACCGGTGCACGATGCGCTGGGTTCGGTGCCGGATGTGCTGCTTTCCGGTGACCATGCGGCGATTGCCCGCTGGCGCCTGAAGCAGTCGCTGGGACGAACCTGGTTGCGGCGTCCCGATCTGCTGTCGCAGCATGCGCTGGATGCCGAATCCCGTGCGTTGCTGGATGAATTCCGCCGCGAGCATGCTCGACAAGAGCCGGCGCGGCCCAACGAAACGGTCGATGATTGACCGGTTATTGAAATTACACAGGTGTTGCCATGAACAAGATCATTGAACAGTTCGAAGCCGAGCAGATCACCCGCCAGTTGCCGGAATTCGGCCCTGGCGACACCGTGGTGGTGAACGTCAAGGTGAAGGAAGGCAATCGTGAGCGCGTGCAGGCGTTCGAGGGCATCGTCATCGCCCGTCGCAGCCGCGGCCTGCATTCGGCCTTCACCGTGCGCAAGATGTCGCATGGCACCGGCGTGGAGCGCGTGTTCCAGGCGCACAGCCAGGCGATCGATTCGGTCACCGTGAAGCGCAAGGGCAAGGTGCGTGGCGCCAAGCTGTATTACCTGCGCGGTCTGGAAGGCAAGGCTGCCCGCATCAAGGAAGACGTGGCCGCCGCCGCTGCAGCCAAGGCCGCGAACAAGGCCGCCGCTGCCGCCGCCAAGTAATCGGCTGTTCCGCAAGGCTGCATGAAAAAACCCGCGGAGCGATCCGCGGGTTTTTGCTGTCTGCCAGTCGGCGCACGACGGCGGAAAGGCTGCCGTGCGCCGATCGGCCCCGTATCAGGCCAGGCGCTGCGGCTCCTGCAGGAAATTGCCCTGCACGAAGTCCACGCCGCAGGCAAACAGCAGCGACGTACTGGTGGCGTCCTCGACCCATTCGGCGATGGTCTGGCGGTTCAGTTCGCGCGCCTGCTGGCAGAGTTCAGCCACCTTCTTCTGGTTTTCCGGATGCTGCGGTAGCTCGGCCATGTAGCTGCGGTCGATCTTGAGGTAATCCGCATCGACATGGTTGAGCAACTGGAACGAATTGAGGCCCGAGCCGAATTGCTCCAGCGCGAACTGGCCGCCGAGTTTCTTCCAGCCATTGACGAACTCCTGTGCGGGACGCAGCAGCGTCATCACCTTGCTCTCGGTCATTTCGAGCACGATCCGGCCATGCTTCAGCCTGGCCTGGCCGAGGCGGGCCTCCAGCCAGGGCAGCAGTGAATCATCCAGCAGCGAGGCGGCGGTGAGCTTGATGAAGAACGTGGTCTGCTGCCCCTGCCCGTCGCGGGCCTGCAGCAGGCTGATAGCACGGTCGAGTACCCAGCGGTCGATGGCATTGTTGAGGTTGTGTTTTTCGGCGATCGGCATGAAGAAGCCCGGCAGCACCTCGCCCTGCGGGCCGTTCATGCGCAGCAGGATTTCCGAGTAGTCGCCTTCCGCATCCTGCAGGCTGACGGTGTGCTGGTGATAAAGCACCAGGCCGCCGTTCGCCAGCGCCTGTTGCAGCAAATCGAGCCAGTAGCGATCGCGCTCGTCGTCGGCTTTCTCGCGTGCCGCCGGATCGTGCAGTTCGACCTGGCTGCCGCCCAGACTCTGCGCCGTGCGCAAGGCCTGGCTGGCCTGATTGAGCAGTTGTTCGGTATTGGCGTTCTTCTCGCCCAGCAGGCTGCCGCCGATGCTGGCGGTCACGGTGATCGAGCGCGTGCCGGCGTCGAAAATCTCGTTGCTGATGGTGTGCTGGAGCTTGCCGATCCACTCCCTGACCGCGTCGTCCTGGCGCGAATCGAGCACGATGCCCAGCGTGTGCTCGGCCAGCATGCCGGCAACATCGTGCGGCCCCAGCAGCATGCGGATGCGGTCGGCGAAACCCGCCAGCAGCTCGTCGGCCTTGCCGAGGCCGATGCCGGTGACGATCGATGTCCAGTTGTCGGGTTCCACCAGCAGCAGCGATTGTCCATGCTTGCCCTTGGCGGCGGCGGTGACTGCGTCGTCCACGCATTCCAGCATGCGCGCGCGGTTGAACAGTCCGGTGACCGGATCGCGCTGCAGTTGTTCCAACATGGCGGGATCGACCAACTGGCGGCGGAATACGATCTGCAGGCAGGGCTCGCCCTCGAAGGTCGCCGGCGCGAATTCCACCGTGGCGTCGAAATGGTTGCCGTCCGCGCGATGCGCGCGCAATGCAAGCTGCGAAGGCAGTTTTTCCTGTCGCGCGTGGCCGCGCAGCAGCATCTTGAATTCGTCGGCATTGGCCGCGTCGATCATGTCCAGCACCGGCAGCCCGAGCAGGTCGTCGAAGCTTTCGTAGCCGAAGGTGTCGAGATAGGCCTGGTTGGCGCGCACGTGCATGCCTTCGTGGACATAGGCGATGGCGTCGTTCGACGAGTCGAGCAGCGCGTCGCAGCGGCGTTCGGACTCGCGCAGCGAGGTTTCCAGCCGCCGGACCTGACGGCGCGTCTGCAGCGCATCGAATTCGCGTTGAAGCACCGCGATCAGCTGCTTCGGCTGGCTGCGCGCCGCGACGCCGCGGGCGCCCTGCACGAAGAGATCGGCCACCGACTGGTTGTCCATCGTGTTGACCAGGCCGAGCAGCGAATAGTCGCGGCCATGCGCGTCGAGCGATTGCACCACGTCGCGAAGTGCCAGGGTGGTGATGGCCGGATCGAACATCACGATGTCCGGTTCCAGCTCGTTGATGGCGGCCTGAAGCTGTTCGTCGTTGGTGGCGCGGGCCGGGCGCACGGCGATGCCGGTGTTGCGGAGCAGGCTGATGATCTGTTCGGCCTCTTCGAGCGAACTCTCGATGAAGAGGATCTTGATGACGTAATCTTTTTTCATGGGGCGTAGAGCTGTCCGTTGATCATCGGTGGCTGGCCGGCTGCTTTCGAAGCCCGTTCCCTATGACACGCTCCGTGTCGACCCTCATCCAGATGAATGTTTGTAGCGGATTCCGGCATGGGCCGCCAGCAGAAAACCTTGCAGCTCATGTCTCGAATCGTTCACAGCGGCCGCTTGGACATCTCGCCGCTCACTTCGCGCACCAGCCTGGGCACAAGATAGCCTGGCAGTCGCGCACGCAGGCCGTCGACCAGCGTCAGCGCCCGCGCATCGTCCACCTCGAAATGCGCCACGCCCCGCACCCGGTCGAGCTGGTGCAGGTAGTACGGCAATGCGCCCGCGGCGAACAATCGTTCGGACAAATCGGCGAGCGTATCGACATCGTCGTTGATTCCGCGCAGCAGCACCGACTGGTTGAGCACGGTGCAACCGGCTTCACGCAGCAGCGAACAGGCGACATCGACGCGGGCATCCAGTTCGTTGGCATGGTTGGCGTGCAGCACCACGACTTTCTGCAGCGGCAACGTGGCGAGCCAGGCGAGCAATGGCCCATCGATACGCTCGGGCAGCACCACCGGCAAACGGGTGTGGATGCGCAGACGGGTGACATGCGGAAGATCGGCCAGGCCGCGCGTCAGCTCCTCGAGCTTGCTGGTAGCCAGCGCCAGCGGATCACCGCCGGAGAGGATCAGTTCGCTGATCGAGCTGTCCTGGAGCAGATGCGCCAGTGCCTGTCGCCATTGGCCGGCCGCCGCCATTTCCTCGCCGTACGGAAAGTGCCGGCGGAAGCAGTAGCGGCAGTTGATCGCGCAACTGCCGCTGGCGATCAGCAGGGCGCGGCCGTGGTATTTGTGCAACACGCCCTGCGCTTCGCGCGCCGCCATGTCGCCCACCGCATCGGCGGTGAAGCCCTCGACCCGATCGTGTTCGGCCAGTTGCGGGAGCACCTGCAGCAACAGCGGATCGAATGGGTCGTTGCGGCGCATCCGCGCCACGAATCCGCGCGGAACACGCAAGGCGAAGCCGGCGTCGTCCAGTGGCAGCAGGTCGGCGCGATCACCCAGGCCCACGGCCTGCAACAGCTCGCCGGCGTCGGTGATGGCATCGCGCCACAGTTCGCGCCAGTCAGGCGCGGACGACGATAGGCGGGCACGGGGGCTTGCGGTTATCATGATGGGCCTTGGAGCGGGCATCGAGGCCCGTGACAGATATCCATTTTAGCCGCCCATCGGGCGAAATCGACTCCGGAGCAGATAGCGCATGGCCACCCTTGGTCTCAATGATGTCAAAACGGGCAAGAAGATCCTTCATAACGGCGATCCCTGGATCATCACCGAAGCGGACTTCGTCAAGCCGGGCAAGGGTCAGGCGTTCACCCGGATCCGCATTCGCAACCTGAAGGATGGCCGCACCACCGAGCAGACGCTCAAGTCCAGCGATTCCTTCGAAGAGGCGGATGCCACCGATACCGACATGCAGCTCTCGTTTATCGACGGCGTTGGCAAGGATCGGGTGTGGAACTTCATGAACATGGAAACCTTCGAGATGGTGCCGGCGTCGCTGGCCGCGATGGGTGACGCATGGAAGTGGCTCAAGGGCGAGGAAGAGTGCGTGGTCACGCTGTTCAACGGCGGCATCGTCGCCGTGCAGGCGCCGAAGTTCGTCGAGCTGAAGATCGTCGAAACCGATCCGGGCGTGCGTGGCGATACCTCGGGCGGCGGCGGCAAGCCGGCGACGCTGGAGACCGGCGCTGTGGTGCGCGTGCCACTGTTCGTCAATCAGGACGAAATCATCAAGGTCGATACCCGCACCGGCGAGTACGACAGCCGCGTCAAGTGACGAACTGGCGCGCGAGCCTTGCTCGCGCCTTTGCCAACTCGTCATCCCTGCGAGGGCCGGAATCCAGTGGAGCATTCGTGCAAAGCAGCCAAGTCCTGCTTCGCATGCAACTGGATTCCGGCCTGCGCCGGAATGGCGATTCAACGAGGGGCGGCCGCCGCGAGGCACCGCCCTTTGTCGTATCAACTCTCATTGAACGAGCGCATGAGTGACATGAACTTGACCACAGCGCAGCCCGTCGACCTGATGATCGAAGCACGCTGGGTCGTCCCGGTGGAGCCGCATGCCGTCGTGCTGGAGCACCACGCGGTGGTCATCGACAAGGACATGATCGTCGCCGTGCTGCCGATCGCCGACGCGCGTTCGGCCTATGCGCCACGCGAACGGGTGGAACTGCGCGATCACGTGCTGATCCCCGGCCTGGTCAACAGCCACACGCACAATCCGATGACGCTGTTGCGCGGACTCGCCGACGACCTGCCGCTGATGACCTGGCTGCATCAACACATCTGGCCGGCCGAGGCGAAGGTGATGGGGCCGGAGTTCGTGCGCGATGGTGTCGAACTGGCGGTGGCCGAGATGCTCCGCGGTGGCACCACCTGCGCCAACGAGAATTATTTTTTCCCGGATGTCATCGGCGCGACGTATCGCAAGCTGGGCTTCCGCGCCGTAGTTGGCCTGCCGGTGATCGAGTTTCCGACCGCGTGGGCAAAGACCCAGGACGACTATTTCGAGCGCGCCGTCGAGGTCCACGACAGTTTCCGCGGCGACGCGCTGATCAGTACCGCGTTCGCCCCGCATGCGCCGTACACCGTGTCCGACGGCAGCTTCGAGCGCATCCGCGTGCTGGCCGACCAGCTCGACATTCCGGTGCACCTGCATACGCATGAGACCGCGCACGAAGTCGAGGAAGAAAAAGCCAGGAGCGGCCTGCGGCCGTTCCAGCGCCTGCAGAAACTGGGCGTGGTCAACGACCGCCTGATCGCCGTGCACATGACCCAGATGACCGACGGCGAGATCGCCGCCTGCGCCGAGGCTGGCGTCTCGGTGGTGCATTGCCCGGAGTCCAACCTCAAGCTGGCCTCCGGTTTCTGCCCGGCCGAAAAGCTGCGCAAGGCGGGCGTCAATGTCGCGCTGGGTACTGATGGCTGCGCGTCGAACAACGACCTGGACATGTTCGGCGAGATGCGCACCGCCGCCATGCTGGCCAAGGCCGTCGCCAACGATGCGTCTGCGTTCGATGCAGCGTTCACGCTGCGCGCCGCCACGCTCAACGGAGCCAGGGCGATCGGACTGGAGGCGAAGATCGGTTCGATCGAGGTGGGCAAGCAGGCCGATCTCGCCGCGCTACGCCTGAGCGACTTGGAAACCCAACCGATGTTCCACGTCATCTCGCAGCTGATCTACGCCGCCGGCCGCCACCAGGTCAGCGACGTGTGGATCGCCGGCAAGCGCAAGCTGGCCGACCGCGTGCTAAGCGACATCGACACCGAAGCCATGCTGGCGCGCACCCACGCCTGGCGCGAGCGCATCGCTGCGCACTGACCGAACGCTGGAGTCCGTCGTGAATCGTTACCTCGTGCTGCTGATGCGTCGCCCGGATCTCGACCCGGCCGTGGTGCCGTTGCATCTGCAATTTCTTGACGACCTGCGCAGCCAGGGGCGCAACGAAATGTCCGGCCCATTCGGCGACCAATCCGGTGGCGCCTACCTGCTGCGCGCCAGCGATCTGGCCGAGGCGCTCGAGATCGCGCATCGCGACCCGGCGCATACGAGCGGCGGCTGGGATGTCACCGTCTACGAATGGAACGCGCATTAAACTCGCGTCATGTTCTTGAGGAATCGACCGTGCAGACTGCCAACGTAAGCCCCGAAGAGATCGCCCGTTTCGACCAATTGGCTGCACGCTGGTGGGATCCGGATGGCGAATCGCGCCCGCTGCACGACCTGAACCCCGTGCGCACCGCCTACGTCGCTGCCCGCACCGACCTGCGCGGCGCGAAGGTCGCCGATGTCGGTTGCGGCGGCGGCCTGCTTAGCGAATCGCTGACCTGGGCAGGGGCCAGTGTCACCGGCATCGATCTCGGCGAGAAGGTCATCGAGATCGCCAGGCTGCACCTGTACGAATCGAACCTCGGCGTCGATTACCGCGTGCAGTCGTCCGCCGATCTCGCGGTGGCCGAACCTGCGAGCTTCGATGCGGTGTGCTGCATGGAGCTGATCGAGCACGTGCCCGATCCCGCGGCGCTGGTGAATGACCTGGCCGCCATGCTCAAGCCGGGCGGCCGGTTGTTCATGTCCACGCTCAACCGCACCCCTGCCGCGTTCGGCGCGGCGATCCTCGGTGCCGAATACGTGATGCGCATGCTGCCGCGCGGCACGCACCATTACGCCCAGTTCCTGAAGCCGTCCGAGCTGAGTCGACTGCTGCGGCATGCCGGGCTGGAACTGGAAGACGTCTCCGGGCTGGGCTACAACCCCTTGCAGCGCAAGGCCTGGATCAGCCGCTTCACGGCGGTCAATTACCTGCTCAGTGCCCGAAAGCCCGCATGAAGCCGATTCCCGAAAACGTGCAGGGCGTGCTGTTCGATCTCGACGGCACGCTGCTCGACAGTGCGCCGGATCTCTATGCGGCACTGGTCGCGCAATGCGCCGAAGGGGGCGTGCCAGCACCGGCGTATGCGCGCGTGCGCGAAGTGGTCTCGCGCGGCTCGCGGGCCATCCTGCGCTGCGCGTTCGCCGTGCGCGGCGAGGCGGCGATCGATGCGCTGGTGCCGCGTTACCTCGAGCTTTATCAGCGCGTGATGGCGCAGCAGACCGGTGCGTTCGATGGCATCGACGACCTGCTCGCGCGTATCGAGGCACATGGCCTGCGCTGGGGCATCGTCACCAACAAGCCGGGCTTCCTCACCGACGAACTGGTCGCGCGCATCGGCTGGAGCCATCGTGCGAGTGCCGTGGTATCCGGCGACACGCTGCCGGTGAAGAAACCCGATCCGGCACCGGTGCTGCTGGCCTGCGAAAATGCCGGCATCGTTCCCGTGCATTGCCTATTCGTCGGCGACGATCGCCGTGACGTGCAGGCCGGCGCGGCGGCTGGCCTGTACACGGTCGCGGTGGGCTGGGGTTATCTCGATGGTGGCGATCCGCGCACGTGGGGCGCGGACGCCGTGATCGACCAGCCCTCCGACCTCGCCGACCTGCTGAAGCTGCTGCCGGTCACCGCATGATCGAGCTGGTCGAACAGGATGCGGTGCTGCAGGGTTTCATCGACAAATGGCTGGCGGTGCAACCGCAACAGCGCATCGCGCTGGCGTTCGTCGATGGCCGGCGCTATCCCGGTCACGTCGCGCTGGCGGCACTGGAACAGGAATGGCTCGCGGCTGCCTACGGCATTCGCGAACCGCAGGTTGCCTCAGCCAAACTCGGGTGGTGGGCCGAGGAGCTGGCCGGCGCGCGCGAGAGCGGCGGCCGTCATCCGCTGACTCGGGTTCTGTTCGACGACGAGCGCGCGCATGCGATCCCCATGGAACAATGGCTGGCCCCGATCGTGGCGGCCATGGCCCAACTGGAGCAGGGCACCGCAGCGAACTTCCAGGCACAACTGGCTGCCGCCGCGCCGTTGCATGGCGCGCTGGCGGCATTGGAGACCTCCTGGTGGTTCGGTGCCGGCGTGTCGTCCGAACGGGCCGGACGCGTCGCGACGCTGAATCATCTTCTGCACGCGTTGCTGCGGCTGGAACAGGACGTCGAGCGGGACAGGTTGCCGCTGCCGATGGACAAGCTGGCGCGGCACGGGCTGAGTCGCACGCAGCTTCGCTCGAACACGGATGCCCGCGAGCAGGCGATCAAGGCGCAACTCGAAGATCTGCGCATGGGCTGGCGCGACTCTGCGTCGATGGCGGGGCCGCTCAGCGTCTTCCGCACCGTGGAATCGCAACATGCCGGACGTCTGATGCAACGTGCGGCCCGCACCGAGGCACTCACGGCATTGCAAGCCGGCCAGTCGCGGGCAGGGCTGTCCACCGCGTGGCATGCGTGGCGGGCTGCGCGCGCCTGGCATCGACGGATGCCTTGAACTCACCGGACGCAGTGTTTCCGCCAGAACACTGTTGCGCGATCGGCCTCATGCCCCAAGATTGATGAGCTTCACGGTGGATCACCCGCCGATGCCAGGATCCAGATGATGTCGAACCAGGAAAATACCGCCCGCCTGCTGCCCGATGTGGCCGTGCACGCGCAACCGCACCTTGCCGGCGCGCTGGACTGGGTCGGCATGGCGGACATCCAGGTGCCGGTGCGGTTCGATGCGGGCGACGGCGAGGTGCAGCGGGCTAGCGCCAAGGTCGGCGCCTTCGTCAATCTCAAGCGGCCGGACAAGCGCGGCATCCACATGTCGCGGCTGTATCTGCAGGTCGACCAGGCGCTGACTGCGCAGACGCTCACCGCCGACGTGCTGCGCGACCTGCTGCGTGGATTCCTGGATTCCCATGCCGACCTGGCGGATCGCGCATGCATCAGCATCCATTTTGACCACTTGGTGCGCCGTCGCGCGCTGCGCAGCGACAACAGCGGCTGGCGCTCGTATCCGGTGACCATCGAAGCGAGCCTCACCGGCAGCACCTTCCTGCTCGAACTCGGCACCGAGGTGGTGTACTCCTCGACGTGTCCGGCCTCGGCTGCACTGTCACGCCAGTTGATCCAGGATCAGTTCGCGAAGGATTTCGATGCCGGCTCGCCGATCGACCATGCGGCCGTGCTGGCCTGGCTCGGCAGCGAGCAGGGCATTGTCGCCACGCCGCACGCACAGCGCAGCGTGGCGTGCCTGCGTGTGCGGCCGGTGGCTGGTGCGGGGCTGCATCTGATCGACCTGATCGATCGCGTGGAGCAGTCGCTCGGCACGCCCGTGCAGACAGCGGTGAAGCGCGAGGACGAACAGGCTTTCGCGCTCGCCAACGGCGGCAACCTGATGTTCTGCGAGGATGCCGCGCGGCGCATCCAGAAAGCGCTCGATGCCGATGATTCGCTCAGCGACTTCCACATCCGCGTGGAGCACCAGGAAAGCCTGCATCCACACGACGCCGTGGCGTATGCGAGCAAGGGCGTGGCGGGCGGCTACGGTTCGACGCCATAACGTTCGCCGCGCGAGACACCCGGCAGAACGTTCCGCGCGATTCCCGCGTTCGTGCAATCCAAGCTATTGCCCTATTGCCGGACGAACGTCAGTCGCTGCCCCTGACGTTTTCGCCGGGTTTGCCATCGAGATCGCCGGCGATGGTTTCGATCCATCCATCTTTTACACGCGGGTCGGGGTCGGCGTGGAAGCGGTGGCTTCGTTGGCCAGTTCGGCGTTCATGATCAGCCAGTCATCGGGCATCGGACGATTCCTCGTGGCCGCGGCAGCGGGGATAGTGGAAGTGCTCGGGCACCGGATCGTCGCCGCCGGTGCACAGGGGTTGACAGCGCAGCAGCCGCCAGCCGGCCAGCAGGCTGCCGCGCCACGGACCGAAGCGCGTCACCGCAATCCGTGCATAATCGGAGCAACTGGGGTGGAAACGGCAGCGTGGACCCAGCAATGGGCTGAGCCAGCGCTTGTAGAAACGCAGCAGCAAAAGTATCAATCGGCTCACAACATTCACGTTGCCGGTACAGCCTGCAGCATGTAGTTGTGCAAGTATTCCAGAAGTAAGCTTGCTGGTGCAGGACTCTTGGGCTATAACACCCGGCCGCCACGGCCGAAAACTGGTGAAGGGATATGGCGAAGACGACACGTAGTTCGACCGCCGCCAAGGCACAGAAGGGAAATGCTTCAGCCAAGGCGAAGGACGTCAAAACCGGCAAGTCGAAAGCAGCTGCCACAAAGGGGCCGATCTTGAAGAGCGCCAGCAAGACAAAAACCGCCACCAAGCCGGCAGCGGCCAAGAAAGTCGTCAAGTCAGCGAATAAAGTGGCCGCCAGATCGCCGGCGAAAAAAGCCGTCCCGGCGAAGAAGGCTGCGGCAAAGCCCGCAGCAAAGAAAGTGGTGGCCAAGAAGGTTGCGCCAAAGGCTCCTGCCAAGGCTGCAACGAAGAAAGCTCCGTCAAAGAAAGCCCCAGCCAAGACAGTCCCCGAAAAAAAGGTCGCAGTGAAAAAAATCGCAGTCAAGAAGGCACCCGTGAAGCCGGTGCCCAAAGCAGTTGCCAAGAAAACGCCCGCGCCGGCCAAGCCGGTCGCAAAGCCGGCAGCCAAGGCCGCCGGAAAGCAGGCTCCGGCCAAGGCTGCGCCCGTGAAGGCTGCACCGGTCAAGCCCGCTTCCGCGAAACCCGCACCGGTGCCGGCTGAAGTTGCCAAAAGCCCATCCCCCTCACCGTCCGCCGCGCTCTTCAAGGGCAAGGTGGCCAGTGCAACCGCCATGGTGACTCCGCGGGATGCTTCGGCTGCCGCGGGTCATGCATCTTCCAACAATAATCAGAAAAACTCGTCGTCCTCAATGAATAAACTTGCTACAAAAACCCTAGACAACGGCGTCACCCGCGAAGACGGTCGCTACGCGCTGCCCGCCACCAGCATCATCAACCTGCCCAAGGGTTACCACCCCTCCAACAAGGAGGAGTACATGAACCCGCAGCACCTGGCCTACTTCCGCAACAAGCTGCGCGACTGGCGCGACCAACTGGTGGAAGAGTCCCGTCAGACCATGGACAACCTGCGCGAGGAAGTGCGCGACGTCGGCGACGAAGCCGAGCGCGCCACGCGCGAAACGGAAAACTCGCTCGAGCTGCGTACCCGCGACCGTTACCGCAAGCTGATCTCCAAGATCGACAAGGCGCTGCGCCGGATCGAGGAAGGCAGCTACGGTTTCTGCGAGGAGACCGACGAGGAGATCGGCATCGACCGCCTCGATGCCCGCCCGATCGCCACGCTGTCGCTGGATGCGCAGGAACGCCGCGAGCACCTGCAGAAACAGATGGGCGACTGATTGCACGAGAGAGAGTGTGTGTGTTCCGACAAGCGAAACCCCGCCGATGTGCGGGGTTTCGTCTTTGTGGGGCAGGCTGTGCGCCAGAGCAGGGTGATAGGCAAGTGGCGAGGGTGATAAGTGGGAGTTTGAAGAACCAGGAACCTGATTCTCGCCATGCTCGCTACCCGCCCTTCGTCCCTGTCTTCATCTCCCCAGCTCTTGCGCCGCATACGCTTTCAACTTCACCAGCATCGCAGCCAGCCCGTTGGAGCGGGTGGGCGAGAGATGCTTGGCCAGCCCGATCGTGGCGATGAATTGGGGTTCGGTATCGACGATTTCCTGTGCCGGACGATCCGAATACACCCGCAGCACCAGTGCGATCAGCCCGGAAACGATCGCCGAATCGCTGCTTGCCTCGAAATGCATGTTCGAGGCGTCGCCGCTGGGCACCAGCCAGACCATCGACTGGCAGCCGTGCACGCGATGGTCTTCGGTCTTCCATTCCTCGGGAAACGTCGGCAACTGCTTGCCAAGGTCGATGAGGTACTGGTAGCGCTCGGTCCAGTCGCCGAAGAACGCGAATTCATCGGCGATGGCCTGTTGCGCGTCGGCGGCGCTGGGAGTGGCGGAGACATTCATCCGAGCATTATCGCGCGGCACGGATGAATTCACGAATGCGCCGAAGCTTCAACTCTTCACGACGCTCCAGCGCGTGCCCTGGGCGTTGTCCTCGATCGCGATGCCGAGCCGGGCCAGTTCGTCGCGGATCGCATCGGCTCGCGCGAAGTCGCGATCCGCGCGCGCGTGGCGGCGTTGCAGCAGCAGCTCCTCGACGCGGGCTTCGTCGACGGCGGTTTCGCCGCGCCTGAACCAGGTTTCCGGATCCTGCTGCAACAGCCCCAGCAGCGCGCCGCCGCCGAGCAGGGCGGCTTTCGCCTCGGCGGTTCCGCCTTGGCGGGCGTCGTCCGCCAGTTGCGCGAGTTCGGCCAGCGCCTGCGGCGTGTTGAGGTCGTCGCATAGCGCTGCTTCCACGCGCTCCGGTACGGGCAGGTCGTTCGTCGCCACGTCGATGCCGGCAAGATCGCGCAGTACGCGATACCAGCCGTCGAGCGTGCTGACCGCCTGTGCGATGGCGCCCTCGGACCAGTCCAGCGGTTGCCGGTAGTGGCCGCGCAGCAGCAGCAGGCGCAGCGCCTCCGGCGGATGCAGCTTCAGCAACTCGTGCACCAGCAGCACGTTGCCCAGCGACTTGGACATCTTGCGGCCATCGAAGGTGAGCATGCCGTTGTGCATCCACCAGCGCGCGAACACCTTGCCGCCATGCGCGCAGGTGGACTGGGCGATTTCGTTCTCGTGGTGCGGAAACAGCAGGTCGACGCCACCGGCATGGATGTCGATGGTGTCGCCCAGCTGTGCGGCGCACATCGCCGAACACTCGATGTGCCAGCCTGGCCGGCCCCGACCCCACGGGCTTTGCCAGCCGGCCAGTTCGGGTGTCGATGGCTTCCACAGCACGAAATCCGCGGGATTCTTCTTGTATGGCGCGATCTCGACGCGGGCGCCTGCGATCAGTTCCTCGGTGTCGCGGCCCGACAGCGCGCCGTAGGCGGCATAGGATTCGACGTCGAACAGCACATGGCCTTCGGCCGCATACGCATGGCCGCCGGCGATCAGCGCTTCGGTCATCGCGATGATCTCGCCGATATGCGCGGTGGCATGCGGTTCGAGATCCGGTGGCGCGATGCCGAGGCCGGCCATGTCCTGGTGGTAGGCCCGCGTGTAGCGGTCGGTGATGGTGGAGATCGGCACGCCTTCCTGCTGCGCGGCGGCGTTGATCTTGTCTTCCACGTCGGTGATGTTGCGCGCGTACACCACGTGCGGATAGTGGCGGCGCAACAGCCGCGCCAGCACGTCGAACACCACTGGCCCGCGCGCGTTGCCGATATGCACGAAGTTGTACACGGTGGGTCCGCACAGGTACATCGTCACCCGCGCCGGATCGAGTGGCGCAAACGGCTCGGTGCGGCGGGTAAGGCTGTTGTAGAGCGAAATCGGCATGGATGGAAAATCCGCAGCAAGAAGCCGCGCAATGGCGCGCGTAACCAGCCCGGCATCTTAACAAGGTGTAAGCGGTGTGGGTCTGTCCGGGCGATTCTAAGCGTGTATTCAGCGTGAACTTGATGCAATGGCCGGAGTTCGCGCGCGAGCGCATCGATGTGCAGATTCTGGAGGTCTCAATGACTAGGTTATGGCTTTCCACGCTGCTGCTGGGCCTCGTGGCCTTCAGCGCGAGTGCACAGGATGTGCGTCCCGGCCCCTCCGGCTCTCCCCCCGGCAATGACGACAATGCCCATTACGGCTGGGCTGATGTGCTGCGCGCGGATCCCGTGCAGGGCGTCACCCGCACCGAGGTGCCGCAGCAGCAGTGCTACGACCAGCCGGTGGTGCAGCGTGACCCCGGCAACACCGCGGCGGGCACCGTGCTGGGCGCGGTGATCGGTGGCGTGCTGGGTCATACCGTGGGCAAGGGCGATGGACGCACGGCAGCCACCGTGGCCGGTGCGGTGGCCGGTGGCGCGGTGGGCAACCATGTGTCCGATCAAGGTGGCGACTACGAGACCACGCAGACGCGCTGCCGCCAGGTGAGCTCGGTCAGCGAGCAGCGCCGGATCATCGGCTACGACGTGGAGTACCGCTATCGCGGCGAGGTCTACATGTCGCGCCTGAGCTACGACCCGGGCGAACGCCTGCGGGTGCGGGTGAGCGTCGAGCCTGCCGACTGACGTCCGATACGAGCGAGTCGCATCGCCGCCTCCGGGAGGCGATACCGTTTCGGGGCCAGCATTCTCTTGTTGCACGGCAGCGCAATGTTCGCCATCATGTGCGCTCGCCGTTCGGAATCCCCATGTCAACAGCCGTCTATACCGCCATCGTCCTCACCAGCGCCCGCATGGCCGCCGGCATGACGTCGCGTGCCCGCCGACCGATGATGGGACATCCGGCCGGGTAGGCTGTCGCACGCGTTTCATGTGTTTCGACGATAAACCCGGCTCGCATGCCGGGTTTTTTGCTTTTGGATTTGGAGAGATCGATGACGCTTCGCCACTTCTTGACCACCCAGGACTACAGCCGCGCCGAAATCGATGCGTTGCTGGAGCAGGCCGCGCAGTTCAAGCGCACGCCACGCGGCCAGCAGCTGGCCGGCAAGTCGATCGCGCTGCTGTTCTTCAACCCGTCGATGCGCACGCGTACCAGCTTCGAGCTGGGTGCGTTCCATCTCGGCGCGCATGCCATCGTGTTGGCGCCCGGCAAGGACGCCTGGCCGATCGAATTCGAGGTCGGCAGCGTGATGGACGGCGATACCGAGGAACACATCGCGGAAGTGGCGCGCGTGCTGTCGCGCTACGTCGACCTGATCGCAGTGCGGGCCTTTCCGAAGTTCCAGGACTGGTCGGTGGATCGCGAGGACATCGTGATCAAGGCGTTCGCCAGGTACGCGACGGTGCCGGTGATCAACATGGAAACGATCACCCATCCCTGCCAGGAACTGGCGCATGCGCTGGCGCTGAAAGAGCATCTCGGCGACCTGCAGAACCGGAAATACGTACTGACCTGGACCTACCACCCGAAACCGCTGAACACCGCGGTGGCGAACTCCGCCTTGCTGATCGCGACGAAGATGGGCATGGACGTGACCCTGCTTTGCCCCACGCCCGACTACGTGCTGGATGAGCGCTACATGACATTCGGACGTCTGAATGCCGAGCAGAACGGTGGTTCGCTGAAGGTCAGCCACGACATCGAGGAGGCCTACAGTGGCGCCGACGTGGTCTACGCCAAGAGCTGGGGCGCGTTGCCGTTCTTCGGTCGCTGGGAGCAGGAGAAGCCGATCCGCGAGGCCAGCAAGCACTTCATCGTCGACGAAGCGAAGATGGCGCTGACCAACCACGGCCTGTTCAGCCATTGCCTGCCGTTGCGCCGGAACATCAAGGCCACCGATGCGGTGATGGACTCGCCCGCCTGCATCGCCATCGACGAGGCCGAGAACCGCCTGCATGTGCAGAAGGCGGTGATGGCCTCGTTGATCGCGCAGCGCTGAGTCCGCCGCATGTATCTGCCGAAACACTTCGAGGAAACGCGTGGCGAGGTATTGCACGGACTGATCCGTGCGTACCCGTTCGCCACCGTGATCGTGCAGAAAGGCAGAGATTTTGCAGCCAACCATCTGCCGTTCGAGATCGTGGGCAGTGCGTTGCACGGCCATGTTGCGAGCGGCAACGAACTGGCCCGGATGGATGGCGCCGACGCGCTGGTGATTTTCCACGGCCCGGATGGTTACATCAGCCCGAACTGGTATCCGAGCAAGCATGAGAGCGGTCGCGAAGTCCCCACCTGGAACTATGCTGTCGTCCATGTGCACGGGCGATTGCGCGTGGTCGACGATGCAACGTGGTTGCGCCGGTTGCTGGAAACATTGACCGACCGTCACGAGGCCGTGCAGCCGCAACCGTGGCGTGTCACCGATGCGCCCGAGGATCACGTCGCGAAATCACTGCGCGCGATCGTCGGCATCGAGGTCGCCATCGAACGCATCGAAGGCAAGTTCAAGCTGAGCCAGAACCACCCGCCACGCAATCGCGCCGGCGTGATCGCTGGACTGCGTGAGCGCGATGGCGACGGTGATGCGGAGCTTGCCGACCTCATGGCCCTGCAGGAGGTCGGCAACGAATGAGCATCGGACATCAGCATCGCTATCGCGTCGACGTCGAATGGACCGGCAACCTCGGCACCGGCACGCAGAGCTATCGCGGCTACGAGCGCAGCCACGACATCCGCATTGCCGGCAAGCCGACACTCGCCGGATCATCCGACCCCGCCTTTCGCGGTGACACCACCAGGCACAATCCCGAAGACATGCTGGTCGCCGCGCTGTCGACCTGCCACATGCTGTCGTACCTGCACGTGGCGGCGAGCGCGGGCATCGTGGTCACCGCGTATGCCGATTCGGCCGAAGGCATGATGGAGCTGGACGAACACGGCGGGCACTTCGTCGAAGTGGTATTGCGCCCGCGCGTGACAGTGAGCGCCGCGAGCGATCCCGACAAGGCCGCAGCGTTGCATGAGGATGCCCACCACGCCTGCTTCATCGCAAACTCCGTGAATTTCCCCGTGCACTGCGAACCGCAAATCGTCGTCGCTTCCCCTTGAACGTTTTCATTCCCAGGATCCGTAAACCATGAGCAAAGACATCGTCCTCGCCTTTTCCGGCGGCCTCGACACCAGCTTCTGCGTGCCCTACCTGCAGGAGCGCGGCTGGGCCGTGCACACCGTGTTCGCCGATACCGGCGGCGTCGATGCCGAGGAGCGCGCCTTCATCGAGGGACGCGCGAAGGAGCTTGGCGTCGCCAGCCATGTCACCGTGGACGGCGGCCCGGCGATTTGGAACGGTTTCGTCAAGCCGTTCGTGTGGGCGGGCGAGGGCTATCAGGGCCAGTACCCGTTGCTGGTGTCCGACCGCTACCTGATCGTGGAGGCCGCGCTCAAGCGCGCCGGTGAACTGGGTACCAAGGCCATCGCGCACGGCTGCACCGGCATGGGCAACGACCAGGTCCGTTTCGACTTGACCGTGAAGGCGCTGGGCGACTACGAGATCGTGGCGCCGATCCGCGAGATCCAGAAAGAACATACCCAGACGCGCGCCTACGAGCAGAAGTATCTGGAAGACCATGGCTTCGGCGTGCGCGCCAAGCAGCAGGCCTACACCATCAACGAAAACCTGCTGGGGCTGACCATGTCCGGCGGCGAGATCGACAAGTGGCAGGCGCCGGGTGAGGGTGCGGTGGGCTGGTGCAAGCCGCGCGCCGAATGGCCGTCCAAACCGCTGCGCGTGAAGATCGGTTTCGTCAACGGCGAGGCGGTGACGCTGGATGGCGAGAAGATCGCCGGCCACACGATGCTCGCGAAGCTCAACGGCCTGTTTGCCGAATATGGCGTCGGCCGCGGTCTCTACACCGGCGACACCACGATCGGGCTGAAGGGCCGCATCATCTTCGAGGCACCGGGCCTGACCGCGCTGCTTGCCGCGCATCGCGCGCTGGAAGAGGCCGTGCTGTCCAAGCAGCAGAACCGTTTCAAGCCCGAAGTGGCGCGCAAATGGGTGGAAGTGGTCTACGAAGGCTTCTTCCACGATCCGCTGAAGACCGATCTGGAAGCCTTCCTTGCATCGAGCCAGGCCACCGTCAACGGGGAGGTGACGCTGGAGACCCATGGCGGCATCGTCAATGCCGTCGCGGTCGAGTCGAAGCACATCCTCAACGCCAAGGGCGCCATCTACGCACAGTCGGCCGACTGGGGCGTGGCCGAGGCGGAAGGTTTCATCAAGCTGTTCGGCATGAGCAGCACGTTGTGGGCGGAGGTCAACCGGCCCGCAGGCAAGGGTTGAGCGGACAATATGGGCGTCATGCAGATCAGCACTGACAAGGATAGGCTCGATGTCGGGCTCATCCACCGCTTTCTTTCCACTGAGGCGTATTGGAGCCTGGGTATTCCGCTGCAGGTGGTGGAACGGGCGCTGGCAGGTTCGCTTTGCTTCGGCGGTTATATAGATGGGCGGCTGGCAGCGTTTGGCCGAGTGGTTACCGACGGCGCCACCTTCGCTTATCTGGCCGATGTGTTCGTGCTGTCCGAGTATCGCGGGCAAGGCCATGGCCGGCAGTTGCTGGGCGCGATCATGGTGTATCCGGCGCTGCAAGGACTGCGGCGGTTCATGCTCGCGACAGCCGACGCCCATGCGCTATATGCGGAGTTTGGCTTTGCCGCCCCGGTTCGGCCCGAACGGCTGATGGAAATTCTGGATTTCGACCTTTATACCCGCACGGGCTGAGCCCGGAGTAGCCCATACATGATCTTCCCTCGTAACGCTGCATTGCTGGACAACACACTGCGCCATCTCCAGGAACTGGTCGGCTTCGATACGCGCAATCCGCCGCGTGCCATCGGCACCGGCGGCCTGTTCGATTACGTGCGTGCGCAACTGCGGGGCTTCACCGTGGACGTGGCCGACTACGGCGCGGGCGCGGTGACCCTGCATGCAGTGCGCGGCACGCCGAAATACCTGTTCAACGTGCACCTGGACACGGTGCCCGATTCGCCGCACTGGAGTGCCGATCCGCATGTCTTGCGCAGCACGGCCGACCGCGTGATCGGGCTCGGCGCCTGCGACATCAAGGGTGCGGCAGCAGCGCTGCTGGCAGTGGCGAATGCCTGCGAAGGCGACCTGGCATTGCTGTTCTCCACCGATGAGGAGGCCAACGACGCACGCTGCATCGCGGGGTTCCTCAGCCAGCCGAAGCCCTACGAGGCGATCATCGTCGCCGAGCCGACCAAGGGCGAGGCCGTGCTGGCGCATCGCGGCATCCACTCGGTGCTGATGCATTTTGCCGGCCATGCCGGCCACGCATCGGGCGAGCAGAAATCCAGCGACAGCGCGTTGCACCAGGCCGTGCGCTGGGGCGGCGCCGCGCTGGATTTCGTCACTACGCAATCGCACGAGCGCTTCGGTGGGCTCACCGGCCTGCGCTTCAACATCGGCCGCATCGAAGGCGGCATCAAGGCCAACATGATCGCGCCCACCGCCGAAGTGCGCTTCGGTTGCCGGCCGCTGCCGACGATGGATCCGGACCAGTTGCTGGAAACATTCCGCACCCTGGTCGAGCCGCAGCCGGTGGCATTCGACGAGACCTTCCGCGGCGCCTCGCTGCCGGCCGGCGATACCGCGCGGGCGGAAGAGCGCCGGCTTGCCGCGCGCGACATTGCCGACGAGCTGGAACTGCCGATCGGCAACGCGGTGGATTTCTGGACCGAGGCGGCACTGTTTTCGGCAGCCGGCTACATCTCGTTCGTCTATGGCCCTGGCGACATCGCGCAGGCGCATACCGCCGACGAATGGGTGACGCTCGATCAATTGCGACAGTACGCCGACAACATCTACCGAATAGTGAGCAGCGGAAACGCATGACTACAGCCTCCCACACCCGCAAGACCATCGTGCGCCTGCTTTCGAGCATGGGCAGCGCGAAGGAAATCCAGCAGTACCTCAAGCGCTTTTCGCAGCTCGACGCGAAGCGCTTCGCCGTGGTCAAGGTCGGTGGCGCCGTGCTGCGCGACGATCTGCCTGACCTGACGTCCTCGCTGACCTTCCTGCAGCAGGTCGGGCTGACGCCGATCGTGCTGCATGGCGCTGGCCCGCAACTCGACGAGGAGCTGTCCGCCGCCGGCATCGAGAAACAGACCGTCAACGGCTTGCGGGTGACCTCGCCACGGGCGCTGGCGATCGTGCGCCGGGTATTCCAGCAGCAGAACCTGCGGCTGGTCGAGGCGCTGCAGTCGATGGACACGCGCGCCACCTCGGTGCCGTCCGGTGTGTTCACCGCCAGCTACCTCGACCCGGAAATCTACGGCCTGGTGGGGCAGGTGGAGAGCATCAACCTCGCGCCGATCGATGCCAGCCTGCGCGCCGGCTCGATCCCGGTGATCGCCAGCCTCGGCGAGACCGAGCAGGGCCAGATCCTCAACATCAATGCGGATTTCGCCGCCAACGAACTGGTGCGCGTGCTGCAGCCGTACAAGATCGTTTTCCTTACCGGCACCGGCGGCCTGCTCGATGGCGACGGCAAGCTGATCGATTCGATCAACCTGTCCACCGAATACGAGCAGCTGATGCAGCAGCCGTGGCTGCATTCGGGCATGCGCGTCAAGATCGAGCAGATCGCGGATCTGCTGCAGAACCTGCCGCTGACCTCGTCGGTGTCGATCACGCGGCCGTCCGAACTGGCCAAGGAGCTGTTCACCCACAAGGGTTCCGGCACGCTGGTGCGGCGTGGCGAAAAGGTGCAGCGGCACGATTCGTGGGACGGCGTCGACCTGGCGCGCATGCGCGAGCTGATCGAGTCGAGCTTCGGTCGCACCTTGGTGGACGACTACTTCGAGCGCACCACGCCGTTCCGCGTCTATGTCAGCGAAAACTATCGCGCCGCGATGATCCTGGTCGCGGTGGACGGTCTCGTCTATCTGGACAAGTTCGCGGTGCTCGACGATGCGCAGGGCGAGGGCCTGGGTCGCGCGGTATGGCAGTTGATGCGCGAGGAGAATCCGCAGCTGTTCTGGCGCTCGCGCCACAACAACCAAGTCAACATCTTCTATTACGCCGAGTCCGACGGCTGTTACAAGCAGCCGCAATGGAAGGTGTTCTGGTACGGCCTGGACGACTTCGACACCATCGCCCGCTGCGTCGCGCATTGCGCCACGCGGCAACCGACGCTGGTGGATTGACCCAACAGACTCCCTCCCCTGCGAGCAGGGGAGGGCTGGGGAGGGGGCTCTGGGGTCTGAGGCCAGAGCGTCACCCCCTCCCAACCTCCCCCTGCAAGCAGGGGGAGGGGCAAAGGCATATGCAGGAGTGAATCGGTGACAAACGACAACAAGACCATCGGCATCGTCGGCGCGCGCGGCCATACCGGCGCGGAGCTGATCCGGCTGATCGCGGCGCATCCCGCGCTCGAACTCGCTTTCGTTTCCTCGCGCGAGCTGGACGGCCAGCGCGTCGATGCGCATGTTCCCGAATACCGCGGCGAGCTGCGCTACAGCGCGCCAGCCCATGCCGAACTGCCGAAGCTCGGTGCGGACGTGGTGATCCTGGCGTTGCCCAATGGCAAGGCGGCCGAGTGTGTCGCGGCATTCGACGAGGCCGGTGTCGATCCGCTGATCGTCGATCTTTCCGCCGATTTTCGTTTCGACGAGCGCTGGTATTACGGCCTGCCGGAACTGACGCGCGACACGTGGCATGGACAGAAGCGCATCAGCAATCCCGGCTGCTACGCCACCGCCATGCAGTTGTCGATCGCGCCTGTGAAGGATCTGCTGGCGGCTCCGCCGGTGTGCTTCGGCGTGTCGGGCTATTCCGGTGCGGGCACAACGCCGTCGGACAAGAACGATCCGGAAAAGCTGCGCGACAATCTGATGCCGTACGCACTGACCGGCCACATGCACGAGAAGGAAGCGTCGTTCCGGCTCGGCATCCCGGTGGAATTCATGCCGCACGTGGCGCCGCATTTCCGCGGCCTCACGGTCACCACCAACTTGTATCTCTCGCGCAAGATGACGCGCGACGAAGTCATCGCGCGTTTCCGTGCCGCCTACTACGGCGAAAAACTGGTCACGGTGGTCGACGAGGCGCCGTGGGTCAGCCGCATCGCGCACCGGCACCATGTCGAGATCGGCGGCTTTGCGCTGTCCGCCGACGGCAAGCGGGTGGTGATCGTCGCGACGCTGGACAACCTGCTGAAGGGCGCGGCGACCCAGGCGATGCAGAACATCAATCGTGCGATCGGTTGCGATGAGCTGGCTGGCATCGATGTGGAGGGTGCCGGTCGACCGTGAAGCAGCGTCGTGCTGCATTCCGCTCGTTCTCGTCAGCTACCGGAATTACCTCATGCGCCTGTCCCGTTACCTTCTTCCCACCCTGAAAGAAAACCCCGCCGAGGCGCAGGTCGTCTCGCACCGGCTGATGCTGCGCGCCGGCATGATCCGCCAGGAGGCCGCAGGCATCTATGCCTGGCTGCCGCTGGGCCTGCGCGTGCTGCGCAGGATCGAGCGGATCGTGCGCGAGGAAATGGATCGCGCCGGTGCGATCGAACTGCTGATGCCGACCCTGCAACTGGCCGAGTTGTGGCGCGAGAGCGGCCGCTACGATGCCTACGGCCCGGAGATGCTGCGCATCACCGATCGCCATCAGCGCGAGCTGTTGTACGGGCCGACCAACGAGGAAATGGTCACCGGGATCTTCCGCAGCTACGTCAGCTCCTGGCGCAGCCTGCCGTTGAACCTGTACCAGCTGCAGTGGAAATTCCGCGACGAGCAGCGCCCGCGCTTCGGCCTGCTGCGCGGTCGCGAATTCCTGATGAAGGACGGGTATTCGTTCGACCTCGACGAAGACGGCGCGCGGCATTCCTACAACCGCATGTTCGTCGCCTATCTGCGCCTGTTCGCGCGGATGGGCATCAAGGCGATTCCGATGCGCGCGGAAACCGGGCCGATCGGCGGCGACCTGTCGCACGAGTTCATCGTGCTGGCGCAGACCGGCGAATCTGCCGTGTACTGCGACAAAGGCGTGCTCGACCTGCCGACTCCCGGCGCCGATGTCGACTATGCCGGCGACCTGCAGCCGATCATCGACGCGTGGACCGCGCCGTATGCTGCGACCGAAGACGTGCATGACGCCGCGCGCTTCGAGCGCGAAGTCGCATCGGACCGCCGCGTGAACACGCGCGGCATCGAAGTCGGGCAGATCTTCTACTTCGGCACCAAGTATTCGTTGCCGATGAAGGCGACGGTGACCGGTGCCGATGGCGTGAGCGTTCCGATCCACGGCGGCTGCTACGGCGTCGGCGTGTCGCGCCTGATCGGCGCGATCATCGAGGCCAGTCACGACGAACTGGGCATCGTATGGCCGGCATCGGTGGCGCCGTTCGCCGTCGGGCTGATCAACCTGAAACCCGGCGACGCACGTACCGATGCGGTGTGCGAATCGCTGTACGCGCAGCTCGAAGCGGCTGGCCTCGACGTGCTGCACGACGACACCGACGAGCGTGCCGGCGCGAAGTTCGCCCGTATGGACCTGATCGGTTTGCCGTGGCAGCTGATCATCGGGCCGCGCGGCCTCGACGGCGGCATGGTAGAACTGAAGCAGCGCAGCAGCGGCGAGCGGCGCGAGCTTTCCATCGAAGCGGCCGTGCAGGCACTGGTCGCGGCGCATCCGAACGAGAAGGATCATCCCCATGAGTGACCTGCTTTGGCAGAAGGCCGGCGTGACGACGAACGCGCGGATCATGCGCTTCCTCGCCGGCGACGACGTGCTGCTCGATCGCGAGTTCTTCCTGCACGACGTCACCGCGAGCAAGGCGCACGTCGAAGGCCTTGCCAACATCGGCGTGGTCAGTGCCGACGAAGCGCAGGCGTTGAAGCGTGAGCTGGATGTGCTGGCTGAAGATTTCCGAAGCGGCGCGTTCGTGTTGGACGATCGCTACGAGGATGGCCACTCGGCGATCGAGGCGCGACTTACCGAACGGCTTGGCGACGCTGGCCGTCGCGTGCATACCGGACGCAGCCGCAACGACCAGATCCTGGTCGCCACGCGGCTTTGGCTGAAGGATCAACTAGCTTCGCTGCGGGCTCACTGCCGCGCCATCGCACAGGTCTGCCTGGATCGTGCGTCGCAGCCGGCGTTGCCGTTGCCCGGCTATACGCATCTGCAGCGCGCGGTGGTGTCGTCCACCGCGATGTGGTTCGCCGGTTTCGCCGAGGGCTTCATCGACAATGCATGGCGCGCGCAACAGACGTCCGCATGGGTCGACGCCAATCCGCTGGGCACCGCCGCCGGCTACGGCGTCAACCTGAAACTGGATCGCGAGCACACCACGCAGGCGCTCGGCTTTGCGCGCATGCAGGTGTCGCCGATCTACGCGCAGCTTTCGCGCGGCAAGTTCGAGATGGCGGTACTGGAATCCATCGGCAGCGCGCTGCTCGACCTGCGCCGGCTCGCATGGGACCTCTCGCTGTTCACCACCGCCGAATTCGACTTCGTGAAGTTGCCGCCCGAATACACCACCGGCAGCTCGATCATGCCGAACAAGCGCAACCCCGACGTGATCGAACTGCTGCGTGCCAGCTACGCCAGCATCGCCGCTGCGCGCACCGAGATCGAGCAATTGCTGTCGCTGCCGTCCGGCTACCAGCGCGACCTGCAGTTCTCCAAGGGCTCGTTGTTCCATGGTTGCCGTCACGGCCTGGCCGCGCTGGAGCTGGTACCCGATCTGCTGGCCCGCATGGCATGGAACGAGCCGGCGATGCGCGCCGCGATCGAGCCGGCGATGTACGCGACCGACGTGGCGATCGAGCAGGCCGCTGCCGGCGTTCCGTTCCGCGACGCCTATCGTGCCGCCGCCGAAGCGGCGGGCGATGCGGGGCACGGACGCACGCCGGAAGCCAGCCTCGCGGCACGCGTGTCGCCCGGCGCGGGCCACGACCTGCGCCTGGACTCGTTGCGCGCGCGTCTGGATCAACTGCACAGCTAGCCCATCGAAGGAGGCCGCATGGTCGCGATCAGCATGGAGAATGCGCAGCACTATCGCTGGGGCGGGGTGTGCGACGGCTGGCATCTGCTCGCGCACGAGGAGCTCAGCGTGATCGAGGAGCGCATGCCGCCGGGCGCGGCGGAACAGCGGCACCGACATGCCAAGGCACGGCAGTTCTTCTACATGCTGGAAGGCGAGGCCACGCTGGAGGTCGATGGCGAAGCGCATCGCCTGATGCGTGGTGCCGGCCTGCATGTGCCGCCCGGCTCCGCGCACCAGATGCGCAATGACGGTGCGACCGACGTGCGCTTCGTGGTGGTGTCGGCACCGAAGAGCCACGGCGACCGCACCCCGGCGCCGCTGCCGGAAGCAACGGCATGAGCAGGCATTCCGCACTCCCCGCGCAGGATCTGCCGCGCTGGCGCCGCGCGGTGCTGAAGGTGGGCAGCAATCTGCTCGCAGCCGATGGCGGCGGCCTCACCGACCGCTACGCCAGGGCACTGGCGGATTTCATCGATGCCAGCCACGCCGACGGTCGGCAGGTGGTGCTGGTGTCGTCCGGTGCGGTGGCGGCAGGTCGTGCGGTGCTGCGCGAGCGGGCGACGCCCGGCGGCGACATCGCGGCGCGGCAGGCGCTGGCCGCCCTCGGTCAGGCGCCGATGATCGCGTTGTGGCAGTCGCTGTCCGCCCGGCCGGTGGCGCAGGTGCTGCTGACCCACGACGACCTGCGCAACCGCCGCCGCTATCTCAACGCGCGCGCCACCCTGCGCGAGTTGCTGGCGCTGGACGTGCTGCCGGTGGTGAACGAGAACGATACCGTGGCAGTGGATGAGCTGAAGCTCGGCGACAACGACAATCTCGCGGCGATCGTCGCCGCGCTGATCGACGCCGACCTGCTGCTGATCGCCTCGGACGTCGATGCGTTGTACAGCGCCGATCCGCGCCGCTATGCGGATGCCGAGCCCGTCACCCATGTGGCCGCGTTGACGCCGGCGATCGTGGCGATGGCCGGCGGCAGCGGCAGCGATGCGGGCACCGGCGGCATGCGCACCAAGCTGGAGGCTGCCGGCAAGGCCGCGGTCGCCGGCATTCCCACCGCGCTGTTCGGCGGTCGCGACGGCGAGACGGTGCGGGCGCTGCTCGGCGATCGACTGCACGGCACGCTGATCGCCGCATCGGGCAGCCGCATGCAGGCGCGCAAGTATTGGCTGCGACACGCGCCTGTCAGCGCCAGCCGCGTGCGCGTGGATGATGGTGCTGCGAAAGCTCTCAGGGGCGGACACGTGTCGCTGCTTCCCGGTGGCGTGATCGGCATCGAGGGCGAATTCCATCGCGGCGACCTGGTGGAGATCGTCGACGCGGCGCAACGCGGCATCGCGCGCGGGCTGGCCCAGTACGGTTCCAGCGAGATGCGCCGGCTGGCCGGCCGACACAGCCGCGAGATCGAGAGCGTGCTCGGCTACAGCTACGGCGCCGAGATGGTCCATCGCGACGACCTCGCCACGCTTGGCGACGGCTTGCTGCAGGAACGGGAGATCGACGCATGAGCGACATCCGGACACAGGCACGGGCCTGTCGCGATGCCGCGCAGGCGGTGGCTGCGCTCGACACCGCCGCCAAGCGCAAGCTGCTCCACGACATGGCTGCGGCGCTCGAGTCCCGGCGCGACGACGTGCTGGCGGCCAACGCGCGCGACATGCAGCAGGCGCGGGACAAGGGCGTGCAGGGCGCCATGCTCGATCGCCTGCGGCTCGATGAGGCACGCATCGCGGCCATCGCCGGCGCCTTGCGCGAAGTGGCCGCGCTGCCCGATCCGGTCGGCGTGGTGACCCGCCGCGAGACGCGGCCGAACGGCCTGTCGATCGAACGCGTGCGCGTGCCGCTGGGCGTGGTGGCGATGATCTACGAGGCACGCCCCAACGTCACCGCCGATGCGGCGGCACTGTGCCTGTTCGCCGGCAACGCGGTGATCCTGCGCGGCGGTTCCGAGGCGCTGCATTCCAACATGGCGATTGCCGCGGCGCTGCAGTCCGCGCTCGCCTCGAACGGCGTGCCTACGGCCGCGCTGACGCTGGTCGAGGACCTCAGTCGCGAGACCATGGTCGAGCTGCTGCAGCTCGTCGACATCGTCGACCTGGCCATTCCGCGCGGTGGCGAAGGCCTGATCCGTTTCGTCGCCGAACATGCGCGCGTGCCGGTGATCAAGCACTACAAGGGCGTCTGCCATCTCTACGTGGATCGCGCCGCCGATGCCGCGCTGGCGTTGAACCTGCTGGTCGACGGCAAGACCTCGCGGCCCGGCGTGTGCAACGCGCTGGAAACCCTGCTGGTGCATCGGGATATCGCCGAAAACTTCCTGCCGCAGGCCGCCGCCGCGCTGCGCGAGCGTGGCGTGCAGCTTCGCGGCTGCCAACGCAGCCGCGCGCTGGTGCCCGGCATGCAGCCGGCCACCGACGACGACTACGCCGCCGAATTCCTCGACCTGATCCTCGCTGTGCGCATCGTCGACGATCTCGACGATGCCATCGCGCATATCCGCCGCTACAGTTCCGATCACACCGAAGTCATCGCCACCCGCGACGAAACGGCGGCGCAGCATTTCATCGGCGCGTTGCGCTCGGCGGTGGTGATGGTCAATGCCTCTTCGCGTTTCTCCGACGGCGGCGAACTCGGCCTCGGCGCCGAGATCGGCATCTCCACCACGCGGCTGCACGCCTATGGCCCGATGGGCGCCGAGTCGCTCACCATCGAGCGTTTCGTGGTGCGCGGAGAAGGGCAGGTAAGGCATCCGCAAAGCCGAATCTGAAGCGGCTCAATCTTCGCGGGGCTCAGGCGCGGCGGCAGGCTGTTTTCGTCGCGGCCTGCTGGCTAGACTGGAGCGGGCCATGCCGAGGATGTCGAAATGTTTCCTGCTCCAAACAAGAATCTGCGTCGGCTGCAGCAGTTGCGCTGGATCATCTACATCGTCATGGCCGTCGTGGCATTTACGATCCTTGGCGTGAAGACGCTGCTGGCACACTAGCCACCGGCACGTCCTTCAACGCGTGGTAGACGGGCAGGCCAAGCGACCTCGCCCGGCGCACATCGTCG
>DASWOQ010000024.1:0-73379 GCA_036398675.1 Rhodanobacter sp. | reverse complement strand
CGACCAGCGTGCGAGTCAGCCAGATGCCGGGTCGCGAACGGCGTGCCACCGATTCCTCAGTCACCTGGATATCGGGTGCGTCGAGGCGATCCAGCAAGCGCTTCAGCCCGATGTTGGCGTCGACCGGGAGATCCGAGGGCAACGAAATGGCGCGCCGCAAGCGGCTTTGTTGTGCGAACTCCGCGCTGCACGATTCGCAGCGGGCCAGGTGATCCATCAGCCATTCGCCCTGTTCCTGCGAGGCACTGTTCTGCAGCACCCATGGCATCGCGTCCCAGGCACGGGCGCAATCCCTGTTGGAATCCATCGGAAACGTCATAGCACGCCCTCCTTCTGCATGGGCGGGTCACCGGCCAGGGCGGGAAGCACGTTGCGCAGTTTGACCCGCGCATGGAACAAGCGCGCCTTCACCGTGCCCACCGGGCATTGCATGATCACGGCGACTTCCTCCAGCGTATGACCCACGCCGTAGACCAACTCGATCACCACGCGTTGATCCGCCGACAGGCGATCGAGTCCCTTGCCCAGCCAGTCGCGCAACTCGCGGTCCCCGTCCGGATCATCGGTGGGGGTGTGATCTTCCGGCAGGGCGTCGTCCTTGACCGGTTCGTCGCCGTGCTGCCGTAGCCCCTTGAGGCCGCAGCGATATGCGATGCCCATGATCCAAGTGGAGACGCGCGAGTCCCCGCGGAAATCGCCGGCTTTCTGCCAGACCACCCAGAAGCAGTCGTTGATCACTTCCTCGACCACATCGGCGCGCCGCGTCAGCCGGGACAGGAAACGGCATAGCCGGCCGTGATAGCTGCGGTACATCACCGCCAGCGCGGCGCGATCGCCCGATGCCATGCGCTGGAGCAGCATGCGGTCGGTGGCGTCGGTATCGATGGTGGTATCGGTGTCGTTCATGGGTGTGGAGAGGCCATCGGAAGGCGGCTGGTTGGCTACGTAGGTACCGTATCGCCGCCAAAAGGTTGCCTCCGGGTCAAAAGGATCGGAAAATCGTTGCGACCCAGGGCGATGCCCTCAGATCGCCCCTTTGGTGCCGCATGTCGGTATCGGTCGCGATTCGATCGAGTTCCAGTTGCCAGCGCCCGTCGACCCACAGCAGGCCGGCGTGGCCATAAGCGTAATGGTTCGAGCCGCGGTAGTCGTACTCACTCGTGCGGGTGTAGCCGCGGTAGCTGACGGGCGCAACAAGCGCCTCGGCGATGCCGGCTCCGGCCGAAAGGGAAAAGTGCCATGCCAGCGGCCAGTGGAGGCTGAGATCGGCGGCTGCGCGTGGTCGATGGCTCCCAGTGCGAAAGGCATGGGCGGCCGACAGATTGAAGGTCAGGATGTCGCGATAGATCCAGCCGACGCCCAGCTCCGCCCGGTCGTAGGCTCTCGAACGGGCACTGCTGGGGTAGCTGTAGTAGAGCAGGTTCGCCTGCATCTGCCAGTCGTCGGAAAGCGACCAGGAACGCGATCCCTGCGCCAGGGCTTCGACGAGATGTCCTGGCGAGCGCACTTCGGTACTGCCGGACAGGCCCAGCGACCAGCCCGATGCGGTCGTCCAGGCCGCAGCACCTTGCAGGATGGGTGTGGCGGGCGTGATCGCCACGCCACGATCGACCAGTTGCGAACTCAGCGCGACCACTCCATCGAAGCTCGACGACTGCGCATGGAGCGGCACGGAAAGACATGCTGCCATGACCATCACGAGCAAGCCCGCGGCGGTTCGGTGCGGGCGCACAAAAGTGTCGCCGCGACGTTGGAGAGTCGCGGTGACGGATATCCCATGAACGCTGGCCAAGGGGCGATTGTGCAACATCACTTCGTCATTCGAATGACCAATGTCGTTGTCGTTCGTCGCGATGCCCATCGTGAAGGGCATCTCTGTCGTATCGATCCGTCAGGAAGGGAATCTTCAGTGGATGGTGCCCAGATATGAAATGAGATCGTCCAACTGCTTGGAATCGGTGAGGCCATCGTATTTCATCCGGGTGCCGGGATTGGCTTGTCGGGCTGGTTGCGACAAATAGCTGTGCAGTTGCTCCGGCGTCCAGACCCAGTCGGTGCGCCCGCGCAAGGCATCCGAATAGTTGTAGTCCGGCAGCGTCGCCGCTTTTCGCCCCACGATGCCGAAAAGGCTGGGTCCCTTTTTATTGCGCCCTTGCTTGATGCTATGGCACTCGGCACATTCTGATTTGAAGACATCGGAGCCTGCGCTGGCATCACCGGCACGAACAGGCGGAATGGCCAGCATCCATCCGAAAACAAGCGCTGCGGAATAGAGGCCCAGGGATAACTTCGTCACGTTGCTGATTCCTTTGCATGATTCTTAGAACGCCACGCTGGCCGATACCGTGAACGCGTTGAGATTGCCCGGCTTGGTGGTCAGCACGCCTGGTGGCACGTCGAAGATGTTGTTGGTCGCGCCGTTGAACTTGGTGTAGCGAAACCAGGTAGCGGCGATTTTCAGGTTGGCGACGGAGGTGAACGAGTCGTCCTTGCCGAACGGCGCCCAGAACACACTGATGAGGTTGACGGTGGTGTCCGGAGTGCCATACGGACCGAAGCGGACGGCATCGCGCGTTCCGGTGCCCGATGTATGCGCGATCTGCACGCCATAGGTTTGCTTGAAGGTGTAAGTGACGCTCAGTGCCTGGTCATGCAGCACGCCGCGCGGCAGGGCCAGGAGACCCGGAACGGTCGGGCTCGCGAATGTGCTGCCGTACTTGCGCTTTTCCATGATGTTCACGTAGCTGAGCTGCACGATGTTTTCGCGATTGCCAAGGAACTGGTAGGTGAGGTCGTAGCCCAGGTCGGTCAGATCGTTCGCCGGCCCGATGCGTTGCAATTGCTGTCGGGTCGTCAGGCCCACGATGCCCACCGAGAAGAACTGGCGCTTGAGGTCCTTCATGTACGCGAAGCGGAAATAGCCGGTGTCGCTGATCTTGCCCGGATCGCCCGAGATGGAATAACCCAGGTGATCCTGCGTGGATGTCGGCAGCGAGTTGTAGGTGCCGACTTCGCCGTACCAACTGGAGTCGTATAGCCCGTAGACGGTCGCGCCGATGACGCGATCGACCGGCCCATTGGGCCTGCCTGGATTGAGGAAGGTGCCGGTGGGGCCTTGGCCGCCGGGCACCCCCCGCGTTGCGCTTGGCAGCACGGTGATCGGATCGTCGAAGCCTGGGCTGTTGTTGACGCTCACGCCAAGTGTGAAATCCTTGCCGCCGAGCTTGAGTTCCTTGGCGACGAAGCGCAGGTCGATATTGCTGAGCTTGGTGTTGTAAGTGTCGTGTCCGACGTGATCGGCCTCGACCTTGATGTAGCCGCCGATCTGGTCGGTCAGGCGGCCGGCAATATAGAGATCGGCCTCGGTGAGGTTGGTGCTGCTCGGGCTTCGCGCCGGTGCGGTATGTATTTCCGTCAGTTGCGCGGCCACGGGAATCTTGAAGCCATTGCCATCCGTATCGGTGTACCCGTTCAACTTGAAGCGCATGCCGTACGGCGTCAGGTTGGGGCCGTTGCCACCACCGCCATAGGCACCGGCGTGGCAGTCCGCGCAAGCTGCGCCGGTCTGTCGTGCATAGACCGGAATCGCATGGGCGACATGGGTGCAGGCGAGCAGCAGAAGAGCGACAAGGCCGTGCCAGAGAGGCATGTTGCGGATTCGGCTCGTTGCGCGTCGGTGCGGAAAACACAGCATGGAGTCTCCTCGGATCGATAGAGTGCAGCAGGGGTCAAGGGGCTTGCACCCGTCAGCGACGGCGTCCTGGCAACATCATTCGCAGTACCCTGTCGCGCAGCACAAAGTGATGCCAGAGGGCTGCGGCGACATGCAGCGAAACCAGTCCAAGCAATGCCCAGGCGGCATCCAGGTGCCACGCCTGCAATTCGTCCGCGAGGTCCTCGTCGGCACCCACGATCATGGGCAGGGTCAACCCAAGCAGATGCACCGGCTTGCCTTGCGCGTCGCTGAGCGCCCAGCCGAGCAAGGGCAGGGCGAGCAGCAACGCATACAGCACGACGTGGGTCAGCCCCGCGAGGATTCGAACGACTTTCGATGCACTGTTGTCGGAAGGCAGTTTGCCCAGCCGGATGCGCAGCGCCACGCGGGCAAAGAAGAGAAGCAGCACGAACAGGCCGAAGTGGCGATGCCCCTCGAGCAGCCACATCCGTATCGCCCGTCCATCGATCTGATCCCTTGTCAGGATCAACGCCGCCGCCATCGCCACGCAGAACACCGTGAGCCAGTGCAGCACCACCATTTTTCTCGGATGCATGGGTGCCGTCTCTTCCATGGGCTGAAGGGGCGGGCTGCCCGAATGGGCGCCAACGCCGGGCGTGAACGCCGCGCCATCGATTTCCTGTGACGAAGTCTCTTTCAATCGCATGTCCGGGAACCCTTTGCGCGTCGTCGTCATCGTGTCGCTCCCCATACGCTCCCCACTGCCTGGCTTGGTGCCGAAGCCAGGCACGCAGGCGGGCTTGAAGGAGGGTTACGAGGCGTGAGTGCAGGGGAGGCCGGAAAAGGTTGCATCGAGCGATGAATGCATCCGGAGCGATTTTCCGATCGCAGGCGTTGTGGCGATGCACAGGCTCGTGTCCGCTGTTTCGATCGCGACGCAACCTTTCGCCAGTCACTCGGCACACAAGCAGGTGAGTCGTCTTCCGAGTCTCTCCAGCCTGGCCTAAAACATGGAAATCGAACGCATCCGGTTGCAGAAGCACGGTGACAGCCGCGGCATGCTCATTGCGTTGGAACAGGAGCGCAACGTGCCCTTCGAGATCCGGCGCGTGTATTACCTTTTCGCCACGAAGAACGACGTGCACCGCGGCCAGCATGCGCATCGCCATCTCAACCAGCTGGCGGTGGCGGTGCGTGGCTCGGTCACCTTTCTGCTCGACGACGGCAGCGGGCCTGTCGAGGTCGTGCTTGACGATCCATCGCACGGCCTGATGCTCGGCTGCATGGTGTGGCGCGAGCTGTACGATTTCAGCGACGACTGCGTGCTGATGGTGCTGGCCGACCAGTTGTACGACCCGGCCGACTACATCACCAGCTACGACGATTTCCTGTACGAAGTGAATGGCACGCTGCTGCGGGAGGGCATGGCAGCATGGCCAGGCCGCTAGTCCTGATCGGTGCCGGCGAGTTCGCGCAGATCGCCTGCGAATACTTCGAACACGACAGCGGGCGTGACGTGGTTGCCTTCAGCGTGGAGCGCGAGTATCTCGTGCAGCCGCTGCTGGCGGGTCGACCCGTGGTGGCGTACGAAACGCTGGAGACGGCATACCCGCCGGCGGATGTCGATGTGTTCGTCGCCATCCCGGCCAGTCAGCTCAATCGCGTACGCACGCGCTTCTATCAGGATGCGAGGCGCAAGGGCTACCGGTTCGCCACCTACATCAGCTCACGCGCCTTCGTGTGGCGCAATGCCGAAGTGGGCGAGAACAGCTTCATCTTCGAAGGCAATGTGATCCAGCCCTTCGTCAGCATCGGCAACAACTGCATTCTGTGGAGCGGCAATCACGTGGGTCATCGCACGATCGTGCGCGACAACGTGTTCGTTGCCTCGCACGCGGTGATTTCAGGCTATTGCGATATCGGCGAGAGCAGCTTCATCGGCGTGAACTCCACCTTCAACGATCATGTGAAAGTCGCGCCCGACAATGTGATCGGTGCGGGTGCGCTGGTCACGCGCGACACCGAGCCGGGTCGCATCTACGTCGGCTCGCCGGCACGCGCGGTGCCCGACAAGTCCAGCCTCGAAGTGAGGCTTTGAAAAGCGCATGTCCGGATGGCGCAAGAAAGGATTGGTGTTCGAGACCGCGCGCCATGGCGTGGGCGGCTGGATGCTCCACTCGGCGCTCACGCCGACGCCGCACCGCATCGACGATGACTTGATCCGCGTGTATGCCGGCTTCCGGGATGCCGACGGTGTCAGCCGCATCGGTTACGTCGACGTGCGTGCGGACGACCCCGCGTCCATCGTGCGTGTCAGTGCCGAGCCGGCACTCGACATCGGCCGCGGCGGCTGCTTCGACGATCATGGCGTGATCCTTGGCGATGTCGTCGACGGGCCCGGCGGCCTGCACATGTTCTACGTCGGCTTCCAGCGCGTGGCCAAGGCCAAGTTCCTGGCTTTCACCGGCCTGGCCGTGTCGACCGATGGCGGCGACCGTTTCCGGCGCGTGCAGGAAACTCCCATCCTGGATCGCGCGCCCGGTCGCAGCACCATCGGCGCGGTGCACTCGGCCATCTGCGAAAACGGTCGCTGGCGCCTGTGGTACGCGGTGGGCGACGACTGGGAAAGCATCGACGGCCGGCCGTTTCCGCGCTACCACATCCGGCATGTGGAGACCGACGATCTCGGCGCGATACCGCGCGAGGACCGGGTCTGCCTGCTGCCTCGCGGCAGCGAATACCGGATCGGTCGGCCGCGTGTCTACCGGCTCGACGACGGCTATGTCATGTACTTCACGCGAGGCAATGTCAGCGGCGAATATTTTCCCGGCGTCGCCCGCAGCAGCGACGGCATTCGATGGGAGCGCTGCGACGAAGTGCTGGGCATGACGTTGTCGGAAAGCGGCTGGGATTCGCGGGTCATCTGCTATCCGGCCCTGATCCGGCAGCGCGACAAGCTGCTGATGTTCTACAACGGCAACGACATGGGCGTGGATGGATTCGGCGTGGCCGAGGCCGGTTCGGTCCGTTTCGACGGTGGTGCGCATGTTCACGGTTAGGCCGTACGCGCCAGCCGACGCGGACACGTGGGACGCGCTGGTCGCGCGTTCGAGGAACGGCAACCTGCTGCACCGGCGCGGCTATATGGATTACCACGCCGATCGCTTTGTCGACCGGTCGCTGATGATCGAGCGCAACGGCGAGGCCGTGGGCGTTTTCCCTGCGAGCATGCGGGACGGCACGGTGACGAGCCACGGCGGCCTGACCTATGCCGGACTCATAACGACGCATGCCCTGCGTGCCGAGTCGACCCTTTCCGTGTTCGAGCAGATGGCCCGTCATTATCGGGCGTTTGCTGCGGAGCGCATCATCTACAAGGCCGTGCCGCATGTGTTTCACGCCTATCCCGCCGAAGAGGATCTGTATGCCCTGCATCGGCTGGGAGCACGGCTGCAGCGCCGCGATCTGTCCTCGGTCATTTCGCTGCAGGCGCCGTTTCACTTCACGCAGGGGCGCAGGCATGCCGTCGACAAGGCGAGGAAGGCCGGTATCCAGCTGCATGCAGGTGCCGATCCGGAAACTTTTCACGCCTTGCTCTCGGAGGTATTGCGCAAGCACGATGCCGTACCGACCCACAGCCTGGCGGAGCTGCGGCTGCTGCAGTCGCGCTTCCCGCAGCACATCGTGCTGCACGAGGCGCGCATCGACGGCACCCTGCTGGCTGGCGTGCTTGTCTACGATTTCGGCAGCGTCGTGCACACCCAGTACATGGCCGTCTCGGAGGAGGGGCGCCGTCTGGATGCGCTCAGCCTGCTGCTGGCGGAACTCATCGAGAACACTTACGCGGCGCGCCGGCATTTCACCTTCGGCATTTCGACCGAGCAGGAAGGGCAGGTGCTCAACCATGGCCTGGTCGCGCAGAAGGAGTACTTCGGCGCCCGCGCCGTAGTGCACGATTTCTACGAGTGGCCGCTCTGATGAAGACTGGCCTGAAGGAGAGCGGCGTGATGGATACCGCTCCGATCGACGTCCCATTCCTCAGCCTCAGGGATGTCAATGCGCGACATGCCGATGAACTGAAGGCAGCGGCGGCACGGGTGATCGATTCGGGCTGGTACGTACTTGGCGAAGAGGTCGCCGGCTTCGAGCGCGAGTTCGCCGCCTATTGCGGCGTGCGGCATGCCGTGGGGGTGGGCAACGGGCTGGATGCGCTGTCGCTGATCCTGCGCGGTTACAAGCAGCTCGGTGCCATCGACGAAGGCGACGAAGTCATCGTGCCGGGCAATACGTTCATCGCGAGTTTTCTCGCCATCACCGAAAACCGGCTGGTGCCGGTGCCGGTGGAACCCGATCCGGCCAGTTTCAACATCGACCCGGCACGCGTGGAAGCCGCGATCGGGTCGCGCACATGCGCAATCATGGCCGTGCACCTATACGGCCAGCTCGCGGACATGCCTGTGCTGGCTGCACTGGCCAAGCGCCACGGGCTGCTGCTGATCGAGGATGCGGCGCAGGCGCATGGCGCGATGAGCGATGGACGCAAGGCCGGCGCGTTCGGCGATGCGGCAGCCTTCAGTTTTTTTCCGGGCAAGAACCTTGGCGCACTCGGCGATGGCGGCGCGGTGCTGACCGACAACATCGCACTGGCAGGGCGCATCGCCGCGCTGCGCAACTACGGTTCCGACGTGAAGTACAGCCACCCTTGCCAGGGCGTCAACTCGCGGCTGGACGAAATGCAGGCGGCGATGCTGCGGGTGAAGCTGAGCTATCTCGACGACGACGTCGCATGGCGCCGCCGGGTGGCACGTCGCTATCGCGAGGGCATCCATCATCCGCACATCCGCCTGCCGGACGTGGCGAAGGAAGAGCGGCACGCATGGCATCTCTTCGTGGTGCGCTGCACCCGGCGCGATGCGCTGCAGCAGCATCTGCAGGCGCATGGCATCCAGACCCAGGTGCATTACCCGGTGCCGCCGCACCGGCAGCCGGCGTATCCATCCTTGCGGGATGTCCACCTGCCGCTGACGGAGCAGCTGCACGATGAGGTACTGAGTCTTCCGATGGGACCGACCCTGCGCGATGACGCGGTGGATCGAGTGATCGCGGCCTGCAACGCGTTCGAAGTCCCCGCATGAACATCGTCCGCACCGGCTTCTACACCGCCATGGCGACCGCTGCGCGGCTGCTCGCCGGCCTGGTCGCGATCAAGCTGGTGGCGTGGTTTGCCGGGCCCGAAGGCGTGGGCAAGCTCGGCCAGTTCATGAGCCTGATGTCGTTGCTCGCGGTCCTGGCCGGTGGCGGAATCAGCGCCGCCGTCGTGAAGTACGTCGCCGAATATCGCGATGATCCGCAACGGTTGTCGCGCCTGCTTTCCGCCGCGCTCTGGTATGCGTTCTGCGCGGCGTGCCTGATGGGCTGCGTGGCATGGCTGCTCAGCCGGCAGATTGCCGTCTGGCTGTTGAGCGATGCGCGCTACCAGGGACTGCTTCGTGTACTCGCCATCGCCCAGCTTGGCATTGCGCTGCTCAACTACATCCTGGCGGTGATCAACGGTTTCATGGACGTACGCCGGCTGGCCTTGATCCAGGTGACCGGGTCGGCCATCGGCATCGTGTTGATGGTCTGGCTGTCGCGCTGGATGCATCTGTATGGCGCGCTGCTGGCCCTGGTCGTCAGCCAGGTGCTGTGGCTCGCCGTCGGCCTGCCGGCCTGGTGGCGAAGCTCGTACTTCCGGCGCGGCATGCTGCGGATGCAGTTCGACCGCGAGATGACCTGGCGGCTCGCGGCGTTTTCGGTGATGACCATCAGCTCGGCCTTGTTGCCCCCGTTGGTCAATATCGCGGTACGCGATCACCTCGCGCTTCGGTTCGGCTGGGAGCAGGTCGGCTACTGGCAGGCGGTGAGCAAGGTCTCGGACGCGTACCTGCTGTTCCTCACCACGGCCATCAACATCTACTACCTGCCCAAGCTGGCGTCGACTCACGGACGCGCGGCGCTGCTGCTCGAGTTGCGCAATGCCTACCGTTACATCCTGCCCGTGGTGGTCGTTCTGGCCGCGATTGTCTATGTCCTCCGGGAATGGGTGACACGATGGCTGTTCAGCGCGGACTTCGCGTCGGCCAATCCGCTGTATGGCCCGCAGCTGATCGGCGACGTGATCAAGATCGCCTCGTTCGTCTTGTCCTATCTGATGCTGGCCAAGGCCATGACACGGCTGTTCGTGCTGTCCGAATGCGTGTTCGCGGGCACGTATCTGCTGCTGGTCTATGTGTTCACCGCGCAATTCGGCCTGGTCGGCGCGATGTACGCATTCGCATGCAACTACCTGCTGTATCTCGCCTTCAATGTGCTGGTCGCCCGACGTTACCTGGGGGCGCTGTGATGCTGACCGACATCGCATCGATGGACGCGGGCACGTGGCCGTTGGTGTCCGTGCTCATCCCCGCATTCAACCACGAGCGTTTCGTGCAGCGTTGCCTGGACAGCGTGCTGGAAGATCCCTATCCGGCCAAGGAGCTCGTCATCATCGACGATGGTTCCACCGACGGGACCGGCGAACGGATCGCCGACTGGGTGGCGACGCATTGCATGGCGATTCCCATCGAGTACGTGCGCCGCGAAAACAGGGGCATCGCCGCGACCTTGAACGAACTGGCGGCGCGTGCGAGCGGCGAGTTTCTCCGGCTCGGCGCCAGCGACGACTATCTGTTGCCCGGAGGGCTGGATGCGCAGGTTCGCTATCTGCTGTCGCATCCTTGCAAGGGCGCGGTGATCGGCGATTCGGTCGTCGTCGATCGCGAAGGCAACAAGTTGCACGACAGCGGCATGTGCGATCTGCACGGTGCCGACAAGCGTCTCTACCGCTCAGACGAGGGCATACGCCGAGCCGTCATCAGCCAGTGGGCGGTGGGCGGGCCGGTGGCGCTGATCAGGAAGAGCGCGCTCGAAACCGCCACGCTCTGGACCGAAGGCTTGCGCGTCGACGACTGGGACCTGTTTCTTCGCCTGGCGGCCGGCAACGCATTGGGTTTCATCGACGTCAGCGTCTGCGCGTATCGCCTGCACGGCACCAACCTGAGCAAGACGCGGCATACCGCGACACGTGTGATCAACCTCGCCGAGTCGCGGCAGGTCGCGATACGCAGGGCCAGCCTGTTCGATGAACCCTGCCGGACCCTGCTCCTGGCCCAGTCGCATTACATCAGCGCCAAGATTTCGTTCCTGCAACGCCAGGCATGGCCGCTGCTGCTGCACATGCTGGCGTATCTGTCGCTGATCGTCGTGTCGAAGGCCAGGTTTCCGTCCGCGAACCATGGGATGGAAAAGGCATGAAGTGGCTGCTGCGCCTTCCATCCACCTATCTCGGGCTGCCGCTCCTGCTGGCCTGCGGGCTCACGCTGCTCAGCTACGACGTTTCCGCCGATTACCTGCAGGGCCTGGTGTTGCTGGCGGTGACGGCGTTGGCCATCGTCATGGTCGATTCGTGGGCGGGCATCCGGCTTCCGGCGGTCACGCAATTCCGCGTGCGCCAATACGCCGGCACCCGCGAATCATTCGTGGCGCTGGCGTTCGCCGGAGCGATCGTGCTTTTCTGCCTGCTTGACCTCATGCTGTTTCCCGTCGCGCTGCTCGACAAGCCATCGTCCTACGCCACGATGGAAGGTGGCCACGAGCACATACGACACGTTTCCGACATGTGCTGGGTGCTGCCGCCAATCGGGATTCTCTGCGCCAGGAATCGCTGGCTTCGCAACATGTTGATTGCCGTGGGCATCGTGTTTCCAGTGCTGGTGATCGACCGGAACCGGGTATTCGCGAGCCTGTTTTCGTTGGCGCTGGTCATTGTATTGCGCAGGGACGAGGCGAAGCCGCTGCCGTGGAAAGCGATCGGCTTCCTGGCGGTTGCCGGCGCGAGCATCTTCTCGATACTCGGCATGATCCGATCCGGCCCGATCGATCACGTCACGTTGCCTTTCAGTGCCATGTATCGCGCCATGCCGCAAGGGATCAAGTGGCTGCTCCTCTACGGCAGTGCGGGCCCGTACAACTTCAGCGCCATTCTGGCCAAGCACTATGTCAACAGCAGTTTCCTGATCAACCAGCTGGTTCCGATGAGCGGATCCGTCGCCACGGCCGGCACGGACATCCCGCTGGATGCGTCGAACATCAACGTGGGCACGGAGTTCTTTCCGTTCCTGATGGCGCTGGGGCCACTTGGCGCGGCTGCCTCGATCTTCGCACTGTACGCCATGCTGCTGTGGAGCGTGCAGCGTCTGCGACCCGCGATACCGCTGTTTCCCTTGCTGATTTTCCTGCGCGTTTCGTACGTGTGCGTCATGGCGCCGTTCGCGCCCCAGGCATTTACCTGGACGAATATCGGTTTCATCGTCATCTGCCTTGTGATGCAGGCCTTCGCGGCGTTGCTGCCGAGTCGACGAGCCCCGCAAACGATCGTCGGGCAGCGCGGTGTATCCGCGGCTGCCAGGCACTGATGTCCCACCTTCCAGCGAGTACCCGGACCATGGAACAAGATGAAATTTATTTGATCGACTTGTGGCGGATATTCACCTGCGAGTGGCGATGGTTTTCAGGCGTGCTTATTGCCGTGCTTGCATGCACGTATGCCTTCACGCATTCGGTGAAGCCGCAATGGGAAGCGACCGCGTGGATACAGATCGGGCAGGTCGGGCCGGTGCCGCCGGGGTTGGACCCAAAGGTGGAGCCGCTGCTGCGCGTCATCGAGCGCCTGCAACTGGTGCCGTTCGAAAACGAGATCCTCGAAAGCATCGGTTTCGCGTCCGATTCGCCCGAGGCCCAGCTTTACCGCAACAGCCTGAAGCTGGAACCGATGCCGTATGCCGGTCCGCTCGTGCGCCTGAACGTGCGTGCGCGTTCGCCGCAGCAGGCGCGCCAATTCGCCACGGCGACGGTCACCCGGTTGCAGGCGGTTCACCGGCAGCTCGAAGTGCTGCCGTTGAAATACGCGCATGAGCATCTTGCGCAAGTCGAGATGGATCTTCGGGACGCGCTGGCCGATCGCGCGCGATTGCTGCAAGTCGCAGCGTCGGGGGCCAGGGGCGACGCGGCGGGCAAGGGCATTGCGGGCATGTTGCTGGCGAACAAGAACGAGGACGTCCGCAATCTGCAGCAGGCAAGAAGCGATCTCATGGATCGCCTGGGGCCCATTTATACATTCGAAACATCGATGCCGTGGCCCGTCTATGTTCCCGAACGGCAGGCATTCCCGAATCCCGCGTTGATGTGGGGCATCGGTCTTTTGTTGGGCATGTTTCTGGCCGCCTTTGCCGCGACTACCCGAAATGTTGCACGACGCGCAGCTTCGAGGAGAGCAGCTTCCATCGCATCGGCCTGAGGCGGGCGGCAACGCGCGCATTCGCCAGCTTGATTCAACCAAAGCGGCCCCAGGCGGCACTCACTCATCGGAATGCAAAAGAACGCCGGACAGGTACGGAACGATTGGCTCGCTGCTGACGCGGATGAGGAGCCGTTTCATGAGGGTGCGGAGATCGATATGAGTGGGCAACACACGCTTGAAACGGGTCGCCAGGCGGTGTCTGCCTCGAACGTCCGGCCGCGCCGGCGACATGCGCCGCTGGACGAAGCCCAGTTGCTCGAGACGCAGCGCGCGTTCGACAGCGTTGCCGTCGACTACGATGGACCGCGCGGCAACAACGAGCTGATCCAGCGCATGCGGCTGACCCTGTGGGATACCGTGCACAGCAAGCTCCCGGCCGGCGCGCGGTTGCTCGATCTGGGATGTGGCACCGGCATCGATGCACTCGAATTCGCACAACGCGGTTTTCGCGTCGTTGCCACCGACTGGTCGCCGCAGATGGTCGAGCGCACGCGGGCGCGCATTGCGGATACGGCGCTTGGATCCCGTGTCACCGCCACGCATCTGGGCATCCAGCAGCTCGATCAGCTCGACGGTGAATTCGATGGCATCTATTCGAACTTCGGTCCGCTGAACTGCGCGCCGGATCTTGGCGCCGTGGCGACCGAATGCGCGCGCCTGCTGCGGCCCGGTGGCCGGCTGGTCTTTTCGGTGATGGGCCGAATCTGCCCGTGGGAGCTGGGACACTACGCCGTGCGCGGCCGCTTCCGGCGGGCCAGCGTGCGGGCCGCCCGCGGTGCGACGGCGGTGGGGATGAACCGCCACACGATCTGGACCTATTACTACCTGCCGCGCGAGTTCTACCGTGCGTTCGCCGGCGATTTTTCACTGGAGAGCTATCGCGCGCTGAGTCTGTTCATGCCGCCGCCGTATCTGGTGGATTATTACCGGCGCCGACGCCACTGGTGTGAGCGCCTGGGGCGGCTCGACGATCGCCTGGGCAACCTGCCGCTGCTGCGCGACATGGGTGATCACTTCCTGATCGTGATGCGGCGGCGCTGACCCATGGACATTCTCCAGGCGGCGATGGATGTCAGCTTGTGCCGTGCGGTTTCGGTCACGCACGGCGGTACTTCGCGCGCGCCGCTGCCGATCCGGGCGGGCCGGGTCGGATCGTCGCTGGCCGCGCGGGCCTACCGGGTCGACCTGCGCGATCACCTGATCTTTCCCGGTCTGATCAACGCGCACGATCATCTGCACGTCAACACCGTCCCGCCGTTGAAAGCGGGTGCACCCTTTCCAAACAGCTATGCATGGATCGCGGCGTTCCAGCGGCACTTCGAAGAACCGACCGTTGTCGCCGCGCTACAGGTTCCAAAAGCGTTGCGGCTACGGCATGGCGCGATGAAGAACCTGCTCGCCGGCACCACCTTCGTGGCGCATCACGATCCCTGGCACGAAGCGCTCGACGCCACGGATTTCCCGGTTGCGCTGCTGCGCGATTACGGCTGGAGCTACGCGCTGGGCTGGCCCGGTTATGGTCCGCCGGTGCAGCAGAGCTTTGCCGACACGCCTGCCGACCAACCGTGGATGATCCATCTGGCCGAGGGCACCGATGCAACCGCACAGGCGGAGCTGTCCCAGCTCGACCGACTCGGATGCCTTGCTGCCAACAGCGTGTTGATCCATGGCGTGGGTCTGTGCGAGCAGGACATCGATCGCGTGATCGCCAGCGATGCGGCGGTGATCTGGTGTCCCGCCAGCAACCGTGCGCTGCTCGGACGGTCGCTCGATCCGCGTCGTCTGTGCGCGGCGGGCCGGTTGGCGCTGGGCAGCGACTCACGGCTCAGCGGCGCCCGCGATCTGCTCGAGGAAATGCAGGGCATCGCCGCTCGCGGCGAACTCGGATCGGCGCAGTTGCTGGGACTGGTCACCACCCAGGCAGCACGCATTCTTCGACTACCTTGGCGTGGCCATCTTGAGCCGGGGGCGCGCGCCGATATGGTGATCGTCGAAGATCGCGGCGGCGATCCGCTGAGCAGCCTGGTCGGCATCGAACGCAACCAGATCCGCGCAGTGGTGCGCGACGGTGTCCCGCGCATCGCCGATCCCGATTTCGCGGAATGGTTCACGGCCACCGGCATGGAAACCGTGCCGGTGACCCTGGACGGCAAGCCGAAGCTGCTGGCCAGGCCGTTGGCCGAGCCTGCGCTGATCGCGCTTGAACCGGGGCTTGAACTGATCGCCGGGCGGAGTGACCAGGCGCACGCGCATGATCGCGAACGCGTCATGGGGGCACAGTACCAGTGATGACGCGCCCGCCCATGCTCGAACCCGCCGAGGCGTATGCACTGTGGGCATCCAGTTATCCGGCGCATGCGCACAATCCGGTGATGCAGGCCGAAGAGCGCGCGATGCTCACGCTGATGCCTGCCAGCCTGCTGCGACAGAGCGTGCTCGATATCGGCTGTGGCAGCGGACGCTACATGCTGCATGCGTTGCGACGCGGTGCGGCGCGTGCCAGCGGAATCGATCTGTCGCCCGAGATGCTCGAGCGCGCCGAGGCGGAGCTCGGCGCGTTCCGCGTGCATGCCGAAGTCGAATTGACCGAAGGCAGCCTGACGGCATTGCCCGTGCCCGATGCGATGGCAGATCTGACGATCTGCGGCCTGGTCGTCGGGCATCTTGAAGATCTGCAACAGGCGCTGGCCGAACTGCGCCGGGTGACCCGTCCCGGCGGCAGCGTGCTCTGCAGCGATGTGCATCCGACCGGGCATGCGCTCGGCTGGGTACGCGATTTCAAATCCGCTGGCCGCCGTTACGCCGTGCGGCATACGCAACACCTCTACAGCCATTGGCATGCGGCCTGCGCCGCGCTCGGGCTGCGGATCGAGCGCGTGCTGGAACCGATGCTCGATCCGGTCGACATTCCCGTCGGCGCGCGTTTCGACCGCATGGCGCTGGAAGTGCCGGTGGCGCTGGTGTTCCAGCTCAAGCGCACGTCCTGATTCTCTTGACGCAGTCTTCGCCATGCCCCACCCATCCAACACGTTGCTGGTCAATCCCACTATCACCTCGCGCGCGAGTGCGCGCTTCCCGCTGTCGCTGCTGCACCTGTCGGCGGCACTGGATCGGTTCGGCAACAGCCAGATCATTGACGGCAACATCGATCGCGACGTCGTCGGTGAAACGATGCGCGTGATGGAACGGGGCAGCTTCGATGCAGTCGGCATCAGCGTCATGGGTGGCCCACAGATCGCACCGTCGATCGATGTTTCCAAGGCGATCCGCGAACGCTTTCCTTCGGTGCCGATCATCTGGGGCGGCTATTTTCCCACGCTCTATGCGGATACGGCGCTGGCCGCACCGTACGTCGATTACGCCGTGCGCGGGCAAGCCGAGGAAAGCCTGCCGGAACTGGTCTCCGCCATCGGTCGCGGCGCCCACTCCGATGCGCTGGCAAAGATCGGCAGCCTGTCGTGGCGAAACGATGGCGCGATCGTGCACAACCCGAACCGCCGCTTCACCATGAATGACACCGGCTTGGTGCTGCCCTACGACAAGCTGGGCGATCCGCGGCATTATCTCGCGCGCACGTTTCTCGGCCGGCGCACGGCCGCCCATCAGGCATCGATCGGTTGTCGCTTCCGTTGCACATTCTGTGGCGTGAACGCGATGTTCGGCGGCACCACCGTGTTGCCGGGTGCAAGCCGGCTCGAGCGCGACCTCAGCTACCTCAAGTACGAGGTGGGCGCGGATTCGATCCAGTTTTTCGACCACAACTTTTTCGACCGCGAAGTGGACATGATCCCGCTGCTCGAAGTGATGGCCAAACTCGAGATGCCGTGGTGGTGCTACGCGCGCTCGGATGCGCTGCTGAATCTGTCGGAAAGCACCTGGAAACTGGTGCGCAAGAGCAGGCTGCGCATGGCCTATGTCGGTGCCGAGTCGCCCAGCGGCGCGATGCTCAAGGAGATCCGCAAGGGCACGCGGCCGGACCAGACTCTGGAGGTCGCCGAACTGTGCCGGCGAAACGGCGTGATCCCCGAGCTCTCCTTCATGGTCGCTCCACCGGAGAACACCGAAGAGGAAACCGAGCACACCTTCGAATTCATTCGCGAGCTGAAGCGGATCAATCCCCAGTCGGAAATCATCGTCTACATCTACACGCCGTTGCCGGAGAGCAGCAAGCACGAAAGCGATCGTGGCAAGCGGACGTCGATGGCGCTGCTCGATCTCGACGGCGAGCCGGTGGTGTTCCCCAGCACGCCGGAAGGGTGGATGGAGAAGCGCTGGGTAGACTATGCCTGCCACGCCGATGCGCCATGGCTCACCGACAAGCTGCGCCATCGCATCCACGATTTCGTGACGGTGCTGCGCTGCCGTTTTCCCACAGTGCAGGATCTGCGCTCGCCGCCCTGGGCCAAGCGCAGCTTGAGCATCATGGCCGGCTGGCGCTATCGCCGCGGCAACTACGACAAGCCGTGGGAACTGAACCTGGCCAACAAGCTGGTGCGTCTGCGCATGCCACAAGTCTCGGGCCTCTGAGGCGCCGGCCGTGCACGCCGTGCAAATCAATTTCCTGCCCTCGCCGCAGGGGTGCGCACCGAGCGAGGTCTTTGAACGCTGGCCATCGCTGGTGGACATCCCCGAGGCGGCAGCCAGCGCCGGCACCCGTGTGTCGGTCATCCAGGCAGCGGCGCGGCAAGAGTCGGTGACATACAACGGCATCGATTACCACTTCGTCGATATTGGCGGGATGGACGTTGCCGCGCGCGCGCGCGCTTTTACTGACGTGCTTGTGCAGATCGAGCCTGATGTCCTGCATGTGCACGGTCTGGGCTTCGCCGAGGACGCATTCGCCTTATCGCAACGCCTTCCGCAATTGCCGCTTCTTATTCAGGATCACGCCGATCGACTGCCGCGTTGGTGGCGACGGCCGCGGTGGCGACGGTGGTATTCGGCTGCATCGGGCGCTGCCTTCACAGCGCTTGAACAGGCGCAGTCCTTCAAGGACGCCGGCATGTTCGGGCCACAGGTCCGGCTGTTCGCGATACCGGAGTCCAGCTCACGCTTCACCCCCGGCGCCCGCGCGCGGGCTTGCGCGGAGAGCGGGATGCATGGCGATCCCTGCGTGCTGTGGGTTGGACATCTGAACTCCGGCAAGGATCCGCTGACCGTGCTCGATGGCGTGGCCAAGGCGGCATCGCGGCTGCCCGGATTGCAGTTGTGGTGTGCCTTCGGCGATGCACCTATGCTCGATGAGGTTCGACATCGCATTGATCGCGATCCGCAACTCCGCGGCCGCGTGCATCTTCTGGGCAAGGTCGCGCACGCGCAGGTGCAGGCATTGATGCGAAGCGCGGACCTGTTTGTCTCGGGCAGTCACTCCGAGAGTGCGGGCTATGCGATGTTGGAGGCGCTGGCATCCGGCGTCGCGCCGGTGGTTACGGACATTCCATCGTTCCGTGCATTCACCGGCAACGGCACCATCGGTCATCTGTGGCCCCGCGGCGACTCGGCTCGTCTTGCGGATGCGCTGGTCGCCGCCACGCTGGAACGCTCATCGCCGGAACGCATTCGCGCGCACTTCGACGCGACACTGTCGTTCGAGGCGGTGGGCCGCCAGTGGGCGCACGCGTATGCGCAGGTATGCGACGACCGGCGACGGAGGGGCACGTGAAGCTCGCGCTGGTGGTTCCCGGTGGGGTGGATCGCACCGGCGAGTTCCGCGTCATTCCGGTATTTCTCGCATTGATCGAACAGCTGGCGCGGACCCATGACGTGCATGTGTTTGCGTTGCGACAAGAGGCATCGCCAGGTCGATGGAAGCTTGTCGGCGCCACCATCCACAATATCGGCGATCGCTGGCCTCGCCTGCGCGCGATCATGGCGATTCGCGCCGAGCATCGTCGTGCGCCATTCGATGGGGTGCAGGCGATCTTCTCCGGCTCCTGCAGCCTGGTCGCAGTAGCCGCGGCGAAACTGCTCGGGCTGCCGAGTCTGGTGCACATCGCCGGCGGCGAACTCGTCGCGCTGCATGACATCGGTTACGGCGGAAGGCAGAAATGGAAGGGTCGGTTGCGCGAGGCGGTCGTGCTGCGTGCTGCCGACACGATCACCGCGGCCAGCGCGCCGATCATCGATTCGCTCGATGCGCTGGGACTCAAGGCGCAACGCGTGCCGCTCGGCGTCGACCTGCAGGCATGGCCGCCGCTTGCGCCGCGACCGCGCAACGGAGCGCAGGCGCGATTGATCCACGTCGCCAGCCTCAATCGCGTCAAGGATCAACCGACGTTGCTGCGCGCATTGGCGGCGCTGGTCGACATGGGCGTGGCATTCCGGATGGACATCGTGGGTGTGGACACGCTGGGTGGCGAGATGCAGCAGTTGGCCTGTCAGCTCGGACTCGAATCGCGCGTGCGGTTTCATGGGTTCAAGACACGGCGCGAACTGCGCCCGATGATGGAGTCCGCCGATCTGCTGGTGATGTCTTCGTTGCACGAGGCTGGCCCGCTGGCCCTGCTGGAAGCCGCGGTGGCAGGTGTTCCTGCGGTCGGCACGGCGGTCGGGCATTTCGTGGAGTGGTCGCCTTCGGCGGCGCTGGCCGTGCCCGTCAGGGGATGGGCTGAATTGGCAAATGCCATCCAGCAAGTGCTTGCCAATGAGGGACTGCGGCTCCGACTGGCGGAGGAAGCGCAGCATCGCGCAATTCTGGAAGACGCCGATTGCACCGTTCATGCATTTCAGACTTTGTATCTGCAGCATTTCCCTTTCGCGACACGGTGAAGCAAGCATGTCGAATTCGACTGGCGGGCGCGTTCCGTCACTGGATGGAATCAGGGCGATCTCGATCCTGATGGTGCTCTACGGACACCTCAGCGGCACGCGGCATTTCCCTGTTTCTAACCCGGGTGGGTATGGGCGCTGGTTCGGCGATGTCGCTCATCTCGGCGTACTGGTGTTCTTCGTGATCTCCGGATTCTTGATTACTTCGCTGCTGAAGAGCGAGCGCGGCAGGACAGGCACAATCTCGCTGAAGCGGTTCTATCTGCGCCGGATTTTGCGCATCTTTCCCGCGTTCTACGCGTACATCCTGATTTTGGCGACCGCGACGCTGTTGGGCATGTTGCAGCTGACCGGCCGAGATTTCGCCTTTGCCGTGGCCTTCGCGTTCAACTATTCCCCCAGTCACCCCTGGCTGCTGGGTCACCTGTGGTCGCTGTCGATCGAAGAGCAGTTCTATTTGCTTTGGCCGCTGTTGCTGGTGTCCATACGCGAACGTCCTGCGTTGATCGTCGCGATCGCGGCGACCTTTGCGAGTGCATTGTTGCGTGCAGCCATGCGCATTTGGGTTCTCCACGCCGGTCCCAATCTGCTCAGCAAAATGACGACCTTTCCAGGCATGTGCGATTACCTGGCCGCGGGTTGCGCCCTGGCTCTGCTGCGGCCCTGGCTACTCACTCAGGGATGGTATCTGCGCCTGACGGCCAGCCGCTGGCTAGTGCTGACGGTACCTCTGGTGCTGCTGATCAATCGGGTGGGCAGCGATCCCGTAGCGATACTGCTCGGATCACCGGTGACGAACGTATGTCTCGCGCTGCTGATCGAGTCGAGCACGCGCCATGCGGGCTCGATGGCCGGGCGCTTCCTGAACTGGAAACCCGTCGTGTTACTCGGCACGCTGAGCTACTCGCTGTACCTGTGGCAGGAGATCTTCCTTGACCGTGGATCCGGGAGATGGTTGAACGCGTTCCCGCAGAACATGGTGTTTGCTTTCCTCGCGGCGCTGGCATCGTATTTCCTGATCGAGCGCTCGTGCGTTCATCTGCGCGGGAGGTTGCGGTGCGACGTCGGGTTGCCTGTCCGCGTGCAAGGCATCGCATGTGGGGAGAACGTGACATTTGAACCGGCGGTTCCGGCCGCAAGCCGCAGGCACAGGTGAATCGTGGACAAAAGAGCACAGGCCAAGCTCGGATTGCTCGACGATAGCGACAAAGTGGAAGACTCTAGGGCCTACGTTGCCTCGGGTACGCGGAAACGAGCTGGACCCAGCGTGCCTTGAAGCGATCGGCGATCCAGCCAGCGTGTGTCCGGATCTGCAACAGTTGCCGGCGCGGTGTAGGCAGCGGCGCCAACAGATAGCCGAGCTTTCCGGCATCGTCGGCCAACATCGCGCTCAATCGCTCGCGATCGCGTCGAGTCAGCGTGTTGAACGCACCATCCGCAGACCGACGGTTCAATTTCCCTGCCACTGCATGGATGTCGAAAGAGCTGTTGCTCGGGGTGGGAATGCCGTTTGCGGTGGGCTGCATCATGACGGGCAGCGGCTGGATCCCAAGAAAGGAGGCCATCCGGCGGACACTGCCTGCCGTGTCCGCAAGCAGATCCTCGTAGCGGACAAGCAAATACGAGTCCGACGAAGGTTGAGCGGAACGAGTGGCCGCCTCCCGGTACGACAAATGCATTTGACGCAGGATCCGACTCTCGCCGCTCGATGGAAGGCCGGAATTCCGTACGGCCTGACAGCTTGATGCGTAGACCGCGGAAGGATGGCGGACGACGTGGAGCAGTCTTGCCTCGGGAAATTCGGCCATCAGGCGTGCCAGGAAGCGCTCGTTGGCGGGCGTTTTCTCGACCCAGCGCTCCAAGGGGGATGCGGTGCGGAACCCTGCCGTGCAATACGCGTAGGCAAGCGTGACTGCGATCAGCGGCCAGGACGTTGTGCGCGGTCCGAGCCGCGTCCTGACCAGCGGCCACCAGGCCAGGAGGGCGCGTCCGAATTCAACGTATGGCGAGCCTTCTGCCGACGAGCGGCCCAGCAGCCAATAAGGGTGCTGGTTGATAGGGTTGGCAAGCCTGCGCAACCATTCGCAGCCGAGGAATCGCAGCCAGCTATCCGGCTCCAGTCGCTTCAGGTGCCACGCGAAATTCGTGAGCATGGTGCCTTCGGCGGGAAGCACGGAGAGGGCAGGGTGGTGGTCGAGCAGATCGCGTACCAGCGTCGTACCGCTTCGGTGAGCACCGAAAACGAACACAGGCCGGCGCGCGATGGAAAACGCGTGTTCGATCTCGCCCGCGGTGAGGGTCGAAGGACCGGCCGACTCGGCAACGGACCACACAGTTTGGGACCAGGTCGTGGCAGCGTGGCGCACGGCGTCCAGATTCGTGACGCGTGCCCCTTGCAGCTGCTGATCAAGTTGGGCTTCAAGATCGATACTATTCAAGAGGTCGCGCCTCATTCGAATTCCGCTGCGTGATGCATCTGGGCGCATTCGCCAGATGTTCGTCGGAGGCGATGCGGCGCTCCGACTCCCTTATCCGTTCGTAATCTTCCATGAAGCGTGCATGGTGTGCGATGGACTCCGGCGGTACATGTCGAGTTGTTTGCAGGCGGGTTCTAAGGCACGGATGCCTGGGTTTCCAACGCCGCGCGTACCACATACATGGTGTCCATCCGCGGTACGGGGCGGGTGAGCATGGTCAGGATGCGCCGGTGCTGTGTCGAGGTGACCCAGCTTTGCCCTTGCAGCCAGAGCTGTGTCCGCACCATGTCGGCACGTTCCTTCACGGCTTCTGCCGGAGGCCTGACACGATTCCGGATGTAACGTCCGAAGTCGCGGAACGAGCGTGACCATTCGACACCGGCCAGTGCGTGGATCCACAGTTCAGAGCACGACACCTGCGTCAGAGTCTGATGGCGCGAGATCGTCCGCAGCCATGGATGGCAGTCGTATTCCAGCCGTGCGAGCACGGTTTCGGGTACTGCATTCCTGTAGTAGCGCGCGACGAGGCGCAACGGCGGCAGCGCCCACCAGGGAGCTTGGTCGGCATGTTCATCCCACAACACGTTCCAGTCGTCGGCAGTCATCCGCGTCGCCAGCAGCGAGATGTCGTTCAGATGCAGCAGACGCAGGCTGCGGCCACAGATGTTGCCAGCTGCGTGCAGCAGCAGGTGGCTCATCAGTGCGCCGCTTGATGGGTAAGGATTCAGACCCGGCACGGGCTCCACTGGATGGATCCGTTCGGTGATGTCGACGGTGGATATCGGCAACCGCTCCTGGATCCGGGTATGCAGTTCGATGTTGACCGGCGTATCGCGATGCTCGCCCAGGCCGAAGGAGGGCTGGCCCGTCGCCGGCTTGAACACCCGATGCTTCCATTGGGCGAACGATTCCACGTAGCCGTGATCGAGCAGCAACTGGATCGCCTTTGGGGCGTCGCTCTCGCGGACCAGAAGATCGATGTCGGCCATCGGCCGCTCGCCGGGCGTGTAGATCCCCAGCGCGTGCAGCGCAGAACCTTTCAGCGGCACCATGGCCAGCGAGGCAGCGCGGGCCGCGGCGTCGATGCATGTCAGCAGCGACGCAATGCGTCGATGGCGATGCTCCACGTGCTCGCGCTGATTCTCCAGGAACAGCCGCCATTGCGGGTTTTGCCAGGTGGAGAATTTGCTCAGCAGCGGCGCCACGCCATGCGCGGCGGCGGCGGCCGACGCGAGTCGCCATTCGAGTTCGCTCCATTCGGGCATCGTGCCGCCCAGTCGTGCCAGCGCCAGCGCTTCGGCCAGCGCTTCGGTGGTACGGCGCAAACCGGCCTTAACGACTTTGAGTGGTGGCAGCATGGCGCAGCGGCTGGGTGGGGTTTTTCTGTGGCATCGTCGCAGCCGGGAAGGTTGCGTCCTTGGTGCGATGGGCACCCTCCGAGGCGATCAGCGCATGCCATCGCGCATCGAGCGCGGTGCAGGCATCGCGGTAATGTTCGGGTTCGGTGCTGGCTTTCGATTGCTGCAAGGTAACCTGCTCGTGCAGCAGATCGCGCACGTGGCGGTAGAACTCCGAGTCGTAGGCGCCGCGGAACATCATGGCCAGGTCGTCGCTGTCCTGCCAATGCGTCTTCGCGCCGAGCTGCGCCTTGACCTGTTCGTAGAATTTCGTCCCCGGCAGCGGATACGACACGCTGACGCCGATGTCGTCCGGAGCGGCCTGCGCGATCAGCTCGCGCGTCGCCAGCAGGTCGGCGAGCTGCTCGCCCAGATAGCCCAACTGGATGAAGAAGCCGACGCGGATGCCGTGCTCGCCGAGGCGAATGCGTGCGGCGACGAGATCGGCGACCTTGGTGCCCTTGGTCATCGCATCGAGCACGCGCTGGCTGCCGCTTTCCGCACCGATCCAGGCCTCGGCGCAGCCGGCATGTTCGAGTGCGCTGGCCATGCGTTCGCTGATCAGGTCGGCGCGGGTCTGGATGGTGAACGGGATCGACCCGTTGGCGGCACTGAGGTGCTGGCCGAACTCCGTCACCCAGTCGACGTGGAAGCCGAAGATGTCGTCCGCCAACCAGATGTGGTCGGGCCTGAAGGTCCGTTTCAGATACGTCATTTCCGCCGCCATGTCTGCGGCGCTGCGCTGCTTGTAGTGGTTGCCCCAGATCGGTTTGGCGCACCAGTTGCAGCGGAACGGACATCCGCGCGATGCGGCCATGTTGAGGCTGAAGTAGCCATGCCGCTCGAGCCACATTGTCCGGTAGCGTTCGATGTCGACGAGGTCCCAGGCGGGACGCACGGTCAGCCGCGGATCCGGCGGCATCACGCCGACGCGGGTCAGCTGCGTCTGTCCGCTTACCAGTGTGGCGACGCCGGGAATGGCGGAAGTCCAGCACCCGGCATCGATGCCCGGGTCCTGCTCAAGTCGCCGGATCAATTCGATCAGTGCCGCAATGCCTTCGCCGATCAGCACGGCATCCGCGCCCGCGGCCAGAAAGGCATCCGGATGATCGGAGGCGTCGGAGCCCGCGACGATCACCCGCGCGCCGTGAGCGTGCGCCTCGGCGATCATCTGGCAGGCCGCCTCGCGCATGCGGCCGAGGCACATCTTGGTCAGATAGTTGAAGTTGTCCTCGTAGATCACCACCACGTCCGGATGTGTGGCCTGCAGCGTAGCGGCATAGTCTTCGACGCCGTCGGCAAGCATCGCGTCGAACAGCGAGGCCTGGTGGCCCATCTCCCTCAACAGTGCGGCGACCTGGATGGTGGCGAGCGGGGGATAGGGCTTGCCGCGCTCCCACTGCTTCCGGTCGTAACTCAAGAAGTAGGAGTGGCCAACCTGAATCTTTAGCATCTCTAAGGGGCCTCGATCGTCGCCGTGGGGGCAAGCTGCAACGGACGCCAGCGCAGTTCCGGTGTATCGGCATCGCTCGGTGTCGTATCTGCAGGGTGAGTGCCCCGGCACCGGTCTTCGGTTGCCTCGCGCGGCAAGAAACTGGAAATCGCATGCCGCGGGCCCGCATTCGCGGTGTCTGCACAGAGGCAACCTTTGTTCGCCGAGGCCGCACTCACGAGCTAACCTGTCCGGATTCTGATGCGGCACTCCGCGCCAATGCCAACAACGCGACTGAAACCCTTGAGTGACGACGAGCGTGGTGATCCTCCCCGCGACGTCCGGGTCATTGATGCCGATCCGTTTGGCGAGCAATCCGGCCGTCGCTTCTCGGTGCGCAGGCAGATACTGGGCGGACACTTCCGCTTCGAAAGCACCAGCCACGCGCTGCTGGATCTGGTCGAGGCCGCCTACGGTGGGTTGCCGTCGCACCAGCTGCCGGTGGCTGCGCCGGAGTTCCGCATCGAGCTTCGATTCTCGCCACCGCGCAAGGATGCCCCCGTCGCTGCCGAGCCCCCGCCAGTACAGACGCAGTCGGGCGCAGGGCTGCTCTGCGGCATCATGGACGCGTGGAACTATGCCGTCCTCGCGCCTGCACAGCACCGGGCGCTGGTGATGGCGTCGCACGACATGCTCGGCCATCCATACCATCTGCGCTACGAGCTGATCGAATTCGCCGTCTTCACCCTGGCGACGCGGGGCCTGGGCCTGGTGCCGTTGCATGGTGCCTGCGTCGGCCGGCAGGGGCGCGGGGTGCTGTTGCTGGGTGCCAGCGGATCGGGCAAATCGACGCTTGCGCTGCACAGCCTGCTGCAGGGGCTGGATTTTCTCGCCGAAGACGCGGTCTTCGTGCAGCCGGAAAGCCTGCTCGCCACCGGCACCGCCAATTACTTGCACGTGCAGGCGGACGCATTGCGTTTCGTCGACAACGACGGCACGCGACGCTGGATCAGCCAGTCGCCGGTCATCCGCCGCCGCAGCGGCGTCGAGAAATTCGAAGCCGATCTGCGTCAAGGCCACGGCAGGTTGGCGATAGCGCCCTTGAAACTGGTGGGCGCGGTTTTCGTTTCCAGCCAGCCAGCCGACGATCCCGATGTGTTGCTGAATGCGATTCCCGCAGGGGAGGTTGTGGCGCGGCTCGTCGCGGATCAGTCGTATGCCGCCGGGCAGCCGGGTTGGCGCGACTTCGAGCGGGCGCTGATGCAGCGCGGCGTCCACGAGCTTCGCCGTGGACGTCATCCGCGGGCATCCGTCGACGCACTGCGTGAGCTTCTTGATTGATGCTGCTGCATCGCGTTGCCGGGATCGCCGAAAACCGGAGCAGTTCAATGCCAAACTGGCAAGGCACCGGAAGCGGATGTGTTCCGCGTCGGGTCGGTGCCCTTAATTTGAGGATCACAGAAATGAAAAAGCGTCTTGCAGGATCAATCGCACTGGGCACGCTGGTGGCGCTGGCTTCGGCGATGCCAGCCTTTGCCGCGCTCGGACCGGGCGTCACGGCGCCCGCATTCACGGCCAAGGCAAGCCAGGCAGGCAAGGATTTCACTTTCTCCCTTGCCGACGCCCTGAGGAAAGGGCCGGTGGTGGTGTACTTCTATCCGTCAGCCTATACGGGGGGATGCGATCTCGAGGCGCACACCTTTGCGGTCAACCGGGACAAATTCGATGCGGCAGGCGCGACCATCATCGGCGTGTCGGCCGACAGCATCGAACGACTCCATGTCTTTTCGGCGGACCCGAATTACTGCGCCGGGAAATTCCCGGTGGCCTCCGACACCGACGTCAAGATCGCGCTCGCCTATGACCTGAAGGCCGTGCCGTCACAGCCGGGCATGAACGATGTGCGCGGCGTGGCGATCGACCATGCCTTTATTCCCCGCACGACCTTCGTCATCGGCCGCGACGGCAAGATCGTCGCCGCACTTTCCTCGGACACGGATCACCTGCGTCCGGACGAGCATGTGAAACGTTCGCTGGCCATCGTGCAGCACCTGCAGGCAGGCAAGACGCCGTGATCGACAGGGTCATCCGGGATGGGTGGCGATAAAGCGCAGGGTTGAAGTTCCGCGTCATTGACAGGCCACCCGACAAGGGGAATGGTTGCCCTTGCCGGGTGGTTGCTGTTGGCCAGCGATGCCCGGTTGCCGTCTTCAGATGCCGACATGCACGCTGAGGAAAGCGCTGCGTGGTTCGCCCACGAGCGCGCCGGCGCCGTTGGCGGCGACGAAATATCGCCGGTCGGTGAGGTTGTGGAGATGGATGTCGGCACCCCAGCGTGGCGTCTCGTAGCCGAGCAAAGCGTTCACGACCGCGAAGGACGGAATCGAATTGACGTTGGTGATGTCGCTGCAGCTCTTGTCCTGATAATTCACGCCGGCACCGATCCGGAATCCCGGCGTGCCGGCGATATGGAAGCTGTAGGTCGTCCACAGGTTGGCCAGCAAGGCCGGCGCACCCTGCGGTCGATGGCCGACGGACGTCACGCCCTGCGGGTTGTCAGTGATCTCGGCATCCTGGTGTGTCGCATTCACCAATAGGTGCCACTGGTCGGTGAGCGAAGCATCCGCGGAGGCTTCCACGCCGCGCGTCTTCTGGCTGTCGAAGACGATGCTCTCGACGCCGTTCACCGTGACGGCCGCCGCCACGTTGTCGCGTTTGACGTCGAAGGCGGCCGTGTTGAGCGCGAGCCGGTCGTCGAGCCACGCGAACTTGATACCAGCTTCGTATTGCAGCGCCGACTCCGGCGCGCCCACGCCGTTCTGGGTGTTCTCGGAATTGAAGTTCGCCTGATGGCTCTTCGACACGCCCGCATACGGCGACATCCAGGAGGAGACCTTGTAGAGCGTTCCGATATTCCAGCTCACCGGTGCGTCGTTGCGTGAATCCTTGACCCCCGCCAGCAACGGCTTGGCGTCGGTTCCGAAACGCCCGGGAACGCTGATCAGCGGTGTCAGCGACGTATCCCACCAGTCCTGGCGCGCGCCTGCGCGAACCTTCCACTTGTCGGTGACGTCGATCTGGTCGGTGACGTAGAGGCTGTAGTAGTTCGCGGCGAGGCGGTCGTCGTCGCACGAATGCTGCGCGTCGCACAGGAAGGTCACGCCAGCCAGCGATGTCTCGGGCGGTACCGGCGCGAACGCGTCGGGGATGTTCGGCAAATCGGCCGTGGTGCGATCGCTGGTCAGTTTCTGGTGCTGGTACTCGAACCCGGTGAGCAGGGTGTGCTGCAGCACGCCGGTGGCGAACTTCCACACCGGCTCGAACTGGTAGTCGACGCTGTCGTCGCGGTCGTTCTGCTGGCGAAGCTGGCGGGCGACCACTTCGCCGTCGCTGACTTTGGTCTTCGAGCTGTCGCCGTTGACGATGGCGTCCAGTGTGCGATGCAGATACGAGAACCGGTTGTTGATCGTCAGGAAATCATCGACGAACCACTGGTCGGCGATGGTCGGACGGATGAAATTGACGTGGGCGGTAGTGAACGGTGACGAGTACTTCGCATTGATCGACACATCCCGGATGGGGGAACCGTCCAGATAGATGAGGCCGTAGGAGTCGGGCGTTTCGTGGATCCTGCGCGCGTCGAGCGCAAAATCGGTGACGTGGCTTCCCCATTGCCATTGCAGTGCAGGCCTTACTTCTTCATCGCGGCTGTCGCGGCTGCGGAATCCGTCCGAGTGCGAGAAGCTCGCATCGATACGATAGTTGAGGCCGCCGATGCCGGTGGGGCCGGTGACAAAGTCGCTGTTGCTGAACGTGCCGAACGAGCCGCCCTGGAGGCTGGCGCCGTAATGCAGGGATGAGGCCGGCGTGTAGTGGACGATGTTGATGGTGCCGCCCGGTGGGCCGCCGCCGAACAGGGCGGAACCCGGCCCTTCGAGAATCTCGACGCGCTCGACGCCATTCAGCGAATGGGAAAGTCCGCTGAGCTCGTCGCCATCGGAAAAGCCATCGCTGAAGATCTGCGCGTTCAGACCGCGGATCAGGAAGTGGTCGAAGTAGCCCTTCGAGTCCTGACCGCCGGAGTTGACGCCGCTGGCGTTGGAGACGGCATCGCGCAGCATGCTGGCGCCTTGCTCGGACAGCAGGGCGCGCGGAATCACCTGTACGCTGGCCGGCAGATCCTCCAGCTTTGTGCCGGTCTTGCTCAGCGTGGCCACTTGCTTCGGGTCGTCGACGTAATCGCTCTGGTCGACGGTTCCGACCACCGGCACGGTGGGCAGGTTGACCGCTCGGCCGACATCCTGCGCGCGGACATTCTGGGCCGCAAGCGCGGAGCCCAGTGCCAGAACCAGCATCGTTCGCGCGACCAGCTTCTCCGGCGGCCGAAACACATGGGTGCGGATGAGGGGAATCACTGAATTCTTGTCAAGGTCATGCGGCATCTGACTTCCTCGTGGGCGTTTCGAAATGAGAACTATTTGTATTCATTCGCGCCATGAGTGCCGCGTGGGGTCGATTTGGTTTAATCCGGCTCAACTTTTTGTGTCCTTCGATGCGGGTTCATCGCTGCGCGCAACCTTTTCTTCCCGGCATTGCACCCACCGGCACGGGGATCATCCGATCCGGGAGAAGCGTGTTCTGAATCGCCAGGCAGCCTCATCGAAGACATCGCAGCTGTTGGGCCCGGCGAGCCTTCAGGCATGACCGGAAAGCCGCTCAAGAGCTTTGACCGCATGCGTGATTTGTTGCGGTCGCTCGTGCGCACGCTCACGCGTGTCGAACGGGTGGAGACGGCGGAGTATGTGCTGCTGTCGCTGGGTTCGGCGTTGGCCGGCGGCCTGGCCACCGTATTCCTGGTGCCGCTGGTGCAGCCGGGGCATGTGTTGCCGTTCCGTGGCGGGATTTTCGATGCGCATCGAAGCGTGGAGATGCAGGCCGCATTCTTCGCGGCCGCAACAGCCTCCTTCGCAGTATTGCGCTGGCTGGCGGCGCGCTTGAGCGCGCGCCTGATCGGTCGCCACGGAATGAGTCTGCGGCGCATGGTGCATGCGTGGCTGGTCGATGCGCCGCTGGCTTCGCTGTCGAATTCCTCGTCCGCGGAAATCGCGAACGTTCTTACCTACAACGTCGAAATCATCGTGCAGGGTTTCGTGGCGATGCAGCAGTTGCTGGTGGTCGGCATCACTTGCGCCGTCAGCCTGGGCTTTGCGTTCTGGGTATCGCCTCCGCTGATGCTGGCAGCGCCGTTGCTGCTGGTGTTCGCGTGGATCGCCTCGCGCATCTACGGGCGCGAGCAATCGGCCGTGAGTCGCGAATGCGTGGCCGACATGACCAGCCTGTTCTGGCACAGCGAGGATTTTCCGCGGCGTCTGCGCCACGTGCGTTCGTTCGAACGGGAGGATGCGGAGAAGGCGAGCCATGGCGACGTTTCCGCCAGGCTGAGTCACGGCTATCGTCGACAGATGGAGTTGATGGCCGCCGGTCGCCTGATGCTCGACCTGATGGCGGCCGCAGGCATCACCGGCGTCTTCGTGCTCGCCCATCGCTGGCATGGCATCGACCAGGCGTCGCTCATCGCGGTGTGCCTGCTGCTCGGGCGCTTGCTGCCCTATCTGGTATCGACCCGGCAGAGCTTCCAGCAACTCCGCTCGGCTGCTCCGGCATTCGAACTCTGGCAGCGTTACATGCGTCTGCCACCCGCGCGTGCGCCGGTTGCGCCATCGCGCAGCACGGACCTCCGCAGCATGCTGCGCATCGAACGGATGCGGTTGAAGCCACCGACTGCGGGTCTCGATGTCGGCCAGCTTGTTCTGGCGCCGGGCGAACTGACCCTCATCAGCGGTGATTCCGGCATCGGCAAGAGCAGCCTGGTCGATGTGCTGGCCGGGATGATGACGCCCGAGATTTTCGTCGCACAGGTGGATGGACGATCGATCGGTTTCAACGAGTACTGCGAGCTCGTGCGCCGCGGTGCCTACGTGAGCCAGAGCGTACGGCCCTGGCAGCGCTCCGTGCGGGAATGCCTGCTGTGGGCGGCGCCGGAGGCCACGGACGCCATGCTGCAGAGCGCGCTGACGGATGTCGGGCTCGACAGGCGTCTGGCTGTATCGCGCGAGGGACTCGACACCTCGCTGCAAAGTTCGTCGAGCCGGCTTTCCGGTGGCGAGCTGCAACGGCTGCTGCTGGCCCAGGTGATTCTGCGGCAACCTTTCCTCGCCCTGCTGGACGAGGCCACCAGCGCACTCGATGCGACATCCGAGATCGCGGTTCTTTCAGCAATGAAGCGTCGCCTGCCGGGAACCATCTTGATGGTGGTGTCGCATCGGCCAGGCGTGGAGGAGATCGCGGATCAGTGCCTGACCATCGGCGACGATTTCGTCACGACGATCGTCAACCATGCCGATCGACGCGTGACCTCGCTATTTGCACCGGAGCGTTTCAGGGTCTAGGGAAACGCGACGCCTCACTGCACCGCCAGACCTTTCAGCTCAACGCCATCGGCATCCACCCGCAGCACCGAACCGTGCTTGTACCAGTCGCCGAGTACGATCCGCTTGGCCGGTTTGCTGTCAAGTTCGAACGTATGGATTGCAGGCCGATGCGTGTGGCCATGGATCAGTCGCGTCACACTTGACGTGCGCATGGTGTCGGCGACGGCGTCGGCGTTGACGTCCATGATGCTTTCCATGGTGCTGCCGGTGTGCCGGCGGCTGTCCTCGCGTGCCTGCATGGCCAGCGCGCGGCGGGCCTGCAGCGGCATCGCCAGGACCTGCGCCTGCCATTGCGGGCTGCGCACCTGCCGGCGCACGGCCTGGTATTCGACGTCGTCGGTGCACAGCACGTCGCCGTGCATCAGCAAGGTCGGCTGGCCGTGGATATCGTGCACCACGCCATCGTCGAGCAGGGTCATGCCGGCGCGTCTGGCGAAGGTCTCGCCCAGCAGGAAATCGCGGTTGCCCACCATGAAGTACACCGGTACGCCGGCATCGCGCAACGCGCGCGTGGCATCGGCGATGCGCTGCGGCAGTTCAGCATCGTCGTCGTCGCCGATCCACGCTTCGACCAGATCGCCGAGGATGTACAGCGCATCGGCACTGCGGACTTCATCGCTGGCCAGGTAGCTTTCGAACAGCTCGGTGATCTGCGGGCGGCTGGGATCCAGGTGCAGGTCCGCGATGAAGAGCGTGGTCATCGCGCTCAGCCCTTGCTGCCGGCCTTGGATTTCTTCTTGTTCTGCTTCACCGGCGGCGCAGCGACAGGGGTGACATCCTCGGCAGACTTGGTGCTGGCTGCGGCGGCTGGCGCTTCTTCACCGACGACGTGCGCGCTTTCGATCAGCACCAGCGGATTGGGCACGTCACCGGCGAAGGGGCCGAGCGCCCGGGTGGGCAGGGCAGAGATCTTGTCGACCACGTCCATGCCCTGGATCACCTTGCCGAATACCGTGTAGCCCCAGGTCAGGCCGCTCTGGTTGCCGACGAAGTCCAGCCGGCGGTTGTCGACCAGGTTGAAGAAAAACTGCGCGGTGCCCGAGCTCGGGTCCGCGCCGCGCGCCACCGCCACGGTGCCGCGGAGATTGGACAGGCCGTTGTCGGCTTCGCTGGCGACCGCCGGACGCGTGCGCTTGGGCTGCAGGTCGCGCGTGTACAGGCCGCCCTGCAGCAGATAGCCGGGAATCGCGCGGTGCAGCAAGGTGCCGTCGTAGAAACCGTCACGCACGTACTGCAGGAAATTGGCCACGCTCTTCGGCGCCTTGTCGGGGTAGAGCTCCAGCGTGATGTCGCCTTGCGAGGTGGTCAGCAGCACCTGCGGCGAAGGCGTTGCCGCGGCAGACGGTGCCGGTTTAACGGTTTGTGCCCCGACGACGAGCGGCAGGATCAGAAGCAGCGAAGCGAGCAGGGATTTGAACATGGGCATCGAAAGGTCGGGATGTCCGGACATGATACGCGGCCGCGGTGCGGCATGGCTCAACCCCGCTCGCGCAGGCTCACATGCTGGACAGCTCCAGCTTCAACCCCAGCTCTGCCATTGGCGACTGTTCCTGCTGCAGGTCGGCCTCGCTGAGCGGATGCTGTTCGAACCAGGCGACCGGCAGCTTGAGCCGCAAGGTCTTACTGTTGGCGCCCAGGCGCATCGGCGGCAGCGACTCGGCGCGGCGTGCACGGCGGAACAGCACCGCCAGGCGCAGCAGCGCGGTGATGTAGCGGGCAAGCTGGCGATAGCGTTGCGGCAGCGCGGCGATCATCGCCTTGTCCGGCTTGCGCCGATGCATTTCGACTACGGCGGCCAGCAGTTGCTGCTCCTGCCGCGAGAAGCCGGCGAGGTCGGCATGGCGCAGGATGTAGGCGCCGTGATGGTGGTGCTGGCTGTGCGCGATGGCCAGGCCGATCTCGTGCACGCGCGAGGCCCATGACAGCCACTCGCGTGCATCCGCATCCAGCTTCCAGGCGTTCGCGACCTGATCGAACAGCAGCAGCGCGGTCGATTCCACCCGTCGCGCCTGCGCGCGATCCACGCCGTAGCGCGCGGCCAGCGCGTCGATGCTGGCGGTGCGCGGATCGCTGCCGCCGGCGCGGCCGAGCAGATCCCACAGCAGCCCTTCGCGCATCGAGCTTTCGCACACGCGCATGCGCTGGATACCGAGTGCCGCGAAGGCAGCCTCGAAGATCGCCACGCCGCCGGCGATCACCGGTGCGCGATCTTCCTGCAGGCCCGGCAACTTCAACGTGCCGACCTGGCCTTGCGCGATCAGCGCGTCGCGCAACGAAGCGAGCGATGCCGGCGTGATGCCGTCATCGGAAAATTTCATCGCCTGCACCACCGAGCCGATCGACTTGGCGGTGCCGGAGGAACCGTAGACATCCTGCCAGCCCGATTCGAGGTAATCCTCGGCAAACTGCTGCAGCAGCACGCCGATTTCGCTGCGCGCGCGCTGCCAACGCTTGCGGGTGATCTTGCCGCCGGGAAAGAAGCGCAGGGTCGAGGCGATGCAGCCGGCCTGCACGCTCTCCGTATGCAGTGGTGCGAGGCCGCGGCCGATGATGAACTCCGTGCTGCCGCCGCCGACGTCGATCACCAGCCGCGGCTCGCGTGATACGGGGAGGTCGTGCGCCGCGCCGAGAAAGATCAGACGGCCTTCCTCGCGGCCGGAAACCACTTCGATCGGATGGCCGAGCGCGGCTTCGGCGGCGGTCAGGAACATCTGCGGCGAGGCCAGCCGGCGCACCGTGTTGGTGGCCACCGCGCGCACGCGCATCGAGGGCAGGCCGGCAATGCGCTGGCCGAAGCGCGCCAGGCAGTTCAGCGCGCGGGCGCGGCGCTCCGCGTCCAGCGTACCGTCGGCGCGCAGGCCGGCGGCCAGGCGCACGGTATCGCGCAGGCGGTCGATCACGCGCGGCTCGCCATGCTCCATCCGCGCCACCACCATGTGGAAGCTGTTGGAACCCATGTCCACGGCGGCGATCAGTTCGCCGTCGCGGATCGGTGTCTGTTCGGCTGAACTCACGCCCTCACTCCCTTCGCTGCCAGGCGGCGATTCTCGCATGCGTACTTGTTGTCGACGGCGTGCCAGTGCATGCGCCGGTCATGGGCAGAGCCGGTCGAGCAGGCTCTGCTGGGCGTTGTAGGGCGGGTGCTCGCCCGGTTGTACGCGCGTGTAGCGGCCGTCCTCACCGAGCAACCAGGCCTGCGTGTTGTCAGCGAGGCTGTTGGCGAGGGTTTCCCGGTACACCCGCGCGGCCAGCTCGGGGTCGAGGATCGGAAACGCCACTTCGATGCGACGCATCAGGTTGCGCTCCATCCAGTCGGCGCTGGCGCAATACAGCTCGGCATCGCCGTCGTTGGCGAACCAGTACACGCGGCTGTGTTCGAGAAAGCGGCCGATGATCGAACGCACGCGGATGCGCTCGGAAATGCCCGGCAGGCCAGGCCGCAGCGTGCACGCGCCGCGCACGATCAGGTCGATTTCCACGCCCGCCTGCGATGCGCGATAGAGCGCCTCGATCACGTGGGGTTCGTTGAGCGCATTGAGCTTGGCGACGATGCGCGCGGCGCGTCCGGCCTGCGCATGCGTGGTTTCGCGCTCGATCTTCGCCATCACGCCCGGGTAGAGCGTGAACGGCGAATGCAGCAGGCGCTTGAGCTTGATCATCGGCCCGAGCCCCGACAGCTGCTGGAAGACCTTGTGCAGGTCCTCGCCGATTTCCTCGTTCGCGGTCATCAGGCCGATGTCGGTATAGGTGCGGCTGTTGATCTGGTGATAGTTGCCGGTGGAAAGGTGCACATAGCGGCGCAGCGCGGCGCCTTCGCGGCGCACGATCAGCATCATCTTGGCGTGCGTCTTGAAGCCGACCACGCCATAGACCACCTGCACGCCGGCTTCCTGCAGGCGTGTGGCGAGGCGGATGTTCGCCGCTTCGTCGAAACGCGCGCGCAGTTCGATCACCACGGTGACGTCCTTGCCGTGGCGCGCCGCTTCCACCAGCAGGTCGACCAGCGGCGTGTCTTCGCCCGCGCGATAGAGCGTCTGCTTGATCGCCAGTACGTTCGGGTCGGCGGTGGCCTGGCGCAGCAGGTCGATCACCGCGGCAAAACTTTGATAAGGATGATGCAGCAGCACGTCGCGCTGGCTGATCAGGTCGAACTTGTTGCGCGTGCTTTCGAGCGCGGCCGGCAGTTGCGGATTGAAACGCGGGTATTTCAGTTCCGGCCGATCGATCCAGTCGTAGATCAGGCCGGCACGGATGATGTTGACCGGGCCGTCGCAGCGATAGACGTCCGTTTCGTCGAGCTGGAAATTGTGGATCAGCATCGCGGTGATCGCCTTCGGGCAATCGTTGGCGATTTCCAGCCGCACCGGGCGCGCGTAGCCGCGGCCGACCAGTTCCTCACTCAGCGCGAGCGCGAGGTTTTCGACTTCGGCCTCCTCGACGATCAGTTCGCTGTTGCGGGTGACCCGGAACTGGTACGAGCCGACCACCTTGAAGCCCGGGAACATCATGTCGGCAAACGCCTGCAGCAGTTCCGCGAGAAACACGAAATGCTCGCCGGCGCCGCTGACTTCCGCGGGTACGCGAATGATCCGCGGCAGCGAACGCGGCGCACGCACCAGCGCCATGTGCCCTTCGTGGCCGAACGCGTCTCGGCCCTTCAGAACCACCGCGATGTTCAGCGTCTTGTTGAGAATGCGCGGAAACGGATGCGCAGGATCGAGCCCCAACGGCGAAAGCACTGGCAGCACTTCGTGCTCGAAATAACCTTGCAGCCAGCGCTTCTGGCGCGCGCTCCACTGCTTGCGCGTGAGGATGTGGATGTTTTCCGCGCCGAGCTGCGTACCGATCAGCTCGTTCCATGCGGCGTATTGCTCGGTCACCAGATCCAGCACGCGGGCGCGGATGCGCGACAGCAGTTCGCCGGAGGGCAGCCCGTCCGGACCTGGCGCGGCCGAGCCGTAGGCATGGTGATGCTTGAGCATCGCCACGCGCACTTCGAAGAATTCATCGAGGTTGTTCGCCACGATGCTGAGGTAGCGCAGCCGTTCCAGCAGCGGCACCGATGCGTCGCGCGCCATCGCCAGCACGCGGAAGTTGAATTCCAGCGCGGCCAGTTCGCGGTTCAGGTACAAACCGGGCGCATGGAGATCGGCTTGCTGGGCGTTGGCGGGAGGCGAAGCGGAAGTAGGCGAGTGCATGATTCATTCTGGCCCAAGGCACGGGCCAAGGAAACGCCGCCGTCAGCCTTCGTCGTTGCCGCCGGGCACCAGCAGGCGCGCGTGGGCGAAATGGCAGGTGAAGGTGGAACCCGCGCCCGGCGTGCTCTCGATGCGCAGTTGCGCCTGGTGCAGGTTCAGCACGTGCTTGACGATCGACAGGCCCAGCCCGGTGCCGCCGCTGTCGCGCGACCGGCTGGATGAGATGCGGTAGAAGCGTTCGGTAAGCCGGGCCAGGTGCGAGGCCGGGATACCGAAGCCGGTGTCGCTGACCGAATATGCGGCGCCTTCCGACGTGCGCTGCCAGCGGATCGCGATGCTGCCGCCGACCGGCGTATAGCGCACGGCATTGCTGACCAGGTTGGACAGTGCGCTGTGCAGATCCTTGGGCGAGCCGAGCAGATCGGCCTCGGCCGTGGACTCGAGCGTGATCTCGTGACGGCCTTGGCTCAATGCCTCCGCCTCCTTGCGCACGGTGGCCAGCAGCGAGGCCATCTGCACGCGCTCGTCGGCCACCTGGTGCTGCGTTTCCAGCCGCGACAGGGTGAGCAGGTCCTCCACGATCTGGCCCATGCGTTTCGATTGCGAGCGCATTTCGCCCAGCACCGGCGCCAGCTCCGGCACGTCTTCCGGATCGATCAGTTCGAGATAGCCGTGGATCACCGTCAACGGCGTGCGCAACTCGTGCGAGACATTGGCCACGAAGTCGCGGCGGATCTGCTCCAGCCGGTTCAGGTGGCTGATGTCGCGCGCGAGCAGCAGATGCTGGCGGCGGCCGAACGGAAGCATGCTGACATTGATCTGGCTTTGCGGTTCGCCCGGTGCGTTGATGTCGTTGAGCGGTTCCTGCGCACCATCCTGCAGCCATCCGGAAAGGTCGGTCTGGGCGAACCGTTGCTGCAGGAAAACGCCGCGATCGCGCGGGCGGCGCAGGCCGAGCAGGTTCTCGGCGGCGTGATTGAACCAGCGCACCTGCTGCTCCTGATCGAGCAGCACCACCGCGTCAGGCAAATGACTGGCGGCGTTGCGCAGGTCGCGCAGGCTGGAGGCAATTCGACGGGTGCGTGTCATGAAGCGGTCATGCTGCAGAGGGCTGACGGTAGCCGGTTCGGCCATGATGGTCTGGGTTTCATGACGATTTCGGGTCAGCAGGAATGCAACTTCCGTCACGGCGACAAGGGCCACGCCGGCGGCGACATGACCATCCGCGAACCCGCCGGCAACGGCACCGAGCAGCAGCGCGGCGGCAAGTGCGGCGGGCAGTTTCCAGGGGCGCTTGGATGGCTGGGTCATGCGGAAAGGATACGGGCGAATACGCGGGCGAGCACGCGCAATGATTCCGGCATCGACAAAAGCCGGATTCGCCACAAGCAGGCCGAAGCTGTTGCGATCGAGTCCGGCGTGAAGCAGATGGGATCAGACGCTGACCGAGAACCGGTAGCCGGTGCCGCGCACCGTCTGCACCATGTCTTCGAGTTTCCACGGCTCCAGCGTCTTGCGCAGGCGGCGGATGTGCACGTCGACGGTGCGTTCTTCCACGTAGACGCTGCCGCCCCAGACGTGGTCGAGCAATTGCGTGCGCGAGTAGACGCGTTCGGGATGCGTCATGAAGAAATACAGCAAGCGGTATTCGGTTGGCCCGATCGGCACGGCGTCGTCGCCGGCGAACACGCGATGCGCGGGACCGTCGATGCGCAGCCCGCCCATCTCGACCATGCCGGAGCCGTCGTCGCCCTGGCTGCGGCGCAGCACGGCCTTGATGCGCGCGATGAGTTCGCGGGTGGAGAAGGGTTTCACCACGTAATCGTCGACGCCGGCTTCGAGGCCGTTGACGCGATCCATCTCCTCGCCGCGAGCGGTGAGCATGATGATCGGGATTTCGCGGCTGAGTTCTTCCTTGCGCATGCGCCGGGCCAGTTCCAGCCCGCTGGTGCCGGGCAGCATCCAGTCCAGCAGGATCAGGTCGGGGACCTGCTCGGCGATCGCCAGTTGCGCGGCGCGGGCATCGGCGGCCTGCATGGCATCCATGCCGGCCTTGCGAAGTGCAAAAGCGATCATCTCGCGGATCGAGGCTTCGTCTTCAACGATCAGGATGCGTTTGTGCACGCGATGGTCCACCGGTGGCTTATGACGAAGATATTGCAACCCATCCATGTTACGTGTCGATGACAGCGTGCACGAAACAGGCCGGCATCGGGCAACTGCGTCATTCGTTGAAGGACGGCGCGCCGATGCCAAGGCACAGGCGACCGCTGCAGCGCTCGTTCTGGTGCATCTGCTACTTTCCGTCCGGGTTGTCTTCGGTCTGGATCTTGCGCTTGTGCAGTTCCATCACCAGCGGCGTCAGTTCGATCAGGCGGCCCTGGATGCGCGCGCGCGCGTAGTAATCGAGGTCGTTGCGCTTGAGCAGGCGCTTGAGCTGCTCCAGTGCGTCGAACGGCCGCCCGGAGTAGTAGCTGGCATCCGCGAACGCCTCGCCGGCGCGGATGCTGTCGCCGGCCTTGTCGCTGGCGCGGGCGTAGCTGCTGTAGATCTCCGGCTCGCTGGCGTTGTCGAGCAGGGGGCGCAGCAGGTTGGCCGCCGTGCTGGCCTGGACCTTGTCGCCGCCGGTGGTCAGCGCCTCGGCATAGGCGAGCGCCACGGCCCGGTTGCGTGGCGATTGCACATTGAGCGCCTTGTAGGCATCCAGTGCCACGGCGCGCTGCCCGGCCTGCAGGCGCGCATTGGCGAGCGCGAGCTTCAGCACCAGGTTTTCGGGTTGGGATTTCAGCAGCGGCTGGAGTTGTCCGATCGCCTGCGTACCGCGGCCGCTGCGGGTCAACGCGAGCGCGTAGCCGTAGCGGTTCGGCAACGTGTCGAAACCGTGCTGGTGCTGCAGCCCGGAGCTGTAGTAAGTGGCGAGCTTCGGCGCGTCGCCGGCCAGCACGCGCACCCGCTCGCGCATCAATGCCCAGCTGTCAATGCCGTCCTTGGTGGAGTTCGAGGCTGTCGCCAATGCGGTGGGATCCTTCACGAAGGCGATCGGCGCGGTGCTCTTTTCCCACAGGGCCTTTTGCAGCGTGATGCCGGCCGGATGCGATTTCTGCTCGGCGATCAGGGCGCTTGCGCGCGATTTCGCCTCGCTGATGCGCACGGTGGTGACTGGGTGATCCTGCAGCAGTGTGGGCACGTCGATGCCGCCGGCATCGGCGCTCATCACGTCCTGCATGCGCTCGAAGAAACTGGCCATGGCATTCGGATCGAAGCCGGCATTGGCAAGTGTCTGGATGCCGACGCGGTCGGCTTCCACCTCGTCGTGGCGGGTGAAGTTGATCGACTTCTGCGCCAGCAGGCCCTGGCCGCCCGCGAGCACGGCCATCGGCGCGTCGCCGCTATGCGCGGTCGTGCCGGCGGCGATGGCGCCGAGCAATACCAACGCCATCAATGGGGCGTCCTTTTTGGAGGCCTCGAAGGCGCGCTGCAGGTGGCTCTGGGTGATATGGCCGATTTCGTGCGCCATCACGCCAGCCAGTTCGCTTTCGCTCTGGGTGATGGTGATCAGCCCCGAGTTCACCGCGATGTAGCCGCCCGGCGCGGCGAAGGCGTTGATCTCCGGATCCTTGGCGATGAAGAACGCGAAGTGCACCTTCGGCTTGCCGCAGTTGGCGGCCAGCCGGTAGCCGAGGTCGTTGATGTAATCGTCCAGCAGCGGGTCGTCCACCACCATGTCCAGCGAGCGCATTTCGCGCAGCATGGAGGCACCGTAATCCTCCGCCTCCTGCGGCGAGATCAGCGCGTTGGCCGAGCTGCCCAGGTCCGGCAGGCGAACGTCGTCCTGCGCACCGGCAGCGAAGGCCAGCGTGGCGGTGATCAGTGCCGCCAGCAGGCGCGGCGCGGGTCTTGTTGGTGCCATGGGCATAGTAGGGGACAATAGCACTGTGACCGCCCGCGACGGCGTCGGTTCAGTGCTTGAGTCGGCGACTTCAGAACCCCATTTAAGAGCGGTCTTTCACACTTTTTCGGAGTGCAGTGATGCCCAAGATCGAGGTCTATTCCACTGGCGTCTGCCCCTACTGCGTAGCGGCCAAGAATCTGCTCAAGTCCAGGGGGCTGGAGTGGAGCGAAGTGCGTATCGATACCGATCCGGCGCAGCGCGATGCCATGCTGGCGCGCAGCGGCGGGCGTCGTACGGTGCCGCAGATCTTCGTCAACGACCAGCTTGTCGGCGGCTATGACGACCTAGTGGCGGCCGATCGCAGCGGCAAGCTGACACAGTTGCTGGGACAGCCCGCATGAGCGACGGGCTTGCCCAATTCAACGCATTCCGCCAGCGCATGAACGAACGCATCCTGGCCGAGGACAACCAGGTAGTGCGGCGCTTCTTCGCGCTCGACACGCAGACCTACAAGGCCGGCGCGCTGGATGTGAAGACCAAGGAGATGCTGGGCTTGGTGGCGTCGCTGGTGCTGCGTTGCGACGACTGCATCAGCTACCACGTCGGCCAGTGCAAGGAGGCCGGCGTCGAGCGCGATGAATTTTTCGAGGTGTTCAGCGTGGGCCTGGTGGTGGGAGGCTCGATCGTGATCCCGCACCTGCGCCGCGCGGTGGATCTGCTCGATCGGCTCGACTCCGGCACGGCCGGCGAAGCGGCGAACTGCGCCGATCACGCCTGAGCCCGTGGCGCGTCCCTGGCGACGTGCGGCTTTTCGCAATGCTGCATGCAAGTATTTTCAACGCGTGGACAGTCCTCCGGCCTGTTCGCCCATCGCCGCATCGGCGATAATTGACCGGTTTCCAGCGGGTGATTGACGCGTTCGCGCACTCGCTGCCTGCGTTTCCGTTCAAGGAGTTTCCCCATGAGCAAGACAATTGCCGTGATCCCGGGCGATGGCATCGGTCCGGAGATCATGACCGCCACGCTGCGCGTGCTCGATGCACTCGACTGTGGCCTGGACTATGAATTCGTCGACGCCGGCATGATCGCGCTGGACAGGCATGGCGACCTGCTGCCCCAAGCCACCCTGGACAAGATCGCCGAGCACAAGATCGCGCTGAAGGGCCCGCTGACCACGCCGATCGGCGGCGGATTCACCTCGATCAACGTGACGCTGCGCCGCCACTTCGACCTGTACGCCAACGTGCGTCCGGCGATCAGCTTCCCCGGCACCAAGGCACGCTTCGAGAACATCGACATCATCACCGTGCGCGAGAACACCGAAGGCGCCTACCTGTCGGAAGGCCAGACGCTGTCCGAGGATGGCGAAACCGCGGTGTCGCTGATCCGCAACACGCGCAAGGGCAGCAGCCGCATCGTGCGCTACGCGTTCGAGCTGGCGGTGAAGAAAGGCCGCAAGAAGATCACTGCCGTGCACAAGGCGAACATCCTCAAGACCAGTTCCGGGCTGTTCCTCAACGTGGCGCGCGAGATTGCGAAGGAATACCCGCAGATCGAGTTCAACGAGATGATCGTGGACAACACCTGCATGCAGCTGGTGATGCGGCCCGAGCAGTTCGACGTCATCGTCACCACCAACCTCTTCGGCGACATCCTGTCGGACCTGTGCGCCGGTCTGGTCGGCGGACTCGGGCTGGCGCCCGGCGACAACATTGGCGAGCACGCGGCGATCTTCGAGGCGGTGCACGGCTCGGCACCGGACATCGCCGGCAAGGGCATCGCCAATCCCTGCGCGCTGCTGCTGGCGGCGGCGGACATGCTCGACTACCTCGACATGGTGCCCAAGGGCAACCAGTTGCGCCAGGCGATCCGCGACACGATGGCGAACGATCGCGATCACGTCACCCCCGATCTGGGTGGCAGCGGCAGCACCGACAGTTTCGCCGATGCCATCGTGAAGCGGGTGCGCGGCTGATTTCCCGGCAAATCCGCAAGATCCCCGCGCTGCTGCGGTTCCCGCTGGACCCTCCATTTTCGGTTCGCTAGGATTTCGGGTTGCATCGGGCGCAGCGGCGCCCGAGATTCGGCAACCGGGCTTCGAGATGCGTCGCAGCAACCGTGATTTCAGCACGATCCATGGCGATTCGCCATGCCCATGACGCTGTGGATTTTCGTCTACACCGCCGCCGCGGTGCAGGCCGCGCTGCTGGCGCTGGCGTTGTGGCGGCGGTCCGCCAACCCCGAGGCCAATCGCATCCTGGCCGTATGGGTGGCGTTGACCGGGGCCGATCTGGCGGTGAAGGCGGTGTACTGGTCGCTGCTCTCGCCCGAGTGGTTCAGGGCGTACCGGTTCGTCGCGCTGTTTCCGTTCCTCTACGGCAGCCTGTTCTACGTGTACGTGCGCGCGCTCACGCAGGCACAAGGGTTCCGCTGGCGCGACAGCATCCACCTGCTCGGGTTCGCGGCGATGCTGCTGCTCACCGTGCGCGTGTTGGTGATGGACCACGCACACATCGAGGCATTGTCGGCGCGCTGGATCGCCGGTGAACGCTCGGTCGGCGCATGGTTCGATGGACCTCTGTTTGTCTACAGCCTGTCGTACGTGGCAGCCGCGCTGATACAGGTGCGCCGCTATCGACGCCGGCTGCGCGATCACCGCTCCGACGCCGATCGGCTTTCACTGCGCTGGCTGGACACGATGGCGATATGCCAGGCGCTGATCTGGGGCATCGGCATCGTGCAGTCGCTGGTCTATCTGCCGATCGTCAATTACGGCTTGCTGTTCGGCATGGTCGCCGCCTGGGTGTGCGTAGTCGGCTGGTTCAGCCTGGGGCAGCCGCCGGTGATGAGCGAGCCGGCGCCACCGGAACCGCAGACAGCGACCGCCGCCCCGGCTGAGGACGACGCCCGCTTTGAAGCCGTGGAAACGCGCCTGTCGCAACTAATGGCTGGCGATAATGCGCTGTATCTGGAGCCCGCCTTGACCATCGGTCAGGTCGCCAAGCGCAGCGGCTATCCGGAATACCTCGTATCGGCGGTGATCAATCGCCGCTTCGGGTGCACGTTCTGGGATTACGTCAATCGCCTGCGCGTCGATGCAGCGCGCGGTCGCCTTGCCGACGCCAGCGACACGCGCACCATCCTCGATATCGCCTATGCCTGCGGGTTCACCTCCAAGTCCACCTTCAACGTCGCGTTCAAGCGGCAGATCGGCGAGACGCCCAGCAGCTATCGCAAGAGCGTGGCCGCATCGCCGGCATGACGCTGGCGATCGTCACGATTGCGCCGGCTGGTGGTGCAGTGCGGTGATGATCTTCGCGATCACGTCGCCCATGCCGGTGCTGCCGTCCAGCGTCACGCCCATGCGTACCACCACGAGATGCTCCGACGGCACGATCACCACGTATTGGCCGAAGGCGCCGCGCGCGTAGAACATGTCCTTCGGCAGCTGCGGCATGCCCCATGGCGCATCCCATATCGGCACGCTGCCTTCGTTCACCAGGTTGGTCCAGAAGCCCGCGCCGTAGCCGGTTTTCAGCGTCTGCGAATGGCTGTAGCCGACCCAGCCCTCCGGCAGAATGCGGCGGCCGTCGACCACGCCATCGTCGAGATAGAGCTGGCCGAAACTGGCCAGATCCCGCGCGGATGCGTACACGTGACTGGAGCCGATCGGTGTGCCGGTGACGTCGGTTTCGATGACCGTGTTGCGCATGCCCAGCGGCTCGAACAGTTCGCGCCGCGCGAATTGCTCGGCATCGACGGCAGTGCCGCTGGCCGCATCGCGCACCATGCGCGACAGCATCACGAAAGAAATATTGCTGTAGCCCCAGATGGTGCCCGGCGCGTGCTCGAGCGCTGCGGCCGACGCGAAGGCCGTGATGTTGCGCTCCACAAACCACATGCGGTTGGCCAGGGTAAGCGGGCCGCCGGCTTCATCGAACGGAAGGCCGCTGTCCATGCGCAACAGCTGATCGACGGTGACTGCGCGGCGTGGATCGGACGGCGATTGCCATTCGGCGATCGGCGCGGGTTGATCCAGCCGCAGCTTGCCTTGGCGCACCAGGATGCCGATCAGGGCATTGGTGATCGACTTGGATATCGAGTGGACCCAGATCGGCGTCCGCGGTCCGTAACCGGGGGCATAGCGCTCTGCGATCAGCTTGCCGTCGTGCAGTACCACCAGTTCCTTGGTCAGGCGCGGGCGATCCGGATCGGGCTCGGCAAAGGCGTCATCCAGCGCCTGGCGAATCGCCGGGTCGGTGGGCTCGACCACACCCGGCTGATCGAATCGGTCGGTGATCGGGGCCGGCCTGAAACCGGCGGCTTCGGGAACCGCTTGGCCATCATCCACCAGCAGGCAGCCGAGACCTTGGCGATACACCGCTCTGGCTCCGAATGCTCCCAGCATGGAAGCGGTCACCGCATGGTGTTCGCGATCGACGCGGTAATCCAGCGCCCAGGCGATGGAGCGCATGTTCGGCAATTGTTCCTCGACATACATCCGGTCCGGATCGAGATTCGAGATGAACGCCGCCGTGCACAGCGAATGGCTCACCGAATGGGTGGCTAGGCGTAGAAGACTCCTGCCGGCCGTGGCGGCCCAGATAGCCACGACCAGGACGATGGCCAACAAGGAGCCGATGAAAATTTTGAGCAGGCGCAGTGTCATGACGAACAGCCCTCTGATGGAAGAAGGGGCAAGCATGGTCAGGAGGCGTTAGCGGGTCGTCCGATCCGGCGGAACCGTACGCCGACACGCCTCATCGAGGTGCGATCCGGCCGATTCGCACGTCTGAAGGGTCGCTCGGACACAAGAACGGCGCGAAGCAGGAGCTTCGCGCCTCCAGAGGGTTCAGTGTTTCGCCGGCTTGTAACTGCCCACGTCGGCGCGTGACGGAATGGCGATGCGGTTCCAGCTGTTGATCAGGATGACCACCGTGTTCAGGTCGATCAGTTCTTCCTCGTTGAATTCGGCGCGTGCCTGCTCGTAGATCTCGTCGGGTACGCCGTGGATCGGATCGAGGCGGGTCACTGCCTCGCACCAGGCCAGCGCAGTGCGCTCGCGAGCGCTGTAGAACGGCGCCTCGCGCCACGCCTGCAGCATATACAGGCGTTGTTCGGTTTCGCCAGCGGCGCGAGCGTCCTTGCTGTGCATGTCCAGGCAATAGGCGCAGCCGTTGAGCTGGGAGGCACGCATCAGTACCAGTTCGATCAGGCTTTGCTCGAGGCCGCAGTTCTTGGCGTATTCACCCAGGGCCAGCAGCGGCTTGATGGCCTCGGGGCGGGTGGCGACATTGAAGCGGGGCATGGGGTTCTCCTTGCGTGGTGCGGCCGGTGTGGCCGTTCAATGCAAGGACGCCGGTGGCGCCGGTTTCGTGACAGCTGCCAGTCGAGCGAGCTTGCCGGGATGGCGCAGGGAGTGCACGGCGGTGATGCGCTCACCGTCGTCGTCGATCCAACTGGCCGAGATCAGCGTGTCGCCGTGCCAGCCGAGCAGGGCCGGCGCGCCATTGAGCTGGCGGATCTCGTGGCGCACGCCGCCATGCCGTTGCTGCTGCAGCCCAATCTGCATGTACAGCCGGGCCAGCCGCTCGGCTCCGTACAGCGGGTGCAGGATAGCCCGTGCCAGGCCGCCACCGTCGGAAACGCTCATCGCATCTTCCGCAAACAGGGCTCGCAGGGTCGGCATGTCAGGCTGCTGCAACGCCTGCACGAAGCGTTCGAGCAGGCGTCGCTGGGTGCCGAGGTCCGGCATCACCTGGCGCGGTCGATCCTCGCGCAGCCGCAGTCTCGCCCGATGCACGCGCTGGCGGCAGGCCTCCTCGCTGATGTCGAGCATCGCGGCCGTCTCGGCGTGGCTATAGTCGAACACCTCGTGCAGCAGGAAGGCCGCGCGTTCCTCGGCGCTGAGACGCTCCAGCAGCAACAGGAAGGTGAGGGTCAGGCTCTCGGCCTGCTCCAGCCGTGCCTCGGGCTGCTCGGCGTCGGCGATCATCGGTTCCGGCAGCCACGGGCCAGGGTAGTGGGCACGTTCGGTCTTGGCGCGACGCAGGCGATCCAGCGAGAGACGGGTCGTCACCGTCACCAGCCACGCTTCGGCATCATCCAGTGAATCGGCATCCTGCGCATGCCAGCGCAGCCAGGCGTCATGCAGAACGTCTTCGGCATCGGCAGGCGTGCCGAGCATGCGGTAGGCCAGCCCGAACAGGCGCGACCGGTGTTGCTGGAACAGGGCGGTATGCGGATCCACGACGTTCTCCGTCAGGGTTACGCATCAAGGACGCACGAGGGTGCTGCGATGTGACCGCTAGCGGAACGTCACTTATCGAAACAGCGGCCAGGGCGCCAGGAAGATCAGCCAGATCATCACGAGGATGCCGGCGTACTTGCATGCCTTGTAGAGCTTCTTGTGGCGCGCCTTGAACGCACTCTTGAAGGTGTTTCCCGGCTTGCGCCGGCTGAGCGCGAACATGCGGTTCACGAAACCGGTTTTCTCTTCTTCGCCTTCGGTATTCGGCGAGGCGGTGATGCGGCCCATGAAGGCGCCGACGCGATGGTTGATTGCGCTCATCCAGCGCGTGCGCAGCGGCCGCTCGATATCGGCGAACAGGATGACGCGGGTCTGGTCGGTCTTGTTCTCGGCCCAGTGCACGTAGGTTTCGTCGAACACCACGTCCTTGCCATTGCCCCAGGCGTGTTCTTCGCCGTCGACGAAAATGCGGCAATCGCGCGAATTGGGCGTGATCAGGCCCAGGTGATAGCGCAGCGAACCGGCGAACGGATCGCGATGAGGGTTGAGCTTGCTGCCCGGAGGCAGCAGCGCGAACATCGCCGCCTTCACGCTGGGAATCGACTTCAGCAGCGCCACCGTCTGCGGGCATAGCGTTTCGGCCGAAGCGAGCGGCTCGCCGTACCACTTCAGGTAGAAGCGCTTCCAGCCCTGCTTGAAGAAGCTGTTGAAGCTGGCATCGTTGTTCTTCGCGGCGGCGCGGATATAGCCCTCGTCGAAAAGATGCGACGCCTCGTCGCGGATCACCTGCCAGTTAGCCTGCAGCAGGTCGAGCTGGGGAAAACCGCGCCGGTCCAGGATCGGCCGCGCCGGCACCGCCGAGAACGCGTACATCAGCAGGTTGTACGGTGCGAAAATTGCCGAATGATCCACCAACTGCCGATCAAAACGCAGCCGCGTGCGTCCGCGCAGGTGCACCAGCAGCACGCACAGGACGAAAAACAGCAGCAAGGCCAGCAGCACGAGGCGCGGAATCATCGAAGCACAACCGAAAGAAGGCCGAAGGTCATTCTAACCGCTCGAGGATTAACGCTGCGCGCCGATCAGGCGCCCCGGTCAGGAGCGGCAACGCCGTTACGGATTCCGTTGCCAATGGATGCGGTGTGGGAGTCATGCATTTCACTGCATGACTCCCGGGCATCGGTTACAGTGCTTCGGCCGCGAAATCCGCCAGCCGCGAGCGTTCGCCACGACGCAGGGTGATGTGTGCGGAGTGTTCCCACTGCTTGAACCGGTCCACCGCGTAGGTGAGGCCGGAAGTGGTTTCGGTGAGGTAGGGCGTGTCGATCTGCTCGACGTTGCCGAGGCAGACGATCTTGGTGCCCGGGCCTGCGCGGGTGATCAGGGTTTTCATCTGCTTCGGTGTGAGGTTCTGCGCCTCGTCGATGATCAGGTAGCGCGACAGGAACGTACGCCCGCGCATGAAGTTGAGCGAACGGATCTTGATGCGCGAGGCGAGCAGGTCGTTGGTGGCCTGGCGGCCCCAACTGCCGCCTTCCTCCGGATTGGCCAGCACTTCGAGATTGTCGGTGAGCGCGCCCATCCACGGGGTCATTTTTTCTTCTTCGGTGCCTGGCAGGAAGCCGATGTCCTCGCCGACCGAGACGGTGGCGCGGGTCATGATGATCTCGCGGTAGCGCTGCTGGTCCATCACCTGCGCCAGTCCTGCGGCCAGTGCCAGCAGTGTCTTGCCGGTGCCGGCGTTGCCCAGCAGGGTGACGAAATCGACATCCGGATCCATCAGCGCGTTGAGCGCGAAGTTCTGCTCGCGGTTGCGTGCGCCGATGCCCCAGACGTGGTGGTTGGCATGCGAGTGGTCGTCCAGCAGCACCAGCGTCGCGGTGGTCTCTTCAAGATGCAGCACGCGCAACTCGATGCTGCTTTCGCCAGGCAGGAACAGGCACTCGTTCGGATACCAGGCCTCGTCCTCGTGCCGGTCCAGCTTGTAGAACGTGCGGCCGCGCTCGTTCCAGGAATGAACTTCCGGATGCAGGTCCCAGAAGTTTTCCGGCAGTTCGGCCGAGCCGGTATATAGCAGGGCGAAATCGTCGAGCGCGCGATCGTTCTCATAGTCCTCCGCGACAATGCCCGCGATGCTGGACTTGATCCGCAGGTTGATGTCCTTGGTGACCAGGATCACCGCGCGATCGGGATACTGATCGCGCAACTCGATCACCGCGGCAAGGATCTGGTTGTCTGCCTTGGCGTGGCCGTTGCTGGTGGTGCGGTGCTGAAAATACAGCCGGCCCACCGATGCGCCGCGCCGCAACTTGATGCCGTGCGGATTGCTCAGTTCCAGGCCGTCGCTCAGGTCATGGTTCTTGCCGCTTTCGATCAGTTCGTTGAGGAAACGACTGACCTGGCGGCCGTTGCGCGAGACTTCCGAGGCACCTTTTTTCTTTTCGTCCAGCTCTTCCAGTACGGTCATCGGGATGAAGACGTCGTGTTCCTCGAAGCGGAACAGCGAGGTCGGGTCATGCAGCAGGACGTTGGTGTCGAGAGCGTAGATGCGCTTGCTTCCGGTCATGCGGAAGTGTCCTCGCTGGTGGATGGTTGATGGAATGGCGACAGGCGGAAGATTGCACAGGAGCAGCCATCGACAGGTGCCTGCCGATGGGCGGTGATGGCGTGGATATCGAACAGGATGGTCATCACTGGCCGGGAATGGCGTCGAGCACGGCCTGTGCGTGGCCGGCGACTTTCACGCCGCGCCATTCCTGCCGCAGCTTTCCTTCCGGATCGATCAGGAATGTGCTGCGCACGACGCCTAGGTGGCGCTTGCCGTACAGGACTTTCTCGTGGATCACGTCGAACGCCTGGCACCAGGTTTCATCGGGGTCGGACAGCAGCGGAAACGGCAACTCCTGTTTGGCGGCGAAGTTCGCGTGCGATTTCTGCGAGTCGCGCGACACACCGATGATCTGCGCATTGCGCTTGCGGAAGCCGCTGTAGAGATCGCGGAAGTCCTGCGCCTCGGTCGTGCAGCCGGGCGTACTGTCCTTCGGATAGAAATACACGACGACCCATTGACCCTTGAAGTCGGCGAGCTTCAGTTCGCTGCCGTCACCGGCGCGACCCTTGAGGGAGGGTACCTTCTTGCCAACCTCGGGCATGGCTACTCCTGCGCGGCGGAAGACCGCTGCGTACGCTGATGAAGTGGGGATGAAGGGGGAAAGTGGACTGTCGAGGCTGCGGACAAGGCGCAGGAAGCGGTCGGCACGGATCGATAAACAGGCTGCAATGCAACGTTCCTCGGTGGTCCGGAACCAAGACTAGCGCGTGCGGGCCGATGGTGGACAGCCCTTGTGGGAAACCGGCAATCGCGCGATGCTCAGAATTTCACCGGGTCCATGATGGCGTCCAGATTCATGCCATCGCACAGCTCGAGAAAATCGTCGCGCAGGGCGGCAATGTGGATCTCCGCCGGAATGCCGATGGTGAATTGCGCCTGGAACATGTCTGCCCCGGTCTGCATCGCCTGGTAACGAGTGGAGTTCAATTGCTCCACGCTGATGCCGTGCTGGGTGAAGAATTCGACGATCCGCGCCACGATGCCGGGCCGATCCGCGGCCACTACCTCCACCAGATATGGCAGCAGATGCGAGCTGTTTTCGCGCAAGCCGGTGCGATAATGCACCAGCCGCAGGCTTTCGTCGCGGGCCAGCTTGGTCAATGCGGTTTCCAGCTTGGCCAGCGCATCCCATGCGCCGCTGGCCAGCAGCATCAGCGAGATCTCCGTGCCGATGGTGGAGACGCGCGATTCGGAAAGGTTGCAGCCCGCGTCGGCGATGCGCTTGGCCAATGCCAGCAGCGGCGACTTGCTCGCTGGCGTGAGCGCCTGGATCAGCAACTGGTTGTCGTTGCCCGCGCGCGGCGCCGAGGAAGGGGACGAGGACGAAGATTTCAAAAGTACCTGCCTGAAAGAACGGGTCTGGAGTAGGGCATCCCGCGCGATGCGGAGCTTGAGACTACTCCGATCGAGCTTACTTGCCCGCCTCGCGAGGCGGCAAGTAACATGTAGAGCTTGGCCTGAGGCGGAATCGCTACTTGAACATTCGTGGAAGTATCTGTGCGCTGGTTACGCCGTTTGCGGCCGACGGCGCGCTCGACATGCCGGCCTTCGGTCGGGTGCTCGACCATCAACTCGACGGTGGCACGCAGGGACTGGTGATAGCCGGTTCCACCGGTGAAGCGCACATGCTCGGGCATGACGAGTTCGATCGGCTGCTGGCATTCGCCGTGCAGCGGGTCGCCGGCCGCGTGCCGGTGATTGCAGGCACCGGTGAAGCGGGAACCGACAAGACGGTCGCACTGACCCGGCGTGCCAGGGCGCTCGGCGCAGACGCCGCGCTGGTGGTGGTGCCGTATTACGTGCGCCCCACCCAGGAGGGCCTGCACCGGCATTTTCTCGAAGTGGCCGAGCACGGCGGCCTGCCGCTGCTGCTCTATAACGTGCCGCCGCGTACCGGATGCGACCTGCTGCCGGAGACCGTCGCCCGGCTGCGCGAGCATCCGGCGATCATCGGCATCAAGGAGGCGCGCAGCGATCGCGAGCGGATTTCGGCGATGGCGGAACTTGTTCGCCAAGATTTCGTCTATCTGTCCGGTGATGATGGCAGTGCGGCCGAAGCGATGCTGGCGGGTGCCGCCGGTACCATCTCGGTGGTTGCCAATCTGGTTCCGCGGGCTTTTCGCGCATTGTGCGATGCGGCCGTCGGCGGCGATCACGAGGGTGCGGCACGTTGTGTGGAGGCGCTGGGACCGCTGGTCCAGGCGCTCAATTGCGCGCCGAACCCGATCGCGGTGAAGGCCGGTTTGCCGCTGCTGGGGCTGGGGCTGGCACTGCCGCGGCTGCCACTGGTTGAATTGAACGACGGTCCGGATCGCGCCCGATTGCACCAAGCGCTGTCCAGTCTGGCATCCTTGGCGCCTGCAGCCGCTTGACGGTCGCCTGACTTACCTCACGGAAACTGATTACATGAAGAAAATTTCGCTCCTCGCGGCTTTGCCGGCGCTGGCCCTCGGTGGCCTGCTGCTTTCCGGCTGCGGCATCTTCCGCTCGCACAAGGCGTGGGACACCGCCCAGCAGCAGACGCCGCTGGAGATTCCGCCGGGTCTCGACCGGCCGTCGACCAGCGACGCGCTGGAAATCCCGCCGCCGGGTGCGAACCGGCCGACCGCCAATGGCGCCACTGCCAATGTCGGTGCCGACGCCGGCAGCCAGATCGCCGATGCCTTCGTGTTGTCTGACAGCGTGGAGAGTTCCTATCACCGCGTGGGCCGGGCATTGGCCGATGGCAGTATCGGCCAGGTGCAGAGCCACGACGATGCCGCGCACACCTACACGCTGAGCGTTTCGGCGGATGCCGTGAAGCGCAAGAAACGAGGCTTCTTCGGCCGCATGTTCCATCACGACAAGAGCAACTCCGCCAATGGTTCGGGCGGCGGCACGCAACAGGTTGTCGTCACCGTGAATCCCAGCGGCACCAGCGCCAGCGAAGTGCGCGCCCAGGGCAATTCGGCCGCGGTCGCCAAGGTCATCGACGGATTGAAGTCAGGCATGGGCGGCTGAGCCAGCGCGTCGGCCTGTGTCGATCGGCGCCTGTGTCGATCGGCCGCCGCAAACAGAAACGCCGCCTTCGGGGCGGCGTTTTTTTGTTTGTGGAAACGGATCAGCGTTGCAGCAGTTTCAGCTTGTCCGGTTTGCCTTCCCAGTCCTTCGCATCGGCGGGGCTGTCCTTGCGCTCGGTGATCACCGGCCAGCCCTTGGCGAGGTCGGCATTGAGCGCCACGAACGCTTCCTGCCCGGCGGGGACGTCGTCCTCCGGGTAGATCGCGTTGATCGGGCACTCCGGCTCGCACAAGGTGCAGTCGATACACTCGTCCGGATCGATCACGAGGAAGTTGGGGCCTTCGTGGAAGGCGTCGACCGGGCAGACCTCGACGCAATCGGTGTACTTGCACTTGATGCAGTTGTCGATGACGACGAAAGTCATGGGCGGCTTTGGCCTGCTTGTGAGTAGTGTGCCAGGCGGTTCGGTAGATCAGCGCGCCGGCTCTTGCGAAAAGTGCGGCCATGGATGGCCGCTTTTGATCCAGCCAGTGGCGCCAAGCTGCACGTTGGCGCTGACCGGCCCGATTGGAGCAACCACGGAAGACTGCAAAAGCAAATGGTGCTCCCTACGAGACTCGAACTCGTGTTCCCGCCTTGAGAGGGCAGTGTCCTAGGCCACTAGACGAAGGGAGCGTTATCCTGCGAGGCGCGCTAGTATAACGGAATTGTCACGTCCGGCAACGTTCTGCATGCTTGCTCTGAAACAAAAACTCGTCGATGCGGCGGTACTATTCACGGTCGGTTCCGTGATCCGGCGCCGCGACCCATCGAACTCAAGGGCGCTACGCCCGGCAAGGATTCTGACCGCTTGAATCTTGAATCAAGGCCCGACACTGCACCTGCGCTGCGGATCATTCCGCGCGATCAGCACACCATCTCGCGCAAGAACATCAGCAAGGCGGCGTTGCGGGTGCTGTATCGACTGAACGAGTCCGGTTACGCCGCCTATCTGGTCGGCGGTGCGGTTCGCGACCTGCTGCTGGGCCTGCAGCCGAAGGACTTCGATGTCGCCACCAACGCCACGCCGGACGAGGTCAAGAGGCTGTTCCGCAACTGTCGTCTGATCGGACGGCGCTTCCGCCTGGCGCACGTGGTGTTCGGACCGGAGATCATCGAGGTGGCCACTTTCCGCGGCCTGGGTGAGGAGGGCGCCGAAGGCGATCGCCACATCGTCGACGGCCGGATCCTGCGCGACAATATCTGGGGCACGATCGAAGAGGACGCGATACGCCGCGACTTCCGGGTCAACGCCCTGTATTACGACATCAGCGACTTCTCGGTGCGCGACTACGTCGGCGGCATGCAGGATCTCGAAGATCGCGTGCTGCGGCTGATCGGCGACCCGGTCACCCGCTACCGCGAGGATCCGGTGCGGATGCTGCGTGCCGCACGACTGGCTGCCAAGCTCGACATGCGTATCGATGCCGCGGCCATGGCGCCGTTCGAGAGCCTCGGCCCGTTGCTGGCGGAAGCGGCGCCTGCCCGGCTGTTCGACGAATCGCTGAAGATGTTTCTCAGCGGGAATGGGTTGAAGAGCTTCCGCATGCTGGAAAAATGCGGCCTGTTGAAGTTCCTGTTTCCTGCCACCGCCCGTGCGCTGACCCGGGGTGACGAGGCGCTGCGTTCGCTGGTCGAGCAGGGGCTGGCCAATACCGATGCGCGCATTGCCGAGGGCAAGTCGGTGACGCCGGCCTTCCTGTTCGCAGTGCTGCTGTGGGGTGAAGTGCGCGATGTGGCGCATCACTGGATCGCGCGCGGCCAGGAAAGCAATGAAGCGTGGTCGCGTGCCGCCGCGCAAGTGGTGGCGGAGCAGTGCCAGCGCGTGGCGATCCCGCGCCGTTTCACCTTCACCATGGAAGAGATCTGGTCGCTGCAGCCGCGTTTCGAGCAGATCCAGCGCAAGCGCGTGTTCCGCTTGATGACGCATCCGCGTTTTCGCGCCGCGTTCGACTTTCTGCTGCTTCGCGCCGACGAGTCGCCGGCGATGCGCGAACTGGGCTTGTGGTGGGCGCATGCGCAACAGTTGCCGCAGGACGTGCTGTCCGCGGCCCTGCCGGTTTCAGGCGGCAGCTATGCGAGCGACCATGCGCCGACGCCGTCGGTCGGCAAGCCGCCGCGGCCACGCCGTCGGCGGCGCAAGCCCTCCGACAAATCGGGTTCCGCGTGACCCGGGCTTACGTCGCGCTGGGCAGCAATCTCGGTGATCCGCGGCAACAGGTGCTCGACGCGATGATGGCGCTGGCACGGTTGCCGGCAACGAGCGTGGTGCAGCGCTCGTCCTTGTATCGCACGCCTCCGTGGGGCATCGCCGAGCAGCCGCCGTTCGTCAATGCGGTGGTCGAGCTGGACACCGACCTGTCGCCGAATGCGCTGCTCGACGCGCTGCTCGATCTCGAACAGCGTGCCGGCCGTGTGCGTGCCGAGCGCAACGGTCCGCGCACGCTGGATCTGGATCTGTTGCATGTCGATGGCGTCCAGCTCGATGACGAGCGCCTGAGCCTGCCGCATCCGCGCATGATGGATCGCGCGTTTGTATTGTTGCCGTTGAACGACGTCGCGCCGGCGTTGCTGCCTGCCGGGAGTCGCACGGTGGCGGAGCGTTTGGCGGAGCTCGACCTGACAGGTTACGAAAGATTGCCTTGAGCCTTCGTCGCGGCGCGCCGGATAATCGGCGTCCGCTCATCCTCCCGTATGAATTCAGGAATCGCCGTGTACGTGCAGAATGCCAGTGTCCCCGAACGCAAGCCGGTTACCGTGCCCGGCCTGCACGCGATGAAAGCGCAGGGACAGCGCATCGTGATGCTCACCGCTTACGACGCCAGCTTTGGCTGGCAACTGGAAGCGGCCGGGATCGACATCGCGCTGGTTGGCGATTCGTTGGGCATGGTGATCCAGGGCCACCGCAGCACGCTGCCGGTCACCCTGGATCACATGGTCTATCACACCGCCGCGGTGGCTCGCGGGCTGTCGGCGACATTGCTAGTTGCGGACCTGCCGTTCATGGCCGATCGCGACATCGCGCATGTGCTCGATGCCGGCGCTCGCCTCGTCGGCGAAGCCGGTGCGGCTATGGTGAAGATCGAGGGTGCTTCACCGCATATCCTCGATGCGATCGCTGAACTGACAGCGCGCGCCATCCCGGTCTGCGCGCATCTCGGGCTGACGCCGCAATCGGTGCACAAGTTCGGAGGCTTCCGGATTCAGGGGCGCGAACAGGCTGCCGCCGACCGCGTGCTGGCCGAAGCGCTGGCGGTGCAGGCGGCAGGTGCCGACCTGCTGGTGGTGGAAGGCGTGCCGATCACGCTGGGCGAGCGTGTGACCGCAGCCCTGACGATCCCTGTGATCGGCATCGGAGCCGGCCCGCATTGCGACGGGCAGGTGCTGGTGATCCACGACATGCTCGGTATCACGCCCGGCAAGCGGCCGAAATTCAGCAAGGATTTTCTCGCTGGCCGCGATTCCGTCGCGGCGGCGATCGCCGCCTATGCCGACGATGTGCGCAGCGGTGCGTTTCCGGCGCCCGAACATTGTTTCAACTGATAGCGAGTTAGCACCATGCAGACCGTCCAGGATGTACCCGCCCTGCGCGCCGCGATCCGCGGCTGGCGAACCAAGGGCCAGACGGTGGGCTTCGTGCCGACCATGGGCAACCTGCACGCAGGCCACCAGTCGCTGATCCGGCTGGCGCGCGAGCGTACCGAGCGGGTGATCGCCAGCGTGTTCGTCAATCCGACGCAGTTCGGTCCGAGCGAGGATTTCGAACGCTATCCGCGCACGCTGCTGCAGGACCAGGCAGCGTTGACCGACGAAGGCTGCGATCTGCTGTTCGCGCCGGACGTGGCAACCATCTATCCGTTCGGCGCGGAGCACAGCGTGAGCCTGCACGTGCCGCAGATCACCGACATGCTCGAAGGTGCGCATCGCAAGGGCCATTTCGATGGCGTCGCCACGGTGGTGTGCAAGCTGTTCAATCTGGTGCAGCCGGACATCGCCGTGTTCGGCCAGAAGGATTTCCAGCAGCTCAAAGTGATCGAGCGGATGGTGCGCGACCTCTCGCTGCCGGTGAAGGTGATGGCTGCGCCCACGTTGCGTGCCGACGATGGACTTGCACTGAGTTCGCGCAACCAGTACCTGTCGGCCGAAGAGCGTGCGCGCGCGCCGTTGATCCACGACACCTTGCTGAAAATGCGCGACCTGCTGGACAAGGGACATACATGGCGCGCAATAGAGCAGGTGGCCGCAGGGAGATTGCTCCGCGCCGGCTTCGTGCCCGATTACGCGGTGATCCGGCGTGCCGAGGATCTGGGCGAGCCGGCGGAAGGACAGAGCGACGGCCTGATTGCGCTGATTGCCACAAAGATGGGCAGCACGCGCCTGATCGACAACTTGCTGTTCGATTGAGCTGGCCACATATCGTCGTCGACACCGCGGATGTTGCGGTGCAGTGTCATCGGTTCGATAATCGCCAACTTTGCAGATTCCCTGCGGGAAAGAACGTCATGCACCTGAACATGCTCAAGGCCAAGATCCACCGCGCGACGGTGACCCACGCCGAACTTCATTACGAAGGTTCGATCGCGATCGACGGTCTGCTGCTGGATGCGTCGGGCATTCGCGAGTACGAGCAGATCCATGCGTGGAACATCAACAACGGCAAGCGCTTCGTCACCTATGCACTACGTGCCGAAGAAGGCTCGGGCATCATTTCGGTGAATGGCAGCGCGGCGCATCGCGCCCAGCCGGGCGATCTGATCATCATCGCGGCGTTCGCGCAACTCAGCGAAGCCGAGTTGGCGAAATTCCAGCCGACGCTGGTGTACATCGGTGAAGGCAATCGCATCAGCCACACCAATCGCTCCATTCCCAAGCAGATGGCCGCCGCCTGAGTCAGTCCAGTCCGCGGAGCTGACGTTTCAACGCCCAGCCCACGTGTTCGCGTACGACGTCCGAAGGATGGCCGGCGCGGGTGGCGAGTGCCTGTTGCGTCGTGGCGGACGGTGGCGCGTTGCCCAGTGCTACCGCAATGTTCCTCAACCATCCTTCGTAACCGGTGCGGCGAATCGCCATGCCTTCGGTACGCTTGAGAAACTCCTCTTCGCTCCAGCCGAACAGCTCGGCCAGTTTCGCGCCGTCGAGGCGGTGTCGCGGCGCGAAGTCCGGCTCAGTAGTGTCTTGCGCGAACTTGTTCCAGGGACAGACCAGCTGGCAGTCGTCGCAGCCGAAAATCCGGTTGCCCATTGGCACGCGCAGTTCCTCGGGGATGCTGCCTTTCAGCTCGATCGTGAGATACGAAATGCAGCGTCGCGCATCCAGCCGATACGGGCCGAGGATCGCCTGGGTCGGGCAGATCTCGATGCAGCGGCTGCAGCTTCCGCAATGCGCGCTGGCCGGCAGGTCCACCGGTAACGGTAGGTCGGTATAAAGCTCACCAAGAAAAAAGTATGAGCCGGCGCGGCGATTGATCAACACCGTGTGCTTGCCGATCCAGCCCAATCCGGCATTGCGCGCCAAGGCTTTTTCCAGCACCGGTGCGGAATCCACATAGGCGCGGTAGCCGAAGTCGCCGACCACGTCGTGGATGCGTCCGGCCAACTGCTGCAGGCGGTTGCGCATCAGCTTGTGATAGTCGCGGCCAAGCGCATAACGTGCCACGTAGCCGGCCTCGCCGTCCTCCAGCACCGACCACGCGTTGGCCGTGCCGGGCGGGATGTAATCCATGCGCACGGAGATGACCCGCTGCGTTCCCGGTTCGAGTTCGGCCGGCCGGCTGCGCTTGGCGCCGTGGCGCGCCATGTATTCCATTTCGCCGTGATAGCCATCGTCGAGCCAGCGATCCAGATGCTGTTCGTCGGCGCCAAGGTCGACGCCGCTGATGCCGGCGTCCGCGAATCCCAGCTCGCCGGCCCACCGCTTGATGTCGCGCGCAAGCAGGGCGTAATCGGGAGCGTCGTGGTCGTCAACGGCTGGCATCCACACATTGTAGAGGTTGCGCATGCCTATAATTCGCGCATGCCGATGCCCTCCTACCGTCGCGATCTCTATTCGGTCGAACAGATTCGCACGCTGGAAAGCAGTGCGCTTGCAGCGCTGCGGATATCCGGCCCCGAATTGATGCGTCGCGCGGCCACCGCCGCATTGAACAGCCTGCGCCGACGCTGGCCGCAGGTTCGTCGCATATGCATCCACTGCGGGCCCGGCAACAACGGCGGCGACGGCTTCCTGCTGGCCGTGCTGGCACGCGAATCGGGTTTGCAAGTGGATGTGCTGGCGCTGGGTGCGGCATCCAGCGGCGATTCGGCATCGGCGCGCGCGGAATGGCAGCAGGACGGTGGATCAATCCTGATGTGGGGCGAAGCAACCGATCTGCCGCCCGCGGAACTCCACGTGGACGCGTTGTACGGCATCGGCCTCAACCGCCCGCCGGAGCCGCCGGTCGCGCGGCTGATCGAGTGCATCAATGCCAGCGGACAACCTGTGTTCGCGCTCGATGTTCCCTCCGGTCTGAATGCCGATACCGGTGATTGCCCCGGTGATGCCATCCGCGCCGATGCGACGATCACCTTCATCGCCGGCAAACGTGGGCTGCAAACCGGGCGTGCCGCCGATCACGTCGGCGAACTCGAACTGGCGACGCTCGGCGTGCCGGACTTCGTCCTGCAGAACCTGCGGCCCGATGCGCAATTGCTAGTGCCCGAAAGCCTGCCGCCGCGGGCCCGTTATGCGAACAAGGGCAACAACGGGCATGTACTGGTGATCGGCGGCGATCACGGCATGGCAGGCGCATCGCGACTCGCATCGGAGTCGGCCTTGCGCGTCGGAGCCGGCCTGGTGAGCGTCGCCACGCGCACCGAACATATTTCGTCGATGAATGCCGCTCGGCCCGAACTGATGGCGCATGCGGTTGACGGATCGCATCAGCTTCGACCCATGCTTGAGAAGGCCAGTGTGCTGGCGCTCGGCCCCGGGCTTGGCCGTGCTGCATGGGGGCGCGACTTGTGGTCGACTTCGCTCGAAGCGAACAAGCCGCTGGTCCTCGATGCCGACGGGTTGAACTTGCTGGCCGTAGAGCTGCGCAGGTTCACTGCGGCGACCGTATTGACGCCCCATCCCGGCGAAGCGGCACGTCTGCTCGGCACGAGCACCGCGGAGATCGAGAAGGATCGTTTCGCTGCCGTGCGCGGACTTGCAAAAAAGTACCAGGCCGTCGTCGTGCTGAAAGGTTCGGGCAGCCTCATTGCCGATCCGGATGGACGTCTGGACGTCTGTCCGTGGGGAAACCCCGGCATGGCCTCCGGCGGCATGGGCGACCTGCTGACGGGCGTGATCGCCGCCTTGCTGGCGCAGGGGTGCTCGGCGTGGCAGGCCGCCTGTCTCGGTGTGGGGCTGCATGCCCGGGCCGGCGACCTGGCTGCGGAGCAGGGAGAGCGCGGTTTGCTCGCCAGCGATCTGCTGGCACCGCTGCGCACCTTGGTGAATGCAATGCCCGACGACGGACATCGCGATGGCTGAGCGCGGCGACGGCACGCGGGAATGGCCGCTGCCCGATGAGGCCGCCACCCACATGCTGGCGACGCAACTCGCCGGCTTGCTGGACGACGGGCTGGTGATCTACCTGCATGGCCCGCTCGGAGCCGGAAAGACCAGCTTCGTCCGTGCGCTGTTGCTGGCGATGGGCGTGGGCGAACGGATCAAGAGCCCCACCTACAGCCTGATCGAAGGATACGTGGCGCAGGGCCGGTCCGCGTGGCATCTCGATCTGTACCGGATCGCCGATCCCGGCGAACTGGAATGGCTGGGCCTGGACGCACTCGCCGATGCGGCCGCGCTGGTGCTGGTGGAATGGCCTGAACGCGGCGTCGGTGCCTTGCCGGCCGCCGATATCGAGTTGCACTTGAGCTATGCCGGCCATGGCCGGCATGCCCAGATGCGCGCGGTCAGCGCGCGCGGCGAACGGTTGCTGGACCGCTTTCCCGGAACGTAGCGACAAGCCAAGCCATTGATCGTCAATGGAAATTCGCGTCAACGTGATCCGTCCGGTGACCGGCCGAGCGCGCGCAAGTTGCAGCCGATAACTTGAGATGACCTGACAAATAGTCTGCAGGTTATGGATATACAAAGGAAAAGCAGTCTTGCATTCCCTGAATGAGTGCGCTTCAATGCCGCGCATGAAGGGACCCTTGAACAACCTGCGTGGACTTGTCGCCGTTGCGGCCATGACCGTTGCGCCCTTGTGCGCGCTCAAGGCGGCCGAATTGAAGAGCGCCAGGGTCTGGGCCGGCCCGGAATACACGCGAGTGGTGCTTGATGCGTCCGGTCCACTGAAGTACACGATCAGCCAGCAGACTGGCCAGGTGGTCGTGGATCTTGCGGATAGCCGGGTTGCACCGGGCTTCGACGATCCGGCCGCCCAGGGGCTGTACCGCGGCATGAGCCATGGTCGCCAGGGTAGCCATCTGCAGCTGACGGCCGAGGTCAACCCGGCCATCCGCTTGAAGAGTTTCGTGCTGGCGCCCACCTCCGGCAGCGGCTACCGGCTGGTGCTGGATTTGTATCCCGGCACGGACTCGTCCGTCGCGGTACAGCAAGCCTCTTCGGATGACGATCGGGCTACGGCAACGACTCCAACCCCGGCAGCGCCGAGGGTGGATATCGTAGCGACGACGCCCGGCGGTCGAAGCAGGGCGTCGCACAGCAGCCGGGTAGCTACGGAACAGGCGGCGGCATTGCTCGGCGGTCAGCGCAGCGTGGTGGTCTGCATCGACGCCGGGCACGGCGGCAAGGACCAGGGCGCCCACGGCCCCGGCGGCACGCTGGAAAAGAACGTGACGCTCGCGGTCGCCCGCGACCTCGCCGCACGCATCAATCGCCAGCCCGGCATGAAGGCCGTGCTGACCCGCGATGGCGACTATTTCATCGAACTGAAGCGGCGCTACCAGATTGCGCGCGACGCCAGCGCCGACCTGTTCGTGTCGATCCATGCCGACTCCTTCACCAGCAACGATGCGAAGGGTTCTTCGGTCTGGGTGCTGTCGCCGCGCGGCAAGACCAACGAAGCCGCGCGCTGGCTGGCCGACGGCCAGAACCGTGCTGACCTGATCGGCGGCACCACGCTGGACGACAAGGACGATGGGCTCGCCAAGGTACTGCTGGATCTGCAGCAGGGCTGGGCGATGCAATCCAGCGATGTCGTCGCGGGCAACGTGCTCAGGGCGCTGGGACAGCTCGGTCCGACCCATCGTGGTTACGTCGAGCGGGCCAACTTCGTGGTGCTGCGCTCGCCGGACGTGCCGTCGATCCTGGTCGAGACCGCCTTCATCAGCAACCCGCTGGAGGAGCGCAAACTGCGCGATCCCTCGCACCAGGCGGAACTGGCCGAAGCGGTCATGGGCGGGCTGAAGAACTATTTCGAATCCACGCCGCCGCAGGGTACGTGGTTTGCGGCCCAGGCCGCGCGGCGCAACGGTGTCGAGCTGGCATCGGTCAAGCCGGCTGCGCGCAGCGACGACAGCGCACCGACGAAGCCGGTCAGCCGCATGGTCGCGACCGCCGAGCAATCTGAACGGGCCGATGCCAACGTACGCGACCTGCATCGGGTCGGGCGTGGCGAAAGCCTGCGCAGCATTGCGCGTCAGTATGGCATCAGCGTGGGCGCCCTGAAAACCGCCAACCGGATCAACGCCGATACCGTTCGCGCAGGCACCTTGCTGACCATTCCGACCGGTTGACTGCCCGAACCGTTGCGGATTTTCCCGCATTGCTTTCATGCGGGGTGCCGCTCGCTTAAGCTTGGCGGATGTCTTCCATCCGCCTGCTGTCTCCCGAACTCATCAACCAGATCGCCGCAGGCGAAGTCATCGAGCGTCCTTCCTCGGTGGTCAAGGAGCTGGTCGAAAACAGCCTGGATGCCGGAGCCAGCCGCATCGAGGTCGATATCGAAGCTGGCGGCGCGCGGCTGATCCGAGTGCGCGACGATGGCGGCGGCATCGGCGTGGACGAGCTGCCACTGGCGGTGGCTTCGCACGCCACCAGCAAGATCGGCAGCTTCGACGATCTCGAGCATGTCGCCAGCATGGGGTTTCGCGGCGAGGCGCTGGCGTCAGTATCGTCGGTATCGCGTTTCGCGTTGACCTCGCGGGCGCAGGGGCAGGACGCAGCCTTTCGCATCGAGGTCGACAGCGGCAAATTGCAGGCCGCTCGTCCGGCGCAGCATCCGCAGGGCACCAGCGTAGAAGTGCGTGACCTGTTCTACAACGTGCCGGCGCGAAGAAAATTCATGCGCGCGGAGCGCACCGAATTCGCGCATATCGACGACCTGCTGAAATCGCTGGCACTGGCGCGCAGCTCGGTGGAATTCCGGCTCAGCCACAACGGCAAGCCGGTGCGCATCTGGAAAGCGGCGCGCGACGAGCAGGCCGAGATGCAGCGCGTGGCCGAAGTGCTGGGCGAGGATTTTCCCGCGCAGAGTCTGCGTATCGACCATGCCGCCGCCGGGCTGCATCTGTCCGGTTGGGTCGGCTTGCCGACGGCATCGAGGGCGCAGGCCGATGCGCAGTATTTCTACGTCAACGGCCGGCTGGTGCGCGATCGCATCGTCGCCCACGCGGTGCGACAGGCGTATGCGGACGTGCTGTTCCACGGGCGGCACGCTGCGTTCGTGCTGTACCTGCAGCTCGACCCGTCCGGCGTCGACGTGAACGTGCACCCGTCCAAGCACGAAGTGCGTTTCCGCGAGCAGCGGCTGGTGCACGACTTTTTGTTCCGCACATTGCATGAGGCATTGGCGCAGACGCGCGCCGGCCAGAACACCTTGCCGTCGACGGAACCGATGCCCGCGCATCTGGCATATGCCACGGTTGCGCCGACGACCGGCGCGGTGTCGGGATGGTCCGGCGCATTCGATCAGAGCCGCTTGAACCTGGGCGTAAGGGACGCACCGCTGGCGCAATACGCCGCGTTGCTCGGCGAATCGCCGTCGATACAGAACGTGTCCTATGCGCCGATGCCAGCAGCGGAAGAGGGCGAGACGCCACCGCTGGGCTTTGCAATCGCGCAACTGAAAAGCATTTTCGTGCTGGCGGAAAATGCGCATGGACTGATCCTGGTGGACATGCATGCGGCGCACGAGCGCATCACCTACGAGAAACTGAAATCCGGCCGCGTCGGCAGCAACCTGCGTTCGCAGATGCTGCTGGTACCGCTCGGCATCGCGGTGAGCGCAAAGGAAGCGGCGGCCGCCGAGGAACATGCCGAGGCGTTGGCCGAATGGGGTCTCGAACTCTCCCGTAGCGGTCCGGCCACCATCGTGGTGCGACGCATCCCGGCTCTGCTCGAAGGCGCCGACGTGGCGCAGCTCAGCCGCGACGTGCTGTCCGAACTGGCCCAGCACGGCAGTTCGCGCCGCCTGCAGGAGCTGGAGAACGAACTGCTTTCGACCATGGCCTGCCATGGTTCGGTTCGCGCCGGAAGGCGGTTGACGATTCCGGAAATGAACGCGCTGCTGCGCGAGATGGAAGCGACCGAACGTTCCGGCCAGTGCAATCATGGACGACCGACATGGGTCCAGCTGAGCCTGGCCGAACTCGACAAGTTGTTCATGCGCGGTCGCTGAGGCGTCCGCGTCATCTGTTCTGCCGGAGAACCCGATGATACGCACCCGTTCATTGTTTGCCGCCATAGCCATTCTGGGAGTCGTTACCGTGCATGCCGCCGAGGTCGATCGTTATCCGCAGGGCATCGAGCAATTCCGCAGCGCGCGCGTCACGCGCCTCACCGCGCCGGATGGCTGGCTCAGCCTGATCGGCCTGGAATGGCTCAAGCAGGGTGACAATCGTGTCGGCAGCACCGCCGACAACGACATCGTGCTCGCGGCGGGTCCCGCGCATCTGGGCGTCGTCGCGCTGGCAAAGGACGGCACGCTGCACATCTCCCTCGCCGAAGGCAGCGGCGCACTCGTCGATGGCAAGCCGGTGCGGCAGGCGACGCTGGTCGACGACGCGAAAGCCGGCGACGGCACGCCGACCACGGTGAGCTTCGGCACGGCGAGTTTCTATGCCATCGACCGCGATGGCCGTAAGGGCCTGCGCGTCAAGGACAGCGAAGCGTCCACGCGCAAGCACTTTCTCGGCATCGACTATTTTCCGGTCGATCCGTCATGGCGGATCGAGGCGACGTGGGTGCCTGCCACGCCGGGCGAAACGCTGGAAATGGGTTCGGTGATCGGCACCATCGACAAGTTTCCGGTGGCCGGCAAGGTGGAGTTCAGCCGCGACGGCAAGCACTTCGAGATGCTGCCGGTGATCGAGGAACCTGGCGCCGCGACGTATTTTCTGGTGTTCGCCGATCGCACCAGCGGCAAGGAAACCTACGGCGCCGCCCGTTTCATGGACATCGACCCGCCGAAGAACGGCAAGGTCGAACTGGATTTCAACAAGGCGTACAACCCGCCGTGCGCGTTCACGCCGTTCGCTACCTGTCCGCTGGCGCCGCATGAAAACCGCCTGGATCTGCGGGTGACCGCCGGCGAGAAAAATTATCGCGGCGGGCATCACTGATCGCTGCGTCTCTCAGCGATCAAAGTCAGACACGAAGCTTTTGATCTTTGCTTGTTTGACGATCAGCGCCCCACGAATTTCGCCTTGCGCTTTTCCAGGAACGCCGTGGTGCCCTCGCGCATGTCATCGGTGGAGAATGCGAGGGCGAAGCCCTGGGTTTCGAATTCCAGCCCCTGATCGATGCCGGTTTCGCCACCTTGCAGCACGGCGTCGAGAATGCCGGCGGCGGCGAGCGGCGCGGCAGCGGCAAGCTGGTCGGCCAACGCGTGGGTGGCGTCGTCCAGCGACTCGGCAGCCACCACGCGGGTGACGAGGCCAAGTTCGTAGGCACGCTGGGCATCGATCGTCGCGCCGGTCAGGCACAGCTCCAGCGCCGCGCCGCGCCCGGCCAGGCGCAGCATGCGCTGGGTGCCGCCGAAGCCGGGGATCAGGCCGAGGTTGATTTCCGGCTGGCCGAACTTTGCCTTGTCGCTGGCGATGCGCAGGTGGCAGGCCATCGCCAGCTCCATGCCGCCACCCAGCGCGAATCCCTGCACGCGCGCGATCGCCGGCTTGCCGAGCCGTTCGATCGAGGTCATCAGGCGTTGCCCGGCACGCGAGAAACCCTGCGCCTGCACCGGGGTGTAGCCGTTCATTTCGGCAATGTCGGCGCCGGCGACAAACGCCTTCTCGCCGGCACCGGTCAGCACCACCACGCGCACGGCATCGTCCTGTGCGGCCTGCGCGAATGCCAGGGTGAGCTCGTTGAGCGTTTCGCGGTTGAGCGCGTTGAGCTTGTCCGGACGGTTGACGGTGATCGTGCGAATCGCGCCGCGATTGACGATTTCCAGGTTGCGATAGGCCATGCACCACTCCCGATAAACGCGAAACGACGATGGTAGCAGCGGGAACCTTTGGCGCCGACCGGGTTCTCAAGCCCGAGTGACGGCCGCTGCACAAATGTCGACAACCGCTTAGGATGGCTCGTCCGGATCGAACGCGGCCCCAGGTACACACCCGATGGAGAAAGGCATGACAACTCTGCGCAGTCTCCTGCTTGGCACATTGCTGCTGGGCGGAGTGGCACATGCACAGGGTCGTGTCGCGCCGCCGGCAAAGCCGGACAAGACCAAGTTATCGTATGCGATCGGTTACCAGATCGGCAGCCAGTTTTCCGACGGCAAGCCCGACGTGGATATCCCGGTGCTGCTGCGTGCCATCCAGGACGCGTATGCCAAGCGGCACCCGACCGTATCGATGCAGGACATGCATCAGCAATTGCAGCGCCTCGACCAGCAGATGCACGCCGATGCGGTCAGCGAGTTCAAGCGCATCGCCGCCGCCAACGCACGCAAGAGCGCCGATTTCATGTTGCACAACCGCCAGAAACCCGGCGTGGTGCAACTGCCTTCGGGCATCCAGTACGCAGTGATCGCCAAGGGCAGCGGCACGGTCAGTCCGACGGTCACTAGCATCGTCACCGTGAACTATCGCGGCATGCTCATCGATGGCACCGAATTCGACAGCACCTACGCGCACGGCGCGCCGGTCAGCTTTCCCGTCAACGGAGTCATCCGCGGCTGGCAGAGCGTGATTCCGCGCATGCATGTGGGCGACAAGTGGAAGGTCGTGATTCCGCCACAGCTCATGTACGGCGAAGCAGGTGCATTGCCGCGCATCGGCCCGAACGAGGCGCTGGTATTCGAGATCGAGTTGCTCGATATCAAGGCACCTCCACGAAGGCCCTGAAAGGGGCGGTGCTAGCATGGACGGGCATGTCGAATATGTCCGAGCCCCAGCCGTCCCTTCCGTTGACTCCCTGTGTCGGCCTGTGCCGGCTGGATGAGCGTGGCCTCTGTGCCGGTTGCAGGCGCACCGGTGAGGAGATTGCGCGCTGGCGCGGCATGAGCGATGCCGAGCGGCTGCATATGATGCACGTGATCCTGCCCGCGCGCCGGCTGCGATGATGGAAATGATGGAAAAACTGATCAAGGCGATTCGACCGCTCTCGCAGCCACCGGGCGCGCCGGGCTGGAACCATGCGGAAATGACCGAATGGCTCGGCACCGAGCAGCGGCAACCGGCCGCCGTCCTGGTGGGTCTGCGCGAGGGCATGCAGCCGCGTCTGGTGTTGACCGTGCGCACCGATCATCTGCAGGCGCATGCCGGGCAGGTGGCATTTCCGGGCGGTCGCAGCGATCCGGACGATGGTGATGCCATCACCACGGCGCTGCGTGAAAGCGAGGAGGAGATCGGCCTTGATCGCACGCTGGTGACGCCGCTCGGTTTCCTGGATTGCTTCGAAACGATCAGCGGCTACTGCATCACGCCGGTGGTGGCGAAGATCGCCGCCGATGCCCCGTTGTATCCGGCGCCGGATGAAGTGGCCGAAGTGTTCGAAGTGCCACTGGCGTTTTTTCTGGAGCCGGCGAACCTGCGCCGTTATTCGATGGAGTTCCGCGGTCACCAACGCTCCATGGTCGAGTTTGTCCACGGCGGACATCGCATCTGGGGCGCCACCGCGGCGATGCTGCTCAATCTGTTGCAGAGGATGGGATACGCATGACCTTGCATACCACGCTCATCGACGCCGCCGCGTTGGCGGCGCTGCCGCCGGACAACCTGCTGGTCGTCGATTGCCGCTTCGATCTCGCCGACCCGGACAAGGGTCATCGCGAGTATCTGGACGGCCATATTCCCGGCGCGCTGTTCGCCAGCCTCGATCGGGATCTTTCCGACCTGTCGCGCCAGTCCGAGGGGTTGGGTCGCCATCCGCTGCCGCTGGAGTCGGCGTTCAGCGCATTGCTCTCCCGCTGGGGCTGGCGGGCAGGAATGCAGGTGGTCAGTTACGACGCGAGCAGCGGCGCGCAGGCGGCTGCGCGGCTGTGGTGGCTGCTGCGGCTGGCTGGCGTGCATCGGGTGGCGGTGCTGGATGGCGGCTATGCCGCCTGGCTCGCGGCGGATCTGCCGATCGAGAAAGGGCCGGTTGCCGCACGTCCTGCCACCGACGTATCGCTGCGCTACGACGCGACACAGGTGCTGACCGATCACACCGACCTGCGTGATGCTGGCCGCTTGGTGGATGCGCGCGCCGCACCGCGTTACCGTGGTGACGTCGAGCCGCTGGATCGCATCGGCGGCCACGTTCCCGGCGCCGTGAACCGGCCCTTCGCCGACAACCTCGATGGCAATGGACGCTTCAAATCGCCGGCGCGATTGCGCGAGGAATTCTCCGGCGTGCTGGGATGGAGCAGCGATGCCGCGGCCGATCCCGCGCGGGTGGTGCACATGTGCGGATCGGGCGTCACCGCGTGTCACAACCTGCTTGCGATGGAACATGCCGGGCTGCACGGTTCGCGACTTTACGCGCCGTCCTGGAGCGGCTGGGTGAGCGATCCATCGCGACCGGTGGCCACCGGCCCGGACTAGGCACTGTCACACCACTGCAAGGCTTTGCCCCGATCTTCTCGCATGATCGCCGGGCTCCTTGTCGCCAGAAGAGTCTTCCGGAATGAAGCTGCTATCGCGGGTGGTGCTCATGACGTTGCTCCTGCAGGGCACCGATGCGCTGGTGGCTCAGACCGGCCCGAAACTGGTTGTCGCCGGTCAGCACGCGGAAAAGATCGGCAACGGCATCGTGGCGTTCCTGCCGCCGGGCATGACCGCGTATCCCGTCTCGCTGGCGCTAGTCAGGCCGCCGGTGTCGCAAGGTCCGCGACCTTCAGACTGGAGCATCGTGCCGCAGTTCGGGCAGGACGGAAAACATGTGCGCGTCGACGTGTCGATACCGAACGACAGCGACCTCTACGGCAGCGGCGAAGTCACCGGCCCGCTGCGCCGCAACGGCAGTACGATCATGCTGTGGAACACCGACAATTTCCAATACGAACTGGAACATGGAAAGCAGTTGTACCAGTCGCATCCGTGGGTGCTCGGCGTACGTGCGGACGGCAGCGCGTTCGGCGTGCTGTTCGATTCGACCTGGCGCGCCACGCTGGAAACCGGAAACCAGATCGTCTTCGAATCCAGCGGGCCGCCGATGCCGGTGATCGTGATCGATCGCGCGTCACCGCAGGCCGTCGTGCAGGGCCTCGCCGAACTGACCGGAACCATGCCGTTGCCGCCGCGCTGGGCACTCGGCTACCAGCAGTCGCGCTGGTCGTACACGCCGGACACGCGCGTGCTTGAAGTTGCCGATGAATTCCGCAAACGCCGGATTCCCGCCGATGTGATCTGGATGGACATCGACTACATGGATGGCTTTCGCGTGTTTACCTTCGATCCGAAAACCTTCGAGGACCCGAAGCGCCTCAATCGCGACTTGCATGCGCGCGGTTTCCACAGCGTCTGGATGATCGATCCCGGGGTGAAGTTCGATCCCGGCTACACGGTGTACGACAGCGGTACGGCAAAGGATGCATGGGTGAAGGATGCGCATGGCAAGGACTATCACGGCGAGGTGTGGCCGGGCCTCGTGTCCTATCCGGATTTCACCCGGCCGGAAACGCGACAGTGGTGGTCGGCGCTGTACAAGGGCTACATGGCGCAGGGCATCGACGGCGTATGGAACGACATGAACGAGCCGTCGGTGTTCAAGGTGCCGAGCATGACCATGCCGGACGGCAACTGGCATCGCGGCGGCGGCGAACTCGTACCTGGCCCGCATCTGCAGTACCACAACGTGTACGGCATGCTGATGGCGCGCGCTACTCGCGAGGGCATCCAGGCGGCGAATCCGGACAGGCGTCCGTTCGTGCTGACCCGCGCGAATTTCGTCGGCGGCCAGCGCTACGCCGCGACGTGGACTGGCGACAACGCATCGACCTGGCCGGACCTGAAAATGTCGATCCCGATGTCGCTCAACCTGGGCCTGTCCGGCCAGCCGTTCAGCGGTGCCGACATCGGCGGATTCAGCGGCGTCGCCAGCGCGGATCTGTGGGCGAACTGGATTGCCATCGGTGCGTTCTATCCGTTCTCCCGCGCACACACGATCAGCGCACCACAGCAGAAGGAGCCGTGGGCCTTCGGGCCCGCGGTGGAAAACACCGCGCGCATCGCGATCGAGCGACGCTACCGCCTGCTGCCATACCTCTACACGCTGTTCCATGCCGCATCCATCGACGGCACGCCGGTGATGCAGCCGGTGTTCTTCGCCGATCCGCATGACCTGCGCCTGCGCGGGGAACAACAGGCGTTCCTGCTGGGCGCCGACTTGCTGGTGGTGCCGGCATGGGCGAAGGGCGCCGCGCTGCCGAAGGGCATCTGGCGCGATGTGTCGCTGGTCGACGGCGATCGTGACGATCCGCACCAGGCCACGCTGAAGCTGCGCGGCGGCGCCATCGTTCCACTGGGCAGGATCGTGCAGAACACCGGCGAGGAATCGCTCGATCCGCTGATCCTGCTGGTCAGCCTCGATGCGCGGGGTGAGGCGCGCGGCACGCTCTACGAAGACGCAGGCGATGGTTACGGCTACCGGCAAGGCGACTATCGGTCGACCACGTATGTCGCCAGGCGACGTGGCGCGAAGGTTCGCGTGCGCATCGCCGCGACCGAGGGAAAGCGGGCGCATTCGCCACGCAACATCGTGGTCCAGTGGGTGACCGACGATGGCCTGTTTACCGGCAGCGGAGCCGAGGACAACGTCGTGGTGGCGTTGTCTCTGAAGCACTGAACCCGGTCGCGCGCCGGATGCGGCCAGTCAGCTTTTCTTTTTCAGCCGGGCGACCATCTGCTGCAGCACGGCCTGCGTTTCCGGGTGGAAGAACGTCTCGACGAACGCGTCGATCGGCAAGGCCTCCGGGTTCGCATAGGCCTGGGCCAGGTCGGCGCGCGCGATCTCGCGCGTCGCCAGCATCGCCCGCGACGGCAGCGCCAGCAGTTCGCCCAGCCAGTACAGCGCGCGGGTGGTGACCTGGTCCACGCCGGTCAGCTCGTCGACGAAGCCGCAGGCCAGCGCCTGGGCGGAATCGATCATCGCGCCGGAAACCAGCAGCCGTTCGGCGCGGTTGTGGCCGACCACGCGACGCAGCGCAAGCTGGATCGCCTCGGGCACGATCAGGCCGACCTGTACTTCGTTCAGGCCGATGCGATACGGACCTTCCGCCATCACCCGGTAGTCGCAGAACAATGCGAGCACCGCACCGCCGGCCGGACTGTGGCCGGTGATCGACGCCACCAGCGGAATCGGCGAGCATGCGAGCGTCGTGCACAACGCAAAGAATTCCCGCCAGTACTCGCGCACGCCATCGCGATCCAGCGCCAGCAGCGCAGGCACATCGACACCGGCCGAGAACAGCCCTGGCGCGCCGGACAGCACGATGCCGCGCGCGCCGTCGCGCACGCTGTCGTCAACGGCGGAGCGAAGCGCCCCCACCAGGTCCAGATTCAATGCATTGACCGGTGGGCGCGCCAGCTGGATTTCGCGGATGGCTTCGTGATCGATCAGGTTGAGCATGGTGTACTCCGGCGCGATTCGGGGCTGAGGTTCAGGGTTGGGGATTTTCGTCGGCAGTCCAGGTGTAGCGCACCGCATAGTCGAGCGCGGCCTTTCCGTGGGCCGGCACTTCGACGCGGAACTCCAGCGTGTCCGGCGTCTGCCGGCTGGGCTTGCCGCTGGACGAAACCAGCGTCCACTGCCGCCAGCGATTGGGATGCTCGCGCACGGTGACTGTGCGGCTGCTGTCGCCTGCATTGCTGAGGCTGATGTGATAGGCCTCGTCCATGCTGCGAGAGGCCTTGTCGACGTTGAAGGCGGAGCGCGCGCGCTCCGCGCGCAGGTCGAAGGCGGTACCCAGCGTGATGGTCGCATCGCTGCCCTTGGGCGTGTCGTTGATGCGTCCTTCGCCGATGAACTGCGGCGTGCCGTTGCGATCGGCGGTCAACACGCGCAGGTAACCGGCGGGCAGGCTGTCGAATGCGCGCAGCTTGAGCGTGCTGATGATGTCGCCGCCGCCACCTTGGTTGAAATCGGGCCCAAGCATCGGCTGCTGTGGCTGGAAACTGTTGCCGGTGTCGAGCAGCGCGGTGCGCTCGCATTCCATCGCGCGCGTCGCGTACAACGGCACCTGGCTCACGCTGCCGTCGGGAAGGTCGACCGCTGCGGGCAGGGCGTAACTGCGGTAGTCGGCGAGGCTTGCCTGTTGCGGAAGATCGGCGCTATCGGACTTGGCGCTGAAGCTGCGCGCCATAGCGATCATCGGACGCGGCGCCGATGCCTTGGCCATGTTCGGTTCGCCGGCAATCAGGGTCAGTTGCGTATCGCGCCAGTCGCGGCCACTGCGATTGGCGATGCTCGCGCGCGACTCGAACTGCATGCGGCATGCCGCGCCCGGTTGCAGCGTCGCCACATACGCGGCGCGCCAGCCCAGCCCGGACGTGGGGTAGCCCAGCACCGCGCTGGTGGCGCCGCCGCGCGTGGCATCCACGCGCAGGCTCAGGCTGGAGCCGGTGGGGAACTCGCCGCCAGCAGTGCGCACCGCGGCAAAGCTGCGCACCAATGTGGTGTTGCCAGCCTGGTCACGTACCAGCAGACCATCGCCGGCGTGTAGCAGCGTGCCGCTTGCCAGCGGCTGGCCGTTGTCGCCCAGCACGTCGACGTTGCGGCCGGTGAGTCCGGTCAGCGCGGCGTTCTGCCCTTGCGCCAGCAACAGGCGTTGCGACAGCACCCTGGCATCGTTGCCGGGAAAGCCCAGTGCTAGCGCCTCCGGGTCGAGGAACGCGGGCAGGTCGCCGATCACGATGTCGTGGCTGCCTGCCACCAGGGTCAACGTGCGTTGTTCGCGTACCACCGCATAGCCGTCGCTGACGCTGCCATCGCCATTGCTCGCATACAGAGCGGGGCTGTCGCTGCGATACAGAGTGAGTTCGGTGTTGTCCGCGGCGCGCGCCGGTGGCGCGGCAGACAACGTGATGCCGCAGACGGCTAGGGCGAGGGCAATGCGATGCGACGTCGTCATCGGGGCGAACTCCATCGATAGAACCGGTTCGCCATCATAACGACGCGGCATGAATGGCGCGCGTTCATGCCATCAGGGGCGGTCACTTGGGATGGGCATCGAACACTCGGTGCTAACCAGCTGAAACGGTGATAGACGCAGCATTGCGGATCGCCGGCGGCAGCGGCACCGGTTTGCCGGTCGCCGGATTCATCCACACCATCACCACGTGGCCGTCGCTGTAGAGGCGCGTCGCATCGGTTGCATCGACGATGCGATGGGAGATCGTCATCGAACTGCTGCCG
>DASWOQ010000023.1:0-19242 GCA_036398675.1 Rhodanobacter sp. | reverse complement strand
GTTCCGGCCCTTCTGCCCGTGTTCCTGCTGTGCCTGCTGTTGATGGTGCTGCTCGACATGCTGGTCGGCCGGCTTGGCCTGTATCGCCGGGTCTGGCATCCCTCACTGTTCCGGCTTGCTCTGTTCGTCTGCCTGTTCGGCGCTGCCGGACTGTTGCTGATCCATTGAGTCATCCCATGAAAACCCAATCGCTGTTGCGCTTCCTGATCACCGCCGCCGCCGTCGCCGTCGCGCTGCTGCTCGGCCATGCGCTGTGGAAGCATTACCTGTATGCGCCGTGGACGCGCGATGGCCGCGTGCGTGCCGAGGTGGTGCGCATCGCGCCGGATGTCACCGGCCTGGTGGCCCAGGTGAACGTGCGCGACAACCAGGTGGTGAAGAAAGGCGACCCGCTGTTCGTCATCGACCGCGCGCGCTACCAGGACGCGGTCGACCTGGCCAGGGCCAACCTCGCGGCCGCGGAGGCGGCCGCACGCGCGGCCGGTGCCAATATCGATGTGGCAGTGGCCGGTGCGGCGCAAAGCAAGTCCAGCTACGAGATGTATGTGGCCCAGTCTAACCGTCGCCAGCAGCTGAGCGATGTCATTTCCGCCGAGGACCGCGCCAATGCCGAGTCGGCGGCAACCGCCGCGCGCGCAGGATTGAACCGGGCGCAGGCAGGCAAGGAGCAGGCCGGCGCCGTCCGGCAGCAGGCGTTGGCCGCAGTGACCCAGGCGACCGTCGCGCTGGCCGCCGCGCAGCTCAATCTCGATCGTACCGAGGTGCGCGCGCCGGTGGACGGCTACGTTACCAATCTCGCTGTTCGCGTCGGCGACTATGCCAACACCGGTGTTCCGCGCCTGGCCCTGATCGACAGCCATTCGTTCTGGATCTACGGCTACTTCGAGGAAACCAAGCTGCCACGCGTGCACGTCGGCGATACGGTCGACATCCGCTTGATGAGCGGCAGTGTCGCGCTGCACGGCACGGTGGAAAGCATCGCGCGCGGCATCACCGATGTGGACAACCCCACTGGCACGGATCTGCTGGCCGATGTGAATCCCACGTTCAACTGGGTCAGGCTGGCCCAGCGCGTGCCGGTGCGCGTGCACATCGATACCGAGCACGTGCCGGCCGGAACGGTGCTGGCCGCCGGCATGACGGCCACGCTGGTCGTGCATCCGCATGAAGAGGGCGCCTCGCGATGACCGGCTGCCGCGCCATGCGCCTTCCCGTTTTCGCCGCCGCGCTTGCGCTCTGCCTCGCGCTCGCCGGCTGCGCCAGCAGCGGCGGCCTGCATCCCACCGGCAAACTGACCGATCCGCGCAGCCTGAAGGCCGAACGCAGCCTGGCGCAAGCGCCGCTGAGCCCCGCCGCATGGCCGGCGCAGGACTGGTGGCGCGGCTTCGGCGATCCGCAACTGACGACACTGATCGAGGAGGCGTTGAGGACCAACCCCGGCCTCGACGTGGCGGAGGCGCGAGCCCGGCAGGCCCAGTCCGTGGCCGACAGCCTGGATGCCGCGCGCAGGCCGCAAGTGGACCTGGACGCCGGCGCGACCGGCGAACGGCTTTCCAGCAAGGATCCGGTCTATTCGCCCTACACGCTGGGCACGTTTGCCTGGGGCAAGTCGGCGGCACTGAATTTTTCGTGGGACCTGGATCTGTGGGGCGGCAAACGCGACGCCTGGGAAGCTGCGCTTGGGCGCAGCCGCGCGGCGCGGATCGACGCCCATGCGGCACGCATCCAGTTGTCGGTCAACGTGGCACGCGCCTATGTGGGCCTGGGCTATGCATTCGCGCAGCAGGATGTCGCCGAAGCCGAGCGGCAACGCGCCGACAAGTCGCTGGCGCTGACCCGGCGCCTGGTCGTCGGCGGCCTGGGTACGCCGCAACAGGCATATCTGGCGGACTCCCAGGTCGCCAGCGCCGAGCAGCAGAAAGTGCAGGCCGATCGCGCGATCGATGCCGCACGCAGCAGCCTTGCCGTGCTGCTCGGAGAGGGGCCGGATCGCGGCCTCGCGATCACCCGCCCCCATCTGCTCGACCTCGGCATGGCCGCGTTGCCGGAACAATTGCCGGTGGAGCTGATCGGCCGTCGCGCCGAGCTGGTCGCCGCGCGCTGGCAAGTCGAGGCCGCGTCCCGCGACATCAAGGCCGCCAGGACGGAATTCTTGCCCAACATCAGTCTCGGCGCGATGGCCGGCGTACTTGCCATTGGCGGCAGCACCAATCTGTTCCAACTGCCGGCGCGCACCTATAGTGTGAGCCCCGCGTTGAGCCTGCCGATTTTCGATGGAGGCCGCTTGCGTGCCCATCTCGCCGCCACGGATGCCGGCTACGACCAGGCGGTTGCGCGCTACAACAGCCTGCTCGTCGGAGCGCTCAACGAGGTGTCCGACCAGCTTTCCGCGTTGGCGTCGGTGCGAACCCAGATCGCGCTCGAGCAGCGCGCGCAGCAGGATGCGCAGAAGAGCTGGGAGGATGCGATGAGGGCGTACAAGGGCGGCGTAAGCGGCCCGCTTACCCCGCTGATCAGCCGGCAGCAACTGCTGCTCACCGAACAACGCCTGGCTGCGCTGCAAAGTCAGCAGACGGATACGTCGATCCGCCTGATCGAGGCCCTGGGCGGTGGCTACGGCGCGGCCGGTCCGGCGGATGCGGACGCATCGACCGGGCCGGGACCGGTCTCTTCCGCAACGAACGTCCCGGCCCACTGAGGATCGCGGCGCAGCGTGGCATGCGCGGTGGATCCGCGGTAGGCGCATCCGCGGCGGTTTGCGATGATGAGCGTTGTAGCGGACGCGATGTCATCCATGAACAAGTTGATCAACACGCCGCGTCGTCTGGCCCGGCGCATCCTTTCGCCGGGGCGCCGCCCGGCCGGTGTGCCGGCCATCCTCGATGCGCTGCCGGCATTCGCCGTGCCGGCCGAAGCGATCGAAGTGCTGCCCGATCCGGCGGCGTTCCGGCAGACCTTGCTCCGGTGCATTGCGCAGGCCACCCGGCGCATCGTGATCGTGACGCTGTACCTGGAAAACGACGAGGCCGGCCGCGAGGTGCTGGATGCGCTGTATGCGGCGAAGGCGCTGCGTCCGGCGCTGCAGGTTTCGGTGTTCGTCGACTGGCATCGCGCGCAGCGCGGGCTGATCGGCAAGCAGAAGAGCGAAGGCAACGCCGGCATGTACCGCGAGTACACGGAGAAGCACGGCGCGGGCGTGGCGATCTACGGCGTGCCGGTGCAAAGCCGCGAACTGCTCGGCGTGCTGCACCTCAAGGGTTTCGTGATCGACGACAACGTGCTCTACAGCGGCGCCAGCCTCAACGACATCTACCTGCAGCGGCACGGGCGCTATCGGCTGGATCGCTACCACCTGTTGCGGCATTGCGGGCTGGCCGACGCCATGGCTGGCTTCGCGCAGCGGCAGCTTGCGCAGAGCGACGCGGTGCGCCGGCTGGACGTGGCGAACGTGCCGGCCACGCGCACGTTGCAGGGTGCGATCCGCGAGTTCCGCCAGGCCCTGCAGAACGCGCGCTACGACGTGCCGCGCGAATCCTTGGCGGCGGGCGAGGTCGCGGTGACGCCGCTGCTCGGTTTCGGCCGCAACGACAACCAGCTCAACGACGTGCTGCTGGCGCTGCTGCGCGACGCGCGCAAGCGGGTGATCCTGCTGACGCCGTACTTCAACCTGCCCAGGCCGGTGCGCGCGGTGCTGGGCCAACTGCTACGCCGCGGCTGCACCATCGACATCATGGTTGGCGACAAGACCGCCAACGATTTCTACATTCCGCCGGGCCAGCCATTCAAGACCATCGGCCTGCTGCCATATCTCTACGAAAACAACCTGCGGCGCTTCGCGCGCACGCACCGGACGCAGATCGCCGACGGTCGGCTCAACCTGCATCTATGGCGCGACGGCGACAACAGCTATCACCTGAAAGGCCTGTTCGTCGATGACGACGTGGCCGTGCTCACCGGCAACAATCTCAACCCGCGTGCGTGGTCGCTCGATCTGGAAAACGGCCTGCTGCTGCGCGATCCGTCCAGACTGCTGCATGCCCGGCACGAGGCCGAGTGGATGGCATTGAAACGGCATGCCACGCGATTGCGCGATTACCTCGCGCTGGAAAGTCCGCGGCACTATCCCGATGAGGTGCGGAAGCAGCTGAAGCGCCTCAATCGCACGCGGCTGGACCGGCTGGTCAATCGGTTGTTGTGACCCGGCCCGACGTCTGCGATGCGGCCAGCCGGGTCAGGCGCAGGCCGAGCCAGCGATCCACGTCCGACCACTCGGTGGCCAGGACGCTGTAGCAGACGGTATCGCGCAACGAGCCGTCAGGCCGGCGCTTGTGCGCGCGCAGCACACCCTCGCGCCGTGCGCCGAGGCGTTCGATGGCGCGCTGCGAATCGAGGTTGCGGTCGTCGGTGTGGATTTCCACCGCGACGCAGCCCAGCGATTCGAATGCGTGCCGGAACAGCAGGCGCTTGCAGGCGGTGTTGACGTGGCTTTTCTGCCAGCGCTTCGCGTACCAGGTGTAGCCGATCGCCAGGCGCGGCAGTTCGGCGACGAAATCGTAGTAGCGCGTGGTGCCGACGACATCGCCGCTGGATTTCTCGCGGATGGCGAATGGCAGCATCGTGCCGGCCGCCCGGCCCTGCAGCGCTTTCTCGACATAGCCGCGTGCCTGTCCCGGCGACGGCACGCTGGTGAACCACAGGTTCCACAGTTCGCCGTCGTCGGCAGCGGCTTCCAGCGCCGCGGTATGTTCGAGCCGGAGCGGTTCCAGCGCGACGTGTTCGTCCTGCAGCAGGACTTCCTGGAATAGGACCGGGGCGAGCGGGCTCATCGGGATTCCGGCAAAGAGGTGTGATGCTCAGGCGTCGAGGTCGGGAATCAGCTTGCTCTCAAGCCGCGCGATGTTGTCCTTGAGCAGCAGCTTGCGCTTCTTCAGGCGGGTCAACTGCAGTTCGTCGCGGCCGATCGCGGTGGCCAACTGCTCGATGGCCGCATCCAGGTCACGATGTTCCATCCGCAGCTCGGCGAGCAAATGGGCTATCTGCGCGTGATCCTGAACCTGCATGGCGAGTGGCAACGGCTAGGGCGAAGCGGGATAGTCTAGCGCCGTTTGGACAGTCGGATGAGGGCCTCCCGGGCGGCTACAATGGCGGTCCCCTCCGTTTGCCCGACCGTCATGTCCGCCCAGCCCGACAATTCCCGCGCGTCCGCCGCCGAGGCCGACAAACTGGCCCGGCGCCTGCGCCACCAGGTGGGCCAGGCGATCGCCGATTTCGGCATGATCGAGCAAGGCGACAAGGTCATGGTGTGCCTGTCCGGCGGCAAGGATTCGTACACCCTGCTGGACATCCTGCTGCAGTTGCAGGCCAGGGCGCCGGTGCGTTTCGAGCTGATCGCGGTGAACCTGGACCAGAAGCAGCCGGATTTCCCCGAACATGTACTGCCGGAATACCTGCGCGCGCGCGGCGTACCGTTCCACATCATTGAGCAGGACACCTACAGCACGGTGACGCGGGTCATCCCGGCCGGCAAGACCATGTGCAGCCTGTGCTCGCGGCTGCGCCGCGGCGTGCTGTACAGCTGGGCGGCGGCCAACGGCATCAGCAAGATCGCGCTGGGCCATCATCGCGACGACATCCTGGGCACGTTCTTCCTCAACCTGTTCTACCAGGCACAGCTCAAGGCGATGCCGCCGAAGCTGTGCTCGGACGACGGCAGCCACGTGGTGATCCGGCCGCTGGCCTATTGCAACGAAGCGGACATCGCCGACTATGCCTTGCACAGGAACTTTCCGATCATCCCGTGCAACCTGTGCGGCTCGCAGGACAACCTGCAGCGCAAGGCGGTGCAGCGCATGCTGGCCGAATGGGAACGCGTGCAGCCCGGTCGCAGCGAGAACATCTTCCGCGCGCTGGGCCATGTGTCACCCTCGCACCTGGCCGATCGCCAACTGTTCGATTTCGGCGCGCTCGCCGCGTCGCCTGCCGCATGGCCCCTGGACGCAGCGGATGAGACTGTTGCGGCGCAGGCTTGAAACCGAATCTTTTCCACCTTCCCATCTCCAACCTCGAGTAGCAGCCGTGTCTTTCTTTGCCTCCGTTGAAATGGCCCCAGGCGATCCGATCCTGGGCCTGACCGAAACCTTCGTCGCCGATCCGCGCGCCAACAAGATCAACCTGGGCGTGGGCATCTATGTCGACGAGCAGGGCCGCATTCCGATGCTGCCAAGCGTGCGCGAAGTGGAGCAGGCGCTTGCAACCACTGTGCGGCCCCGCGGTTACCTGCCGATCGACGGCCTGGCCGCGTACAACCGGCTCACCCAGGAGCTGCTGTTCGGCGCCGAGTCGCCGTTGCTCGCCGCCGGGCGCATGGCGACGGCACAGACCATCGGCGGCAGCGCCGCCCTGCGCGTGGCGGCCGACGTGCTCAAGCAGGTTGCCGGTGCCGGCGCGAAGATCGCGATCAGCGATCCGAGCTGGGGCAACCACCATGTGATCTTCCGCACCGCCGGCTTCGAGCTGCTGCAATACCGCTACTACGACCCGGCCAGCCACGGGCTGGACATCGCCGGCATGCTCGAAGACCTGGCCCGGCTGGAGCCCGGCACCGTGGTGCTGTTGCATGCGTGCTGCCACAACCCGACCGGGGTCGACCCGGACGCCGCGCAGTGGCAGCAGATCATCGAGGTACTGAAAGAGCGCCAGTTGCTGCCGTTCGTCGACATGGCCTACCAGGGCTTCGACCAAGGCCTGGATGCCGATGCCACGTCGGTTCGCCTGCTCGCGGCTTCCGGCATCGAGGCGTTCGTGGTGGTCAATTCGTATTCCAAGTCGTTCTCGCTCTACGGCGAGCGCGTGGGCGCGCTGTCGATGGTCGGCAGCGACCGCGACGAGGCCGCGCGGCTGCTGTCGAAGATCAAGCAGACCATCCGCACTATCTACTCCAGCCCGTCCACGCACGGCGCGGCGCTGGTCGCCGGCGTGCTCGGCAACGCGGAGCTGCGCGTGCGCTGGGAGCTGGAACTCGGCGGCATGCGCATGCGCATCCACGAAATGCGTGCCGGGCTGGTCGAGCGGCTGGCGGCGCACGGCGCGCCCGATTTCGGCTTCATCCAGAGCCAGGCCGGCATGTTTTCCTATTCCGGCCTGAGCAAGGCGCAGGTACACCGGTTGCGCGACGAGTACGCCATCTACGCGCTGGACAGCGGCCGCATCTGCGTGGCCGCGCTCAATCGCGGAAATCTCGACGCCGTGGCGGCTGCGGTCGCGGCAGTCAGCCGCTGAGCTTCCGGCCGTCTTTCCTTCGCGCCGGTAACGGCGCGCACTTATGCGTGACTATCCCGTACACGAACAAGAAAACCCGGCGGCATCCTGCCACCGGGTAAATCGCACATGACCAACTACAAGCCCAGTAAATCTAAGATCGATCAAGGTGCAGAGAGTGCCTTGGCATAGGCGCGCCACGCGATCAGCAGGTTGGTAGCGTCCACCGAACCAAGACCGGACGCGAAGCTCCAGCCGGGCTGCGCCCCGTAGGCCTTGTTGCTTGTCCCATATGATGTCGGCGTAGTGTCTGTCGTCGTCAAGCCGATTTGTCCTGGCTCGGCGGGGCCATAAATAAGGGCATTTCCATAGAAATAGCAGTTAGAGTTGGTGAAAGTATAGAGACCATGCAGCGACTGGAAGCAATTAATAGAGGTCGACCCGCTGGTGACGTTGTGGAATGCACAGTTACCAGTACCCGAGGCGCCATTGTCAGCACTGCAGGCGGCCAGACTGGCTGGTGCCGGGCCGGTTGGACCGCCATATTCATCAGCTGCCAGCGCATACAGTGCGGGTGCCGCATTGCCCTGGTCGACTGGCAAGCCACGTGCCGCCAAACCTTGGTCCATCAAAGCCTGGATGCCAGCAAACATTGACGAGGATAACGACGTACTCTGATCCCACGCCAAGGAGCCTGAAAAATCGGACGTGCAGGGAAAACTGGATGTGCAGACGATCGCCATCGTGTAGTAACCCCAGGATCCGGCAAACAGAGACACATCCGGGAGATCGCGCGATTGGTCCGCTGCGGCATTAAATACTAGCCGCTGCCATGCAGGTTTCGCGTCCACCGAAGACGGTCCGCCACTGGTTGCGAGAGATGACGCGTACTCAGCGTAGGGATCGTACTTCAGGCTATCGGCACAAAAAGCTACCGCACTGCTGAAGCCGAATGCTTTGGCAGCTACGCCATTGCCACAGCTTGAATTAAAGGGAACCTCTGGAACATAGGATAATGCCGATCCTCCAACTACGCTGGGGGTGGCGGCGAAGTATTGTCTGGTAGTACCTCTCAGCACGTCCGCAAGGTCTGTTCCGCCCACAGCTGTAACATGCGTTGAAGTGGCGAGCCCATTCACATTGATTGCAGACGGGTCCGAACTGGCGATGTTTGTATTAGCCTCTATGCCGGTGTCGCCCGTTGCCACAAAGACGGAGACGCCTTCGGCATCGGCCTGCGCCCACATCAAATCAATCGCCGTTTTGCTTGCGTTATCCACATAGATTTCGCTGATGCTATGGGCAGCGCCGACGTCAATGATGTCCGGACGGTTAGCGCCGTTAATTAGATTGGTCGCCGCGATAAATACGCCACCAAATGTGTTGCTGGACTCAGGATTGTAGTGGGCGTCGTAAGAGGAACAACTGGCCACTTCAACGGTTGCGCCAGGTGCGATCGCGGTGACCCACTCAGTATCAAGAAGTGCTTCACCCGTCTCGCTTAATGGACCTGGATCAACACAGTTGTTCGTTCCATTCGCGGGCGCCGGATGGATTTGCTGGAAAGTGCCGCCATACTGAGCAAGGTTGAACACGTTAACGAAATTGGTCCATTCACTAGATTGCATGTCATTGTCTTCGATATCCGCGATGGTGATCCCTTTTCCGGTTACGCCGTTGTTGCGGATTTTTCTGATTCCGTACATTGTGACCATATCGTTGGGAACCAGAAGACGCTCGGTTCCACCGGCAAACGAAATGGCTTGGCTGATCGACTTTGGGTCAACGGCTTCGCCGGTGGAGGTCTTGGCGATACGTACAAAGGTTTTCTTTGATGCATCCCATCGCACGAGCTTCGGACTCTTGAGTGACGTCGTTGTGTGAGGACCATTCAGGAAATCATTTAGGCCCATAACGCCGCTCACTAACGGTTGCAGTGCAGCTGGAACGCTGATGTCACTCGCGTTGGAAAGATGTGTGCCCTGTTTGTTGGTGTAAAGGATTTCCTGGATATGGAAAGCCTGGGTCACTTGGGCCACATTTCCACTGAAATCGATCTGCATCTTGTTCGGATAGACGCCGTTGACTTTGAAACCCTGCGACGTCAGCCATGCTGTTACGGTCGCTATATCTCTATCGACTACGCCGAATGCTTCGCCGAACTGTTGCGGTGCTATCCACTGGTCGAATTGGGCGGACTTGGGGTCATGCTGGCTGGCGATTAGTGTTTCCATCGCAGCCTGTCGTGCCGCACTGGGCTTGAGCACCAGTTGCAAGTGATTCATCGTAGCTTCGTCGGGCAACGGCGTACTCGATGATGCCTGTTGAGCGACGAAGGAGAGGTGAGTTTTCGGGATTGTGACCCGAGCGTGATCGTTGACAGCCTGGGTGATACGCGGAGCTTCTTCGGTGCTGAGGTTTGCAAGTGTCGTACTAATGGCTACCGGTTGCGCCAGAAGCGTAGCGGACGCGCCAGCCATCGCCGCACCCATGGCCGCAATAAGAATGAAATAGTGTTGTTTCACGATGAAACCCCATTCGTTAATCAAGAAGTAAATAGCGTGCTTGCGAGCGTTACTGCACTGCAGCCGGCGGCGCATTCACGAACGCTCGCCACGCGATCAGCAGATTAGTGGCGTTCACCGAACCCAACCCAGAAGCAAAGCTCCAGCCCGGTTGGGCACCAAAAGCCTTGTTACTTACTCCGTAGCCAGTGGGGGCGGCGTCAGCTGTGGTCAGACCAAGCTGTATACCTTGTACCCCCGGTTGTTCGAGTGTTACGTAGTAATAGCAGTTGGCTGTGGTGAAGGGGGCTGGCCCGGTGGTCTGCTGGAAGCAGTTGGTCGAATTCGAGCCGTTGGTGACATTGTGGAATACACAATCGGTGATACCTAGAGCCCCGTTACTCGCATTACAAGTGCTCAGGCTGGCAGGCGACGGACCGGCGGAGCCACCGTATTCGCCGGCTGCCAGTGCATACAGAGTCGGAGCCGCATTGCCTTGGTCCGAAGGCAGGCCACGCACGTGCAGTCCTTGGTCTATCAATGCTTGAATGCCGGCAAACATCGGCGAAGCTAACGAAGTGCCCGACTCCAGGCTCGTCGGTCCGGAGAAGCCAGGCGCGCATGGGTAATAGGATGTACAAGTAACTACCGCCGTGTAGCCGCCGTAGGAACCGGCGAATAGGGCGACATCGGGAAGGTCGCGAGACGTATCCTTCGGCGCGTTGAATACCTGTCGTTGCCATGCCGGTTTCGCATCAACCGAGGACGGGCCGCCGCTAGTTGCCTCCGATGTCGCGTACAAACCACTGGGATCGTGGTTGGCCTGTGAAAATGCTTGGCAGAATTCGACGGCACTGTTGAACCCGAAAGTTTTCGCGGCGATGCCATTTCCACAGGACTGATTCCATGGAATCTCGGGAACGTAGGACAGTGCCGAACCGCCCACAACGCTCGGCGTCGGCGCAAAGTACTGGCTGGTGGTGCCTTCGAGAACGTCCGCGAGATCTGTGCCTCCAACGCCGGTGTCGTGTGGAGATGTGGCGAACGCGTTGGCATCGACAGCTGTATTGCCCTTAACGCCTTGGATGATGGTGTTATTAAAGCTCGGGTTGGAGCCTGAATCCCCTGTAGCTACGAATACCGAAATACCTTCGGCGTCGGCTTGAGCCCACATCAGATCAATTGCTGTCTTGCTGGCGCTGTCGGTGAATTGCTCACCGTAACCGTAACTGGCGCTGATGATGTCCGGGCGATTGGTTCCATTAACCAGATTGTTAGCGGCGATGAACACGCCACCAAAGAAGTTCGTGGTGGCAGCCGTGAAGTCAGCTGTGTAATCCGAACAGCTGGCTACTTCGATATTCGCCCCTGGCGCGATCGCAGTAGACCATTCGGCATCAAGCAGCGTCTCTCCATCATCTTCACTGTAACCCTGCACCGCATCCGGGTCAGCGCAGTTGTTTGGGCCGCTGATGGGTGCCGGATTGATTTGTTGGAAGGTACCGCCGTACTGGGCGAGGTTGAATACATCGACGAAATTGGACCAATCGCTTGGTTTCATGTCTTTGTCTTCGACCACAGCGATGGTGATCCCCTTTCCCGTTATGCCGTTAGCGCGAATCGTCTTGATACCGTACATAGTGGCCATATCGTTCGGTACCAGGCCACGCTCGCTGGTTCCGATGATGGCTTGCCCGATCACTTTTAAACCACCTGTTACGGCGGGAGGCTCTTTGGGAATAAACCCTTTCTGCGCTCCGTTCCACTGCGCAATTTTTGGCTTCTCATGAAATGCCGTGGCGTGAAAGTCGTTGAGTCCCATCACGCCGACCACTGCGGGCTTCAAGGCTGTGGGAACACTAATATCGCTGGCATTGGCGAGATGTTTTTCTGTGCCAATCGTGTAGATGTTCTCTTGGGTATGGAATGCGCGATTGACCTGCGCTGCGGTGCCGCTGAAATCGATCTCCGTCTTGTTCGGGTATACGTTGTTGACCGTAAATCCCTGTGCCGTTAGCCAAGACGTCAACGCGACAATGTCGCTGTCGACGACGCCGAACGCCGCGCCGAACTGTTGCGGTGTCAGCCACTTCTGGAATTGGCCTGACTTAGGATTGTGCTGATCGGCGATCAATTTCTCCATTGCTATGGAGCGTGCCACGCTAGGCTTGAGCACCAATTGCAAATGATTCATGGTGACCGAACCAGAAAGCGGCCTGCTAGACGCCGATGCACTGGTCACGAAAGCCAAGTGGCTTTTCGGTATCTTGACCAGATTGCTGTTGGTGACGGTCTGCGTGATTCGCGGTGTCTCGGTAGTGCTGATGTCCACGAATGCTGCATTGCTGTTTGCCTGCTTTGCAACCAACGTAACAGGTGTACTGGTCAGCGCCACGGCAATCGCCGCGCTGAGTATGAAATACCGTTGTTTCATTACGAAACCCCAATGAAGTTGGTCAAAAAGTGGAAAGCGTATTTCCCACTACTTTTGCGAACGACAATCTTGCTGCTATACAAGCCCCCGTCGCTTTTGTGTTACGCCGCACACGCTGTGTTAAAAACCTGGCTTCGCTTCGAATAGCCACAACGCTAGTCCAATGGCGCTTTTGCGAGCACAAATCCCCGCGCCGCCAGCAAGGCGTCGAAATTGGATCTTGCTCGATAACGTTCACTCCAGAGACGGCGGTAGGTCCGTCAACGCTGGATATCCAGAATTAGGCCGTAAGAGCCTTACCGTTGCGCCATGGCTCTTCCTGAGCCGCGTTTTGAGTATCGGCTCGGCCGAGGGGCGAATCAATAGTACGTGCTGATAGATTTACACCATTGATGTATCTACATCATTGCGAGAACGCGGGGTTAGCTGGTAACGAACTTCACTTGGTTCGTCGTAATGTGACATCTTTAGCAGACGCATCGGAGCCATTGAGAAGTTCTGGAAGTGTTTCTATAGCTGCGCGCCAACCCAGTTGAAATCTTGTGCGTGTGGAAAAAGACTTCATAAGCTCAGCAACACGTCTACTCAGCGTCACCGCTGATATCCCGGCCTCCAATGCGATTGCTTTGTCGTTGAGGCCGGCGGCCAATAAGGGAATCAACTGTTCCGTCGCGTTGGTGAATCGAGGGGCGGATGGCTGAGTCTTCCAATGTCCAGCTCGCGTAAACATGACGGGCGTTGCTCGCTCCCAACTAAGCTCGAACAGCGCGCAAAGTGCGTCCAAGAGCGAGGAAGAGCGAACCATTAAAGCCATGCATTCTGGGTCTTCGACATTCAGTGGGACGATTCCAATACGTCGATCCACAACGAGCATTTTAATCGGCAAGGTCGGAACAACCCGTACCTCTTCGCCTGCTTCCATATCTGTTCGGACTCGGCCCAAAACGCCCGGTAAAGCGAGGAATCCTGCGTCGGAGATCGTTCGAACGCGTACACCCTGCGGCTTTTCGTGTTGACTTTCTCGAGGGACGAGCATGGGTGCTCGCTGAAAAACCATGATTTCATTTTGAACCGTTTGCCGTAGCTGAGTGACAATCTGATTTAACGCAGGGCGACTCGTGATAAGTTCTACCAATTGCTCGTGTTCTTGAGAGTCTGCGGCTTTGGCGACTTCCTTCACTAGCTCCGGTATTGTTAAGCGAACACGTTCTAGAACCGCTTGGCGCTGACTAATCAGCGCTTCGACTGCGAGCTTAGGTGGAGCTGCGATATAGCGTCGCGGTTTTTCAGGAGAGTGAAAGACCAACCCCTTGGCCTCGATGCTATCGAGCAAGCGTTGTGCTTTACGCGACGGTAAGGAAAGCATATGTGCAACATCTTCCCCGGTCGCCATGCGGTGGGTGAGGAGAAGATGATATGCGCGTTCTTCCATGTCGTTGATACCGACTCCTTCAAGCGATCTTGCCCATGTTGGCGCTTGCACAGCGAATGACGCCAGCTCCTTCACTCTTGAGCTGTTTCTCATACGCTCCATCTTGGCGGCCTTGCGCTGTTCGCCCGGGTCTATTCCAGCCGCCAGTAGTTTGTGGGCCTCGTCTCGCTTTTCGCGAGCTTCATTCAGCCCGGTATAGGGATAAGTGCCCATGCTCAGGGTCTTGCGCTTGCCTGCGTGCTGATAGTCCAGTCGCCACCATCGGGAGCCGTTCGAATTCAGCAGTAGGTACAGGCCTTTACCGTCGGCCAGTCTGCGCGGTTTGCTGGCGACCTTGGCTTTCTTGATAGCTTGTTCGGTTAACAACATGGCATGACCTTTATTCAGTAACTTTTTTGAGTAATTTTCATATTACTGCAAAGTTACTGAGGTGCGCGCCATAGGCGTAAGTGACGGATCTGGGATGCGCTGCCGTTGTGAACCGTCTCACCGACCATTGCGCGGAACCGCACACGTCAACGAGCGATTTCTAATCCTAAAGGGATTTTTCCAGACTAGGTTATTGCTACAGCGTTCCCGCTCGAACTCACTCCGACCACTGCCAATACATCAGTGATCGGTTCCAGCGGCTGTTAGGCGAACTGGGCATCACCTGCAGCATGAGCCGGCCGGGCAACTGCTGGGACAATTCGGTGATGGAGAGCTGCTTCAAGTCGCTCAAGATCGAGCGCACTGACGGCAAGATCTACCGCACGCGAGCCCACGTCAAGGCCGAGGTATTCGACTATATCGAGCGTTTTTACAACAGCAAACGACGTCACTCGACACTCGGCTATATCAGCCCAATACAGTTCGGGCAGCGAAGGCAATGTGGTCCGTCACGATAAATAATGGACAGTTGCTCGCTGTCCCAACTGGGACAGTTGTGTACGGATTCCCGTTGAATTTCAGCGCGCTGCTATAGTTATAGAACGCTGCACGATCGCGCTTTGTATGGACATCCTGGACCTTCAGCTCCCCGAAATGGCTGTTTGGCGTGGACTTCCTATGGATGTGCTGCAACCCCTTATGAATAGAGCTTTCAACGAATGTCCACACCCCGTAATCTTTCCTTTAGCAATCTCACGCTGTTCCGTTTTTCCCCTGCTGTCGCCACCGATCTGAAGCGTCTCGACGAAGCGCTGGGCGAACACCGCCTGCGTCCGTGTGGGCCGCTGGAAATGTTCACCAAGGGTTTCGTGCCGCCGGTTGGGCGCGGCGAGGCCGAGCCGCTCACGCATACGGTGAAGCACTGCACCCTGCTCACCGTGGGTGGCGAGGACAAGCTGCTGCCCGCGCAGGTGATCAACGAGGAACTGCAGCGCAAGGTGCAGAAGATCGCCGAGGAAGAGGGCCGCAAGGTCGGCGGGCGCGAGCGCAAGCGGATCAAGGAGGACCTGCTGACCGAACTGCTGCCGCGCGCCTTCGTGCGCAGCTCGCGGATGTCGGCCTATGTCGACACGAAGCAAGGCTGGTTGGTGCTGGACACCTCCAGCCGCAAGTCCGCCGAAAACGCGCTGACCCAGATCCGTGAGGCGCTCGGCAGTTTTCCTGCCGTGCCATTGGCGCCGGAGGAGGGTCCTCGTGTGCTGATGACCGACTGGCTCGCCAATGGCAACCTGCCGGCCGGCCTGACCCTGGGCGACGAATGCGAACTGCGCGATCCGGCCACCGCCACCGGCGCCATTGCCAAGTGCCGGCGCCAGGACCTCGACGCCGAGGAGGTGAAGGAGCATCTGCGCAACGGCAAGCAGGTGTTCCTGCTCGGCCTCACCTTCGACGACCGCATCAGTTTCGTGCTGGGCGAGGACCTGATCGTGCGCAAGCTGAAATTCCTCGACGTGGTCATGGACGAACTGGGCGACAGCCAGCAGGACGCCGATGCCGAGATGGACGCCAGTTTTGCCCTGCTGACGCTGGAACTGGAGCGGTTGCTGGGCAAACTGGAGGAATGGTTCGGCCTGCCGCGGCCCGCGGAAAGCTGAACAAAAAATCCATACCGCAAGTCGTCCGGGCACGGCATACTCACTCATCATCCGTTCGCTTATGGCGACGCGGACTCCCTTCGTTCAAAAGCACAGGCCGAGGTATCACGAGCAGGCTCATGGCGCAGCATCTGGAAGGCGACTGGCTGGAATTGGCGACAGTGGGCGGTAGCATCATCCGCGTACTGAAAACCGCTCATCCGCGCGCGCGCCGGCTGCGTCTCACGGTCACGCCCAAGGGCGCGCGGGTCACCTATCCGACCGGAACGCATCCGGGGCAGGTCAGCGCGTTCCTGCGCAGCCACGCCGACTGGCTCGAGCAGAAACTCGACGAACTGAACCTCATCGTGAATCCGCTGCCGCCGCTGCGCGTGGGGTATCCGTGCACCTTCCCGCTGCGCGGCGAACTGGCCGAACTCGACTGGGCCGAGGGCGCCTATCCAAAAATCGAAGCGCACGAGACCGGCCTGACCCTGGTGATCCCGCGGCCGCATACCCGCGCGCTGCCGATCGCGCGCGGCCTGATCGCCTCGCATCTCGAAGCGCTGATCCGGCGCGATGTGTCGCGCTGGCTGGCCAGTTACGTGCCGCAGCTCGGGCTTGCGCCGACCTCGCTGCGGATCCGCCCGATGAAAAGCCTGTGGGGCAGCCTCGACACGCGCGACCGCATCAACCTCGACCTCGCGCTGGCGCTGGCGCCGCCCGCTGCGCTGCGCTATGTGCTGGTGCACGAACTCTGCCACCTCAAGGTGCGCAATCATTCGCCGAGGTTCTGGGCGCAGGTGGAACACCTGTTTCCCGACTGGCGCGAGCAGCGCGACTGGCTGCGCCAGCAGGGCGCGATCCTGAAGTCCGAACTCGACCGCCTGGTCGCCGACGTCGCCGACTGACGCTTGTCTTCTTCGTGCGTCGGCCTGTACCCGGCAGCCGTGCGTTGCCCGGGATTCCCTGAATCGATGTCGGGCGGCCGCTAGGTGTTCCGGGGCCGCCGCACATAACGCGTCCCCAGCAGCACATCCCACAGCGGCGTGGTGACGCCGAAGTTGCTGTCCGGGTGGTAGTGGTGCACGTGATGCGCGCCGGCCCAGCGCCGCAGCAGCGGCTGCTTGAAGCGTACGTGGTGGATGGTGAAGTGGCTCAGTCCGTAGGCGATGTAGCCGAACGTCACCGCACCGGTCATCAGCAGGGCGAAACCGGTCGGCATGATCAGCACGCACATGCCGGTGATGCCCAGCAGCACCGTGGCGGGCAGGAAGAACGGCAGCGAGTCATAGCCGAGCGGGCGCTCGTGATGCAGCCGATGGCCCTGCTCGAACAGCGGGATGCGCGTGTGGAACATCCAGCGATGGAAGAAGTACTCGATGAAGCTGAAAGCCAGCAGCCCGAGCATGATCGCCAGCACCGCCGTCAACGGCCTGCCGGCGTGATGGCGCCAGCCCTCGAACACCAGTGTCGTCGCCAGTGCGAAATCCAGCGCGACCTCGACCCAGTAATTCGTGCGCGTGCTGGACATCCGGACAATCGCATCCACGCCGGCGCGCCATGGGCTGGGTTTCATCGGGCGCTGCATGGCGGTGGTTTCTTGCAAGTGGGGCATGCCGACATCCGGGCTGAGAGCCTCATTCTCCCATGATGTCATCATCAATTCACAATAATGTGTTGGGAACTGCCGACTTGCGCGTCCCCGGTACAGGTTTCGTACGGGTGCGGGGATGGATCACGCTCAATGCGACAACGCGAATCCGGTCAGGATCTGCGCCGTGTCCTCGGGCCGTTCCAGCATCGGCATGTGATTGCAGCCGTTGATGGTGCTCATGCTAATCGCGCCGGCATGGGTCAGGCCGTTGCGCAGGTTGTCCTGCGCCGAGATATCGATGATCCGGTCGCCGTGGCACCACAGCCCCAGCACCGGCATGGTCAATTGATCCAGCCGGTTCTGTACGGCGAGATATTGCGACGGCTCGCGCAGTTCGTTGAACGTGCGGTCGATGAACGCACGATCCTGCCGGTTGCGCTCGACCAGCACGTCGACGAAGCGCCCCGGCAGGTCGACCGGCTTTTCGAAGGCCAGCGAGGTCGCCGTGGCGAAGCTGGCGCGGTCGTCGAACAGGAACGGGTTCTTGCCGCTCATCGCCTCGCGGGCGAATGCGTTCTCGTTGTACTTGATGCCGAACGCATCGACCAGCGCCAGCTCGGCGACATGTTCGGGGTGTTCCGCCGCGTAGACGCCGGCGATCGCGCCGCCCATCGAATGCCCGACCAGCACGAAGCGCCGCTGCCCCAGCGTCTGCACGAACGCGTCCAGGCGCGCGGCCTGCACGTCGATGTTGTAGCTGGCGCCGTCATTGCGCGAGGACTCGCCCCAGCCGGGCAGGTCAGGGATGATCAGGTGGAAATGCGGCGACAGGATCTTCGCCGTCGCCATCCACACCTCCTTGCTGGAGGCGAAACCATGCAGCAGTACGATGGTCGGACCGTCGCCGCCTTCGTAGTACACCCAGCGCGTGTCGCCGGCCTGCACCGAGTGCTTGTCCAGGTGCGCCTCCATCGCCTGGCGCGCGAAATTCGCGCGCATCAGCCATTGCGGCGCGAACAGGTAGCTGCCGCCACCCAGCACAACGAGGATCCCCAGCAGCCATGCCAGGAATTTCAGCCGGCGCAGCAGCATGCGTTTCCAGAGCGGAGTGGTGGTGTTTGTTGATGACGGCATGATGGCTTCTTGATGAGGTCGTGGCGGATATCACTCCCTCCCCTGCCTTGCAGGGGAGGAGCAGTCAGTGCTTCGTCTTCTTCGCCTTGGCGATGATGTCTTCCACGGCCTGCTGGGTCAGCGGGTGGTAACCGGCTTTCGCCCGGGCATAGATCTGCTCGGCATAGGTCAGGCCCTGCGGGGTTTTCACGAACGCCATGTACAGCGGCGTAGTGAGGTAGAGCCGGCCGATGCGCGTCATGTGTTCGGCCGCGGCCGTCCACACCGCCTTGTCGCCGGAGGCGATCGCGTGGCTGTACCAGCGCATGCCGATCTCGGCGTTCGGCGTGCCGGTGAGATGCCAGGCGGCGTCGAGCTGCTGCAGTTTGCCCAGCGGTGCCACGTCGGGCAGGCGGTCGAGGAAGTACATCCATTCCTGCGTGTTCCAGCCTTTCGCATCGAGCTTGTCGGCGGCCAGCGTGCCGGCGAGGAATTCCGTGCGCTCTTTGTCGATCGCATTGAAGCGTGGCGAGTCGGGCAGCGACGCGTCTTTCGGCACGCCAATGCCATAGACCCAGGCTTTCACCTCGGCCCAGCTCATCCTGCTGGGATATTTCTCGATCAGGTTCGGCTTCATGTAGTCGAGCATTTGCTCGGTGGTGATGCTGCGGAATGCGAAGTGGTCGAAGTAGCCTTTCAGATAGCTGTCGAAGGTGTCGCGACCGAAGCGCTGTTCCAGCGTGCGCAGGAACCACGAGCCCTTGTCGTAGGCGACGTCGGAGAGCGAATCGTCCGCGCCGATGCCGCGCGGATCCGGCGCCAGCTTTTGCGAGTTGGCCGCCATCGCGGGAAGTTCCTTCTGCAACCCGCGCGCGGACAGCAGCGATTCCTCGTCGGCCAGC
>DASWOQ010000022.1:0-14264 GCA_036398675.1 Rhodanobacter sp. | reverse complement strand
CGCGCGCTCCGATCCCGGCGTGCTCGCCGGCGCGCTCGCGCCGTTCCGCGCGCGCATCGAGCGCCTGCTGTCGGATCATTCGAGCGGACGTGCGCTGCCGGTCGAGCGCATCCGCGTGCTCGCCAGCGGCTCGCGCACGCTCGATCAGGCCGCGTTCCGCACGGTCGCCAGCGCTCTGCTGAATCGGCAGCGGCTGAAGTTCCGCTATCGCGCGCGCTCGACCGATGCGCAGACCGAACGCGTGGTCTCGCCGCAACGCCTCGCGCACTATCGCGACAACTGGTATCTCGATGCCTGGGACCACAGCCGCGACGGGTTGCGCAGTTTCGCGCTCGATCGCATCCGCGAACCGCAGCTGCTGGACGAGGCCGCGCTCGATCGCGACAGCGCCGAACTCGACGCGCATCTCGCGTCGAGCTACGGCATCTTCTCCGGCGCGCCGAAGGCATGGGCGACAATCCGCTTTTCCGCGCACGCCGCGCGCTGGGTCGCCGACGAGCACTGGCATTCGCAGCAGCAGGGCGCGCGCCTGCCGGACGGCCGCTACGAATTGAAGCTGCCGTACTCCAATTCGCGCGAACTGCTGATGGACGTGCTGAAATACGGGCCGGATGCCGAGATCGTCTCACCGGTGTCCCTGCGCGAGGAGATGAAGATCCTGCTGCAGCTCGCGCTGGGCGCCTATCAGAACGCTTCGTAAGCACAGAGGGTGATGCCGGCATGACGAACGGCGAACCGACCGCATTGCCGGATCCCGCGCCGCAGATCGAACCGGCGCGCGGCACCAGCATTTCGCTCGTGCTCGGCTCCGGCGGCGCGCGCGGCTATGCGCATATCGGCGTGATCGAGGAACTGGAGGCACGCGGCTTCGCGATCCGCTCGATCGCCGGCAGCTCGATGGGCGCGCTCATCGGCGGCATCTACGCGGCCGGCAAACTGCGCAGCTACACCGACTGGGTGGTGCCGCTGCAGCGCCTGGATGTGCTGCGCCTGCTCGACTGGACGCTCAGCGGCGGCGGCTTCATCAAGGGTGACCGCATCATCGGCGTGCTGCGCGACCTGGTCGGCGACACCGACATCGAGGAACTGCCGATTCCCTACACCGCCGTCGCGGTCGATCTGGATCTGCAGCGCGAAGTCTGGTTTTCGCGCGGCCCCCTGTTCGACGCCATCCGCGCATCGATCGCGATCCCGACGCTGATCCGGCCGCATCACTACCAGGGTCGCCTGCTCGTCGACGGCGGCCTGCTCAATCCGCTGCCGGTGTCGCCGACGCTGCGCGACTTCACCGATGCCACCATCGCGGTCGACGTGAACGCGGCGCCCGAACCGCTGCACGGCGAGTCGGCGGCGGATGCCACCAGCGGCGGCATGCCGGACGTGCTGCCCGCAGGTCCGCCGGGCGGTGCGTCCGGCGCTGCGAAGCCGCGCCGTCATCGCATTGCCGATTTCATCGAGAAGCAGTTCGCCCGGCGCGAACATCGCGGCGCCGCGCACGAGCCTGGTGCGTTCGAGCTGTTCGCGCGTTCGCTCGACATCGTGCAGGAAACCATCACGCGGCTGAAGCTCGCCGCGCAGCCGCCCGATCTGCTGATCACGATTCCGCGCAACGCCTGCGCGTTCTATGAATTCCATCGCGCCGAGGAACTCATCGCGCTCGGGCGCCGCCGCACGCGCGAAGCGCTGGAGCGCTGGTCGCCGACACGCACGCCGCGCTGATCATTTCGCGCATCCTGAAAAGGAATCGGCCCGCCTTGGGGAGAGGCGGGCCGATCGGGCGGTGGCTTGGGGAAGAGGCTGGGGAAGAACCTCGAAGCCGGACCGCAGGTGCAGAGTAGGGCGGCCATGCTGTCGGCAAGCTTTCATGCCAGACGCGCATTCAGTGTTCGTTTTGTTTTGTTATGGGCTCTGCGCCGCGCAAAAAAAAGGCCGGCGATGCCGGCCTCTTCACTGGACACTTCAGCGCCTCGTCAACCGCGCTTCATCGAACCGAAGAACTCGTCGTTGGTCTTCGTGTTCTTCATCTTGTCGAGCATGAACTCCATCGCCGCGAGCTCATCCATCGGATGCAGCAGCTTGCGCAGGATCCAGATCTTCTGCAGCTGGTCCGGATCGATCAGCAGTTCTTCGCGACGCGTGCCCGAGCGGTTGATGTCGATCGACGGGTAGACGCGCTTCTCGCTGATACGACGATTCAGGTGCACTTCCATGTTGCCGGTGCCCTTGAACTCTTCGTAGATCACTTCGTCCATCTTCGAGCCGGTGTCGATCAGCGCGGTGGCGATGATCGTCAGGCTGCCGCCTTCCTCGACATTGCGCGCGGCGCCGAAGAAACGCTTCGGACGCTGCAACGCGTTCGCGTCGACGCCGCCGGTCAGCACCTTGCCCGACGAGGGCACCACGGTGTTGTAGGCGCGTGCGAGTAGCGTGATCGAGTCGAGCAGGATGACCACGTCCTTCTTGTGCTCGACCAGGCGCTTGGCGCGCTCGATCACCATTTCGGCGACCTGCACGTGGCGCACGGCCGGCTCGTCGAACGTCGAGGAGATGACTTCGGCGCGCACGGTGCGGGCGATTTCGGTCACTTCCTCCGGACGCTCGTCGATCAGCAGCATGATCAGGTGCGCTTCGGGATGGTTGTAGGTGATCGCCTGCGCCACGTTCTGCAGCATCATCGTCTTGCCGGATTTCGGCTGCGAGACGATCAGGCCGCGCTGGCCCTTGCCGATCGGGGCGATGAGATCGAGGATGCGGCCGGTGATGTCCTCGCTGGAACCGTTGCCGCGCTCGAGCTTGAACGCCTTGCGCGGAAACAGCGGCGTGAGGTTCTCGAACAGCATCTTGTTCTTCGACGCTTCCGGCGGATCGCCGTTGATGTCGTCGACGCGCAGCATGGCGAAGTAGCGCTCGCCTTCCTTGGGGTGGCGCACGCGGCCGGTGATGTAGTCGCCGGTGCGCAGGTTGAAGCGACGGATCTGGCTGGGCGACACGTAGATGTCGTCGGGGCCGGCCAGGTAGGACTCGTCGGCCGAACGCAGGAAGCCGAAGCCATCCTGCAGGATTTCCAGCACACCCTCGGCCCAGATGCCGCCGCCGGAGCGGGCATGTGCCTTGAGCACGTTGAAGATCACGTCCTGCTTGCGCGCGCGGGCGACGCCTTCGTGCACGCCCAGCGACTCGGCGAATTCCAGCAGCTGGATCGCGTTCTTGCGCTTCAGTTCGGTGAGGTTGATGACCCGGTCGTTGCTGCCCGGATCAGCGTTGTCGTCATCCACCGGCAGGCCATTCGGGTTGGGGCGAGGGTGGTTGCCCTGCGGACGCGGCTGCTGCGGATTGCCGCCGCGCTCGTTGCGCCGACGCCGGCCACGGCCGTCGCGGTTTTCGCGATTGTTCGGGTTGTTCGGGTTGTTCGGATTGTTCGGATTATTGGGGTTGCTCGAACCGTTCGGGTTCGGACCCTGATGGTTGTTGCTCGAACCCTGGCCCTGGTTCGGCGCCGGGCTTGCGCCCTGGGCCGACGAGTTGCCTTGCGCCTGCGGCTGGCTGTCGCCCTGACCTGCTTGCGCAGCAGTGTTCGGCGTGCGGTCAACGTTCTGGTAGGACGCCGGTTCATGCTGCGGCTGCGGCGGGCGTGCCGCCTCGTTGTTGTAGCTCGCTGCTGGAGCAGGCGCAGGCGACGGTGCGGCGGAGGACGGCGGCGGAACGGGGCGCTCGGTCACAGTAGCAGGCGTGTTGTCGACCGCCGTTTTCTCTGCTTTCTCCGCCGCAATGGCCGCTGCCGTTCGCCGCGGCGCGCGCGTACGCGGCTCGGGCTTGCCTTCGGATGCAGGCTTGGTATCGGCGCTCTTGGCGTCGTTGGGAAGTTTGTTTTCGGTATCGGACACGGGCAATCCTCGCGGGGCGCCGTTGAATTACAGGAGGGATGTGTGCGTCGCGCGGAAGGCGCTCAGGGACAGGACTGTCCCGACGGACGCGACGAATCTAGCACTCGCTGCGTACTGGCGTAAAGCCTTGTGAATCGGCCGGACCGGAGATCGGGCCGATTCCGTGCTGCGAGGTTGGAGCGTTGGATCAGATGGCCTTGTCGATCATCTGGGTCAGTTGCCCCTTGCTGACGGCGCCGATCTGGGTGGCTTCGACCTTGCCGTTCTTGAACACCATCAGGGTCGGGATGCCGCGGACGCCATACGTACGCGGGGTCTGCTGGTTCTGGTCGATGTTGACCTTGACGATGCGCAGCTTGCCTTCGTACTGCTTGGCCAGGTCGTCGAGCATCGGTGCGATGGCCTTGCACGGGCCGCACCATTCGGCCCAGAAGTCGAGCAGCACGGGGGTTTCGGACTGGAGCACCTGCTGTTCGAAGGCGTCGTCGTTCACATGGGTAATCAGGTCGCTCACCGGGAATCTCCGTGGCTGGGGCGCAAAGGGCGGGTCAAAGGCGATAGGGAAGAAACAATGGGGTAGCCCGGGCCGCAAAACAAGGAGTGACGAGTGCGGGCCGTCATCGGCTACACTCAGGCGCCCAGGAAGCACGGGTTGGGTCGGATGGAAGGGTACGCCAAGATGGCTGGCCTTCATTCCAGCGCAACTCAGGGCACGATTCAAGGGCGGCTTTCCACGCTGCCCGCCAGTCCCGGACCATGCGGCGCCGCCCGTTGCGGCGACACGCTGCCGACGCTGGCATGAACCGCTTCGCTGCGCATCGCGCACCCGTCCTGCACCGCCATCCGCCGGCATCCGGCGTCTGAAGCGGGCGCAGCGCATCACGCCGCCGTCAGGCAAGGTTTCCATTCCACTTATGTCACAAACTGTACTCACCGATACCTTTTTCGCCAATTTCGATTTGCATCCGCTGCTGCAGCAGGGTCTGGACGACAGCGGATTCACCCGCTGCACGCCGATCCAGGAGATGACCCTGCCGCTGGCGCTGGCCGGGCGTGACGTCGCCGGACAGGCGCAGACCGGCACCGGCAAGACCTGCGCGTTCCTCGTCGCGCTGATGAATCGCCTGCTCAACAACCCCGCCGTGGCCGAGCGCAAGGACAGCGATCCGCGCGCACTGGTGATCGCGCCGACCCGCGAGCTGGCGATCCAGATCGAGAAGGACGCCCGCGCTATCGGCCGCCACACCGGCCTGCGCATGGCACTGATCTACGGCGGCGTCGATTACGACAAGCAGCGCCAGCAATTGAAGGACGGCTGCGACATCATCATCGCCACGCCTGGCCGCCTGCTCGATTACCACAAGCAGAACGTGTTCGGCTTCAACGGCGTCGAAGTGATGGTGATCGACGAAGCCGATCGCATGTTCGACCTGGGCTTCATCAAGGACGTGCGCTTCATCTTCCGCCGGTTGCCGGCGCGCGAGCAGCGCCAGGTGCTGCTGTTCTCCGCCACGCTCAGCCACCGCGTGCTCGAGCTTGCCTACGAGCACATGCACAACGCCGAGAAGCTGGTGGTGGAAAGCGACAACATCACCGCCGACAAAGTGCGCCAGCTGGTCTACTTCCCGGCCAAGGAAGAGAAGATGCCGCTGCTGCTGAACCTGATCGATCGCAGCAAGCCGACCCGCAGCATCATCTTCGTCAACACCAAGGCCGCCGCCGAACGCATCACTGAACGGGTCAAGCGCCACGGCTGCCGCGTCGGCGCGATTTCCGGCGACGTGCCGCAGCTGAAGCGGCAGAAGTTGCTGCAGCGTTTCCAGGACGGCCAGCTCGACATCCTGGTGGCCACCGACGTGGCCGCGCGCGGCCTGCACATTCCGGCCGTCAGCCACGTCTTCAACTATGACCTGCCGCAGGACGCGGAGGACTACGTGCACCGCATCGGCCGTACCGCGCGGCTGGGCGCCGAAGGCGATGCGATCAGTTTCGCCTGCGATCTCTATGCGATGTCGCTGCCGGACATCGAAACCTATATCGGCCAGAGCATTCCGGTCGCCCAGATGGACCCGGAATTGCTGGTGATGCCCAAGCCGCGCGCGGTCGATGCCGAATTCGCCGCGAACGCCGCCGCCGACAGCGCCGCGTTCGGCGACGTGGTGCCGCCGCGTCCGGGCGAGGCGCCGCGCCGTTCGCGGAACGGGCCGGCCGGTCGCGGTGGTGCCCGCGGCAACGGCGCGGCGGGCCCCGCCGCATCGAGGCCACCGCGCGAGCGCCGGCCTGCGCCAGCGTCGAACGGCGTTGCAGTCGCTGAAAGCACGGTCGCGGCCGTTGCGGCAAAACCCGAAAATATCATCGCAGCCGCTTCCACCGGTGAAGTTGCAGCGGACGGCGTGCACAAGCCGCGTCGCCGGCGGGGCGGTCGCAATCGCCGGCGCGATGGCGAGGTCGCCGTCGTTGAGACCCAGGGCCAGAACGCCGCCGCAGCCACCAATGGCAGCCGTGCGCCGCGCGGTGAGCGTCGGCCGCCGCGCGAGCGCAACGGTGCGGAATCCGTCGCCAGCGGCAATCGTCCGTCGCGGCAGGTGGCGGCGACGTCGGGCAAGACCGGCGATCAGGCGCATCCGAAAAAGCCCGGCTTGTTCCGTCGGCTGACCCGGCTGTTCACCGGCCGCTGACGCATCGGTCGCCGAGGCGTCGAGCCTCGGCAACCCGGCGGACTGGTTCATTCTGCGCCAGCTTCCCTTATCCTTGCTCACGCGACGTTGGCGTCCAGGTGCAGGGAAATCCGGTGATTCATTTCGATCAAGTCAGCAAACGCTACGAGGGCGGCCACGAGGCGCTGTCGCAGCTGTCGTTCGAGGTGCCGACGGGCGAGATGGCTTTCGTCACCGGCCATTCGGGTGCCGGCAAGAGCACCTTGCTCAAGCTGCTGGGACTGATCGAGCGCCCTTCGCACGGCACGATCAGCATGGACGGCAAGAGCCTGGGCAAGATTCGCCGCAGCGGCATCCCGAAATGGCGCCGGCAGATCGGCATGGTGTTTCAGGATCACCGGCTGCTGATGGAGCGCAGCGTGTTCGCCAACGTCGAGTTGCCGCTGGTGATCGGCGGCATCGCGCGCGCCGAACGTGCCCGGCGCGTTCGCGCCGCGCTCGAAAAGGTCGGCCTGCTTGCCTACGAGCACCAGTTGCCGGCCACGTTGTCCACAGGCGAGCAACAGCGTGTCGGCATCGCGCGCGCGATCGTGGCGCGGCCGACCTTGTTGATCGCCGACGAGCCGACCGGCAACCTCGATCCGCAACTGGCCATGGAGATCATGGGACTGTTCGCGGAATTCCAGCAGGTCGGCACCACCGTGCTGATCGCCAGCCACGACCTGCCGCTGATCAAGCGCATGAGGAAGCGCGTGATCGTGCTCGATCATGGTCGGCTGGTGGCCGACCTCGCCGCGCAGGAGGTGCTGTGAGCACGCCACCCGAAACCCAACCCGCGATGAAAAGTCCGGCAACGGAAGCGCCATCGCGCAGCGAGCACAGCCACGGCCGGCGCGTCGCCGGCTGGCAGGAGCATCACGGCTGGAGCGCGGCGAACAGCCTGCGCCGGCTAGCCTCGCGCCCGCTGGGCAGCCTGTTGACGATCGCGGTGATGGGCCTGGCGCTCGCATTGCCGCTGGCGTTCTATTTGTTGCTGGGCAACGTGCAGAAATTCGGCGATGCGCTCGGACAAAGCCAGGCGGTCAGCGTGTTCCTGCAGCCGGGCCAGGCGGCGCAGCAGGCGCAGTTGCTCGCCACGCAGTTGGGCCAGCGTCCCGAAGTGGCGTCGGTCGCCATCAAGAGTCCGCAGCAGGGCATGGACGAGCTGTCGAAGATGCAGGGTTTTTCCGGCGCGTTGAAAACGCTGGAGAACAATCCTCTACCGTACGTTCTGCAGGTGCAGCCGCGCGCCGACGTGAGTGCCGATCAGGTCGAGGCGCTGGTGGCAGACATGCGCGGCATGCGCAGCGTCGACATGGTGCAGGACAGCGGCACCTGGCGGCAGCGGCTGGATGCGCTGCTCGGGGTCGGCAATCGCGTGGTGCTGATCCTGGCTTCGCTGCTGGCGCTTGCAGCCCTGCTGGTGGTCGGCAACACGGTGCGCGTGGACATCGCCAGCCGCAGCGAGGAGATCGCCGTGCTGCTGCTGGTGGGGGCGAGTGGATCGTTCGTGCGCCGGCCGTATCTCTACGCAGGCATCTGGTACGGACTGTTCAGCGGCATCCTGGCGGCCTTGCTGGCGGTGATCATCGAATTCTCGCTGGCCGGGCCGGTCGCACGGTTGAGCCAGACCTATGATGGCAAGCTTCAGGTCGGCGGCTTGCCGCCGTGGCTGTTGCTGGCGGTGCCCGTCGCGGCGGCCGCGCTCGGCTGGATCGGTGCACGGCTGGTCAGTGCCTGGCAGTTGCGCAAGGCGGTTTGACAATTCGATGTGGTAATGCGGATGGCAGGTGCTGATGCCGCGTCCGTTGCACTCTTCACGACGAAAGCGGGCGCAGGGGGTGTGACCGCAGGTTCATCGGCACGGATCGCCATCGGTCAGGTGGATATGCAGGGCAATGAGTAAAAATATCAGCAACCGTCTGCTCACCGACGCGCCGCGCGTACTGGTGGTCGACGGTTCGCGCGTGGTGCGGCAGTTGATCACCCGCGTGCTGCAGGCGGAACTGCCCGGGGTCGAGGTGATCGGTTGCGGTAGCGGGGCCGACGCGCAGCAGATGCTCGGCGAAGGCGTGTTCGATTTCATCACGATCGCGTTGCGGCTGCCGGACATGGACGGGCTGGAACTTGCGCGTTTCGTGCGCGAGTCCGCGCCGCAGACCTATGTGCCGATCGTGGTGGTGTCCGGCGACGTCGACGATCGCCTGCACCAGCGCTCGCTCGGCGAGCACGTCACCGATTATTTCGACAAGTCGCTGGGCTTCCAGGCGCTGGCCCAGTTCATCCGCGGCTACGTGAGCCCGCAGGCGACCACCGAAGGTACCGTGCTCTACGTCGAGGACAGCCGGGTCGTTGCGCTGGCGACGCGGCGCATGATGGAGAAAATCGGCCTCACCGTACGTCACGTGGTCAGCGTCGAAGACGCGCTGGCCATGCTGGAAACCGATCGCGCATTGGGCTGGGTCGGCGCCGATGTGGTACTTACCGATGTCAGCCTGAAAGGCGAACTGACCGGCGGCGACCTGCTGGCGCACATCCGCGGCGAGTTCGGCTACGGCAAGGGCCGCCTGCCGGTGCTGGTGATGACCGGCGACGAGAACCCGGCCAACCAAGCCGCGCTGATCCGCGCCGGTGCCAATGACCTAGTGGAGAAGCCCGTGGAAGAAAAACTGCTGATCACCAAATTGCTGTTCCAGTTGCGCGTCGCGCAACATCTGCGCAGCCGCGCGAGCGACGCATGAGCGAGCAGCAGATCAAGCTCGAGCCGTCCTGGAAGGCGCGCATTGGCGAGTATCTGCAGCGGCCGGACATGCGGGCGTTGTCGGCCTTCCTGCGCGCGGAAAAGCAGGCGGGCAAGCGCATCTACCCGCCCGGCCCGGAGATCTTCGCCGCATTCGAGCACACGCCGTTCGACGCGGTTCGCGTGGTGATCCTCGGGCAGGATCCTTATCACGGCTTCGGCCAGGCGCATGGCCTGTGCTTTTCGGTACGCCCCGGCGTGCGCGTGCCGCCATCGCTGGAAAACATCTTCAAGGAGATCCACCGTGACCTGGGTATCCCACGCCCCGATCACGGGTGCCTTACGCCCTGGGCCGATCGCGGCGTGCTGCTGCTCAACAGCGTGCTGACGGTGGAAGACGGCCGTGCCGGCTCGCATCAGGGCAAAGGCTGGGAAGGTTTTACCGACGCGGCGATCGATGCGCTCAACCGTGAGCGCGACGGGCTGGTGTTCCTGCTGTGGGGCTCGTACGCGCAACGCAAGGGACAATTGATCGATACCCGCCGGCATTGCGTGCTGACTTCGGTGCACCCGTCACCGCTCTCGGCCCATCGCGGCTTCATCGGCTGCGGACACTTCTCGGCGGCGAACCGTTACCTGGAAGAACACGGCAACCCACCGATCGACTGGTCGCTGCCGCCGCGCACCGCGCTGGAATAGTCACTCGCTGTATTCGATCGTGTGATTTCCGGAATCGCGGTTTCCAGCTGTCATCTCTTCAGCGGATGTCGAACCCGCACGTTGCCCATTGATCGCGCGACGCATCCGGTGATGTTCGGGTGTTCTGTGTAGAACAAGTGGGCTGCGAGGCACCACGGAACTGCGCCGATTCTGTATCACGCACTGTGGCGAAACAGGCACAGTTCGACGATGGCTGTTGAAATTGCCGCGCCGCAACAATTATTTATCTTATTGATTAAGTTGACCTTCTCCTGATGTGCATTGCAGCGCGTCCGCTTGGCACGTCGCCTGCACAAATAACGGCATGCAACATCGCCAGCAGAGGCCGGACCAGGGGCTTCGACGGCACCGGCATTCCAGCCGGATTACGCCACCAAGGGAGTCGATCCATGTTCATCAAATCACTACGTAGCGGACTCTGTCTATTTGTCGCGGGCTTTGGGCTCACGATGTCATCCGGCATTCTGGCCAACGACGCATTGCAGAAATTGGCGCAGGATCCGAACCAGTGGGTGATGCCTGCCGGCAATTACACTGCCCAACGACACAGCGTGCTGGATCAGATCACCACGGATAACGTAAAGAACCTGCATGTGGCGTGGACCATGTCGACGGGCTCGCTGCGCGGCCATGAAGGGCAGCCGCTGGTGGTCGGCGACATGCTGTATGTCGAGAGTTCTTACCCCAATCATGTCTATGCGGTTTCGCTGAAGGATCCCGGCCATATCGTCTGGAACTTCACGCCGGATCAGAACAAGTTCGCACCCTCGGTTGCCTGCTGCGACGTTGTCAATCGTGGCGTGGCTTATGCAGATGGCAAGATTTTCGCCAACGCACTGGACGGTGGCCTCTACGCACTCGACGCATTGACCGGCAAGGTGGTGTGGTCGGCCAAGAACGCCGACCCGATGATGGGCCAGACGCAGACGATGGCGCCGATCGTGGTCGGCAACAAGGTGATCACGGGTGTTTCAGGTGCCGAGTACGGCGTGCATGGTTACATCACTGCTGACGACATCAAGACCGGTAAACAGTTGTGGCGCGCGTACAGCACCGGTCCCGATGACCAGATCATGTTCGACCCGAACAAGACCATCGACGGCGCGACCCAGAAACCCGTCGGCAAGGATTCCAGCCTGGCCTCGTGGAAAGGCGATCAGTGGAAACTGGGCGGTGGCACCACTTGGGGCTGGTATACCTACGACCCCAAGCTCAACCTGCTTTTCTACGGCACCGGCAATCCAGGTACGTGGGATGCGGACGCGCGTCCGGGCGACAACAAGTATTCGATGTCGGTCATCGCTCGCGATCCGGATACGGGCGCAGCCAAGTGGGTATTCCAGATGACCCCGCACGACGGCTGGGACTATGACGGCGTCAACGAGAACATCCTCACCGACACCACCATCGACGGCAAAAAGGTGCCGACGCTGACCCACTTCGACCGCAACGGCTTTGCCTACGTATGGGATCGGCGCAACGGCAAGCTGCTTTCGGCGAAGAAGTTCGACGACATCGTCAACTGGGCCACCAGCATCGACCTGAAGACCGGCCGCCCGGTGCTCAACGATGCCATGGCGACCAAGGAAGGCGTCAACGTGAAGGGCATCTGCCCGTCGTCGCAGGGTTCGAAGGATCAGCAGCCCGCCGCCTACGATCCGGATACTGGTCTGTTCATCGTGCCGACCAACCACGTCTGCATGGATTACCAGGCATTCAACGTGAAGTACAAGGCCGGCTTCCCATACGTCGGCGCGCTGGTGGACATGTATCCCGCCAACCATGGCGAAGTGGGCGGTCGTTTCATCGCCTACGATCCGATGTCGGGCAAAACCAAGTGGGCGATCAATGACCGCTTCCAGGACTGGTCCGGCGCGCTGACCACCAAGGGCGGCATCGCGTTTTATGGCACGTTGACCGGCTGGTTCCGCGCAGTGGATCTGAAAACCGGCAAGGTGCTGTGGCAGTTCAAGTGCCCATCGGGAATCATCGGCAACCCGATCACCTACTCCTACGGCGGCAAGCAGTATGTGGCGATCCTCAGCGGTGTGGGCGGCTGGGCCGCGATCGGCCTCTCCAACAACCTGAGCAAATCCACCGAAGGTCTGGGTGCGGTTGGCGCAACGGCAACACTCAGCGACTACACCAACCTTGGCGGCACCTTGATGGTGTTCGCCCTCGACTGATCGCAGGTCATGCCGGCGCCATGTCCCTCCAGAGACATGGCGCCGACCGTTTTCATTTCAGCGGCAGTACGCGGAGAGATGCATGAAAACCACGATTTCGATGATTGCGAATCCAGCGATCCGGCGCTCGGCGACGATGTTGGCGATCGGTTCGCTCGTTTTATCTGCGGCAATAACTGCGCCACCGGCATATGCCGCGGCACCGGTCGGTGGCCACGTACTCAAGGTGTGTGCTGATCCCAACTACCTGCCGTACTCGAACCGAAACGGCAAGGGCTTCGAGAACGATATCGCCAAGTATGTGGCGGGAAAACTTGGTGCCACCGTCGATTACACCTGGGCGGATTCCCGCGGTCATGGCGGCTATCCCGAATATCTGTCGCGCAATCTGGACAGCGGCCAGTGCGATGTCGTCATGAATATGCCCTACGGCAATCAGGAAGAACTGACGACTGATCCCTATTACGTGTCGTCCTACGTGTTTATTTCCAGAAAAGCCAAGGGCTACAACCTCGGCAGCCTCGATGCGCCGGACCTGCACAAGCTGAAGATTGGCTTCGAATCCGATACGCCGGTGGAAGAGGGGCTGCAGTTGCGTGACCTGGTGACGACGGCCAAGGCTTATGACATTGGCGGTCACTCGGGTGTGTCGCCGCGCAGCGTGCTGGAGGACGTCGAGAACGGCACGCTCGACGTGATGATTACCTGGCAGCCGGCCGTCGGCGCCTACCTCAAGGATTTCCCGGACCTCACGATTTCCGCATTGCCTAACACCCGCGCCTTTGGGGCGCCAGAAATGTATTCGTTCCCCATGTCGATGGCTGTGCGCAAAAACGATCAGGCGCTGAAGAGCCGTCTGGATGCACTCATCAAGAACGACACCCCGCAACTTCAGAGCATCCTCAAGGAGCATGGCGTGCAGTTGTTCGGCCAGGGCGACCAGAACGTGCAAGGCGATACAGCCGCGCTGTGACCGGAGTTCTGTGTGCCTATTTTATCAAAATGGAGATTTGCCCATGCTTCACCTGTTAAAGCCATCCCGGGCCTTTCTGGGCCTTTTCTTGGGTGTGGCCGTACCACTTTTATTGCACACGGCGGACAGCCATGCGGCCGATATCAAGATGCCGGAAGGCGAAGCCAAGGCACGTGCCAGCAATTGCTTTTCCTGCCATGCCGTCGACCAGAAGCTGGTCGGTCCCGCTTATCAGGAGGTGGCCAAGCGTTACGCCAGCCAGGGTGACGCGATCGTCGCCACGCTGGTGAAAAAGGTAAAGGTCGGTGGTGCCGGAAATTGGGGAGACGTGCCGATGAGCGCACATCCTGAACTCAGTGATGCCGATACGACGCTGATGGTGAAGTGGATTCTCTCGCTCAATGGCAGCGCTTCGACGGCGGCGACGACGGCCGGTACGAAAGCGGCTACCCCGCCAGCGGCTACGCACACGTACAAGGACACGTTCGGCAAGCCCGTGCAAACCGATGTGGCAGTCTTTACAGGAGCCGATCAGAAGGCTGTCACGCCGGCTGTTTTCAGCGGCTACGAGCAATACAACTCGTACTGCTTCCGCTGCCATGGGGGCGATGCCATCGGCGGTGAATATGCGCCGGATCTTCGCAAGTCGCTGAGCGGCGACATGACCTACGAGCAGTTTCTCAGTACCGCCATGACCGGCCGCGTCGACAAGGGCATGCCTTCATGGGCGGGCTTTTTCGAGCCGAAGGACATTCAGGCCATCTATGACTACATCAAGGCGCGTCAGTTGAACCTGATTCCTGGAGGTCGTCCGCCATCAGGCTGATCGAGGCGTCTGTATGGCCAAATGAAACTTGGCCGAACGGTTTGGTAGTTGATATACCAAAAGATTTCCGAACACATTTTTCTTTCAGGAGTTGCACGCATGAAGTCACGCGCCGCCGTTGCCTGGGAAGCGGGCAAACCGCTGAGCATTGAAGAAGTCGACGTCGCTGGCCCGAAGGCTGGTGAAGTATTGGTGCGTATCGTCGCTACCGGCGTATGCCACACCGACGCATTTACGTT
>DASWOQ010000021.1:0-5715 GCA_036398675.1 Rhodanobacter sp. | reverse complement strand
AACGTAAATGCGTCGGTGTGGCATACGCCGGTAGCGACGATACGCACCAATACTTCACCAGCCTTCGGGCCAGCGACGTCGACTTCTTCAATGCTCAGCGGTTTGCCCGCTTCCCAGGCAACGGCGGCGCGTGACTTCATGGCTCGGTTCCTCTAAAGACGAATGCTCAACGGACAATGATGACGCGGGCGACGACTTTTCGAAACCGCTTCAGTCTTCGGGGCGCGCATCGTCAGTTCCGGGCACCGGCAGGTGTCCGCAGTAATCGTCGGCCTCGGCCAGCAGCCACTGCCGGAATGCCTTCAGCCCGGGATGTTCCATCGACCGTACCGGATAGGCCAGCCAGTGGACATCATCCACCGGCAGGCGACGTGTCGGCCGGTGCCACGGCCAACCGTTCCCCTGGCGCATTGTGCCGCCGTCTGGCCGCGCCTTGTGGGGCTGCGTTGAACTGATCGGCGGAGCTTGATTACCGCCGATATGCAACCACCTCGAAAGCATCACGCAGCGTTTGCCGGAGTGCGTGCAGACTTTTCGTCCACCACTATTTCGAGGTGTTCCATGCAAAAGCGTCCACTTGGCAAGTCTTCGCTGTCCATCGCTCCGCTCGCATTCGGCGGCAACGTATTCGGCTGGAGCGCCGACGAGAAGCGTTCGTTCGAACTGCTCGACGCATTCGTCGATGCCGGCTTCAACCTGATCGACACGGCGGATGCCTATTCGGCGTGGGTGCCGGGCAACCACGGCGGCGATTCGGAAACCATCATCGGCAAGTGGTTCAAGAGGAGCGGCAAGCGCGACCAGGTGGTGATCGCCACCAAAGTCGGCAAGTGGAACGAGCAACCGGGCCTTTCTCCGATAAATATCGTGGAAGCAGTGGAAGGCTCACTGAAGCGACTGCAAACCGACCATATCGACCTGTACCAGGCGCACGAGGACGATGCCAGCGTGCCGCTGCACGAAACCCTGGCTGCGTTTGGACGCCTGATCGATGCGGGCAAGGTACGCGTGATCGGCGCATCCAACTACAACGCCGACCGGCTGGCCGAGGCGTTGAAGGTTTCGAAGGAAAACAACCTGCCGCGCTACGAAAGCCTGCAGCCGGAATATAACCTCGCCGACCGCAGCGGCTACGAACAGGCGCTGGAGCCGCTGGTCCGCGCCGAGAACATCGGCGTAATCAGCTATTACTCGCTGGCCAGCGGCTTCCTCAGCGGCAAGTACCGCAGCGACGCCGACCTGGCCAAGAGTGCCGCACGCGGCGGCGCGGTGAAGAAATACCTCAACCCGCGCGGCCTGCGGATTCTCGCCGCGCTCGACGCGATCGCCGCCGACCACCGGGCGACCCCGGCACAGGTCGCACTGGCCTGGCTGATGGCGCGTCCCGGCATCACCGCGCCGATCGCCAGCGCCACCAACGTGGAACAGTTGCGTGAACTGTTCGGTGCCGTGCAACTAACATTGAGCACCAATGAGATGGCGCAGTTGAACACGGCGAGCGACTGAGTCCGCACCCAGCTCTCTGCCTGGCTTTCAGCGCCGCACGGAAACTGTGGCGCTGGAGACCGGGGCAACGCCCATCGGATCACCAACCGCTTCGGTCAGCCCGTCCGGCAATTCGACGCGATAGCCGCGCGCCTTCAGCTTCGCCGGGTAATTGTCCGACCCAAGAAGATGCCCTATCGGCAACAACGCGAAGGTGACCTGGTTGGTATCGAGCGCCTTGCTGGCTGCTGCCAGCCAGGTGGTTTCGATTTTTTGTCCCAGGTCGACGACACCCAGCTTTCGTGCAATGCCCGATTCGGTCACGGCTACCTTGCAGGCATCCATCTGTGCGCTCATCGGCAACTCGCGCAGCCAGTCCAGGTCGCCCATCGACCAGGCATTGGCGCGCTCGCGCATCAAGCCGATGTCGCTCTCCAGGTGATCGAGTGTCTTGCTGAAGCAATCCATGTCCTCCATCGGCTCGTGCTTGAAGTCCTTCACCAGTGCGCGCGGGTTGTCCACCTCGATCACGAAAGCGACCGGCGTGGGCTTCAGCCGCTGCTGCTTCAATGCCAACTTGATCACCGGATCGATCACCTTGTCGGCAAGTCCCACCTGCTCGATCGCCGCAAGGTAGAGCGTGATCGCGGCGAAGATCGGGCGCTGCTTCTCGACACCGTTGTCGTGGCCGATGTACTTCGCCTTCAGTGCCAGCCAGCGCGCGTACTCCGCGGCGGACATCAGATCCTGCAGCTTCTTGCCATCCGGATTGTTGCGCACGCCGATCAGCGACGGCAGCAAGGCCAGCTTGCCGAAAAAACCGATATCCGCATGCATGCTGACGGTGGGCTCATCGAGAACCTGCTGGGCCTGTGCCAGGATTTGCTGCACCTCGTGAGCCTGCCATTGCATGTTCTTCGGCAGCGGACTCAGCGTGCCGAGCACCCACAGCACGTGATCGCCCTTGCTTATCTTCCACATGCCCGGTCCGGGCTGTACGCCGCTTACCGTGACTGCCTGCAAATTGACCGCGTGAACTGCATCGGGCGCGCTGGCGGACGCGGCCGGAGACACACCGTTGGCCGCCTGCACCGCCAACCACAACGGAGCTACCGACAAAGCGACGCCCCAGCATATTGCTTTCAGATATCGCATTTCCGGTCCCTCTCCTCAGGCAGCGAACTCTCCCGCAAAAGCTAACGAGTCACCCCGAGCAGAGTTGACGCATCCGGTGTATATCACGGTGTGCCACTGGCGTCCGTGCTGTCATCGTCCTCGGGCGGTTCGACCTGATAACCCTGTGCCTTGAGCGTGGCTAGATAACCATCGGCAGAAAGCAGTTGATCGATCGGCAACATCGCGAAGGTCTGCTTGTTGTTGCTCAATGCTAGACGCGCGGCATTGAGCCAGAGCGCCTCGAGCTTCTGTGGCGCATCGGCGAAGCCGAGCTTGCGCGCGAAATCGGCATCGGTGATCGCGGTGACGCAGGTGCCGAAACGGTTGCTGTCGGGCAACGTGCGCAGGGCCTGCAGATCACCGGTAGCCCAGGCGTTGGCGCGCGCCGTGATCGCCGGCATGTCGTGTTCGACGCTGTCCAGCGTGCGACCGAAACAGCCGACGTCGTCGATGCCCGAGCTCTTGAATGTCTTGATCGCATCGTGCGGATGCTCGATCACCACTTCGTAGGTCGTGGCGGTTTCGCTGACGCCGTATTTCTTGGCCAGCACGTCGATGTTCGCCTGCACGCCGCCCGAGTTGCTGAGATCGTTGGCCTTGATGGCCTTGCGGTACAGCTGCTGCGCGGCGAAGATCGGTCGCCAGCGCTCGATGCCATTGTCCCTGCCGATGTATTTCTGCTTCAGCACCAGCCAGCGCGCATACATCGGGGCCGGCAACACCTGCTGCAACGTGGCGCCGTTGTCGTTCTTGCGCGCGCTATAGGCCGAGGGCAGCAGGAAGAGCTTGCCGAAGAAGCCCACGTCGACCTTCGGCTTGATCGTGGGCGACAACAGCACTTGCTGCGAATGGCTGATCGCATCCTCCAGGTCGCGCGATTCCCACTGCATGCGCTGCGGCAGCGGCGACAGCGTGCCGAGGATCCACAACACATGATCGCCCTGGCTGACCTTCCACAGGCCGGGCCCCGGCATCACGCCGCTGACCGTGGTGACCTCGAGATTGGTGACCTGTCCGGGCGGCGGCGCACTGGAGGCCGCGGACTGTGCCTGCGCGGAATTCAGCAGGACGAGCGACAGCAGGGCGCTGGCGAACACGAGGCGCATCATCGACTCCATCGGGTGCAGCACGAACAGGCGGGGCGCCTGAGCGAAGGCATCTTAGCCAGATGGCCCTCGTTTACGGCGAAAGTGCCAAAGTCGCGTTGGGGTGGCAGACAGGCATCGGCGCGACGCGATTTTTGCGATGTTTGTATCCCCCTGTGCGAACGCATGCCACTCGACGAAAATGTCCGAATCGGCGTCGTGGACGCTGCATCGGGGAGAAGGGGATGCGATATGGAAAGAGGATGGCTGTCGCACTGGCCTTAAGCGTGATGCCGACCATCGCATGGTGCACGAACGACGCAACGATTCGGCAGTCGGCCGATGCGTTGCTCCGCCAGGAAGTAGCCATCGATGCGCCTGGAGCAAGCGTATTGATCGCCCGCGGCGATACGGTGCTGTACGAACAAGCACGCGGTCTCGCCGATGTGGAACTTGGCGTGCCGCTGACCACCTCGCAGATGTTCCGCATCGGCTCGGTCAGCAAGACCTTCACCGCCGCGGCGATCCTGAAGCTGGTGGCAGCCGGCAAGCTGTCGCTGGACGATCCGCTGTCGCGCTACGTGCCCGGCTTTCCCAACGGCGCGCACATCACCATCGCCGAATTGCTCGACCATACATCCGGCATCAGCGACGACTGGAACATCGACACCTCGCAGGCACCGGACACCGCGGCACTGATCAAGGCGATCGAAAGCCACGCGCCCGACTTCGCGCCAGGCGAAAGCTGGTCATACAGCAATTCGGGCTACATGCTGCTCGGCGCCGTGCTCGAGAACATCACGCACGAGCCGTGGCACGTGGCGATCCACGACCTGCTCACCGGCCCGCTCGGTCTGCGGCATACGGACTTCTTTGCTGACAGCACGCTGGTGCCGAACCGTGCGTCCGGCTATAGCCGCGACGACAGCGGCACCATCGTCCATCCGTCCTACGTCAACATTGCGGGTCCGGCCGCGGCAGGTGCGCTGACTTCGAATGTCGACGATCTCTATCGCTGGATGCGCGCCCTCGCCGGCGGACGCGTTCTGCCCGCACCGCTGTTCGCGCAGATGTCGAGTGCGAAAACAATGCGCGATGGCACGTCGGTCCACTACGGCTACGGTTTGATGCTGGGCACCGTGCGCGGCGAACCGGTGATCGAGCACAACGGTGGCATCGAAGGTTTCGCGTCGCAGCTGACGTATTTTCCGGCCGAGCAGGTGACGGTGGTCGTGCTGGTGAACACCGACGCGGGCCAGCCCAATCCGCGCTCGCTGGCGCACCGGCTCGGCGCGATCGCGATCGGCCATCCCTACCCCGCGCTCGAGCCCATTGCGCCCGCACCGGCGACACTGGCACGGATCGCCGGCGACTATCGCATCGATGCGGACGCGACACGAAGCATCGCCGTCGACGGCGGCATGCTGACGATGCAACGAACCCGCGGACCGAAGCGTCCGATTGCGATCGCCAGCGGCGACCGGCTGTTTTTTCCGCATGACGGCACTGACTATTTTCAGGTCGTGCGTGACGCGCGCGGCGATGTGACTGCATTGGACTATTACGTCGACGGCATGCCTCCAGCGCAACGCGAAGCCCGTATCGCGCCGAAACCCTGATGCGCTGATGCAGAAGGGGCGCCATGCGCCCCTTCTGCATTCATATCCGATCGGATCAGCGCGTCGAAGCGAGCGCCGCCAAGGCCGCGTTGAACGTGGCGCTGGGGCGCATGGCGTCGCTCACCCGCTTCAGGTTCGGGTGGTAGTAGCCGCCGATGTCCACCGGCTTGCCTTGCGCACCGTTGAGCTCGCCGACAATGGTCGCCTCATTGTCCTGCAGCACCTGCGCGACGGAAGTGAAGCGCGTCTTCAATGCAGCATCGTCGTCCTGTGCGGCCAGCGCCTGTGCCCAGTACATGGCCAGGTAGAAGTGGCTGCCGCGGTTGTCGAGCTCACCCACCTTGCGCGCC
>DASWOQ010000020.1:0-27145 GCA_036398675.1 Rhodanobacter sp. | reverse complement strand
GAAAGGCCGTTCCCAATTGCCCGGCTACGTGGATCGCTACATGGCTGGCGAAATCCGGATCGACGAGATGATCACCGAAGTGCTGCCGCTGGAGCGCATCAACGATGCGTTCGAGTTGATGCATGCGGGCAAGGTGATCCGTTCGGTGATCCATTTCTGAAGCGGGTTTGGTCGGCCGTCGGAATCGGTCCCGACGACGTGCGGCTCCAGTTCGGCGATGAAGGCGGTTCGTCGCGGAGCCGAATCCACCGCGCCTGCACATCTGGATGGTCACATTGCGTCAAACTTGCGGCCGGGTGGTCGGCATGTCGATGGTTATCGCGTGGGAGCGCACGAGATGGAAACGAAAAAGACCGGAAAGGACCTGCGGTTTGCGACGCTGCTTTTGGCAACATGCTGCCTCTTGCCGATGGCGGTGTTCGCGCAGGCAACCTCTGCCAGTGCGGCAACGCCGGACCAGCCCATCCCCGATCAGCCCACCGACGAACTGGTACCGCCGACCAGCGCCAGCGATTTCACCTCGAGCCAGCTCGATAGCGTGCTGGCGGGCGGTTGGCGTTCCGAGGCCAATCGGGCGCGCGATGCGTATCGGCATCCCAAGGCGACGCTGCAGTTTTTCGGCATCCGCCCCGACCAGACGGTCATCGAGATCACGCCCGGCGGCGGTTGGTACAGCGAGATCCTGGCGCCGCTGCTGCAGGACAATGGCCACTACATCGCTGCCGTCGAAAAGCCTGTCGATGGCGAGGCGAAGCACGATGGCGATGCACTGCATGCCAAGTTCGCGTCCGACGCGCCCCATTACGGCAAGGCGCAATTCGTCGAATTCAACCCGAAGGCCCCGGTGCTCGGCGCGGCGGGATCGGCCGATCTGGTGCTGACTTTCCGCAATGTGCACAACTGGGTGATGGCCGATACCGCGCCGGCGATGTTCCGGGCGTTCTTTGCCGTGCTGCGGCCTGGCGGCGTTCTCGGCGTGGTCGATCACCGCGCAAAGGACGATGCGTCTCTGGAGACGGTGAAGGAAAGCGGCTACCTGCCGACACGCTACGTGGTGAAGCTGGCCACCGATGCCGGTTTCACCCTGGATGAAAGCAGCGAGATCAATGCCAATCCGAAAGACACCAAGGATTATCCGAAAGGCGTCTGGACCTTGCCGCCCACGCTCGCGCTTGGCCAGCAGGATCGGGCGAAGTATCTGTCGATCGGCGAATCGGACCGCATGACTCTTCGCTTCATCAAACCTGCCGCACCGGCTGCCGCTGCGGCGACGTACTGAACGACCGCGGACGCGAACCGCCGTGCTGATCGCGCTCAACAAGCCTTACGACGTGCTTTGCCAGTTCACCGATGCGCAGGGCCGGCGAACGCTTGCCGATTTCGTCAGGCAAAAGGACGTCTATGCGGCCGGACGGCTGGACCGGGACAGCGAGGGCTTGCTGCTGCTGACCGACGACGGCCGCCTGGCGCATCGGCTGACCGATCCGCGGCACAAGCAGGAAAAGACCTATCTGGTGCAGGTGGAAGGCGAAATGGCCGATTCGGCCATGGCAACGCTCCGTCGCGGCGTCCCATTGAACGACGGACCGACCCTGCCGGCCATCGTGGAATACGCCGCCGAGCCGGAATGGCTGTGGCCGCGCGACCCGCCGGTGCGTTTTCGCCAGAGCATTCCCACCGGCTGGATTCGCCTGACGTTGCGCGAGGGTCGCAACCGGCAGGTGCGACGGATGACCGCCGCGGTCGGTTTCCCCACCTTGCGGCTGATCCGCGTGCGTATCGGCGATCATGAACTGGATGGATTGGCGCCCGGCGAAACGCGGGTGCTCGCACCGCCATGATCGTCAGCGGGGCGGCAGTCCGAAGAATGCCTCGGCCGTCGCGGTGCTGTTCGCCGCGGTGACTTCCGCCGGCTCGCCGCGATCGCGCGCCACTTCCTCGCAAATATGCTTCAGGTACATCGGCTCGTTGCGCCGATGGGCCGGCTGCGGCAGCACCGTGCGTGGCAGCAGGTAAGGCGCGTCGGTTTCCAGCATCAGCCGGTTCGCCGGGATGTCCCGCACCAGTTCGCGCAAGTGCGTGCCGCGGCGTTCGTCGCAGACCCAGCCGGTGATGCCGATGTGGCAATCCAGTGCGAGATAGTCACGCAACGCCTCGCCGGTGTCGGTGAAGCAATGCACCACGGCCGCCGGCACCTTGTCGCGATAGCGCCGCAGCAATGCGATGAAATCGGCATGCGCATCGCGCTGGTGCAGGAACAGCGGCTTCTGCAGATCCACGGCGATCTGCAACTGTCGTTCGAACACCAGAAGCTGCACCTCGCGCGGCGAATAGTTGCGGTTGTAGTCGAGTCCGGTCTCGCCGACCGCACGTACCTGAGGATGGCTGCCAAGCTCGCGCAGCACTGCGTCGGTGGCGTCGTCGTAGTCGATCGCGTGGTGCGGATGCACGCCGGCGGTGGCGAAAAGAATGCCTGGATGCGCGATGGCCAGTTCGAGCGCATGCCTGCTCCCGTCCCGCGATGCGCCGGTCACTATCATCCGCTCCGCGCCGTGCGCACGAGCACGCTGCAGCACGGCATCGAAGTCATGGTGGAAGGATTCGTGGCCGAGGTTGGCGCCGATATCGAGTAGTTGCATCGTCCAGCCGTATGCCTGAAACCATCATTTTCCCAGATGTCGCAACTATGGGACGGTAACAATGTCGTGATCCGAGCAAACATCCTGCGTGCGAAGCGACATGACGTCTGAGCAAGGCCGACCAGCGACTATTGTGCAGGAGGCGCGTGATCGTAGGCGCGCCATGCAATCAACAGGTTTCGTGCGTTCACCGAACCCAGGCCTGCCGCGAAGCTCCAACCGGGCTGCGCGCTATAGGCCTTGGTTTGCGGGTTGTATGCGGTTGTATCGAGTGCCGTCAGACCAATGGGTGTCGGTGTGTAACCAGGCATCTGAAGCATGCCGTAGATGTAGCAATTCGGCGTGCTACCTGTGCCACCTTCCGCGGCCGTCAACACCGCGCAATTGACGGAATTCGAACCACGCGTGATGTTGTAGAACACACAGTTGCTGGTTCCGTTGATGCCGTTATTCGAATTGCAAGCAGCCAGGCTGCCTGGTGCGCTGCCTGTACCCGTGCCATATTCCTGAGCTGCCAGGGCATAAAGCGTCGGGGCTGCATTGCCTTGGTCGAGCGACAGGCCACGCGCGGCGAGGCCTTGGTCCATCACGGCTTGGATACCAGCAAACATGGCCGCAGAAAGCGGAGTGCCGTATTGACCGTCGGTTAAGTAAGGCTGAATCGAGTCGCAAGGAAGCTCCCATTCAGTGCGCAAGCAATACGCCAGATAGGTGTAGTAGCCGTAGGATCCGCCAAACAGTGCTACATCGGGCAGATCGCGCGACTGATCCGGCGAGACGCCGAGTACAGCGCTTTGCCAACTCGGTTTGCTATCCACTGCAGATGGAGCGCCCCCTGAACCATACTCGTTCAAGGTGGAACCCTCAGGATGCACATTCAACTGCGCTTGGCACAGCGCCACCGCGCTGGTCCAGCCTCTGGAAACGGCAGCTACGCCATTGCCACAAGATTGGTTATATGGAATCTCCGGCACGTATGACAGAGCTCTGCCGCCTACCGAATTGATGGTGCTGCTGAAATACTGGCTGGTAGTGTGGTCCAAGACATCCGCGACGTCGGTGCCGCCCACAGCCGTCACGTGAGGTGAGGTGGCGAACGCATTCGCGTCCACGCCGTGGTCAAAGTCGACGAAAGCTAGCGGGATGATATCGGTGAGCGGCGAATCACCACTACCGAAGTCGCCAGTGCTCACGAATACCGAAATGCCCTCAGCATCGGCTTGTTGCCAAGTGAGGTCGATCAGGTTTTTGAAGGCACTATCGGTCAGGAATTCGCCATACCTGTATCCGGTCTCGATGATGTCTGGCCGGCTCGAGCCGTTGATGAGGTTGGTAGTAGCGATCATCACACCACTGTAAGTATCCGCAGCACTGGAATCCTTACAATTCGCCACCACGATATTCGCCCCAGGTGCGACAGCGGTAGCCCATTCTGCTTCCGCGGTGAGAGACGGTTCGCCAATAAAGACGGTATCCGGCTGCGGTGGCGGAAGAGGATCCACGCAATTGTCTAAATCGCTTGCCTGCGGAGCGATCTCCGTAAGGCTGCCCCCATAACTTCCGAGCTGGAACAGGCTGACGAAAGCATCCCAGTCCGCCGTTTCCATGAAAGTATCGCTGACAATCGCTATATCAACGCCCTTCCCCACAACGCCATTCGTGTGCAGCGGCGCGATGTTGTACATCTCTGCGATGTCGTAAGGCACCAAGTTGCGTGTGGCGACGTTCGGCAGTGTTTCCGGCTGAACCACGGCGCGGCTGGAGACAGAATTGCGCCGGCTGGGTCCAGGCAGGATCGATTTCGATCTTGGATGCAGGTTGCTCAGCCCCGCGACGCCTGCGACCACCGGTCGAAGCGCTGAAGGAATGCTGATGTCGTTGGCAATAGCGAAATGCGTGTTGCCATCGCCGAGCTTGTACTGCAACTCCCGCGTCTGGAACGCACGATTTACCTGCCCTACTGTGCCGCCGAAGTCGATCTGCAACTTATTCGGATAAACGCCGTTGACTTTGAAGCCCTGCGACACCAGCCACGCTGTCACCGCCTGGATATCCTGATCGGCGGCACCGAAAGTCTGGCCGTACTGCTCCGGCGTCAACCAATGTTGGAAACGCGGTGAATCCGGATTGTGCTGATCCGCGATAAGGGCTTCGAGTGCTTCAGTTTGTTGTTCGCTGCGTTGAAGTAACAACTGAAGGTGATTGATCGGCGTGGCTATATCCACGCCTCCAGCTGTCTGCAGTTTGTCAACAAGGGAAAGGTGACTTTTCTTCAGCACCGACACGATATTGTCGTCGACAACCTGTGTAATCCGCACCGCTTTGGCTGCTGGAATGCCTTTTGACAACGCATTGATGGCGGTAGTTTTGGCGCCAGCTGTCGATCCGGCGGCGAATACGACCGCGACAAAGACGAGCAGAATTCCATGGCTGTTTTTCACGATGAACCCCTGTAATTTTTGAGAGAATAATCGTTATTGCGAGCGGATTTCGACTTGGCCAAGCACGTCGACCGTCAATGCCTTTACGTTGATGCTTTGAAAGAAATGGGAATGGTCATCTTGCGCGGGAGATTAGCTGATTCGTTAGAGAATAGGGCATGGTGATGCCCGAATCAGAATTACTCGTGTAGACCCCGGTTACGCGATCTGTCTGCCGAGAAAACGCTTCGTCAAACGCATTGGGTCTTGCCAGTGAGCACCCGGTGCAGCGTACTCCATGAACAGGTCGCCGTCGTGTGCGGATGATGCTCGCGTGCCGCTAGCTGGATGTGATTACGATGGTGTTTGCTGTTTGCCATAACGGGTGTGATAGCTGTTGCGGTTATGGGGAGGTGTGAGCGTGGTTGTAGTCGAGACCGGTCTCGCCGGTCGCCCGCGGGTGTGCAAGACGGTGTGTCATCGCTTGGTCCATTGGGTTATGACGTCGTCGTGGGCCGGATCGGTTAACGTATGGCTTTCCATCCGCACCACTCACCATGACTGCCGGCAAGCACACAGCACGGATTTCTCCCGCCGCAAGTTTGCAGGTGCTGTTGCTGGAGGACGACGAGCTGCTGCGTGATCACGTGCTAGTGCCCAAGCTGCAGCAGTTCGGTTTCGAGGTGGCGGCAGTCGGGCGGGCGGAGGATATGCGGCGTTATCTGCAGCGGCGGTGGCCGGACATCGTGGTACTCGATGTGGGTCTGCCGGACAGCGACGGGTTCCAGGTGGCGCGCGAGTTGCGTGCGGAAGCCGGTGAAATCGGCATCGTGATGCTGACCGGTCGCAGCGAGATGCCCGATCGCGTGCGCGGGCTCAGCGAGGGCGCGGACGCCTATCTGTCCAAGCCGGTGGACATCGATCTGCTGGTAGCCACCCTGCACAGCTTGGCGCGGCGGTTGCGCGGACCGCGGCCGCCGTCGAACGGCAACTGGCGGCTCGATGCCGACGGCTGGTGCCTGATTGCACCATCGGGTGCGCTGATGGCACTGACTAAGTCCGAACGGCTGCTGATGGAGGCGTTGCTGGGATCAGCCAATCGCGTGCTTTCGCGCGACGTGCTGATCGCGGCGCTGACTGGAGACTTGCACGATTTCGACACGCACCGGCTCGACTCGCTGATCCATCGTCTGCGCAGCAAGGTGCAGCGGGTGCTCGGTGTGCCGTTGCCGTTGAACGCGGTGCATGGCGAGGGCTACATCCTGGTCATCGTCTGAGTACTTGGTTACCGCATCAGCGATGGCGTCTTGCGGTGTCCATCACCTGCGCCACCAGCGTGGTGGTCAGGAACGGCTTGGGTAGGCGCTCGATAAATGCATCGACGGGCAGCGAAGCTTGTCCGTCGGTGTCGAGATAGGCCGAGATCAGGATCATCGGCACGCGCGGAAGATTGTGCCGCAGTTTCGGCAGCAGGGTCACACCATCGGAATCGGACAGGCGGTTGTCGCAGACCAGTACATCCGGCGCGAATGCCGGCTGGCGGGCCAGTTGTTCGGCCTCGGCGCCGGTCATCACCGCTTGCACCTCGCAGTCGCTGTGGTGAAGCGCTTGGCCGCACAGGTGCGCAGCTCGTCCTCGTCCTCGATCAGCAGCACGTGTAGCGCGCGCACGTCGGCCGCAGGCGAGATGCAGCGAATGCATGCGTGGTTATCGGCAAATGGATTAGCAGCGTGGTACCTACGCCCGGTGCGGATTCGACGTCGATATGGCCGCCTGTGCGTTCGACCAGCCCGTAGATCACGGTGAGCCCCAGTCCGGTGCCACTGCCGGCCGGCTTGGTGGTGTAGAACGGCTCGAAGATACGTCGTTTGACGTCCTCGCCCATGCCCCTGCCGTTGTCGCGCACGCGGATGCACAGGTTCGAAGCATCGATCGCTGCAGCCGTCAGGTCCAACGTGCCGCCATCGGGCATGGCATCGCGCGCATTGGACGCTAGGTTGAGCAGTGCCAGTTCGAACTGGCTGCGGTCGAAGCGGATCGGCAATGGCTCGTCGCTGGTATCGATGTTCAAGCGTATCGGAGCCGGCAGCAATTGCCGCAGCAAAGGCTGCAGTTCGCGCAAGGCTTCGGCGGCGTCGAAGGTTTCCTCGTGGGTCACTTCCAGCCGGCTGAAATTGAGTAGCTGGCGGCTCACCGAGGCCCCACGGCGTGCGGCCATCTCCATGCCGTGCATGGCCGTGGCCAGAGCCAGCGCATCCTCGCTGCGATCGGCGCCAGGTTCGTCGAGACGATGCCGTTCGAGAGCGAAGCCGAGGATGATGCCCAGCACATTGTTGAAGTCATGGGCAATGCCGCTGGCGAGCTTCCCGACAGCGTCCATTTTCTGGGCATGCAGCAACTGCTCCTGCGCCTGTTCGCGCTCGATCATCTCCTGGTGCAGTTGCTGACGACGCTGGTCCGACTCGGCCAGGCTCTTGCGTAGCGCATTGCCCGTGCGGTCGATGATCAGAACGACCAGCAGGTAGTTGACTATCCGCATGGGCAACTGGACAAAGTCGCTGTTCAGCACGTTCTCGCCCATGTTCAGGCCGGCGTGAGGATGCCGGAGCATGTCCGAACTCATGCCGAGGACAAATTGCAGAATCACAACCAGATAGATAACGGTCAATGCGCGCCGGCTGAGTATCAAGCCTCCCAAGGCAAGCACAATGACTGGATAAAAGTCGCCCTGCAGCACCCAGAAGCCGAATGTGCCGTAGGCGAGCAAACCCGCTGTGAGAATGGCCCCGATGAAAGTTCCGATGGCTTGGTGAAAGTGGCCGAGCCGGATCAGGTACAGACTGGTCCATGCGCCGGCGACGATGATTGCATCCGTCCCCAGGTCCACGGCGAAGGCAACGTGCGGCGCCGACGGCAGTAACAGCGCAAACGCACGCCAGTAGGTTGCATCGGCCCAAAGCGCGTAAGCCTTGTTCAGAGGAAGCGCTATACCGGCGAACAGCAGCAGCGTCTGGATGAATGGAGAAATTCTGTCATCCACGACATCCGTGATGTGCGGGCGACGTAGCCAAGAGTTGAAATGCGACAACATAAGGGCTTGCACTTTCTTTGGAGTGGGGAGCGCAGCGAAATATTGGAACGCGCGAAGGCCGACAAAGGCGGCTGAACAGGCGGCGCAACCGACGGTGAGTTTTGGCAAATTTTGCCAAAAATAGGTGCGTGACCAACGCAGATTGCCGGCATAGGATCGATAGCATGACATGTGGATGACGCCGTCTCCAAGCCTTACGGATGCAACGTCTTCAATGTCATTTCACTAAACTGCCGGGATCGCGCAGTTTGGCTGTTGCAGGGAAGCATCTGCAGAAACTTGACTTGGCATTGCGTGTGGACGGGCGGATAGCCGGTACTAGTCAAGAGGGCTGAGAGCCGGCTGCGCTTCAGGCCAGGAGGCTCCGCCGGGTTCCGCCGATTAATTCTGGGGATTCATCCATGTACCTGCGAACCACATGGCTGCCCGTGGCACGTGCGGCAGCGCGCTCGTTTTTCACTGCAGACGTCTCTGTGCTTGGTCGCTTGGCGTCTGTCAGGGTCGACGTCTTTCGACGTCAGCGGCACGAAAGCTGAATGCGGTATGCGATCGGTTTGTCGTGTTGGTTGCCAATGCAGGACTGGGACTGACCAGCGGACAAGGCGCGGGAGCCGGAATGCATAGGGTCGCCGCACAAATAATCAATTGCCGATATTTCTTCTCACCTTTTCATCCTGACGCTGTGTCAGCGGGAGCCCGTTCGTGAACAAGATTTTCAGTAAAGTCTGGAGCCGCACGCTGCGGCAAGTTGTTGTGGTTTCCGAGTTGGCACGTGCACAGGGAAAGAGCGGCACGGTCAATCGATCCGTTGTGGGCGCTTCGCTGGGCGCCATCTTGCTGCTGTCACTACCGACATTTTCCGCGAATGCTTCTGGAGTGAATAACAAGGCCGCAGTGGTTGCCCCCAAGCCTGTCACGGGCAAAGTCGTGAAGGCTGCGGCGTCTTATCAAAAGCACGTTGCCACCGTGGCGGCCGCGGCGGTGGACGAGCAGGGTTACTTTGCGGCCGATGGCGCACAGGATGGCAGCGACGATGCCGTAGCCGATGGTGAACATAGCGTGGCGGCCGGCGCCAATGCCATTGCCGAAGGCACGGAGAGCGCGGCGATAGGTTCAGGTGCGGTGGCGTTCGACGACAACAGCACGGCGGTGGGCGCGAATGCCATTGCGCAGGGTGTGGGTTCGTCGGCGTTCGGCAGCGGTGCAGGTACCAATGCCGACTACGCCACCGCAGCTGGGTATGGCGCCGTAGCGTCGGGCATCAATAGTGCAGCGTACGGTCAAAGCGCGCAGGCCACCGCCAATTCTTCGGTAGCGATCGGCGGTGTTGCGGTCGACGACAACGGCGATCTGTTGCTGCATGGCGAAGATGGCTTGCTGATAGATACCAGCGCGACCAGTTCGGCGGTGGGTGCCACCGCGATCGGTGCCAGTGCAGAGGCCAGCGATTTCGCCGCCACCGCCGTTGGCCTGGGGGCGATGGCGGAAGGCTATCGCTCCACCGCCGTGGGTGCGGGATCCGTCGCTTCCGGCGAAGACACGGTTGCGCTGGGAATCGCCAGCCTGTCGACCGGCTACCAGTCGATCAGTATCGGTGGCGGCGCATGGGCGACCGGTGATGATGGCTCCATCGCCATCGGTCCGGCGTCGCAGGCGCTGGGTTGGGAGTCGATCAGCATCGGCAACGATTCGTATGCCGCAGGATCGGCCAGTACGGCAGTGGGCGCCACGGCGTGGGCATCCGGTGACAACAGCACATCGCTAGGCCAATTCGCATGGGCGATAAATGCCAATTCGACAGCGCTTGGCCAGAACAGTTGGGCGAATGCCGATGGCGCCACGGCCGTAGGCGCCAGCACCACGGTCAGTGGCGCGAACTCGGTTGCGCTCGGTGCGTTTTCCATCGCCGACCGTGCCAACACGGTCTCGGTGGGCAGTGCAGGCGCGGAGCGACAGATCGCCAATGTGGCAGCGGGCACGGAAGCGACCGATGCGGTAAACCTCGCGCAGTTGAATGCGGCGACCGGCGGAACATCGTTTGCCTCGCATTACTTCGATGCAAACGGTGCGAATGACGGCAGCGACGATGCCGTGGCCGATGGTGAACACAGCGTGGCGGCCGGTGCCAATGCCATTGCCGAAGGCACCGAAAGTGCGGCGTTGGGTGCAGGTGCGGTGGCGTTCGACGACAACAGCACGGCGGTGGGCGCGAATGCCATTGCGCAGGGCGTGGGTTCGTCGGCGCTCGGTAGCGGCACAGCCACCAATGCCGACTACGCCACAGCGGCTGGTTACGGCGCCACGGCTAGCGGCAAGAACGCAGCCTCCTATGGTGCGGGTGCGCAAGCCATAGGATCCGGCAGTGTGGCGATCGGCGGGGTGGCAGTCGACGACAATGGTGATCCGGCGATCACCGATAGCGCCGGCAACAGCATCACCACGGCGGCGACCAGTTCCGGCGACATCAGTACGGCGGTCGGTCCGAGTGCCAATGCCAGCGGCGCGGCTTCTTCGGCGTTCGGTGCGGGCGCAGTGGCAACCGGTAGCGGAACGACCAGTCTGGGCGCAGTCGCCTATGCGATCGGGGACGGTTCGACGGCGGTAGGTAATCAGAGCTGGGCGCAAGGCGGCGACAGTGTGGCGATCGGCGATAAAGCGAGTGCCTATAGCGATGTCTCTACGGCTCTCGGTTCGCAAAGTGTTGCTGCGGGAGAGCAGAGCGTGGCGATCGGCTGGGTGTCCCAGGCCACCGGTATCGACAGTACGGCCATCGGCAGCTATGCGACCGCTGCTGGCGACTACTCGACGGCCATCGGTATCGGAGCAACGACACCAGGAGTTCGTGGTACGGCCATGGGCATGGATGCGAATGCTATGGGCAGCCACAGCACGTCGATCGGCAGCGCCAGCGCGGCTTGGGGTGACAACAGTACTGCCATCGGTGATGCTGCCTTCGCGCAGACGAACTCGGTGGCGCTGGGCGAGGGCAGCATATCGCTCGGCCTCACCGGCACGGCACTGGGTACGGGGGCACGGGTGGAGGGGGCCGCCAATGGTGGCACTGCGGTGGGTGCAGGTAGTGATGTTCAGGCCGAAAACAGCGTGGCGCTGGGAGCGGGATCGATTGCCGACCGTGTCAACACGGTCTCGGTGGGCAGTGCGGGTGCGGAGCGGCAGATTACCAACGTGGCGGCCGGCACGCAGGACACCGATGCGGTGAACGTAGCCCAACTCAAGCAGGCCGGCCTGATTGATGGCAGCGGCAACACCTTGAGCGCGGTGGCTTACGACGATGACAGCAAGGCCAAGATTACCCTGCAGGGAGCAAATGGCACCAAAATTTCCAACGTTGCGGCGGGCACGGATGGTACCGATGCGGTCAACCTGGATCAGCTCAACCAGGCAGTAACGGGTATCAGCGGCAATTTCGACGAGCAGTTTTCAAGCCTGGGTGATTCGGTGGCCCAGGCGTTGGGCGGCGGCTCGGTGATGGGGAGTGGTGGCCTGACGGCTCCGGTTTACAGCATTCAGGGCAGTAGCTACGGCAATGTCGGGGATGCGTTCGGTGCGGTCGACGGTGTGCTCAGCGGAGCCCTGCAAAGCCTCACCCAGATCAATCAGGAGATCATGCAGTTGAAGCAAGGCACGGGCAGCCAGATTCCGGTGGGCACCGGCAACGGCCTGGCCATCGGCAGTGGAAGCGTCGCCAAGGATAGCGGCGACACGGCGCTGGGCACGGGCACGTCGATCGGTGCGGACAACAGCACGGCGGTAGGCAGCAATGCCACGGTAGCGGCAGCGGCGACCAATTCGGTGGCGGTGGGTGCGGGCAGCAGTGTGACTGCGGCCTCAGGTACCGCGATTGGACAGGGTGCTACGGTCACGGCGGAGAACAGCGTCGCGCTCGGTCAGGGCTCGGTGGCGGATCAGGCCAATACCGTGTCCGTGGGTAGTGCGTCGAACCAGCGTCGCATTACCAATGTGGCGGCTGGCACGGCCGATACCGATGCGGCGAACGTGGGCCAGGTCGGCGAGGCGTTGCAGAGCGCCAAGACGTATGCCGATTCCGGGGATGCGACGACCCTCAGCAGTGCCAAGGCCTATACCGACAGCAAGCTCGGCAATGTGGTCAGCAGCAGCGACTTCGACGCTTTCCGCAGCAAGGTCGACGACCAGTTCCACGCGGTCGACCAGCGCCTGGATCGGGTCGGGGCGATGGGTACGGCGATGGCGCAGATGACTGCCAATACCTCCGGGCTGGCAGGTGATAATCGCGTTGGCGTCGGCGCCGGGAACTATGGCGGCGAGTCGGCGATTTCGGTGGGTTACCAGCGTGCGTTCAAGCAGAATCGTGCGAGCGTCTCGATCGGCGCATCAGTATCGGGTTCGGAAAGCACCGTGGGCGTCGGCGGCGGATTCAGTTGGTAAGTCGCGAAGATCGTCATGGATGACGACGCCAGTTGGTCACGGAAACCGGCGGCATCGATGCCGCCGGTTTCGCAGGGACTTTCGGACCGTTGACGGGCTGAACGGAACCATGATGTCCGGGTCGAAGCCGATGCCAGCAAGGGCGTCGGCTTTTTTCATGACTGAAGCGCGGCCCGTGCGCTCGCATGTTGCCGGCTGGATGTGATACCTATGGCGTTTGCCGTTACGCCAATACAGGGAGCGTGACGGGTCAGCGCATACTTGAGCGGGGTGGAGGATGTCGGCAGCCATTGAGCCGGCGGCAAGCGGAACAGGCGTGGCCGGCAACCGCGAGGCGGAGGTGTGCGCCCTGCTGGTGGCGCGCGGCCGCCTGAAAGACAGCGATCTGGGTCGCGCGCGCCGGTTGCATGAGGAGTCCGCCGAGGGCACCTTGACCACGCTGATGGCGCGGCTCGGGCTGGTCTCCGAGCGCGATCTGGCCGAGGCGTGGGCGGAACTGCTGCAGGTGCCGCTGCTTGCCGCGCGCGACGCGCCGGAACTGCCACCCGCCGATCTCGAATTGTCGCTGCGTTTCCTCAAGCAGCAGCATGTGGTGCCGGTGCGCGACGAGGAGCACGGGCTGGCGCTGATCGTGTCCGATCCCGCCGATCCGTATCCGCTACAGGCGGTCGAACTGGCGGCTGGTCGGCCGGTTGCCTTGCGTGTCGGCCTGCGTTCGGAAATCGACGGTCTGATCGAACGTTATTACGGCACCGGCCGCTCGGCGATGGGCACCATCGTGGAAAACCTCGACGGCACCGCGGCGGAGGAGGACGACGTCGAGCACCTGCGTGATCTCGCCTCCGAAGCGCCGGTGATTCGACTGGTCAACCTGATCCTGCAGCGCGCGGTGGAGCAGCGCGCGTCGGACGTGCACATCGAGCCGTTCGAGAACCATCTGAAGGTGCGCTATCGAATCGACGGCGTGCTGCACGAAGTGGAAGCGCCGCCATCGTCGTCGACCGCCGCAGTGATCTCGCGCGTGAAGATCATGGCGCGACTCAACATCGCCGAACGCCGTCTGCCGCAGGACGGTCGCATCCAGTTGCGCGTACAGGGCAAGGAACTGGACCTGCGCGTATCGACCGTGCCGACCAGCTTCGGCGAATCGGTGGTGATGCGTATCCTCGATCGCGAATCGGTGGTGTTCGATTTCGCCTCGCTCGGTTTCACCGACAGCTTCCAGCAGCGCTTCATCGACGTGCTGGAACGCCCGCACGGGATCCTGCTGGTGACCGGCCCGACCGGTTCGGGCAAGACCACCACGCTGTACACCGCGCTGTCGCAGATCAACACGCCCGACGTGAAGATCATCACCGTCGAGGATCCGGTCGAGTACCAGATCGAAGGCATCAACCAGATCCAGGTGAAGCCGCAGATCGGGCTGGATTTCAGCGGCGCGCTGCGTTCGATCGTGCGTCAGGATCCGGACGTGATCATGATCGGCGAAATGCGCGATCTGGAAACCTGCCGCATCGCGATCCAGTCCGCGCTCACCGGCCATCTGGTGCTGTCTACGCTGCACACCAACAGCGCCGCGGGTGGCATCACGCGACTGCTCGACATGGGCGTGGAGGATTACCTGCTCGGGTCCACCATCAACGGCATCCTCGCGCAGCGGCTGGTACGCCGGCTCGACCCGGAAACCGCGACATCCTACGAAGCGCTGCCGGAAGTGATCGCACAATTCGAGCTGGAGAAATACACCGACGAACGTCCGATCCGGCTATGGAAGCCGGGCAGCAGCGCCGCTAACCCCACCGGCTATCGCGGGCGCCGCGCGATCATGGAATTCCTCACCATGAGCGACCCGCTGCGTCGATTGGTGATGCAACGCGCCGACGCCGGCGAGATCGAACGCCAGGCGCGCGCCGAAGGCATGCATACGATGTACGAGGACGGCATCGCCAAGGCGGTGGCGGGCATCACCACGCTTGAAGAGGTCCTGCGCGTCACGCAGGAAAACTGACGTGGCGCAGTTCCGTTACAAGGCGGTTACCGATGCCGGCGAAGTGCTGCACGGCGAGATGGAAGCGCTGAGCGTCGAGGAGGTGATCGGACGCCTGCAGGACCAGGGCCATACGCCGCTCGATGCCCGGCCGGCAGTGGGTGCGGCGGGCACTGGCGGGTTCTCGGCGCTGTTCAAGCGTGGACCTTTCACTGGCGACCAGCTCGCGCAGTTCACCCATCAGCTGGCGACCTTGCTGGGTGCGGGCCAACCGCTGGATCGTGCTCTGAGCATCCTGCTCGACCTGCCTGAAAGCGAAAGCGCGAAGAAGCTGATCGAGCGCGTGCGTGATCGCGTGCGCGGCGGCAATACCCTGTCGTCCGCGCTGGACGAAGAGCACGGCGTATTCCCCAGGCTGTACGTCAGCCTGGTGCGCGCAGGCGAGGCCGGCGGTTCGCTGGAAGAAACCCTGCGCCGGCTGGCCGATTACCTCGAGCGTTCGCAGCAGATGCGCGGCAGCATCGTGAACGCGCTGATCTATCCGGCGTTCCTGATGGTCGGCGTGCTGGGCTCGCTGATCCTGCTGCTGGCGTACGTGGTACCGCAGTTCGTGCCGATCTTCACCGACATGCAGGTGCCGATCCCGTGGATTACCCAGGCGGTGCTGATGCTGGGCAACACACTGCAGTCATGGTGGTGGCTTATCCTGATCGTGCTGGTCGGCGGCTGGTTCGTGTGGCGTGCGCGGCTGCGCGACCCGCAGGCGCGGCTGGCATGGCATACGCGGATGCTGAGCCTGCGGCTGGTCGGCCCGCTGCTGCTGAAAGTGGAAACCGCGCGCATCGCACGCACGCTGGGCACGCTGCTGAAAAATGGCGTGCCGCTATTGGGTGCATTGACCATTACGCGCCAGGTCACCGCCAACCGTGCACTGGATACCGCGCTCAGCGCGGCGCACGAACAGGTGAAGGGCGGCGCCGGTCTGAGCCTCGCGCTGGGCCAGTCGAAACTGTTTCCGCGGCTGGCGATCCAGATGGTGCAGGTGGGCGAGGAAGCCGGCCAACTCGACATCATGTTGCTGAAAGTCGCGGATACTTTTGAACTTGAGTCCAAACGCGCGATCGATCGTCTGTTGGCCGCGCTGGTCCCGGCCTTGACCGTCGTGATGACAGTGATGGTCGGTGTGATCATGGCAGCGATCATGCTGCCGCTGCTCACTCTGACCGGAAGCATCCAATGATCGCTACGCGCAGCAGCGTTTCCATCCGTTCCATCGTTATTTCGAGGTTTCCCATGCACAACCAGCCATCACGATCCATGCGCCGCGCAGGCGGTTTTACCCTTCTCGAAATGCTGGCCGTGATTGCGCTGATCGGCGTGATCGCCGCAGTGGTCGTGCCTTCGGTGATCGGCAAGCTCGACAAGGGCAAGTACGGCGCCGGCAAGGCGCAGTTGACCACACTGGGGCAGAAGATTGAGAACTACGCGCTGGACAACGGCACGCCGCCGCAGCAGTTGCAGGATCTCGCCGTGAAACCGGCCAACGCGCCGAACTGGCAGGGTCCGTACAGCAAGCCTTCGGATCTGAAGGATCCGTGGGGCCATGAATTCGGCTACAAGGCGCCGGGCGACCACGGCAGCTACGATCTGATCTTCTACGGTCAGGATGGCAAGCCCGGTGGCGAAGGCAATAGCCAGGACGTGGGCAACTGGCAGTAGCCTGCGTTGTCGAACCCCATGCTCGCCCGCTCGCCTCGCGCAATGTCATCGCCTCTTGCAACCCGCGGCAGGTGCGTGGCCCGCGATGGTGGTTTCACGCTGATCGAGATGCTGGCGGTGATCCTGCTGATCGGCATCGCCGCCGCCGCGGTGTCGATCTCGATTACACAGGGACTGGCCGGCGCACGCGTGCGTGCGGCCAGCAGCGAACTGGCCGGCGCGCTGCGGGCGACGCGTGCGCAGGCGATCGTTCGAGGCAAGGAACAGAACTTCGACGTGGACACTCGCGCGAACACCTATCGCGACATCAAGCAGCATGATGTCGCGTTGCCGCGTGGCTTGCGACTGAGCATCACCAGCGCCGCGGAAGACCAGCCGAACGATCACACCGGACGCATCCGCTTCTTTCCCGATGGCAGTTCCACCGGTGGTCGCATCACGCTGCAGAGCGGCAAACGCCAGTGGCACGTCAACGTGTCGTGGCTGACCGGCGAAGTGCGCGTGGTCGACATGGTCGTAGTGCGATGAAACGCCTGCTCCTGCACAAGCGACAGCAGCACGGCTTCAGCCTGATCGAGATGATCGCTGCGATCATGTTGCTGGCGATCGCGTTTACCGTGCTGATGAAAGTGGCCGGCGCGTCGACCGGGTTATCGCAGAACGCCGCGACGCACAGCGAGGCGGCCATGTGGGCACGCAGCAAGCTGGACAGTGCGTTCGTTGGGCAGGCGTTGAAGCCGGGCCACAGCTCGGGGCAGTTCAATGCGAGGTTCCGCTGGCAACTGGATGTGACGCCCTGGCAGGATGCAGGTCCGGCCAATGCGGACGCAACGCTGCATCTGTACCAGTTGGATCTCGATGTGCTGTGGGGACCGGCGTCGCATCCGCAGTCGGCGCATTTCCGCACTTTGCGGCTGTCCGCGATTCCGACGGGCGGCGGCTTCGGTGGCACGCAGGCCACCCGATGAAACAGGTCGCCGGCTTCACCCTGATCGAAGTGCTCGCCTCGCTGTTGCTGATGGCGCTGCTGTTGCTCGGCGTGTATTCCGGTATCCAGACCGCCAGCCACGGTGTGCGCTCGGGGACTGCCGCGGTCGAACGGATGGACCAGTTGCGGTCCGCGCAAGATTTTCTGCGCCGCGAACTGGCGCAGAGCCTGATCCAGCCGATCGGCCGCAATGAGCGTGGCGAAGATATCTACTTCACCGGCAGTGCGCACGAGATGCTCTATGTGGCGCCGCTGCCGGGATATCTCGGCAAACTCGGCCCGCAGCTGCAGCGCCTGCAATTGATCGATGATGGCCATGGGAACTCGCGACTCGAACTGAGCCTGGCCGTTCTGCCGCCGGATGGCCAGCCGCCGCGCCCGCTGGGCGATCCACAGGTGTTGGTCGACCACATCCGCAGTGGTGGTTTCAAATATAGCGGTGTGGACACACAGGGCCATGCGCTGCCCTGGTCCGCCTCATGGGCGGATGGCCGGTTGCTTCCCGAACTGGTGAGCATCGAGCTGCAGGTCGACGGCAACTACGACTGGCCGCAATTGCAAATTCCCCTCCGATCCAACCCGTTGAACAGCACCGGGCTGCAGAACGGCCAGTCGATCATGGGCGCGCGCGGTGGAAGTCTGTGACGCCGCCGCGGGTGCCGCTGCAGCATCGCCGTCAACGGGGTGTAGCCCTGCTACTGGTGTTGTGGGCCTGCACGCTGCTGGCGATCCTGCTCGGCGGCTACGCCGCACTGACCCGTACCGAAGGCCTGCAGGCACACTACCAGTTCACCCAGGCACAGGCGCACTACGCGGCCGAGGCTGGTCTCATCCGTGGCATCTACGGTGTACAAGATCCCGTGTCGAAACAGCGCTGGATCGGTGACGGTAGGCCCTATTCGTTCAAGTTCAACGGCGCGACCGTGGTGGTCTCGGCGGTCGGCGAAGGCGGCAAGGTGGACATCAACACCGCCACGCCCGAGGTTCTGAAAGGCCTGTTCAGCGCTGCGGGAATGGCATCGGACAAGGCGCAGGCGCTCGCCGCGCGGGTGGTGGAATGGCGTAACGCGCTTGGCGTCGTGGCGGATTCCGCCAGTCAAAGTGCGGCCTATACCGCCGCCGGCCGCGACTACGGCCCCCGCCACGGCCCTTTCGCCAGCGTAGAGGAATTGCAGATGGTGCTTGGCATGCCGCCGGCGGTCTATCGCACGGTGGCGCCGGTGGTCACGATCTGGTCGGGCAACCCGAGTCCCGATCCGAATACCGCGCCGCCGCTGGCGCTGGCGTCGATTCCGGGGATGACTCCGGAGCAGCTCGACGCGATCCGTGCCGCACGGCTGAAGAACGCCAACGATGCGAGTCTGGTTCTCAACAACGGAACAACGCATAGTATCCGGTCGGAGGCCACGCTGGCCGACGGCACGCGTGCCGTATTGCGGGCCACTATTCGTCTACAGGTCGGGCAGATCAGTGCACAGCCCTACACGGTCTTGCGCTGGCAGGAGGGAGATACGGAATGAGTACGGCAACGCAGTCGCTGCGGCCGCTGCTGGATCGCCTGCGCCGCGGATGGCGTTCTTCGCCGTTGCCGGCATTCTTCGGCTGGTGGGGTGGCGAGCTGCGCGGCATGCTGCCTGTGCGCTGGCGTGGCTGGTTCACCGGCGGTGCGGACTGGTATCTGCTGCAACGCGCCGGATCGCAGTGGACCCTGCATCGTGCCGGCCATGACGAGGTTCTCGCCCGCTGGACCGACGGCGACGAAGTTTCGGCGTTCGACGGAAATGCCGGACAGGCCGTGCTTCATGCCGTACTCAAGAAAGTGGATCGCGAGGATCTCCGGCTGGCCTTGCTGCTGCCGTTCGAAACGGTGCTGCGACGTACCTTGGCCCTGCCTGCGGCGGCACGCGACAATCTGCAGCAGGTGATGGCTTTCGAGATGGATCGGCAGACGCCATTCACCTTGGCGCAGGTGTATTACGCGGTACGCGATCTGACAACGCCAGTTGGTGATGGACGCGTCCATGCCGAACTGATTGCGGTCACGCGAAGCACGCTGGATCCTCTTCTGGCACAGGTGCGTGCGTTGGGCGTCTCCATCGATGCAGTGGATCTGGCGTTGGGCCACGACCGTCTAGGCATCAATCTGCTGCCGCCGGAGCAGACGCCACGTCGTGTGCGTCCGCGCCGGCGCATGAATTTGATCCTGGCCGGCTGCGGTGTGTTGCTGCTGGTGTTGGTATTGAACCAGTGGCTGCACAACCGGCAGGTGGTGCTCGACCAGATGCAGTCCGAAGTCGACGGCATGCGCAACGAAGCGCAGCAGGTCGCATCGTTGCGCCAGCGCCTGCAGGACAATGCTGGCGCCGCGGGATTCCTGGCACAGCGCAAGAAGAACACCGTAAGCATGCTCAGCGTGCTGCAGGACGCCACTGCGCGCCTGCCCGACACCACATGGCTGGAGCGCTTCAACATTGACGCGAGCGGGCAGATCGGCATGCAGGGGCAAAGTCAGCAGGCCGCGAAGCTGCTCGATGCACTGAAGGATTCGACGCTGATCACGCAGGCGAGTTTCCAGGGCAGCATCCAGCCCGATCCGTCCACCGGCAAGGAACGCTTCTATCTGATTGCGCAATTGCACGAGCCCGCGGCTGCGAAGCCCTCACGAACTGCGCAGGGCGGCAACGGGGGCTTGCCATGAAAATGTCGAAACTCAAGCCGCGTGAAAGCCGCATTGCGGCGATTCTGTTGCTGCTTCTGGTGTTGGCGCTGGGTTACTTCGTGCTGCTGTACTGGTGGTTCGTGGCGCCATTGCGGCAGATGCGTTCGGACATGGCCGAGTTGCGCGACACGCACAGCCGTTTCGCTGCGGCGATCGCTGAAAAGCCTGCCCTGTCGGAGCGCATCGCTGCGCTCGGCGCCGGCCAGGCCGCCAGCAGTGCCTTCCTTGCCGCGGACGACCCCAACACCGCCGCCGCCGATTTGATGCAGCGCGTGGTGGACGTGGTCGGCAGTACCACCCAAGGCAATGATTGCGTGGTCAGCCAGAAGACGACCATGCCCAATCCGCCGGCCACGCCGGGCGAACCCTATCGAAAGGCTGCGGTGAGCATCAGCCTGAGCTGCGATACCCAGCCGCTGGCCGCCGTGCTGAATGCGCTGGAACAGGGGACGCCGTATCTGTTCATCGACGACATCAGCATGTATCGCAATCCGGTGGCATCGCAGCAGGGGCGGGTGCCGCCGCTCGAGGTGCAGTTCACCTTGTCCGGCTACGTGCGCCCGTCGCATACCTCGCCAGTTGTCGCACCTGCGGGAGCGGCACCATGAACGCCGCCAGCCAGCGCCGTTTGACGCCCGTACTGGCGATCGTGGTCATGCTGTTTGGGTTGCTGTTCGTGCTGCTGCTGTCTGGCATGGGCAGGCGCGTGCACTGGGGCAGGTCGCGACCGGCAGCACCGTTGCCGGAAGCAGGCAACCCGGTCGATTTGCCGCGGGTAATGCCGCTGGATCAGTTCGCGCTGGTCTGGCAGAAGCCATTGTTCAGTCCCGATCGCAAGCCGGTTTCGCGTGCCATCGATGGCGGCAGCAACCTGGGCGATCTCAATCTCACAGGCATCGTTCTCACGCCACGCCTGCACATGGCGTTGCTGCACGACAAGAACGGTGATCGCCAGGTACGTCTGCGCGAAGGCGAGTCGTTGCCGGATGGCAGCGTGAAACTGGTGGAGGTGCGCCCACGGTCTGCGTTGTTCGATGCGGCCGGCGGACGCACCGAACTGAAACTGCCGGCAGGTGCGCCGATCGACAATCCGAAAGGCGGCGCCGACGATAACGCAGGCATCACTCCGGGGGACGCCACGATGCGCTTCGGCGCCGGTCGTCCCAATGGCAACCCGCCCGAGCCGGGCGCGCAGTTTCCCCAGCACCGATCGGGTGAAGGCGATGCGCCGCCCGGAGCGGTGATCGAACGGCTCAGAGAAAGTATCAAGCGACATCGTGCCGCCAATGCAGCTGCGGCCCATTAAGGAGTACGTTGATCCATGTTCCGCAAGCTCACCCGACAACTTGTCTGCACCGGTATGCTGGCCACCGCCGTGTGTGCCGCCGGCTGCGCCAGCCTGCCACGACCACATGACGACGGCGCGCTGCAGCGCGAGGCGATGGCCGGTACGCAGAACCCCGCGCCCGCGCCCTTGCCGCTGAATAATGACATCGACGGCACCAGCAACGACGCAGAAACCACGCCGAAGTCCGAAATCAGCCAGGGCAGCGGCCAGTTCATCCAGCCCACCCTGTTGAAAACGCCAAGGCCGGTGGTGGCCGGTCCCGACGGCGTCACCTTCAACTTCGAGAACCAGCCGGTGCAGGCGGTGGTCAAGACGATCCTTGGCGATCTGCTCAAGCGGAACTACACGATCGTGCCGGGAGTGCAGGGCAATATTTCCTTCTCCACTTCCGAGGCCGTCGAAGTCAGTCAGGCCCTTCCGATCCTGGAGACACTGCTGTCGTGGACGCACAACGCGCTGGTCCAGCGCAACGGCGGCTATGTGGTGATGCCGGAGAAGGATGCGGTCGCCGGCAACCTGGTGCCGAGCCTTGGCGCCGGTTCGCCCCAGGGCGGCATGCAGGCGCGGCTGTTTCCGCTACATTTCATTTCCGCTACCGAGATGCAGAAGCTGATCAAGCCGTTCGCCCGTCCGGACGCGACATTGCTGGTGGATCCGGCGCGCAATCTGTTGGTGATGTCGGGCACACCGGACGAGTTGTCCAACTACCAGAGCATGGTGCACACCTTCGACAGGGACTGGCTGCGCGGCATGTCGGTGGGCGTGTTCAACCTGCAGAACGCCAACGTCGACGAATTGATGCCCAAGCTCGACGGCATGTTCGGTACGCATGGCGACACGCCGCTGGCGGGCATGCTGCGCTTCATCCCGATCGAGCGCACCAATGCGCTGGTAGTGATCAGCACGCAGCCGACCTACCTGCAGGAAGTCGGCGAGTGGATCAGTCGCATCGACAGTGGCGGCGGCAACGAACCGCAGCTTTTCGTCTACGACGTGCGCAACATCAAGGCATCGGATCTGGCGAAGTACCTGGCGCAGATCTATACCAATGGTTCCGGCAGCGGCGGCGACAACGGCGGCAAGGTCGGTCCCGGTCAGACCGGCGGTACGCTAGGTAATGCCGACAATACCAACGGCACCAGCATGGGTAGCACCGCCGGCAGCTTCGGTAACTTTGGCAGTTCAGCAGGGTCAAGCAACCTTACCGGCACGAGCAATGGCACTGGTGGCCTTGGCAGCTCGGGCGGTATCAGCGGTGGTTCATCAGGCTTCGGCAGTGGCATGAGCGGCGGTCCTGGCTCCGATAGTCGCGACGGCAGTGGCAGCGGCGGTGCGTTCGGCAGCACCGGCACGAATGGTGGCAGCGGTAGCGGTTCGGGTGACCAGCAGTACACCTCCAGCGACGGCAGTGTGCGGATCAGCTCGGTCGACGGCAGCAACCAGCTATTGGTGCGCGCGCGACCATCACAATGGGAGGAGATCAAGGGCGCCATTCGCAAGCTCGACAATGTGCCGCTGCAGGTGCAGATCGAAACGCGCATCCTCGAAGTCAACCTGACCGGCGAATTTTCGTTCGGCGTGCAGTGGTATCTGGAAGGCTTGGCCGGCAGCACCACGACAACGGACAGCAATGGCAACCCGGTGGTCACGCCAGGCCAACCGTATCGACATCGATCAGCGGCCTTGGGTGCGGGTGGCGCGGCCTATGGCGGCGAGCCGTTCTTCTACTCTTTCCTCAACAAGACCATGCAGGTTGCCGTTCGCGCCATGGAAACCAGCGGCAATACAAAAACGCTGTCGGCACCTTCGATGGTCGTGGCCAACAACCAATTGGGGCATATCCAGGTCGGCGACCAGGTGCCGATCAACCAGACCAGCGTCAACACCGGCATCGGGGTTGCCTCCAGCTACAACCAAGTCAGTTATCTCAACACTGGCGTGATTCTCAACGTGCAGCCGCGGATCAATCCCGGTGGCCTGGTATATATGAACATCAGCCAGGAAGTGAGCCAGGTGTCGCAGGCTGGCACTACTGCAACCAACGGCAACCCGACCATTTCGCAGCGCGAACTGGGAACCCAGGTCGCCGTGCAGAGCGGGCAGACCGTATTGCTGGGTGGGCTGATCCAGCAGGCCGAGAGCACCAGCGACACAGGCATCCCCGGACTCAACCGCATCCCCGTGCTCGGCCGGCTGTTCGGCACCACCGACCGTAGCCGCAATCGTACCGAGCTGATCGTGCTGATCACGCCACGTATCATCCGCAGCAGCGAAGATGCCAAGCAGGTCACCGACGATTACCAGAGCAAGTTCGAATCGCTCGAGCCATTGCGCGCATCCGCCTCCAAGTCAGCGACGACGTTATCGACGAGTTTCGAGCCGCCCGCTCCGGCCGTGATCACGCCGCTGCCGACTTCGGGTGTTGCTGCCGGGACAAGCTGGCCCGAGCAACTTCAGCAGCACGCCGAAACGTCGCTGCAGCAGGGCGACTACGCCAGCGCCGCGGACATGGCGATGCAGTCGTGGAAGCAGGGCACGCGTCATGGCGACCTGTGCGAGCGCAACTGGCAGGTGATCGGCGAAGTGCGCAAGCATAACGGCGATCTGCGCGGGGTCGACATCGCTCGCAAACACCAGGGCGAGTGTCTGTCGCCGGCTACTGCGCCGAGATAGTCGCATCTGGCCATGACGGGCGTGCTCGCGACGGGCCGCCCGCATTGGGTCCAGCGTCGCAGCCGTTATCATTCGTGCGGATGACCGCAGCCACGCCCGCGTTTCCGATCGTTCCCATGTTGCCGCAGATCGCCGAGTCGCTCGCGGCGCATCCGCGGCTGGTGCTGGAAGCGCCGCCGGGCGCCGGCAAGACTACCCAGGTGCCGCTGGCGCTGCTCGATGCCGCGTGGCTGGCGGGCCGCAAGATCGTGATGCTGGAGCCGCGCCGGATCGCCGCGCGCGCCGCGGCGCAGTTCATGGCGCAGCAACTCGGCGAAACGGTCGGTCACACGGTCGGCTATCGCATCCGTTTCGAGTCGAAGGTGAGCGCGGCGACGCGGATCGAGGTGGTCACCGAAGGCATTCTTACGCGACTCATCCAGGATGACCCTGAACTCGGGGACATCGGTGCGATCGTGTTCGACGAATTCCACGAACGCCATCTCGCCGGCGATCTCGGCGCGGTGCTTGCACTCGATGTGCAGGCGACGTTGCGGCCGGACCTGCGCCTGCTGCTGATGTCCGCAACGCTGGACGGCGAACGTATCGCGCGCTGGCTGGATGCGCCGCGCATCACCAGCCCGGGCCGCAGCTTTCCGGTGCGCATCGAACATCCGCCCGCGCGTGCGCAGGAAGGCATCGAGCATCAACTCGTGCGCGTCACGCGGCAGGCACTGCAGGAGAATGACGGCGATGTGCTGGCGTTCCTGCCGGGCCGGCGCGAAATCGCCCGCACCCAGGCCATGTTCGCCGAAGCATCGACGCTGGCTGGCAACGTCGAGGTCGTCGCGCTGCACGGCGAGCTGTCGCTGGCCGAACAACAGTCCGCATTGAGCCCGGCCGAGCCCGGCATGCGGCGCATCGTGCTGGCCACCAACGTCGCCGAATCCAGCATCACCTTGCCGGGCATCCGCGTGGTGATCGACACCGGCCTTGCGCGCGAGCCGCGCTTCGATCCGAACTCCGGCTTCACCCGGCTCGAAACGGTCCATATTTCCCAGGCATCGGCCGACCAGCGCGCCGGCCGTGCAGGCCGCGTGGCCGCCGGTACGGCGTATCGGCTGTGGCCGCAGAGCAGGCGGCTGGAAACGGCGCGTACGGCGGAAATCGGCCAGGTCGAGTTGTCCGGGCTGGCGCTGGAACTGGCGGCCTGGGGCGTCACCGCAAGCAGCGACGGCAACCTGCACTGGCTCGATCCGCCGCCGGCCGGCGCGCTCGCCCAGGCGCGCGGCTTGCTGATGCAACTCGGCGCCCTGGTTGCCGATGGACGCATTTCGACGCTGGGCACGCGAACCCTGGAACTCGGTGCCACGCCAAGGCTCGCGGCGGCGGCATTGCGTGCGCCTTCCACCTTGCATGCACTGGTTGCCGATTTGCTGGCGTTGATGGAGGCGCGTTCGCCGCTGCGCGGTGCCGCATCGCGCAGCGACGATTTTCGCCTGCGTGTGAGTGCGCTGCATGCGTGGCGCGACCGCCGCCAGTCGCCCGCCAGCGGCGAGGCTGATCGTGGCGCATTGGCTGCGATCGATCAGGTCGGCAAAGGCTGGCGCAGACGTCTGGACGTCCGTACAGCCGCCAGCGGCGTGCCCGACAGTCATGCTGTCGGCGACCTCTTGCTGCACGCCTTTCCCGATCGCATCGCGCGGCGCGACGACAACCAGCCGTTGCGCTATACCCTGGCGAATGGCCGTGGCGCACGCCTGCACGAGAACACCGCATTGCTGGGCGAACCCTGGCTGGTCGTGCTCGACCTCCGCCACGAAGCGCGCGACAGCCTGATCCTTGTCGCCGCACCGCTCGACCCACGCGTGCTCGAACGCGACTGTCCCACGCAGTTCGTGCGCGAGCGCGTGCTTCGCTGGAACGACCAGCGATCGGCGGTGGAAGCTTTCGAAGAACAGCGCTTCGGCGCCATCGTGCTGGAGCGGCGCAGCGTGCAGGTGAAGCCGGAAGACGCGCAGCAGGCCCTGCTTGCGGCTGTGCGTAGCAGGGGCCTGCAGGCGTTGCCATGGAGTGCCGGTACACAGCGTTTGCGCGCACGTATGCAGGCGCTGCGCGCATGGATGCCCGAACGGGATCTGCCCGATGTGTCCGATGCCGCGCTACTGGCGTCGCTCGAGGAGTGGCTGGCGCCGTATCTCGCCGGCAAGCGCGGGCTCGATGCGCTGGGCGGGGAGGAGTTGTCGCAGGCGCTGGCCTCGATGTTCGATTACGAGCAGCGCCGGCTGCTCGATGCACAGGCGCCGGAAAGCCTGGTCGTGCCGAGCGGGCAGAGTCGTCGGCTTGAGTATCCGCAGGGCGAATCGCCGGTGCTAGCGGTGAAGCTGCAGGAACTGTTCGGCCTCGCCGACACGCCGCGGGTCGGCGGTGGCCGCATCCCGGTCACCCTGCATCTGCTGTCGCCGGCTGGCCGGCCGATGCAGGTCACGCAGGATCTGAAGGGCTTCTGGGAGCGCACCTATCCCGAAGTGAGGAACGAACTGAAGGGTCGCTACCCGCGCCACCCCTGGCCGGACGATCCGTGGACCGCCACGCCGACGCACCGGGCCAAGCCGCGGGCCAGGTGATGTGATCGACATCCGCCAAGGTGGGGGACTTCCCGCCTCGCGGCATTGGTGCCAGCATGGCCCGGCGCATGAAAGGTCTGCGACCGACTTGCACGTCGCGCTCCGATCGGCGTCTTTGTTCAACCCCGGCTACTCAACCTGGAGGAGAAAACCCATGAACAAGCGTTTCGGAATCGTCGCCCTGTTGTTGCTGGCGTCGCCGCTGATGGCCCATGCGTCCTGTGACGAGGTGAAGTCCGGCATCGATGCCAAGATCAAGGCCAAGGGTGTATCGAGCTACACGCTGGAAGTCGTTTCGGCCGATCAGGCCGCTGCGGACGGCAAGGTGGTCGGTCAGTGCGAGGGCGACAAGAAGATTGTCTACACGCGCGGCAACTCCACGGTGTCTGATGCTGCGGCAACCGACACGACGGCCCCGCCAAAGCACCATCGCCATGCCATGAAGAAGGCGGCTGACGAGGCGCCCGCTGCGGCGAGCTCCAGCGGCGGCTGAGCCCCATCGGTAACGGAAAAGGAAAAGGGCGCCG
>DASWOQ010000019.1:0-10531 GCA_036398675.1 Rhodanobacter sp. | reverse complement strand
TCATGGCAACGCGCGGCATCACACTAGAGCACGGCATGGTAGACAGCGTCGCACTGCAGCAACCAGCCCATGCATACGTATTCATGCCGGTAGCCCATCATGCCATCGCACAAGCCCAAGGGGCAGGCGCGGTTGAGTCCGTGCTGCGAGTTCCCCTGCCGTGTGGCGCTGCAGTGTCGCCCATCCTCGGCGTAAACAGGCGGGCATGTTCAATCCCCGCCCAAAGATCGAGCGTAGAGAGTCGGATGGCATGACAGACTGCCATGCCATCCGATTTGCTCAGGGCTATTGCGCCAGGATCGCGCCGTAGTGGCCGTTCACTGTCACGCTGACCTGGCCGCCTGCCACCGTGTAGTGCGTACCTGAAATTAACTCGGTCAGCGTGCTGCCGTTGGTCACGCTCAGCTGCCATACCGGCAGCGTGACCGTATGCGCCACCGAGTCGTTGTTGAGCACTACCGCGATCCGGTTGGTGGCATCGAAGCGACCGTAGGCATAGATCTTGTTGGTGTCGTCGGTCTGCAGCGTGATGAACGACCCGGTGCGCAACGCGGGATAAGTGTTGCGGATCGCAGTGAGCTTGCCGGTGAGTGCGACCGCGCTGTTGCTGCCGCTGCCCATGCTCCAGTCGAAGCTGCGGCGGTTGTCCGGATCAGCGCCGCCCTGCATGCCGTATTCGTCGCCGTAATAGATCGTGGGCGTGCCGACGTAGGTCATCTGGAAGAACAGCGCGAGGTAGGTTTTCCAGATGTCGCCGCCCGCCCGGTTGCCAAAGCGGGTGATGTCGTGGCTGCTCAGGAAATTCGCCATCACCTGCTGCACATTGGTGGGGTAGTTCGAGCGCGTGCCGTGTAGCCAGCTGTCGAATTGCGATGACGGAATCGACGCGGCGTTGCCGCTGTAATCCTGGCCGGTGATCCATTCCGAGACCGGCTGGGTGAAGCCGTCGTAGTTCATCGCGCCGTCCCACTGGTCGCCGTTGTCCGTCCATGGGCCGGCATTGCCCCAGAACTCGCCGAGGATGTCGGCATTGGCGTTGACCGATTTCACTGCGCTGCGCAGTTCGGCCAGGATCTGGTGATTGGTGGCGTCGCTGCCGTCGTTGCCGCCCGCATCGAGGTACTGCGCCGCGTCGAGCCGCCAGCCGTCGATGGAATACGGCGCCTTGAGCCATGTCTTCACCACCGAGGTGCTGCCCGCGTAGATCGCATTGCGCACCGCCGAACCGCTGGCGCCGTAGTCCAGCTTCGGCATGCTCGGCACGCCGGAGAACGTGGAGTACGTGCCGGGCCAGCTCTGGAAGTCGTAGTAGCCGTACCACGTGCTCGACTGCGATTCGTACGCGCCGTTGGTCGACCAGTCGTTGTAGCGGTCGAACCACGCGTGCGTATCGCCTGTGTGGTTGAACACGCCATCGAGGATCAGGTAGCCCTTCGGTCCGTTGCTGGTGCCGTGGATGTCTGCAATCAGTGTCTGCAACGTCGCATTGGTGCCGAACGCCGGATCGACCGTGGTGTAGTCCTCGGTGTCGTATTTGTGGTTGGTCGGCGAATAGAAGATCGGGTTGAGATAGATGATGTCCGCGCCGACGGTGCCCTTGATGTAGCCGAGTTTCTGGTCGACGCCGGCGAGGTCGCCGCCGAAGAACACTGCACTGTTGCAACCGCTCACGTTCGACACCACGCTGCTGCCCCAGGCGTGCTTCTCGGTGGCGCAACCGGCATAGGTGTACTGGCCGTTGGTGACGTCGTTGGCGGTGCTGCCGTTGTAGAAGCGGTCGGGGAAAATCTGGTACATCACGCCGTTCTTCATCCACGCCGGTGTGGTGAAGCCCGGGATGATATAGAAGTCGCCCGCGGATGGTTCAGTCGATGTGGTGCCGGCGGCATTGAGCCATGCGGTCGCACTGCCGTCGTTGATCTGGAAGCGGTAGTACTTCTCCGAGGCGCTGGCCGGCACCGTGCCTTGCCAGTAGTCGAACGTGCCGGTGGGATCGTTGGACGACCAGCTCATCGGCACGATGTGGAATGAACTGTCGGCATTGTCGTAGTACTTGATGTTGGCGCTGGTGATGTCGCTCTTGAACGTGCGCAGGGTCAGCGTTACCGCCTGGCTGGCGGTGGGCTCGACGTGGTTGTCGAACAGCGGTCCTTGGTCGTGGAACAGACCGTTCCATTCCACGTTGTTGTCGTTGCTGGCGGCGAGCGCGGGGCCTGGCAGCGCACCTGTCGCTATGGCTGCGCAGAGTGCGAGCCAGAGTGCTTTTTTCGCCGTACGTGTTGTCTTGCGGTGAACGGGCTTCCGTGGGTCAAGCATGGGTTTCTCCTCCAGTGATTTGATCCATGCGGATGCATGGATGCATCGGAAACATGCGATGCCATCGCTGGAGCCGGCACGGGCCGGTAAAACGACACGATCGGTGTTTCCCGAAGGGCGACCAAAGTCGATAGCTGGCTTCAGTGCCCCAGTGTGAGCGCGATGTGCCGCGCCGTTGCCGCAGTTACGCGGATGTAGGTGAACGTGCCGAAGCGGTCCTTGCCGGTGGTCCAGCCTTCGCCGCTGGCATGCTGCAACGCGTCCATGCTGGCGAAGGCGGCAAGCGTGCCGTCGCCACTGACCTTCGATGCGGCACCGCCATGAACCTTCAGCAGATAGAACTTCAGCGCCGGCTTGTAGCTGCCCGATGCTGCGCCGGTTTCCACCGTCACGGTATCGCCCACGCGCTGCACGGCCAGCGTCTGGCTGAAGTACTGGCCATGCTCGTAGTCGTAGTCGATACCGTTGTCGTCGTAGTAATCGAATGTGCTGCGGTCGGCGGCCGGAAACATCTCGACCGTCAGCTCGGTCAGCGGATGCTCGCCGACATGGTCCTCGACTGGCTGGGTCGGGATGATTGCGCCGGCGCGCACGAACAGCGGGATGTCGCCCCAGTTTTTGCTGTCCACGGCGTAGTGGATGGTCTGGCCACCCGCATACACCTTGCCGCTGAACCAGTCGGTCCACGTGCCCGAAGGCAGGTAGATGTCCTTCGATGTCTGGCCCTGTTTCACCACCGGCGACACCAGCAGTCCTTCGCCAAACATCCACGCATCGACATCGTTGCGTACGTTCGCGTCGTGCGGCCAGTCGAACATCAGCGGCCGCACCAAGCCTACGCCGCTGGCGCGGCGCGTCTGCTCGTAGCTGTAGATGTACGGGATCAGTGTGTAGCGCAGGCGGATCGCATCGGCGGCAGCTTTTTCCGCGATCGGGCCATACACCCACGGCTGGCGCTTCTGGCCGAATTCGCCGTGCACGCGGAAGATCGGCGTGAACGCGCCGAACTCGATCCAGCGCGCATAGTTTTCTGGCGTCGGCGTGCCGTTGTTGAAGCCGCCGCCGTCCATGCCCCACTGCATCGCGCCGACGTCGATCGCGCTGAGCATGCGCGCGCGCTGGCCCTCCATGCTGGCAAAGCCGGTGGCGATGTCGCCCGACCACATGCCGTAGGCGTAGCGCTGTGCACCGAGCCAGAAATTGCGGTTGATCGACCACACGCGATGGTTCGATATCGACCGCTGGCCGTCGTACAGCGCGCGCTGCATGTTGGTGAACTGGGTATTGCTCGGCGTGTTGTCGGCCTCGTCGTTCCACCAGCCTACGATGCCGGTAGCGAAGCTCTTTTTCAGCGCGTCGTTGAAGAACCATGCTCGTGCCGCCGGCTTGTCGAAGTCGATGTCCTTCACCGGCTTGTGCGAGAAGTAATCTGGCGAAGCCGCCTGGCCGGGGCGCCAAAGGTCGTGCGCGGTGGCATAACGGCCTTCCACTGTATCGACGTGCACGCGCGGCTTCATGATGCCGGTGAGATGGATGCCCTTGCCATCGAGTTCGGCCTTGAGTTTTCCGTCGGGGCCGTCGGGGAATTTCGTGGCGTTCCAGCGGAACTCGCCCCAGTCCTCGCTCCAGGCCTTCCAGTCGAAGTCGAGCGTGATGTTATCGATCGGGATGTGCTTGGCGCGATAGGTGTCGACGATCTGCAGCAGTTCCTTCTGGTCGATGCCCCACTGGCTGTTGGTGAAACCCATCGCCCATTTCGGGAACAGCGGCGTGCGACCGCTGAGCCGGGTCAACGCATCGAACAGGCGCGGTGGCGGGCCGAGCAGGATGTAGAAATCCAGCTTGGATTTCATGTTCGCCGTTGTGGCTTTCTCCTCGATATCGAGGCGCGCGAAGCGCGGGTCCGCCGCGGGCTTGCTGCCGGGGGGCACCTCGCGGAATTCCACATTGCTGTCGGTATCGAGCAGCACGCCGTAACCCGCGGTACTCCACACGAACGGCGCGCCGGCATGACCCTGCTCACCGGCTTTGGCGATCTGGTCGCCCTGCCGCAGCAGGCCGGCCGAGGCCGCTTCGGTCGCGTTGAATCCGTGGATGCCGTACATGGCATCGTCGACGCCGTGCATGAACGAGATCGTGCCATCGCTCAAGGCGATGGGATACAGCGTGAGCAGATGACGATCGCCTGCATCGTCCACATTCAGGAGGCCGCTGTCCTTGTTCCATGTCGCCGAAAAGCGTCCGGATGACAACGTAATGGCATGTGCATCCTCGGTCACCTTCACCGGTGCTTGTGATGGCTGCCGATGCGGATCGAGCACCAAGGCAGTGGATGCTCCGGCAGCGCCGCTTTGCACATGCACGATGCCGTCACCGTCGAAATGGATTGCGAGCGGCACGCCCGGCTTGCCCAGCGCGTTGTCGATGGTCAGTCCTCGCGCATCGAGATGCACGGTCATGCGCGGTGGTTCGACCATCCTTGCATGCGCCATCGGCAGCGGCAGCGCGCACGCAAGTGCGACGGCAAACAAGAGACATACTGAGGATCGATTCACCTGAAACTCCAGCAGGGACGGGGAGAGGTTGCACTTGCGAAGACCGTTGGGGTCACTGCCCGCGTGATGCTGCGGCACGATGCCCGGAGATCTTCGAAGGGGTTCCATAGTAGGCCGCAGCCAAGGCCGCAGGCACGTCATGCAAACGTATTCATCGCAGCATCGACGGTGCACTGCACAACTGCATGCGCACGCAGGAATGACGCGTGGTAGCGCTGCGCGGTGCTGGCACTGATGATGGCGATAGCCAGCATCATGCTGACGGGTGCCGCTCGTGTCACCCATGGGAGATGGGTCTGCAGAGTGTGTCGTTTGGGAAGATTTCGACAGTCCGCAGTGCGGTCAAAAAAGAGCCCCGTCGACATTCGGCAACGGGGCTTTGCGGGGAGGCAAGAAAAGGCTTACTGGAACTTGTAGGAGACGCCGACCTCGTACCTGCGACCGTATTCCTCCCAGGTCAGCACCTGGCGCGGATCGTTGTTCTGGTAGGTGACGAAGGTCTTGTTCGACAGGTTGGAACCCTGGGCGATCAGGGTGAGACCCTTCAGCGGGCCGCTGTCGAACGAGTAGCTGACCTGGGCGTCATAGGTGCTGCCGCCCTTGATGGTCTGTTCGATGCGGGTTGCGCTGATGCCGGACACTTCACCCAGGAAGCTCGAGCGGTAATCGTCACCGATACGGGCTTCAAAGCCGTTGTGCTGGTAGTAAAGCGTGGCGTTGGCGACCCACTTGGACAGGCCCGGCACGGTGATCGGGTTCGTGTTGCCGGCATACACCAGTGCGCTCTTGGTGTAGCTGCCGCTCAGGATGGTGCCGAAGCCGTCGAGTACCGACACGAAATTTCCGAACGGCAGGTTGAAGGTAGTCTGCAACCCCTTCACGTAACCACGGCCATCGTTGGTCGGGCCAGACACGATGCCTTCGGTGGTGCCCAACCGCGCTTGGTCTGCCGCCGACAGATACGACGGGACAAAAGCGGCAAAGTCGTACAGATAGGCCGCGTTCGGATTGATGTAATCCTTCAGCTTCAAGTAGTAGCCCGATACGGAGATATAGCCGCCGCCACCGCCGCTGCGGCACAGGTCCGACTGCTTGGCATCGCTGGAATTGCACTGATAGCCGGAGCTGTCGCCGGACAGGTAGTGCTCATAGCTGATGTTGTAGTTGTCGGCCATGGTCGGCAACAGCTTGGCATTGCCGCCGCTGGCGCTGAAGTACGACAGGTTGGGATCGGTTTCGGTCAGGTGCGTAGGGTTGCCGGTCACGCCCAAGCTCGCGCTCATCTGGTCCATGCGCGGCTGCGCCATTACGCGGGCCGCACTGACGCGCAGGTCGTTGTTCTCGTTGAAGCTGAAGATCAGGTTGGCGCTGGGCAGGTACCGGGTGTACTTGGTGCCGCCGTTGACCGGCACCAGGATGGCGGTGGCATCACCGGCGGTACTGCTGCCGTCGCCGGCCGTCACGCGCTGACCATCGGAGGTCTGGCTGGTGTGCGCCACCTGGATGCCGAAGTTGCCGCGCAGGCCGACATTGCCGACGGTGGTGTCCAGGTTGAACTGCAAGTACGAGGTGAGGTCGCGCTCGTTGACCTTCCAGTTCGGCGGCACGGCGATCGACGACAATGCGGTCGACAATTCCGTGTAGGTGCCGTTGGCGATCAGGCTCAGCGGGTTGTAGCAGGCCTGCGAACTGACCCCCATCCACGACAGCGGATCGCAGGTGCCGCCGCTGAGTGGGGCCGTCAAGACGGGCGTATTGGTATCGCTGAAGACGCCGCCGCCCAGGGTCAGGAAGGTCTGGCCGATGTCGTAGGTCTTCTGGCGGGTGCCGCGAACCACGCCGGCTTCCACGCTGGAGAACGGACCGGAGACGAAATCGCGCTTGATGCTTGCCTTCAGATTGGCGAGGTAATCGTTGGTTCTGGGCGCGTTGATGAAGCCGGCCTGCACCACTTTCGGAGTGCCGCCCGAGCCCCAGCCTTGCGGATCGGTCAGCACGATCTGGTTCGAGCCGTAGTCAAGCGTGGGATCCAGGGAAAGCATGCCGTTGGGAAGCTCGCTGAAGCCGAGGGTGTCGGTTGCGCCGCCATCGGGCCCCACGTTGTAGCCGGTGCCGGAGTAGCTCTCGAGCTGGAAATCGCGACGGTCTGCGCGTGAGTAGTTGGCATCGAGCTCGCCGGACCAGTCGTCGTTGAACTTGAACTCGTTGCGCCAGCCGATGTTCCAGACCTTGGCCTTGGTCTGGTTGTAGTCGTTGCGGATGACGCCCTTGACGTTGTCGTAGGTGCCGTTCTGCACGAAACCGTTCGGGTCGTTGTAACCGGGCTCGAGCGTGACGCCGCTGCCGTAGGCCAGCGGGAATTCGATGCCTTTGGCCTGCTGGGTTTCCTTGAAGTTGTCGTAGGTCAGGTCGAGCGTGCTGTTGAAGAAGTCGTTCGGCTTCCACTGGAACGAGGTCAGCAGGCCCTGGCGCTTGAACGAATCGGAGATGCCGTAGTTCTTCGAGCCGCCCACCAGCAGCGAACCATCGTCCGCGTTGGCGTAGCCCCATGGTGCCTGGTGCTTGATCTGCGACGGGTTCGATTCCAGATCGACGCCGAGCGTGACGCCGAAAGTATGGTCGGCGAACTGGTCCACCCAGATGCCGTTGACGTTGTAGCCCTTGTCGCTGACGCCGGGCCCCGGCGAAAGTTGGCTCTGGCCGTCCCACACGTAGCGTGCATTCACGGCTCCTTCCGGCTTGTCCTTGTCCAGCGGACGGATGGTTTGCATATCCACCGTGCCAGCCAGACCCTGGCCGACCAGATTGGCGGAGGGGCTCAGGTGCACGATCACGTTGTCGAACCAGCTTGCCGGGTACTGGTCGAATTGCACATCGCGATTATTGGAGGTGGATACCTGCTGGCCGCCGTTGACCAGCGCGGTGCTGAAATCCGGCCCCAGGCCATGGATGCTGAGCACTTGCGGGCGGCCGTCGACAGTTTGCACGGCCAGGCCGGGCAGGCGGCCCAGCGAGTCGGCGATGCTGGTGCCGGGAAGTTTGCCGATCTGCTCGGACGACACTGCCTCGACGATGGTGTCGGAGTTTTTCTTGATCGCCGTGGAGTTCTCGATGCTGCTGACGAAGCCGCTCACTTGCACGGCCTCCAGTTTCTTCACCTTGGGCGCATCTTTCGGTTTGGCCTTGGCGCGCGCCTCGGCCGCTGCGGTGTCATCCGTGGTGGTGGTGTCCTGTGGCGTCGCGGCGTTGTGGCTGCCGGCGGCATCAGGCGACGGCGTCGTCGCGTAGGCGGCAAAGGTCGAACAGACGCCGACGGACGCCAGCGCAAGAGCAAGCACATTGCGTTTGAATATCACCGTTATCCCCTCCCAGGGTTGCACTTCGATTTTCTTGTAATGGCTGCAACTGCCGCCTTGAACATCGATGGCCCGGCGGATCGGGATCCGGCAGCCCACCATGTGGCGGCCATGGTAGGGCCGCGTTCGACGAGCCAGACGTTTCATGCATACGTATTCATTGTGCTGCTGTGCATCGCAAATACGTGCTGGCGCGCAGGGCATGCCCGACTCGCCTAGCAGGCATTGCATGGATCGCCGGTGCTGTAAAAATGTGCATGTGCAGGGGTTCGCGGCAATTCGACTGCAGAGTCGCCGCGATTGCGCGCGCGCAGGCAATGGCCGCGCAAGCACCATGCTGCATTGCGATGGCGTACGCGGATGAATACGTATGCAGTGTCGCGGTGGTGCCCGCATGCAGCCATTAAGCTGCCGGCTAGCCATGAGGACCCGCTGATGAGTGTCGCCGAAGTGCGGGTTGAAGACCCACCAAGACCGCTTCCACAAGAGCAGCGAATGGACGAGCCACCATGGTGGCGCGGCGCCGTCACCTATCAGATTTATCCGCGCAGTTTCCTTGACACCGATGGCGATGGCGTGGGCGACCTGCCGGGCATCATCGAGCGGCTGGACTACGTTGCCAGCCTCGGTGTCGATGCGATCTGGATCGCGCCGTTCTTCAAGTCGCCGATGGCCGACTTCGGTTACGACATCGCCGACTATCGCGATGTCGATCCGCTGTTCGGCACGCTGGATGATTTCGACAGGCTGCTGGCGAAGGCGCACGATCTCGGCCTGAAAGTGATGATCGACCAGGTGCTCAGCCACACCTCGATGGAACACGAGTGGTTCCGGCAGAGTCGCGCCAGCCGCGACAACCCCAAGGCCGACTGGTACGTGTGGGCCGATGCCCGCGAGGACGGCAGCGCGCCAAACAACTGGCTGTCGCTGTTCGGTGGATCGGCGTGGCAATGGGAGCCGCGCCGCGGCCAGTACTACCTGCACAACTTCCTGGCCTCGCAGCCGGATTTGAATTTCCACAATCCGCAGGTGCGCGCGGCGGCGCTCGACAATGTGCGCTTCTGGCTGGATCGCGGTGTCGACGGCACCCGGCTGGATGCGATCAACTTCTGCTTCCACGACCGGCAACTGCGCGACAACCCATCCAAGCCGAAGGAAAAGCGCACCGGCCGCGGCTTCAGTCCCGACAATCCGTACGCGTTCCAGTATCACTATTACAACAACACGCAGCCGGAGAACCTCGAGTTTCTGGCGGAGTTGCGTACGTTGATGGACAGCTATGCCGATGTCGCCGCGCTGGGTGAAATATCGTCGGAGGATTCCCTCGCGACGATGGCCGAATACACCAGTGACCATCGTCTGCATATGGGCTACAGCTTCGAATTGCTCACCGACGATTTCAGCGCCGCGCACATCCGCGATACGGTGCAGAAGCTGGAGTCGCAGATGACCCGGGGCTGGCCGTGCTGGGCGATTTCCAACCACGACGTGGAACGCGTGCTCACGCGCTGGGGCAGGGGACAGTCATCGTCGCAACTGGCCAACCTGCTCACGGCGATGGCCTGCTCGCTACGCGGTTCGGTGTGCGTCTACCAGGGCGAGGAACTCGGCCTGACCGAAGCCGAAGTGCCTTATGAAGCCCTGCAGGATCCCTACGGCATCGCGTTCTGGCCGCAGTTCAAGGGGCGCGATGGCTGCCGTACGCCGATGCCGTGGACCGACGGAACGAACGCCGGCTTCAGCGATGGCAAGCCGTGGCTGCCGGTGCCGGACGAACATCGCGCGCTGGCTGTCACGCGGCAGGAATCGGAACCGGAGTCGGTGTTGAAGGGTTTCCGCACCTTCATGCACTGGCGCAAGGCGCAACCGGCGCTGCGCTGGGGCGACATCCATTTCCTCGACAGCCCGGAACCGCTGCTCGCGTTCACCCGCCAACTGGACGGCCAGACGATGCTGGTCGTTTTCAATCTCTCGGGCCAGCCGGAAGATATCGCGATGCCGCTGGCCGGTTCGCTGCAAAGCCTCGATGGCCATGGCTTGGCACAGGGCCGGCGCGAGGGCGACCGGCTCCTGCTGCCTGCCTACGGCGCGTGGTTCGCGCGGGTGGATTGAGCAGCTATTTTCGCTGGCTCGGAAAAGCGGAGGACGTTTCACAGATTCTTAGGGAAGGTCTGATCTACTGAATCTGCAACGGCCGTCCAGACGGCCGTTCAGTATTTGACGTATTTTTCCCATCGGCACGACGGATTGTCCAAGGATCCGGCCCTTTTCTCGCCTCACAGGCGCACCTCTCCTGCAGAGGCA
>DASWOQ010000018.1:0-37229 GCA_036398675.1 Rhodanobacter sp. | reverse complement strand
CCACCACCCTGATGGGCACCCTTCTTGGCCTTGTCCAGGTCGGCGGCACTCGGCGCGGCCGGGACTTCGCCGGGCTTGAGCGCCTTGACCTTGCTGCCCGGCTTGAGCCGGAACTGGCCCTCGGTCACCACCTGATCGGCGACATTCAACCCGGTGCTGATCATGACGTGGCTGTCGCCCACTTCACCAGCCACCACCACTGGCTGCATCTTGACCGTGTTGTCGGCCTGCACCTGGTAGACGTAATCGCCATCCGGTCCGCGCTGCACCGCCTGCGAGGGAATCACCAGTCCGCCGCTGACCGTGTTGACCAGCAACTGCACGTTGACGAACTGACCCGGCCACAGTTCGTTCTTGGAATTCGGGAACTCCGACTTCAGCTGGAACGTGCCGGTGGTGGTGTCGATCTGGTTGTTGATCACCTTCAGCACGCCGTCGCTCGCCAGCGGATGCGCGTCGGTACGGTCCAGCGCGGTCACCTGCAGCACCGTGCCGTTCAGCGTCGCGGCGCGGACCATGTCGAGGTTCTGCTCCGGCAGCGGGAACATCACGTTGATCGGATGCACCTGGGTCAGCGTGACGATCGCCGTGGCCGTGGTCACCACGTTGCCCGGATCCACCGAGCGGATGCCGGCCACGCCGTCGATCGGCGACAGCACCTTGGTGTAGTTCAACTGCACCTGGCTGTCGCGGATGCTGGCGGCATCGGCCTCCACCGCGGCGGCGTACTGCGCCGAGGTGTTGCGCAGCGTGTCCAGGTCCTGCTTGGAGATGTAGCCCTTGGCGGCCAGGTCCTGGCTGCGTGCCAGGTTGCTGCGCGCGGTCGACAGCAGCGCGGCGTCCTGGTTCTTCTTGGCCACGGCCTGGTCGTAGGCGGCCTGGTAGGTGCGCGGATCGATCCGCGCCAGCACGTCGCCCTTCTTCACCGGCTGACCCTCGGTGAAATCGAGCGACATCAGCTGTCCGCCGACCTGCGGGTTCACGGTGATCGTGTTCAGCGCCTGCACCGTACCCAGCGCGGTCAGGTAGACCGGCACGTTCTGGCGCACCACCGGCACCACGGTGACCGGCACCGGCGGTGTTTCGTCGGTGCCGTCCTTGTTCTTGCCGTCCTTGCCCTGGCCGGCACCGGCGCCCTGCGCCGAGCCCGCGTTCGCAGAGGGCTTGTGCAGCAGGCGGAAACCGACGACGGCCACGATGATCACGACAATGACGATCAACGCGATCTTCCAAAAACGCGACATGTAAAACTCCTGGGTTGAGCGATGCGACCCACCGACATACGACGGCGCAAGTGTGCGTGGTTATCGTGTCGGGAGTTTGTCGGGTTCCACCTGTATGGAACACTGCCGACAGACTCCTCTCGGGATCAAAGCATAGGGCCAGTTGAACGAGGTTGAACAATGCCGGTTGACAGGGGTGGCCCATGACCGATGGCAGGGTAAGTGCGCTTTCGCGGCGTTTCCATGTACCGGGCCGCCCGCCGGGGTGCTCCGGTGGCGCAGGCGCCACCCTGAAACTTGCCGCGTGCTTCGTTTATAATCCGCGACTGGTTGCCTTGGGGACTTCGGTTCGAGTTCCGGAGGACGGCCTTGGGATTCCAATGCCGCGCCTCCGTGGGCCGGCGATCGACGCCGGTGCAACTTCGCCAGACCGGTGACACAGACAAGCGAATCAGGCATGCCGCAAACGCCGCCACGACGTCTGCGGGCTACCTACTGACAGGAGTACGTGCGTGAGCGGTCCGACAAGCAAATCCGATCAGGGCGTCATGCGCCAGTTGACCATCATGGTTGGTGGTCTCGCCGCACTGACCCTGGTGCTGATCTTCACCGCCCTGACGATCTACGAGCACGCGCCGCAGGAGACCAACCCGAACCAGCAGGCGCAGGTCGCCGAACGGATTGCCCCGGCCGGCGCCGTGTACGCCGGCAACACCGGGCGCGCCGCGATGCAGGCCGCCGCCGATGCCGCCGCCAAGGCGGCTGCGTCGCAGGTCGCCTATGGCGGCACCACCGACGGCAAGGCCATCTACGACCACCTGTGCACCAGCTGCCACACCTCCGGCGTCGCCGGAGCGCCCAAGCTGGGCGACAAGAGCATGTGGGGTCCGCGCATCGCCGAAGGCATCGACACGCTGGTCAAGCACGCCACCGAGGGTTACCACGGCCCGGACGGCAACTTCATGCCGCCCAAGGGCGGCAACCCGGCGCTCACCGATGCGCAGGTCAAGGCGGCAGTGACCTGGATCGTGGGTCAGGCGAAATAAGAGCCCGCTTCAATCAAGCAACTTCAAACGCCGCCCGATGGGCGGCGTTTTCGTTCGCCCCTTCCCCTTCCCCTTCCAGGGGAAGGTTGGGATGGGGAGCCCCGGCGTCCGGGAAGATCGAAAGCACCCCACCCCAACCCTCCCCTGCTTATGCAGGGGAGGGAGCAATCAGCCTTCGAACATTTCGATCCAGTCCTGCGCAAACTGCCGCAGCTGCGGGAAGAACGCCTCGAAATGCACCTGTAACGCGACATCCCTCTCCACCAACACCGGCAATGCCGAGTCCAGCGGATTGGCGCGGCTGAGCCGTCGCCCTATGCCGGCCAGCGCGCGGTCCAGCATGGCCAGCCCGGCATAGCCGGCCGGCAGGTCGTTGGCGTCCATGTACTGGCGGAAACGCCGCAGGCTGGCGGGCAGCAGCGCATCGTGCCGCCACAGCAGCGCACGCAGCTCGTCGGAATAGGAACCCAACGGCTGCTTGCACCAGCGCGGGAAATCCCGCGCCAGGCAGTGGTCGAACCACATGTCCAGCAGGATGCCGGCGTAGCGCCGGTACGGCGGCGGCAACAGCGCCTTGGCCGCCAGCACCTGCGGGTGGGCATCGGTGTACGTGTCCACCGCGCGGTGCAGCCGGATACCGGCGACGACCTGCGGCGGAAACTCCAGCGCATCGACCGGGCCATGCACGAAGTCGCCCATCACGCTGCCGAGCTTGAGCCATTCGTCGTCGCCGGCGAGCAAGGCGTGCGCGAGGTGGTTCACCGCCGCAAGCCGCCAGTCGGTCGCGCACGTCTGGCACGGGTGGCGGTTATCATCGTATGCATGGATCCCACCATGCTCCCTGCCGAACCCGACAGCTTTCCAGAGGTGACCGCCAGTTTCATGCTCGCCGGCCCGGCCGGCAAGCTGGAAACGATCAGCGACGTCGCCGAACCAGAACACGCGCGGCATGGCGTGGCCGTGATCTGCCATCCGCTCACCACCGAGGGCGGCACCATGCACAACAAAGTGGTGACGATGGTGGAGCGCGCGCTGCGCGAGTCAGGACTGGACACCGTGCGTTTCAACTTCCGCGCAGCGGGCCATTCGGAAGGCACTTACGACAAGGGCATCGGCGAAAGCGCCGATCTCGCCGCCGTGGTCGCCTGGGTCCGGCGCGTACGCCCACAGGATGCGCTGTGGCTGGCCGGCTTCTCGTTCGGCAGCTATGTGAGCCTGGTCAATGCGGTGCGCCTGCATGCCGATGCCTTGATCAGCATCGCGCCGCCGGTGGGCCGCTGGCCGTTCGAGCAGATCGAGTTGCCGACCTTTCCGTGGCTGGTCGTGCAGGGTGAGGAGGACGAGGTGGTCGATCCGCACGCCGTATTCGACTGGATCGAGACGCTGGAACACCCACCCGAACTGGTGCGCATGCCCGAGACCAGCCACTTCTTCCATCGCCGGCTGATGGACCTGCGCGGGGCGATCAAGCATGCCGTGCAAGGCTGGCTGCCGCCGGCCAGGAAGTGACTGGGCGTGCGCCACGACGCCGACGCGGTCACAGACCGGCACGGGCTCCAAAACCGGTCCGCGACTAACACGGCCGGCCGATGCCACCCTTCCCCACCGACATGATGCCCTGAGCATCCAGCCGTCCATCATCGAATGACCGAAACCTTATCCCCCGCACCCAGCGCGCGTTACCAGGAAGGCATCGCCGCGCATCGCTGGGAATCCGACCCCGCGCAGCAGGCGACCCTGCCCGAATTCGATCGCATGCACGCCGCTTTGAGCACCCCACCGGACAGCAGCGGCGGATTGTTCGGGCGGCTGAAATCGTTGCTCGGCAGCGAGCCGGCCGCCGCGGTGCCGGGGTTGTACCTGTGGGGCAGCGTCGGTCGCGGCAAGACGTTCCTGATGGACCTGTTCGTGGCCAGCCTGCCGCAGGGCGTCGCGCTGCGCCGGCACTACCACCGCTTCATGGGCGAAGTGCACGAAAGCCTGCGCGCGCTGGGCGAACGCCAGAATCCACTGGTCGAGGTGGCCGCGAGGCTGGCGGCGCGTTGCCGCGTGCTGTGCCTGGACGAGTTCCTGGTCAACGACATCGGCGACGCGATGATCCTGTCCGGCCTGCTCGGTGCGCTGTTCGAGCGCGGCGTGACCCTGGTCACCACCTCCAACACCGCGCCGGCCAATCTCTACAAGGACGGCCTGCAGCGCACGCGATTCCTGCCTGCGATCGCGCTGATCGAGAAACACTGCCACGTGGTCGAGATGGCCTCGCCGCACGACTGGCGCCTGCGCGCGCTGGCGCAGGCACCGGTGTACCTGACGCCGCCGGGTGCCGAAGCACATCGCGCGCTGGAGCGCATCTTCGCCAGCCAGGCCAGCGGCACGGTGGAGCAGGACGGGAGCCTGCAGATCAACGGCCGCGACATCGCCTTCCGCAAGCGTGCCGACAACATCCTCTGGTTCGACTTCGCGGCGCTGTGCGAAGGTCCGCGCGCGGTCGCCGACTACATCGCGCTGGCCAAGGCCGGCCCGGCGATCATCGTCGCCAACGTGCCGCAGTTCACCATCTACAGCGAGGACGCAGCAAAGCGCTTCGTGCAATTGGTGGACGAGTTCTACGACCGCCGCGTGAAGCTGGTGCTGTCCGCCGCCGCGCCGATCACCGAGCTCTACGACGGCGAACGCCTGCGCGCCGAATTCGGCCGTACCGAATCGCGGCTGATCGAGATGCAGAGCGAGGACTACCTGGCACTGGAGCACCGGGCCGAGTGACACGCGCGCAGAATATCAAGGCGGTGTTCCGCGTGGTCAGCGGCAACTTCCTCGAGATGTACGACTTCATGGTCTACGGCTACTACGCCTCGGCCATCGCGCGCACGTATTTTCCCAGCCGCAACGCCTATGCGTCGCTGCTGCTGACCTTGCTCACGTTCGCCGCCGGGTTCGTGATGCGGCCGATCGGCGCGATCGTGCTCGGCGCGTACATCGACCATCATGGCCGCCGCAAGGGGCTGATCCTCACCCTGGCGATGATGGCCGCCGGCACGCTGCTGGTGGCGGCGGTGCCGGGCTACGCGACGATCGGCGCGCTGGCGCCGCTGCTGGTGCTGTGCGGGCGCTTGCTGCAGGGTTTTTCCGCCGGCGTGGAGCTGGGCGGCGTGTCGGTGTACCTGTCGGAGATCGCGACACCGGGCCATCGCGGGTTCTATTGCGCGTGGCAGTCGGCGAGCCAGCAGGTGGCGGTGGTGTTCGCCGCGCTGCTCGGCCTGATGCTGCAACGCTGGATGCCCACGCAGGCGATGTCCGACTGGGGCTGGCGCATCCCGTTCATTGTCGGCTGCCTGATCGTGCCGTTCCTGTTCCTGCTGCGTCGCTCGCTGGAGGAAACCGAGGCCTTCCTCGCGCGCAAGAACCATCCGGGTGCCTGCGAAATCTATCGATCGATGCTCCGCCACTGGCGCATCGTGCTGACCGGCATGGCGCTGGTGCTGATGACCACGGTGTCGTTCTACCTGATCACGGCCTACACGCCGACCTTCGGCAAGGAAGTGCTGAAGCTGTCGGAATCCGACGTGTTCGAGGTGACCCTGCTGATCGGCGTGTCGAATCTGGTCTGGCTGCCGCTGATGGGTGCATTGTCCGATCGCATCGGCCGTCGTCCTCTGCTGCTTGCGTGCACGGCGCTGGCCCTGCTCACCGCGTACCCGGTGCTGCACTGGCTGGTCGCCGCGCCGGGGTTCGGTCGGCTGCTTGGCGTGGAATTGTGGCTGTCGTTTCTCTATGCCAGCTACAACGGCGCCCTGGTGGTGGCGCTGACCGAGCTGATGCCGGTCGACGTTCGCACCGCCGGCTTCTCGCTGGCCTACAGCCTCGCCACCACGCTGGGCGGGTCGAGCCTGGCGATTTCGCAATGGCTGATCCACCTTACCGGCAACAAGGCCGCGCCGGGCCTATGGCTGTCGTTCGCCGCGCTGTGCGGCCTGATCGCCACGGTACGCGTGTATCGCGATCCGCACCGCCGCACCATGCATCGCGAATGACGACGCATGCTTTTCGCTGAGCATCGGGCGAAGCGGCACGCGCCCTGCTACCTTGCGCGCTACGAATCCGGCCGGAGCCACGCATGTCCATCATCCTCGCCCTCGCGCTGCAGCTCGCCACCGCCCCGCATACCAGCGCCGACGACACCTTCGCGGCGCGGGTGACGCGCGGCAAGCTGGTGGAGGCGGGCGTCACCGGACCGGCCTACCAGAAAGCGCTGTGGGCGCAGATCACCGATCCGACCACCACCGCCCTGAAGGGTTGCCTCGCCAGCAATGCGCCGGCAGACAAGTCGCCGTTCACCCTCGTCGCCGACGTGCAGCCCGACGGCCACCCCACGCGCGTGGCGGCGGAACCGGCCACGCCGGTGGCGAACTGCCTCGCCGGCTGGCTGGCATCGCTGATCCTGCCTGCGCCGCCAAAACTGACCGACGGCAACGTCTACCCGATCGAGATCGACGTCAGCATCACGCGTTGAGCGTCGCGCGCCCCTGCATCGCTTGCCTTATGCGGCAGTCGTCTGGATCTTCGACTGCTGGAAACGGCGGTGGTGGATGAGCAGGCCGAGAAAATAGATGATGTAGTAGCCCACCAGCAGACCGATCATCAGCATCGTCAACGGGCTGGCGGTGTAGCCAGCGGACATGCCCACCATGTCCGAGCCCGACGCCGCAGCGGTGGATGAAGCGCCCTGCATCACCGGCAGCAGCACCAGGAACCGCCATGCAAACCGGCCGAGCAGCAACGCGGTGAGCAGCGCGCCGATCCACGGATTGGGCACGTAGCAGTCGCCCTTGACCGGATCGACCTCGAAGCGGGTCAGGCGCAACCCGACAAAACCGATCGCACCGCCGATCAGCACACCGCCCAGCAGCCCTTCGAGCAGGGCGATCTTGTGGAAGCCACTCAGCGCCAGCAGGCAGCCGACGAGCGCGAACGTCACGATGCGGAAGATCATCGCCTTGCGCCGGATCCGCTGGCGTCCGAACTGCCGGCTCACGCGCCGCCACACGAAAAACGCCAGCAGGGGCAGCATGATCAGGTAACTGCTCACATGGGGAGCCATCGGCATCGTCGCTTGGTGGAATACGCGCAGCTTAGTCGAGCGATCCGCCGCTGACGACTGACGTTTGTCACCCGTCGGGACTGTTTCGCGGACAAGCTGGAAAGATCAGGTCTGGCCGAGTTGCTCGGCGAGCGAGCGCGTGCGCGGCGTCACCACGTTGCCGGTGTGCAGCGTGGACTTGCGCTCGATCAGCATGATCAGGCATTCCTCATCGGCCACGGGATTGTGCCGCACGCCCTTGGGCACCACGAACATGTCGCCGGTGGCGAGTTCGACGTCGCCCTCTTCCATCTCGATGCGCAATTTGCCATCGAGGATCAGGAACAACTCATCCTCGTCGTCGTGGCTGTGCCATTCAAGCGTACCAAGCACCTTGGCCACCTTGACGTAGGAATCGTCGACCTCGCCGATGACGCGCGGCGACCAGTGCTCGGTCAGCGCCGCGGCGATCTCCCTGGGCGAGGTGGTCTTTGGCATGGCGCTACTTCGCCTTGCCCTGGTTGGCCACCGCGGCCATCTTCGCCTCGATCGCGGCGGCATCGCCGAGATAGAAGTGGCGCAGCGGCTTCAAGTCGTCATCAAACTCGTAGACCAGCGGCACGCCGTTGGGGATGTTGAGCTCGACGATCGCCTCGTCGGAAATGTCGTCGAGGTACTTCACCAATGCGCGCAGCGAATTGCCGTGCGCGGCCACCACCACGCGCTGGCCGGCCTTGATCGCGGGCGCCAGCACTTCGTGCCAGTACGGCAGCACGCGGGCGACGGTGTCCTTCAGGCACTCGGTGTCGGGGATGTCCTTCGGATCCAGCGTGGCGTAGCGCGGATCGTGCACCGACTCGTTCGCGCTGCGTTCCAGCGGCGGCGGCGGGATATCGTAGCTGCGGCGCCAGATCTTCACCTGGTCCTCGCCGTACTTCGCGGCGGTTTCGGCCTTGTTGAGCCCGGTCAGCCCGCCGTAATGGCGCTCGTTGAGGCGCCAGTCGGTGACCACCGGCAACCACATCAGGCCCATCGTGTCCTGCACGCCCCACAGCGTGCGCACGGCGCGCTTGAGCACCGAAGTGTGCGCCACGTCGAAGGTGTAGCCGCCGGCCAGCAGCAGCTCGCCGGCCTCCTTCGCCTCGGCGACGCCCTGTGCGGTGAGATCGACATCGGCCCAGCCGCTGAAGCGATTGTCGAGGTTCCACTGGGACTGGCCGTGGCGGATCAGTACGAGTCGGTGCATGGATGCGCTCTTGCTGGGTGCGTGAACCGGGAATGGTGCAGGCCGGCCCGGGCATCGTCAAATGCGAACCCTGCCACAGGTCATGCTAAACCGGATGGCCGCGACAGGCATCCTAGGGGACACCAACCCTATACGGAGATCGCCATGCGTCGTCTTTCGACAGTACTTATTGCCACCACGCTCGCGCTGGGCCTGCCGCTGATGGCGGTCGCGCACGACGATGACATCGACAAGATCAACGGCACCGCGCGCGTGGAAGCGGGCCAGCATGCCGGCGACGTCAGCTCGGTGAACGGCTCGGTGGAGATCGGCGACAACGCCGTGGTGCAGAAGGCCAGCACCGTCAACGGCTCGGTCGAGCTGGGCGACAAGGCCCAGGCGAACGAAGTGGGCACGGTCAACGGCGCGATCACGCTGGGTACTTCCAGTCGCGTGCGCGGCGAAGTGAATGCGGTCAACGGGCATATCCAGGTCGCTCAGGGCGCGGACATCGGCGGCAAGCTGGACAACGTGAACGGCGCGATCGAACTCGACGCCGCCCACGTGGCCGGCGGCATCGAAACCGTCAGCGGCGACATCACGGTCGGCGCGAACTCGCATGTCGAGGGCGGCATCCTGGTCGACAAGCCCAGCGGCTGGTTCCATTCCAACAGCCGCAACCCGGTGGTGGTGATCGGCCCGCACGCCGTGGTGCAGGGCACGCTGGAGTTTCGCCGCGAAGTGGAATTGAAAGTCAGCGACAGCGCGCAGATCGGCCCGGTGAAAGGCGCCACGCCGGTGAAATTCAGCGGCGCGACGCCGTAATTTTGTAGGAGCGCACCCTGTGCGCGATGCATTTCGTGACGTGACGAAAATGCATCGCGCTACACCCAATCGCGCGGCTTCAGGTAATCGGCCAGCTTCGCTTCAGCGGAGCCCGGCTCCGGCGTGTACGCATATTCGAAACGCACCCGCGGCGGCAGGCTCATCAGGATCGATTCGGTGCGCCCGCCGGACTGCAGCCCGAACAGCGTGCCGCGGTCGTAGACCAGGTTGAACTCCACATAGCGTCCGCGCCGGTATAGCTGGAATTCGCGTTCGCGTTCGCCGTAAGGCGTATCCCTGCGGCGTTCGACGATCGGCGCATAGGCATCGAGAAACCCGTTGCCGACCGCCTGCGTGAACGCGAAGCAGCGCTCGAAGCCGCCCTCGTTCAAGTCGTCATAGAACAAGCCGCCGACGCCGCGCGTCTCCTCGCGGTGCTTCAGGTAGAAATACTCGTCGCACCAGCGCTTGTAGCGCGGATAGACGTCCTCGCCGAACGGCTCGCACAGGTCGTGCGCCACCGTATGCCAATGCCGCGCATCGTCGTCGTGCGGATAGAACGGGGTGAGGTCGAAGCCGCCGCCGAACCACCACGCCGGATCGACGCCCTCCTTGCTCGCCTCGAAATAGCGCACGTTGGCGTGCGTGGTCGGCACGTGCGGATTGCGCGGATGCAGCACCAGCGACACACCGGTGGCCACGAAGCTGCCACCGGCCAGTTCCGGCCGGTGCGCGGTAGCGCTGGGCGGAAGCTGGTTGCCGCTGACCCGCGAAAAATTGACCCCGGCCTGCTCGAACACCGCGCCATTGCGCAGCACGCGGGTGACGCCGCCACCACCAGCCGCACGCTGCCACGCGTCTTCCTCGAAACATGCGCTGCCATCGATGGTCTCGATCGCGCTGCAGATGCGCTGCTGCAGTCCGCGCAGGAAAGTTTCGGCAAGATCCGCTTTCTCGTTCATCATCTGGCCCATCGATTCAATGCGCCGAGCTTAGCAAGAGCCGTCCGTCGGATGCTGCGGCGTGACGTCGCGTGCAACGCATGCCGGCCGTCAGCTGGAACTGGCTCAGCTGATCCTCATCAACTGCAGGTTGCGGCCGATGTCCTCGGTGAGAAAGCGCATCCAGTTCATGTAATTGGAGTGGATCATGCGCTGACCATTCCTTTTCACCTCGTACTTGAGGTTGCTGCTGTCGACGTAACTGATCGAGACCTTGCTGGCGTCGAAGGTCACGTGGATCTTTGCGGTGTAGTCGTGGCCATGGAGGGTGGCGTCGACGCCATCGGCCTGTTCTGCATTCACCACCCAGCCACGCCCGATCAGTGCGCCCTTGACGGCCTTGCCCACCTGCATCGCGTTCAGTCCGCTCGGAACAGCGACGGGCGGCGGGTTGACCAACGGCGCCCGACCGAATCCCATGATCAGCAACAGCAGTGGCAACATCACCAGCAACAATCGTGAACGCAACATCGTACCCCCCCTTGGGCGCCGGCAGGCGCGCGGCCCGCGCAGTCTGCCGCGAGGATGCACAGCGTTCAAGCGTGCGCCACGCATCGCAGCCAGCGAAGAAGTTCGCGGCATTTTCATGCGCACATGGCGACGATGCGGATGTGTCGCATGCAGGCTGCGGCTAGGCAATTCCCGAAGCGACCGCTAGGCTTTTGTGATGTCAGTACTGATGAATCCTCTCGCTGTCTCCGCATACACCGCAACCTCCGCTATCGGCCGTGGCATCGCGGCGCACTTGGTCAGCTTGCGCGACGCGCGCAGCGGGCTGCGCCACAACGATTTCAGCAGCGCGCCGCTGGCCTGCTGGATCGGCCGCGTGGACGGCGTGGAGGAAGAACCCCTGCCCGCACCGCATGCGAAATGGGAGTGCCGCAACAACCGGCTGGCCTGGCTGGGCCTGAACCAGGATGGTTTCCTCGACCAGGTGCGGATCGCACGCGATCGTTATGGTGCTGCCCGCATCGCGGTGCTGCTGGGCACATCGACATCGAGCATCGGCGCCACCGAGGAGGCGTATCGCCGGCTCGACGCGGATGGCGGCTTCCCCGACGACATGCTGCGCCCACCGATCCATGCGCCGCATTCGCTGGTCGCGTTCGTCGCCGAAGTGCTCGGGCTGGAAGGCCCGTGCCTGACGATTTCCACGGCGTGCTCGTCCAGCGCCAAGGTATTCGCGAATGCCGAGCGGATGATCCGCCTCGGCCTGGTCGATGCCGCCGTGGTCGGTGGCGTGGATACCTTGTGCGACAGCGTGCTGTTCGGCTTCAACGCGCTGGAGCTGGTATCGCCCGAACCCTGCCGCCCCTTCGACGCCGCGCGCAACGGCATCTCCCTCGGCGAGGCCGCGGGTTTCGCCCTGCTCGAACGCGTCGACGCCGCACCGAACGCGCCGCGCCTGCTCGGCTACGGCGAGTCGAGCGATGCGCACCACATGTCCACGCCGCATCCGGAAGGGCTCGGCGCCGAGCTGGCATTGCGCGAGACGCTCCGGCGTGCGGGACTCGAAGCGCACCAGGTCGATTACATCAACCTGCATGGCACAGCCAGCCAGAAGAACGACGAAGTGGAGGCCGCGCTGGTCAGTCGTTCGTTTCCCGACACGACACGCGCCAGCTCCACCAAGGGTTTCACCGGCCATACGCTGGGTGCCGCCGGCATCGTCGAGGCGGTGATCGCGCTGCTGGCGATCGAGCATGGCCTGGTTCCCGCCAACCTCGGCGGCAACACGCCCGATCCGGTCTGCGGCGCGCAGTTCGTCTGGCGCAACGAGCAGCGGCGCGTCGATGTGGCGCTCAGCAATTCGTTCGGCTTCGGCGGCAACAATGCATGCCTCGCATTCGCCCGTGCCGGTTTCGCCGGATGACCGCCATGCGCGTGTATGTCGAGGGCATCGGGCTGTGGTCGCCGCAACTGGCGAATTTCGATGCGCTTCGAAGCCTGCTCGGCGGCGTCGAGCCGGCGCCGCCGCCGGCGCGCCCGACCGCCGCCACGTTGCCCGCGAATGAACGCCGGCGTGCGCCGGAAAGCGTGCTGCTGGCGGTGGAGGTGGCCGGACAGGCGGTGGCGATGAGCGGGCGCGACGCGTGCGAACTGACCTGCGTATTCGCCTCGTCGCACGGCGACCAGCCGATCACGGACTACATGTGCGCCACGCTGGCGCAGGCACCGGGCGAACTGTCGCCGACGAAATTCCACAACTCGGTGCACAACGCGCCGGTAGGCTACTGGACGATCGCCATCGGCTGCCATGCGCCATCGAGCGCGGTGGCCGCGCAACGCGCAAGCTTCGGCGCCGGCCTGCTCGAAGCGGCGAGCCAGGTGGTCGCCGAACAACGGGGCGTGCTGCTGGTCTGTAGCGACACCGAAAGCGTTGGACCATTGGCCGAGGTCATCGGCTGCCGGCTGCCGTTCGGATCCGCGTGGGTGCTGGCTCCCGAGGCGACCCCCGGCGCACTGGCATGCCTGGAACTGAGCCTGACCTCGCCATCTCCAGCCGCTGCATTGGCCGAGCCCCTTGCGGGCTGGCGCGATGGCAATACCTCGGCGACCGCACTGGAATTGCTCGCCCTGCTGGTGCGCGGATCCGGCCACTGCCAGGTCGATGCCGGCCTCGCCCTGGGACTGCGGATCGATGCCACGCGCGTCGATGCCGGACACCGCACGTGAACACCGCCGCCCCGCGCTGGTGCGTGCTGATTCCCTGCTTCAACGAGGCGGCTTCGATCGGCGCCATTGTCGATGCGGTGCTGGCGCTTGGTGCAGCGGTGATCGTGGTCGATGACGGTTCGGACGACGGCACGCCCGAGCTCGTTGCAACGCGACCGGTCACCCTGCTGCGCCATGCCACCCGATGCGGCAAGGGCGAAGCGTTGCGGTACGGCTTTCGCGAAGCATTGCGCCAGGGCTACGACGCGATATTGACGATGGATGGCGATGGCCAGCACCTGGCCGGCGACATCCCGCGCATCGTGGCCGCCGCCGCGCAATACCCCGGACACATCGTGATCGGCGCGCGGCTGCTTGATCGTGCGCAGCAGCCGCGCAGTCGGCGACGCGCGAACGCAGTGGCCGACTGGGGCATTTCGTGGGCGTGCGGGCAACCCATCGCGGATACCCAGAGCGGCCAGCGCTGGTATCCGCGCGCCGCGCTCGACCTGGTCGACCTGCCGGCGGAGCATTTCGTGTTCGAAGCGGCCGTGCTGATCGCCGCCTCGCGCGAAAAGAAACTCGGCGTGGTGTCGGTGCCGATCGCCTCGCGTTATCACCGCGAGTTCCGGCGCAGTTATTTCAAGCCGGTGCACGACGTCACCTGCATCACGCTGTACACGATCGGCTGCATCATCCGCGCCGGTCATGTCGTGGCCAGCTATCGACGTTCGCGCGGCAAACCCGTCATCATTGGAGATACCCAGGCCCGACCTGTCGACAAAGGGAGTTGACGTGTCTCACTCGATGCTGCTGGTGCAACTGCTGGTCATTCTGCTCGCCTCGCGGGTTGCCGCATGGCTGCTGCGCTGGCTGGGGCAGCCGCCGGTCGTAGGCGAAATGATCGCCGGACTGGCGCTTGGCCCGCTGGTGTTCGGCGCGCTGGCGCCGACATGGCAGGCCACCTTGTTCGCGCCCGACAGCCTGGCCGGCCTGCAGAGCCTGAGCACGCTGGGCCTGGTGCTTTTCATGGTGGTGATCGGCGCCGAATTGCGCCTGCCCGGCGGCGTGCGCCGCGGCCTGGCGAACTCCGGCTGGATCGGCGGACTGGCGGTGCTGCTGCCGATGCTGCTGGGTCTCGGCGCGGCACCGATGATGTACCCGGATTTCGCGCCGCCCGGCATCGCGTACTGGCCATTCGCACTGTTCATGGCCACCGCTGGCGCCGTCACCGCGCTACCGGTGATGGCGCGCATCCTCAAGGACCGCAACCTGACCCACAGCGGCCCCGGCCAGATGGCGATCGCCGCCGCCGCGGTGGCCGATGCCTTGGCCTGGCTGATGCTGGCGGTGGTGGTGGCGCTGATCTCGGCGCATGGCGACTGGATGCCGTTCTGGCGCACGCTGACCGGGCTCTTGCTGTTGCTGGCAATCTGTTTGCTGGTGATCCGCCCACTCAGCGCGCGCGCGCTGGCGAAATACGCGCCGAACGGCGGCGTCGACGGCAGCGCGCTCGGCCTGCTGCTGATCGGCGGACTCGCCTGCGCGGCCACCACCGAACTGCTGAACCTGCATCCGGTATTCGGCGCCTTCGTATTCGGCCTGTGCCTTCCGCGCGACGACCGTCTGCTCGCCAGCCTGATCGAACGCGTCGAGAAAGTGGCACTGCTGGTGCTATTGCCGGTGTTCTTCGCGCTGTCGGGCCTGAGCACCAGCGCCGACCTGCTGCATTCCGGCATGGGCCTAGCGCTGGCCGTGCTGCTCGCGGTGGCGATCCTGGGCAAGCTGCTCGGTGGCGTGGCCGGTGCGCGGATCGCCAGACAGAACTGGCGCGACTCGTTCGCGATCGGCTCGCTGATGAATGCGCGCGGCATGATGGAACTGATCGTGATGAAGGTCGGCCTGGATACCGGCGTGATCGACCACCGCATGTTCACCCTGCTACTGATCATGGCCATCGTCACCACCATGATGACCACGCCGATGCTGCTCTACTTCACCCGCAAGCAGCCCGCGGCGACCCGCTTGACGCCGCGACATTCCGCATGACTGACGTCTCGCACGAGGCAGTGATCCTCGGCGGCGGTCTCGCCGGCCTATGCCTGGCGCTGCAGTTGCGCGGCGAATTTCCGGACATGGACATCCTGGTACTGGAACGCCAACGGCATCCTCTGCAAGCCGCGGCGCACAAGGTTGGCGAGTCGACGGTGGAAATCGGCGCGCACTATTTCGACCATACGCTGGGCCTGCGCGAACACCTCGATGCGGCGCACATCCGCAAGTTCGGCCTGCGCTATTTCTTCTCCGACGGGCGCGACGACATCGAGAACACTTCCGAACTCGGCGTCAGCAAGATCCTGCCGGCGCCGAGCTACCAGCTCGATCGTGGCATCTTCGAAACCTTCCTCGGAGAAGAGGCCCGGCGGCGCGGTATCGATTTCCGCGATGGCGCCACGGTCAGGAATTTCACCGTCGGCGAGCATGGCGCGACGCACTCGGTCCGTTTCGTCGATGCCGATGGCGAGCACACGGTCAGCTCGCGCTGGCTGCTGGATGCCTCGGGCCGCGCCGCGCTGCTGCGCCGGCGTTTCGAACTGACCCTGGACAACGGCCATCACGCCAACGCGGTGTGGTTCCGGATGGACGCCAAGCTCGACATCGATCGCTGGAGCGACGACGCCGACTGGCACGGACGCGTTTCACCGCCCGAGCGCTGGCGTTCGACCAATCACCTGATGGGCCCCGGCTATTGGGCATGGCTGATCCCGCTGGGCTCGGGCGCGCATTCGGTCGGCATCGTGACCGACGCGGCGATGCACCCGCTGGACGGCATGCGCGATTTCGACAAGGCACTGGGCTGGTTGCACGAGCGTCAGCCGGCGATGGGCCGGGCGATAGCGGCCGAGCGCGACACCTTGATGGATTTCCGTTTCCTGCGCGGCTACTCGCACGGCTGCAAGCAGCTTTTTTCCGGCGACCGCTGGGCGCTGACCGGCGAAGCCGGCACCTTCCTCGATCCGTTCTATTCGCCGGGCAGCGATTTCATCGCGATCGCCAACACCTATATCGTCGCGCTGATCGGCCACGATCGCGCCGGCCACAACGTGGCGCCCTATGCGCACTTCTACGAGAAGCTCTATTTCTCGTTCTACGAAAACACACTGGCGCTGTTCCGCAACCAGTACCCGCTGTTCGGCAACAGCCAGGTGCTGCCGATAAAGGTGATCTGGGATTACGCGTACTACTGGGGCGTGCTGTGCCAGCTGATGTTCCAGCAGCGCCTCACCGATCTGAGCCTGCTCGGCGAGATGCGCCCGGAACTGGAACGCGCGCAGGCGCTGCACGTGCGCATGCAACAGCTGTTTCGCCAATGGCACGAAGCGGGCGGGCGCGAAAGCCGGCGCGAGATGTTCGATCAATGCGCGCTGGCGTGGTTCGCCGAACTCAACCGCGGGCTGCACGATCCGCTCGACGATGCCGGCATCCGCGCGCGCCTGCGCGACAACGTGCGACTGCTCGAAGGCATCGCCGATGCCATCGCCCTGCGCGCCGCGAGCACGGACTCGCGACTGCATGCGCCGCTGTCGGGCCATCCGCAACCGGAGCTGTTCGACACGGCGGCGTGAGACGGAATCGATCCGCGCCGGATCCAGTCCACTTTACGGCGCCGGATGGATCACCGCCGCCCGGCCGCCGGCCAGCAGGCGGCCGCGATGCCCGATGCGGAAGGTGTACTGCGCACCGCCGTCGTCGGCGTAGAGACATTCGGCATACACGTCAATATGGCCGTCCAGGTGATCGACGCGGGATTCGCTCAACTGCACATCGCGCAGGCTCACCAGCATGCCGGGCCGTACCGTTTCCACGCCGCGGGAACGCGCAAGCAACGCGCCGTGCACGGCCATCGCCTGCGCGCCGTATTCGGCCAGGTGCACCGCGTGCAGGCCATCCGGTCCGCGCAATGGATTGTCCGCGCGCGCATGCCCGATGCTGGTTGCGTGGATCGTGCGCTCGTCCCATGCCTGCACCGTGTCGAGCAGGCACATGTTGCCAGCGTGCGGGATGAGATGCGCCCAGTCAGTCTTCGGAAGCATGTGCATGCAGGGTCATCAGGATCGGCTCAGGCACCGACGCGCTCGGCCGACGCCGACGTATCGGTGGCGACAGCCGTGCCCGCGCCCTGCCAGAAATCATGGAAGTTGAACCAGTTGTAGGGCGCGACGCGAATGTAGTGTTCCAGCCGCCGCGCATAGCTGGCGATGAACGCGTCCAGCGCCGGGCCGCGGTTGTGGCGGGGAATTTCCACCCGTTCCGTCAGCGGCTCGAACACCAGCCGGTAGCGATTGCCGCCGAGATACAGGCCGAAGCAAAGCACCACCGGCACCTGCAGCGTATGCGCCAGCAGCCACGGCGAGACCGGAAACGGTGCCGGCGAACCGAGCAGCGGCGCGTGCCGCAGTACCTCGTGACCGCGGCCGCGATCGGCCAGCATGGCCACGATCGCGCCACTGCTGCATGCCTCGGCCATCGCCAGCGCAATCGAGGTGCCGTCTTTCGAGGCATCGATCACGTTGGCGCCGACATCGGGTGCCAGCGCTTCCAGCAGCTCGGTCATCGCGGGGGTCTTCTGCTTGTCCAGCACCACCCGCAGCAGCAGGTCCGGGCGCCGCAGGCCCACCGCGCGCAAGGCTTCGAAGCTGCCCTGGTGCGAACCGAACAGCAATACGCCTCGCCCCAGCGCCACGCGCTGGTCGAGCAGCTCCAGTCCCACCGTTTCGATCTCGAACGACTTCTCGCCATGCGCGAGCAGGAAAATCCGGTCGAGCGTGGTGGCCGCATAGCAGTGCAGGTGCTTGAACACCTGCCATGGCGACGCTGGCTGGCCGAACACGCGCTGCAGATACTGTCTCGATGCCTGGCGCTCCGGGCCGCGCCGCGCGTAGAAATACAGCGTGATCGGATACAGGCACACGCGGCCCAGGCGCCGGCCGCCATACAGCGCGATGGTGCGGATCAGCCACATCGCGAAACGCCCGCCGCCTTCGGGCCGGCTCTGCCAGTGTTCGTTCGTGCTCATGCGGCTCCCTCGATCTGGCCACGAGCCAACAGCATGCCGTCGCGATGGATCTCGAAACGCACACGCGTGACGGCATGGGGCACATCGCTGAGGCGCAGCATGGCCGTCTGTCCCGGCAGCAGTGGCGCAATGAACTTCGCTTCGAGCACGCGCGCCAGTCGCTGCGCGCGCCATGCCTGCAGCGCCAGCGCCACCTGTTCCAGCAGCAGCACGCCCGGCACCAGCGGTTGTCCCGGAAAGTGACCGGGCAGCGATGGATGCATGGGATCGACCGACAGCGACCGTTCGAAAAGCGTGGCGCTCATGGCGTCGACACGCCATGGCTGCGCAGCACGTCCGGCCACTGCCGCGGCATCTGCCGCATGATCTCGCGCAGGCCGGCGTGCTCGAGATGGCGCAGGTGCCAGCGCCGATACCCGTACTCCAGCACGAACACCGCACCGAGCAGGATATAGCCACCCACGTGCAGCCACGCCGCCGCCCAGCGTTCGGGAATCGGCAGCGGCGAAGCAAGGCCTAAGCGCACCAGCAGGCCGCTGCGGTCCGCACACAGCAGCAGCACCGCCAGCACCACGGCCTGCGTCGCCAGCAGCAACGTCCAGAATCCGGTGAGCTGCCGCGCGTACTTCGCCACACCCGGTTGCACCAACCGGCCGGCACCCTCGATCGCGAGGATGAATCGCGCCACCAGCGGCCGCGACGTGCGCAGCGTGCGGCCAAAACCATAGGCCAGCAGCACATTGATCAGCACCGGCACGGCTTCGAGCAGCAGGCCGGCGAGCCCGCGCAGCGACAACAGCAGCATCGCCACCAGCAGGCCGAGCCAGCACAGCCACGGGCCGACCCGGCGCGATAGCAATCGCGGCAGCATCACGGCGGTAAGCAGGGAAAGCAGCGCCAGCAACGGAAACACCTGCCGATGCGTCAGCGCACCGGCAATCGCCAGCACCGGATACGCCAGCCAAGGCAACCAAGTATGGCGCCGTAGTGCATTTTCAACATGGGAAGAAGTCGACGTCATGCCCGGTTCCGCGTTGCCCGCATCGGATGGATAGCGTGCCACTTGCGGAGGAAAGTGGTGTGACGGATCGGGTGTCGCCATGGGCGATGCGCAGGTGTCAGGCGGCGCGCTGCTGCTCGATGTGCGCCGACAAGGTGGCCAGGCTGGTGAATATCTGCCGGTTGTCCGGATTGTCCGAACGCAGCTGGAAGCCATAGCGCTTGGATACGGCCAGCGCGATTTCCAGCGCATCGATCGAATCCAGGCCCAAGTCGCCGCCGAAAAGCGGCGCATCGGGATCGATCTGGTCCGGGGCTACGGTTTCGAGGTTCAGGCATCCCACGATCAACGTGGCCAATTCGTGCTGCGCCGCTGTCTGTTCTGCCATGCTCGTTCCGTACCTGATTGCATTGCCTCCCCCCGGCGGCAGTGGGCGCGGAGTGTAACATAGCGCCCTTGTCGTTCCCGGTTGCACGCAATGATTCAGGGATGTGAAGACCACCACCTCGATCCGCTGCCGCGCCTTGCGCCGCGCGTGTCGTATCGGATGACCGATGTCGCCGGCGCACTGAACGAGCCGGGCACGCTGGCCGTGTTCAGCTTCGGCGTTGGCAGCTCCAACATCATCGATCCCCGCCACTTGCAGGTGGCGCTGGAATGCGTGGATTCGCCGGTGCCGCTGGAGCTGTGGCAGGTCGACGCCGAGGTGAGCTGTGGTACCGAAGGCGCGTTGCGCTGGTCCACCGGCGGCGGTTGGCTGTTCACCGCGATCGAACTGGACGAAGACGAGCACGGCGGCTCCAGCCCGACCGCGCAGCTCGCCTACGAGCATTTGCATCGCTTCATTGCCGGACGCGGCACCCAGCACGTGCTGCGCGTGTGGAACTACATCGGCTCGATCAATAGCGGCGACGACGACGACGAGCGCTACAAGCAGTTTTGCGACGGCCGTGCACGCGGCATGGGCACGTTCTTCGCCGATGGTTTCCCCGCGGCCACCGCCATCGGCCACCTCAGCTCGCCGCATCGCCTGCAGGTCTACCTGCTGGCCTGCGACCAGCCGGGCGCGCGCGTGGAGAATCCGCGCCAGGTCAGCGCCTGGCGCTACCCGCGCCAATACGGCCGCACGCCGCCCAGCTTCGCCCGCGCCATGGCCCTGCCCGCGCACGACGTACTGGCGATCTCCGGCACCGCGGCAGTGGTGGGCCACGCCTCCGCGCATCACGACGACCTCGATGCGCAGCTCGAGGAAACCCTGGTCAACCTCGAAGCCTTACTGTCCAGCGCGCACATGGCGCCCGGTTTCGACACCCAGTCGCCGATGAAAGCGTATGTGCGGCACGCCACCGACCTGCCGCGCGTCCGCGATTTCCTGCAACGCCGCCTGCCCGGCGTTCCCGTGCTGCTGCTGCACGGCGACATCTGCCGTCGCGAGTTGCTGGTGGAGATCGACGGCTGGCGTTACGCGTAACTGCGTAGGCCATGCACGTCCTCGCGGCCTGGTTCGCCTAACGTTTGGTCGGCCGCCTCCAGCCCGTCAAGGTCTGCTGGCGACCGCGCGCCACGGTGAGTTCCCCCGCCGGCGCGTCCTTGGTGATCACCGAACCCGCGCCGATCGTCGCCATCGCGCCGATCGTCACCGGCGCCACCAGCGCGCTGTTGGAGCCGATAAACGCCCCGTCTCCGATGCGCGTCAGGCTCTTGTTGACGCCGTCATAGTTGCACGTGATGGTGCCGGCGCCGACGTTGACGCCACGACCGATCTCGGTATCGCCCAGGTAACTCAGGTGATTGGCTTTGCTGTTTTCGCCGATGCGGGTTTTCTTGGTCTCGACGAAATTTCCGACGTGCACGCCACTGTCCAGTTCGGTGCCGGGGCGCAAGCGCGCGAACGGGCCGATGGTGCATGGACCGTGCGTGACCACGCCTTCGAGATCGCAATGCGACTGCACCACGCTGCCGGCAGCGAGCCGCACGTTCTTCAGCCGGGTGAACGCGCCGATGCGCACGTCGTCGCCCAGTGTCACGTCGCCTTCGAGGATCACGTCGATGTCGATTTCCACATCGCGCCCCGCCTGCACCGTGCCGCGCACATCGATGCGCGTGGGATCGGACAGGCGCACGCCATCGGAGAGCAGCGCATGCGCCGCGCGCAGCCGGTACGCCGCCTCAAGCTCGGTCAGTTGCAGCGGATTGTTGGCGCCGGCGGCCTCGACCGGATCGACGCACTCCACGCTCAGCGCGGCACGCCCTTCGGCCGCGGCCATGCCGAAGATGTCGGTGAGGTAGTACTCGCCCTGCGCATTGTTGCGGTCGAGCCGGGCGATCCAGCCGCGCAGCGCCTGCGCGTCGCAGGCGAGCATGCCGGTATTGACCAGGTTCACCGCACGCTGCTCGGTGCTCGCGTCTTTCTCCTCGACCACTGCGTGGACGTAGCCGCTGCCGTCGCACAGGACGCGGCCATAGCCATGCGGATGAATCAGGCGCGTCGTCAGCAGGCGCAGCACCGCATGGGCCTGCACCAGATCGCGCAGCGTGTCGACGCGGGTCAGCGGTACATCGCCGTACAGCACGAGCACCTGCGCGCCATCGGGTATGTTTTTCAGTGCCTGCTCCACCGCATGACCGGTGCCCAGGCGTTCGGCCTGCAGCACCCAGTGCAGGCCCGGCTGCCCGGCAAACGCGGCCTGAACCTGCTCGCCGCAATGGCCGTAGACGATGTGGATGGCCGCCGGGTTCAGCGCACGCGCCGCGGCGACCACGTGGCCCAGCAAGGGCCGGCCAGCCAGCGGCATCAGCACCTTGGCCCGGTTCGATTTCATTCGCGTGCCGGCGCCGGCCGCAAGGACGATCACATGAAGCGAAGAATTTTCCATCGGCCTCTACCGGCGAGTATCCATCGAAAAAGCATAACAGCGGAGCCGGTATGCGGACCGCCTCACGCGTGGGGCGTGACCGCCGTGCCGTTGGTGACCGCAGCCTTGCCCGCATGGCATTCGAAGCGGAAGACGTAAGTCAGGCTGAAGGGCTTGGTCTCGCTATCCACCACATGGCTGTCGCCGTTGGCGTCGGCGGCCCAGTGATCCACTTCCAATGGATTGAAGTGCCACTGCAATGCGGCCACGCGCACGGCGGCAATGAACGCTTGGCGATTCGCGTTGGCCTGCGCCTCGTCGGCGATGCGTACTTCGGTGACCTTGCCGGCCTTGTCCACGATCAGCAGCGCTTCCACTTCCAGCGGTGGCGGACAAGCGGCAAGCTGGTCGACCGGGTAGACCGGCGTCACCCGCTGGAACGGCGTGGCGCCGCTGGCCACCTCGCCCATCGCCAGCTGGTAGTGCGTGGTGCCCGGCGGCTCGGCCACACGCCACGAGGTGTCGCCTGTGGCGGGCGGCAGCGGCATGGGGCGTTGCGTGGCGCAACCGGAAGCCAGTACCCACGCTGCCATCACGATCCATCGACCTGCCGTGCTCGTCCGCGTCATCGTGTTCATCCCTGCGTATGTCCGGCGATAGTGCCAACGCGAAAACGCCGGCACAAGGCCGGCGTTCTGTTCGACTTGGACAGCGATGAAGGTTAGTGCTTGAGGTTCTTGCGCAGCCGCTCCAGCGCCTGCAACTGCGCCATGGCTTCGGCAAGCTTGGCCTGCGCCTCGGCGATTTCCAGCGCATCGGTGCGATTGGCCAGCGCATCCTCGGCCTCCTTCTTGGCGCGTTGCGCGGACGCTTCGTCGAGGTCGGCAGCGCGTGCAGCGGTGTCGGCCAGCACGGTGACGACCTGCGGCTGCACCTCGAGGATGCCGCCGGAAACGTAGAACTGCTGGCGCTCGCCGCCGTCCAGCACTACGTCGACATGGCCGGGCTTGAGGCGGGTGATCAGCGGCGCGTGGCGGGGCGTGATGCCCAGCTCGCCCAGCTCGCCGGTGGCAATGACCATCGTCGCGTCGCCGGAAAAGATCTCGGCTTCGGCACTGACGATGTCGACGCGAATGGTTTGGGTCATGGCTGTTGTCTCGCTTTGCTCGACGGGATTCGAAATTAGGGATTCGGGATTTGTCGGGAAGGCGGCTCTTGTCGAATCCCGTCATCCCGCATCCCGAATCCCGGCCGGTCAGGCCGCCTTCTTGGCGCCCATGTCCTCGGCCTTCTTGATCGCCTCGTCGATGCCGCCGACCATGTAGAACGCCTGCTCCGGCAGATGGTCCACGTCGCCGTCGACGATCATCTTGAAGCCGCGGATGGTTTCCTTCAGCGGCACGTACTTGCCTGGCGAGCCAGTGAACACTTCGGCCACGTGGAACGGCTGCGAGAAGAAGCGCTCGATCTTGCGCGCGCGCGACACGGCCTGCTTGTCCTCTTCGGACAGCTCGTCCATGCCGAGGATCGCGATGATGTCCTTCAGCTCCTTATAGCGCTGCAGCGTGCCCTGCACGCGGCGGGCGACGTCGTAGTGCTCGACGCCGATCACGTTCGGGTCCAGCTGACGGCTGGTGGAATCCAGCGGATCCACCGCCGGGTAGATACCCAGCGAAGCGATGTTACGGCTCAGCACCACGGTCGCGTCCAAGTGGGCGAAGGTGGTCGCCGGCGACGGATCGGTAAGGTCATCCGCAGGCACGTACACGGCCTGGATCGAGGTGATCGAGCCGGTCTTGGTCGAGGTGATGCGCTCCTGCAGCACACCCATTTCTTCGGCCAGCGTCGGCTGGTAACCCACCGCCGACGGCATGCGGCCAAGCAGCGCGGACACTTCGGTACCGGCCAGCGTGTAGCGGTAGATGTTGTCGACGAAGAACAGCACGTCGCGGCCCTTGCCGGAAGCGTCCTTCTCATCGCGGAAGTACTCGGCCATGGTCAGGCCGGTCAACGCCACGCGCAGGCGGTTGCCCGGCGGCTCGTTCATCTGGCCGTACACCATCGCAACCTTGTCGAGCACGTTGGAGTCTTTCATCTCGTGGTAGAACTCGTTGCCCTCGCGGTAACGCTCGCCCACGCCGGCGAACACCGACAGGCCTTCGTGCGCCTTGGCGATGTTGTTGATCAGTTCCATCATGTTGACGGTCTTGCCGACGCCGGCGCCGCCGAACAGGCCGACCTTGCCGCCCTTGGCGAACGGGCACATCAGGTCGATCACCTTGATGCCGGTTTCCAGCAGGTCGTTCGCGGCCGCCTGGTCGTCATAGCTCGGCGCCTCGCGGTGGATAACCCACTGATCCTGCTCGCCGATCGGGCCGGCTTCGTCGATCGGGTTGCCGAGCACGTCCATGATGCGGCCGAGCGTCTGCTTGCCGACCGGCACCTTGATGCCTTCGCCGGTGTTGCGGGCGATCAGGTTGCGGCGCAAACCATCGGTGGAACCGAGCGCGATCGTGCGCACGATGCCGTCACCCAGCACCTGCTGCACTTCCAGCGTGATTTCGGTGCCGTCGATCTTCAGTGCGTCGTACACCTGCGGTACCTGATCGCGCGGAAACTCGACGTCGATGACTGCGCCGATGATCTGAACAACTTTACCCTGGCTCATGGAATGCTCCGGATGGATCTTTTGTGATTTGTTGCGGCGCCGCTATGCGTCGCCAGAATTTGTTTATTACAGCGCCGGTCAGACCGCCGCGGCGCCGCCGACGATTTCCGAAATTTCCTGGGTGATCGCCGCCTGACGCGCCTTGTTGTAGATCAGCGTCAACTCACCGATCACCTTGTTCGCGTTGTCCGACGCGCTCTTCATCGCGACCATCCGCGCGGCATGCTCGCTGGCCAGATTCTCCAGCGACGCCTGGTACACCACCGACTCGATGTAACGGCCCAGCACGTGCTCCAGCACAGTCTGCGCATCGGGCTCGTAGATGTAGTCCCAGTCATGGCTCGCTTCCAGCTTGACGCCGGCATAAGCCGACTCGCCGGCCGCCTGATGCGCTTCCATTTCCGATGCCACCAGCGGCAGCGGCAGCAGTGCGTCGATGGTCGGCTTCTGCGTCATGGTGTTGACGAAATCGTTGTAGGCGAGGAACACACGATCCAGACCGCTGGACGTATAGGCGTCCATCATTACCTTGATCACGCCGACCAGCTGCTCCAGCTTGGGCTTCTCGCCCAGATGGCTGACGCTGCCGATCAGGTTGATGCCTTTGAGCCGGCGGAAGAACGAAATCGCCTTCTGGCCAATCGCTACCACGTCCACCTGTACGCCCTGCTGCTGCCACTCGGCGATCGCCGGCAACAAGCGACGAAACAGGTTGGAGTTGAGGCCACCACACAAACCGCGATCGGTCGACACCACGATGTAGCCGACCCGCGCGACCTTCTCGCTCTCGGTCAGGAACGGATGGCTGAAATCGGTGCTGGCCTGGGCCACGTGCGCGATCACCTTGCGCATCGAGCGGGCATACGGACGCGAAGCCTTCATCAGGTCCTGCGCGCGGCGGATCTTTGCGGCAGAGACCATTTCGAGCGCGCGCGTGACCTTGCGCATGTTCTGCGTGCTCTTGATCTTGGTTTTGATTTCGCGTCCGCTGGCCATGCTTTACTCGCTCGCTCGCTTTACTCGCTCGTGGAATTCGGGATTCGGGATTCGTAAAAGCCGCGAAATCGAGCTCTAGCGAATCCCGAATTTCAAATCCCGGCTCTCTTACCAACTACCGGTTTTCTTGTACTCATCCAGCGAGGTCTTGAAGATGGCCTCGATGTCCTTGTCCCAGTTGCCGGTGGCGACGATGGCGTTCATCAGCTCGGCGTGGTTCTGGTGCATGAATGCGTGCAGGCCCTTCTCGAACGGCAGCACCTTGTTGACCGGCAGATCATCGAGATAGCCCTGCTCGGCGGCATACACCGACAGCGACAGCTCGGCGATCGACAGCGGCGAGTACTGAGCCTGCTTCATCAACTCGGTGACGCGCTGGCCACGGTCGAGCTGCGCGCGGGTGGCCGGGTCCAGATCCGAGGCGAACTGCGCGAACGCGGCCAGCTCACGGAACTGCGCCAGCGCCAGCTTCACGCCGCCGGACAGCTTCTTGACGATCTTGGTCTGCGCGGCACCGCCGACGCGCGACACCGAGATACCGGCGTTCACGGCCGGACGGATACCGGCGTTGAACAGGTCGGTTTCCAGAAAGATCTGGCCGTCGGTGATCGAGATCACGTTGGTCGGCACGAACGCGGAAACGTCGCCGCCCTGCGTCTCGATGATCGGCAATGCGGTCAGCGAACCGGTCTTGCCCTTCACCGCGCCGTTGGTGAACTTCTCGACGTACTCCTCGGACACGCGCGATGCGCGCTCGAGCAGACGCGAGTGGAGATAGAACACGTCGCCTGGATACGCCTCGCGGCCCGGCGGGCGCTTCAGCAACAGCGATATCTGGCGATACGCCACCGCCTGCTTGGACAGATCGTCGTACACGATCAGCGCGTCTTCGCCACGATCGCGGAAATATTCGCCCATCGCGCAACCCGAATATGGCGCGACATACTGCAGCGCGGCCGACTCGGATGCCGAGGCGACCACGATGATGGTGTTGGCCAGTGCGCCGTTCGCTTCCAGCTTGCGCACCACGTTGGCGATCGACGAACGCTTCTGGCCGATCGCGACATAGATGCACTTAATGCCCGAATCCTTCTGCGCGATGATCGCGTCGATCGCCAGCGCGGTCTTGCCGGTCTGGCGATCGCCGATGATCAGCTCGCGCTGGCCGCGGCCGACCGGGATCATCGCATCAACCGACTTGTAGCCGGTCTGCAGCGGCTGGTCGACCGACTTGCGCCAGATCACGCCGGGCGCGACTTTCTCGATCGCCGCGTTGAGCTTGGCGCCGATCGGGCCCTTGCCGTCAATCGGATTGCCGAGCGCGTCGACCACGCGGCCGAGGAGTTCCGGGCCGACCGGCACTTCAAGGATGCGGCCGGTGGTCTTGGCAGTGTCGCCTTCGCGCAAGTGCTGGTATTCGCCCAGCACCACCGCGCCGACCGAGTCGCGCTCGAGGTTCAGCGCCAGCGCAAACGAGTTGCCCGGCAGCTCGATCATTTCGCCCTGCATCACGTCGGCCAGGCCGTGGATGCGCACGATGCCGTCGGACACGCTGATGATCGTGCCTTCGTTGCGCGCTTCCGCGCCGAGCTTGAACTGCTCGATGCGGTTCTTGATCAGTTCGCTGATCTCGGACGGATTCAAAGTCGTGCTGGACATGGTGGTTATCCTGAAATTTTGAAATCGAAGCTCTTTGCCAGAGTCCGGCCACGGTCGGCCGGTTTTGCTCTTCGCGAAACGGACTTCGCGTGTAACTAACTTGCCAGGGCGCTGGCCAGCTGCGCGAGCCTTCCACGCGCCGAACCATCGATCACCTGTTCACCGGTATCGATCACCACGCCGGCAAGCAGCGATGCATCGACCTGGGTTTCCAATTCGATCTCGCGCTTGAAGCGGCGCTTCAGCGATACCTTGAGTTGCTCGGCCTGCGCCGCATCCAGAGCCATGGCGCTGGTCACCTTGACCAGCAGCTGCGACTCGGACTCGCGCTTGAACGCCTCGTACAGCTCCGCCACTTCCGGCAACAAGGCCAGCCGACGCTGTTCCGCCATCTCGCCGAGGAACTGCGCAAAGGGTGAATCGGCCGGCACGTTTTCCGGCAGATGCAGCGCGACCAGTTGTGCCGGCAGCACGCGCGGGTCGTTGCCTAGTTCAGCTACGCGTGGATCACTCGCGACGGCGGCGGCAAACGCCAGCGCCTGCGACCATGCATCCAGCGCACCGTTTGCATGCGCCACTTCGAACGCGGCGCGTGCATACGGACGGGCGAGAGTGATTGCCTGAGCCATCGATCAGATCTCGGCCGCGAGCTGGTCGAGCAGGGCCTTGTGCGTCGACGCATCGACTTCGCGCTGCACGATCTTGCTGGCACCCTGCACCGCCAACGCGCCGACCTGCTCGCGCAACTGGTCACGCGCACGCTGCGCCATCGACGCGATGTCGTCCTGCGCCGACGCTTTCAGCCGGTTGATCTCGACGATCGCCTCGGCACGCGCCTTGTCGATGATCTGGTTGGCTTGCTGCTGTGCCTTGTCGATGATCTCGGTCGCCTGCTGGCGGGCCACCTTGATTTCGGCCGCCACCTTGGTGTCGGCTTCCTTCAGCTCAGCATGCGCACGCTCGGCGGCATTCAGGCCTTCGGCAATCTTGATCTGCCGCTCTTCAATGGCCTTGTTGATATGCGGCCAGATGAAGTGGACAGAGAACCAGATCAAGATGGCGAACGAAATCATTTCGCCAATCAAGGTCGCGTTGAGATCCATCGCTGCGTTACCTGTAGATACGGGATGAAACGGACACGAGCGCTACGTTGCTAGTGCCGAAATGGTGGCGACGCCGAAGCGGCGTCTACAAACTCAGCCTGCGACAAGCTTGGCAAGCAGCGGGTTGGCAAAGGCAAAAAGCATCGCCAGCGCCACGCCGATCAGGAACGCCGCGTCGATCAGGCCGGCGAGGAGGAACATGCGGCCCTGCAGCAGCGGCACCAGCTCCGGCTGACGCGCAGCGGCTTCGAGAAACTTCGAGCCCATGACGCCGATACCGATACAGGCGCCCAATGCGCCTAGGCCGATGATCAGGCCCAGTGCGATGGCAGTGAAGGACTGGACTTGAGCAATATGAGCAATGAGTTCCACGACGGTCTCCTGAGAAATTGAAACTGAATTTTGAAGCGGTTGAATGGAATGAAGTAACTGCAATCAGTGGTGATCGTGCGCCATCGAGATGTACACGATGGTCAGCACCATGAAGATGAAAGCCTGGATGCCGATGATCAGGATGTGGAAGATGCCCCACACCGTGTAGCCGATAATGCCCATGCCGTACAGCGCCCAGCTGCCGGCGGTGAACAGCCCGGCAATCAGCATGAACACCAGCTCGCCGGCATACATGTTGCCGAAGAGTCGCATCGCCAGGCTCACCGGCTTGGAAAGCAACTCGACCACGTTGAGCAGGAAGTTGGGAATCCACAGCGCCGGATGCGCACCGAACGGCGCGGTGAACATCTCGTGCATGAAGCCGCCGGCGCCCTTGGCTTTGAAGCTGTAGAAGATGATCAGCACGAACACCGTCAGCGACATCGCTACGGTCAAGTTGATGTCCGCGGTGGGGACGGCACGAAAATGACCGACGCCGAATTTCTCGGTGATCCACGGCAACAGGTCGACCGGCAGCAAATCCATCGCGTTCATCAAAAACACCCAGACGAACACGGTCAGCGCCAGCGGCCCGAGAATGCGGCGGTCGCCATGGAATACGTCCTTGACCTGACCATCGACGAATTCGAGCACGATCTCGACGAATGCCTGTCCCTTGCCCGGCACACCCGCCGTGGCTTTGCGCGCTTTCAACCAGAACAGCAGGCTGAACACCACGCCCAGCAGCAACGACACGAAAACCGAGTCGATGTGCACCGCCCAGAAGCCGCTCTGATTTGCATGTGGCATCAGATGCGTCAAATGGTGCTGGATATATTCGGTTAGTCCGCCCTGCGGCTCGCCTGCCATGCTTCAACCCTTGAATCTGTACGCCAACAAATAAACCGCGAAGGCAGCCACCAGCCCCGAAATGGCGGCCAGCGGCGGCAATTTGTATTGAACCAGGATCACCGCCAGCCCTCCGACGATCACGATCCATCGCAGGATCATGCCCGACACCAGCCGGCTCAAAGCCACTCCCGCCCCACTCAACCCGCTGAAGAAGCGCATCGACAGCAATGCGGTTCCCAGCGCCACCACGCCCGCACCCGCCGCAGCCGACATTGCTTCACGGCGCCCCAGCGCCAGGAAAGCGAGACCGGCCAATGCCGCTACAGCAAGCTGCAGCAGCGTTATACGCAAGGCGAGACGCCGACCAGAGGCAAGACTATTGAGCACGTAACGTCTCCGCGCGGTTTACACCAGGCGGCACCGAAACAGCTACGGGCCACGATCCAATCCGCAAAAGTATATCAGCGCGCCGAATGCAGCGACAACCCGGAGCGCCTGCGGCATCTCGTCCTGCTTCGCAAAATCGCATTCCAATGCGATGCCGCAATGCGGCATCGCAATTTTCTGCGCCGCACGCAAGCAGGGCCGGACACGAATGTCCGGCCCTGCGACCACACTGAAACTGTGGCGTACGAATATCTTACTTGGCAGCCTTCTTAGCGGCGGCAACCGGTGCGGCAACGGCGTCATTGGCAGCCTGACGCTGTTCCTGCACGAGCGCATTCAGCGACTCGGCGGTCTTCTGGGTGATGGCCAGCACTTCCTGCGATACGGCCACCGCGCGCTCGGCGTTGTCACGGTTCAGGCTGGCGCCCTTCTCCCACAGGCTACGCAGGCCGTTGACGTCACGCGTTTCCAGCGCTTCGGCAACGAATTCGGCGGAAACCTGGGCCTGCTGCTCGAGCGCCTTAAGCTGCAGCTCGGCGACCGTTTCCAGACCCTTCAGTGCCAGCGAATGGGCCTTGAAGGCGCCATCGCTGAACTGCTTGGTGAAAGCGAAAAGCTGATTGTTGAATTGCTGCGTCATGATGCTGTCCTCGCTGAGGATGGGGTAGTGGAAAGCACTCTAGCAGCACTTTTTGTGCAGTGCAATATATTTCTTCGCATTACCGTAGACCAATTACAATATGTCCATTAAAAACGTTAACTTGTAATTAATATGAATTTATCGCGACGCATCAATAAGGCCGCAGAGAAGGCCGCATAAACTCGCGCCGATGGCGCTGGCTGTAAGCTTTTTCAAAGAACCCTCGCCGGAGGGATACGTCTGACATGCCGCTGCCATCGGTCATCTTGACCAGCTTGGACCTGGCTTCGCGTTGCGTATGGCGGTATCGGAAGCGGCATGACGGTAGCACCTCAGGTGGCAGGGTCAGCTACTGTCGAAGCTACCGTCAATCTCATTGGATTTCAATGGATTAACTTGGACGTATTTGGACACAGAAGAGGCTTAAACCCTTGGTATGACTAGGCTTTCTGGACTTCTCTGGACGTCTTCGGATAGGTTCTTGGTGGCTATGGGTGGACTCGAACCACCGACCCCAGCATTATGAGTGCTGTGCTCTAACCAGCTGAGCTACATAGCCTTGGGAAGTCCGTCGCGCAGCGGGTTCTGGGCGAACCGGACGGGTGCGAAAGTGTAGTGGCACCGCCAGCATGGTTCAAGCCTGAAGCTTGCTGCGGCTTTGGACGCTGTGGTTGAATCGGGGCGGGAGCGAGCGTGATCTTTCCCGCTATACGGCTCCAGGAGGCGAAATGATCGACGTCGATGGCTATCGCCCCAATGTGGGCATCGTGCTGCTCAATGAAGCAGGACAGCTGTTTTGGGCGCGCCGGGTCAATCGCGACGGCTGGCAGTTCCCGCAGGGCGGCATGCGCACCGACGAAACGCCGCTGGAAGCCATGTATCGGGAACTGGAAGAAGAAACCGGGCTGGCGCCTCAGCACGTCGAGGTGATTGCGGCCACCCACGGCTGGCTCCGCTACCGTTTGCCCCATCGCTACGTGCGCCATCACCAGCGTCCCACCTGCATCGGCCAGAAGCAGGTCTGGTTCCTGCTTCGGCTGGTCAGCGGCGAGGACGCGCTAAAACTGGACGCTTGCGACAAACCCGAATTCGACATCTGGCGCTGGGTGGATTTCTGGTACCCGGCAGTCCATGTAGTCAATTTCAAGCGCCAGGTCTACGAACGCGCCTTGCGCCATTTCGCACCGCTGGTGGAAGGCATGTTCAGTGTCGAACTCGGCACTTTGCCACCCAAGGACACCGATGCGGGGGAATCTCCATCCCGCCCCCGCCCGGGATGCGAAGCCGCCTGAAGATCGGCGCCGGTTGTCGTTCACTTATTGACAATCATTCGCATTCGCGCTTTGATACGCGCCATGTATATCTGCCTGTGCAATGCGGTTACCGATCATGACATCCGTCGCGAAGCGGCCGATGGCGTGCATTCCTTCGCGGAATTGCAAACGCGTACCGGTTGCTCTGATTGCTGCGGCTGCTGCGAGCAGGAAGCACGCGGCACCCTTGCGAAAGCCATGGAAAGCCTCGCGTCGGAAAACATCCGCAGGCTGCCGATCGTCGCAGCCTGATCGCCCTTCCGTTTCAAGCCACCCTCGAACACGCGCTTGGGCGCCGTTGTCCGCAATGTACGGACAAACCATAGCCATTCGCATTTCGCCCGCGCCAGAATGGAATCCGTATAGTTCCGACCCCCTGTCGGTCAACGGAGAACCCCATGAAAGGTGATGCAAAGGTCATCGAGTTCCTCAACAAGGTTCTCTACAACGAATTGACCGCGATCAACCAGTACTTCCTGCATTACCGCATGCTCAAGGACTGGGGCTACATCGAGTTGGCCGAACACGAGTACAAAGAATCGATCGAGGAGATGAAGCATGCCGATCATCTGATCGAACGCATTCTGTTCCTCGACGGCCTGCCCAACCTTCAGCATCTGGGCAAGCTGCGCATCGGTGAAAACGTGCCGGAGACGCTGCAGGGCGATCTCGATCTGGAGATGGCCGCCGTACATGATCTGCGCGCCGCCATTGCACACAGCGAGGGCATCGCCGATTACGTCAGCCGGGATTTATTCAAGAGCATCCTGCATGACGAGGAAGAGCATATCGACTGGCTGGAAACCCAGTTCAGCCTGATCAAGGACATCGGCACCGAGCGTTACCTGCAAAGCAAGATGCAAAGCTGAGTCTCTGCGCCAGCCTGCAGCATGACCGACGCATGACAGATCGAAGCGTGCGCCCGTTCCTTGACGCACTCATCATGGCAGGGCTATACCTTCGGTTTTCCCCGGAACAGCCTCATGGCTTCACGACCACCGCCGCGTTTTGTGGTGCGCCGGCACGACGACGCGGGGCACCGTCGGCGCCAGCTATGGTGGGGTGCGGCCTGGCTTGGCAGCCTGTTGCTGACCGGGATCGTGGTTGGCGTCCTTTCGCATCGCGCGTCTTCAATTCGCACGAACTCCGCTTCGGACCATATCGAAAAAGACCAAGTCGAGAACCTGAAGCAGCAAGTCGCCAATTTGCAGCGCGCGGCCCAAGTGGACGAAGTTGCCACGCGATCGCTGCGAGGCACACTGGCGCAGCGTGAGGAGGAAATCAGCGGGCTGCGCGCGGACCTCGGGTTTTATTCCCGACTGGTCGGCGGCGACGCCCAGCGCCAGGGCCTCAAATTGCAGGAAGTGAAGCTGCAACCGATCACCGGCTCGCACGGCTGGAACCTCACCCTCAGCCTTACCCAGAACGCCAAGCGCGGCGACGAAACCACCGGCAACGCATCAGTCAGTGTCGAGGGGTTGCGCGGCGACAAGGTGGTGCAGCTGGATTGGCCCGCCCTCGGCAATGCGGCGCAAAAGGACGGGCTGCCGTTTCGCTTCATGTATTTCCAGCAACTGCAGGGGACCATCGCGCTGCCGGCGGATTTTCGTCCGACGCAGTTGCGGATCCGGGTTCAGGCCGGCGATGAGGAACCGCTCACCCGTACGATCGCATGGGGCGATGCGTTGAGCGGCAATATCACCAACACGACTCAGGGGAATCACGATGCTCAACCGTAAACGCAACGAACGCGGTGGCCAAACCAGCCATGAAACCAGCCTGATCGCCCGCGGCACGGTGATCCGTGGCGACCTCCGCTTCAGCGGAGCGCTGCATCTGGATGGCCGCATCGAAGGCACGGTGCTGGGTGAGGGCGACGATGCGATCCTGACGCTCAGCGAGCATGGTCAGGTACAAGGCGAAATCCGCGTGCCGCACGCAGTCATCAACGGCCACGTGACCGGCGATGTCCACGTCAGCGCACGCCTCGAGCTGGCGCCCCAGGCGCGAATCGACGGCGACCTGCGCTATCACACGCTGGAAATGAATGCCGGCGCGCAGGTCAACGGACGCATTTCCCGTCAGCCCGACGAAGCCCAGCGCGAATTGCCAGCGCCCGGCGAACTGAGCGACGCCGTCACGGCCTGAAGCGAAGTATGCTTGCGCTTGTCCTTCACGCCCCCATCTGAAGTCCATGGAAACCATCGTCGCCATCCCCGATTACCGCAACAGTGGTGCGCCGCTGCTGTTTACGGCAGCCGCCGCGCACAAGGTGCATGAACTGATCGCCGAAGAGGGCAATCCGGAGCTCAAGCTGCGGGTGTACATCACCGGCGGCGGCTGTTCCGGTTTCCAGTACGGATTCACGTTCGACGAAGCCCAGGCCGAGGACGATTTCGCCCTCGAGCGCGAGGGCGTCACGCTATTGTGCGACCCCTTGTCGCTGCAGTATCTGACCGGCGCACAGATCGACTACGCCGAAAACCTCAGTGGTTCGCAATTCGTCATCAGCAACCCGAACGCCAAGACCACCTGCGGCTGCGGCTCGTCGTTCTCCACCTGAACGGGCGCCTTTTGATGGATCAAGCCAAGCTGCCGACTCCCAATACCTTTGCCGGGCTCAGCCTGATTCTCGACCGCAGCGCCGAACACCGCGATGAGTCGGAGTGGATCGATGAGCGCGCACGCTCCATCGATGCACGCTACCTGCTGATCGACGCCGCCGGCGAGGCATTCCTGCACAACGACCGCGCCGCATTCCGCTGGCTGGACGTGCAGGAGCGCGAACGACTGGCCGGCGACGTGTCCATTACTTTTCTCGGCATGGCCGATCAGCGTCCGCTGTTCATGGCGTCACTCGGCGATACGACGGACATCGCAAGCCTGGAGACCCTGCTGGATGCCCGTCGGATGGGATTGCGTGCGGCCGGCCTCCTTCTGTCCGCCGACGAGGCAGGCCTGTTCGCCTATGCCAAAGGCCTGTCGCACTGGCAACGGGAAACACGTTACTGCGCGCACTGCGGCACCTCACTGCGGCTGGTTGCCGCCGGTCATCGCGCCCAGTGCACCAATGCGGATTGCGCGCGCCTGCATTTTCCCCGCACGGATGCAGCCGTCATCATGCTGGTGGAGCACGCCGGTGCGTGCCTGCTCGGCCGGCAATCCGGCTGGCCGCCTGGCCGCTATTCCACGCTGGCGGGATTCGTGGAGCCCGGCGAAGCACTGGAGGACGCGGTACGCCGCGAAGTCGCCGAGGAAGCCGGCGTCATCGTTGGCGACGTGCGCTATCACTCTTCGCAGCCGTGGCCGATGCCTGCCTCACTGATGGTCGGTTTCATCGCCACTGCGATATCGCGAGAGATCGTCATGCGCGACAACGAACTTGAAGATGCACGCTGGTTCACCCCGCAACAGATTGTCGACGGACTGGCCGATGGCAGCTTTCTGCCGTCCATGCCGTTGTCGGTGTCCTACCAGTTGCTGTCGCACTGGTTGCTCACGCGCGCCGGCTTGAGCCTGGATGATCTGGTCGAGAGCTCAAACCCGCGTTGAGATACCGCTGACACTGGCACACATTTCAATCGAAGCGAATCACTCGCATACAATGCGGATACCACCAGCGAGCCCGCATTCATGGCCATCAGCCTGCTTACCGCCCTCATCGCCCTCGGGCTGCTGCACGTCATGCCGCAGCTTGCCCGCTATCGCGACCTTGGCTGGTTCCGGCGATGGGTAGCCCAACTCGCCGACACCGGCGGCGCCGGTCGGGTGATCCTGGCCGTGCTGTTGCCAGCGGCGATTTGCGCGATCCTGATGTGGGTGCTCGGGCATACGCCGCTGGGCGAATTGCTGCAATTGCTGTTTTCGCTCGCTGTGCTGCTGTACTGCTTCGGTCCGCGCGAATTCGAGCCCGATCTGGAAGCGGTGCTGCATGCCCCCGATGGCGCCAGCCGGGAAGCCGCCGCACAGAACCTCGCCGACGACGGCAACACAGTCACCTGGAACGCGCCCGCGCTCGGCGTCGCCATCGCCTATGCCTCATTGCGCCGACGTTTCGGTGTACTGCTGTGGTTTTTACTGCTCGGCCCCACGGGCGCACTGCTGTACCGGCTCGCACAGGCGTTGAACCGCGATGAGTCGCTGCCACTCGATTCGGGTAGCCGCACGGCAGCTCACTACCTGGCAAACGCGCTGGATTGGCTGCCAGCGCAGTTGATGGTGTTCACGCTCGCCATCGTCGGCCACTGGGACGCTGTCATTGGCGCTTGGCGCCAATGGCACAGCCAGGCGACGCCCACCAGTTGGTATGTCTCCGCACCAGGTTTTCTCGGTGCCGCTGCGCAAGCCGACATCTTGGTGGATATCGAGGCGGGCGACGGCTATGCAGAGGAACACAGCGATCCCCTGTCCGAACTGATACGCCTGCGTAGCGCCCTGCTTCGCGCCCTGTTGGCGTGGTTGAGCGTGGTCGCCTTGATCGTAATCGGCGGCTGGGTCAGCTGAAGCCTGCGCGACGACACCCAAGGGAGCGGCAGCTATGCCGACTCACCACGCAACTCACGCACCCGCGCTTCCAGCATCGCCGCGCTGACCTGCGCCGGCACAACAGCAGTATCCACCACGAGCTCGACCCGTGCTCGAAAACGTCGCGGCAGGCGCGCGCGATGAAGCATCGAGTCGCGGCGGCTCCACACGCTTCCCCACAAACCACGTAATGCCATCGGCACGACCGGAACCGGACGACGCTGGAGAATCTTTTCCACTCCCGGGCGAAATGATGCGATCTCGCCATCGCGAGTAAGGCCTCCTTCGGGGAAAATACAGACGAGCTCGCCGGCGGCAAGCGCCTGGTCGATCGCATCGTACGCAGTCTGCTGCACTGCTGGATCCTCCTTGTTTCCGGCGATCGGTATCGCCTTTGCGGTGCGAAAGACGAAACGCAGCAGCGGCACGTTGAAAATCTTGTAATACATCACGAAGCGTATCGGGCGCCGCAAGTTCGCCATCAGTAGCAACAGATCCATGAAGCTGACATGGTTGCAGACGAGGAGCGCTGCGCCCTCTTCGGGAATGTTTTTGGAGCCGTCGACGCGGACGCAATACAACGTATTCACTATTGATCATTACGTAACCCATGACATCACCACAGTTCAGCCTGCTTCCAGCATGCAGTGATGATGGATTGACGATTCTGAGCGCTGCGGAGTTTCGTGCGCGCGGTGGATTTGAGCTCGGTCAGCGAATGCGGGCAGAAG
>DASWOQ010000017.1:0-32034 GCA_036398675.1 Rhodanobacter sp. | reverse complement strand
CGTGCTCGGCGTGCTCTACGAGAGCTACATGCACCCGATCACGATCCTGTCGACGATCCCGTCGGCGGGGCTCGGCGCGCTGCTCGCGCTGATGCTGTTCGGCTCGGACCTCAACCTGATCGCGATGGTCGGGCTGATCCTCTTGATCGGCATCGTCAAGAAGAACGCGATCCTGATGGTGGATTTCGCGCTGGTCGCCGAGCGCGAGCGCGGCATGTCCGCGCCGGAGGCGATCCGCGAGGCGGCGCTGGTGCGCTTCCGCCCGATCACCATGACCACGCTGGTGGCGATGGGCGCGGCGCTGCCGCTGGCGATCGGCTTCGGCGTGGGTTCGGAGATGCGCCAGCCGCTGGGCATCGCGATCTTCGGCGGCCTGCTGGTGTCGCAGTTGCTGACCTTGCTGAGTACGCCGGCGATCTACCTGTGGCAGCACGATCACCGGCAACGCAAGGCCGCCCGCCGGCAGTTGCGCGCCGAGATCAAGCGCCAGCACGATCTGCAGCAGCAGATGCCGGCGTTGCCGAAATAGCGCTCGCCGTCGTCGCGACGGCGCATCCGCAGCGATTCGGCAACGCATCTTCCGCGGCGATCGAACCCCTGCCTTCCGACACGGTCTGGACTTCAGGCACATACGACTGCACGCCACGGCTGGCATAACATCGACATGAAGAACGACATGCCCTCCTGGCCGACGGAACGGCCGCATCCGGCCACGCGTCTAGTGACGGTCGCCGCACCATGAACATCTTTGCGCCGCTGATCCGTCGCCCAGTCGGCACCTCGCTGCTGGCGATCGGGCTGGTGCTGGCCGGCATCTGGGCGTACATGCTGCTCGGCGTGGCCGCGCTGCCATCGCTGGATTTTCCCGGCGTGTACGTGGTGGCGCAGCAGCCCGGCGCCAGCGCGCAGACCATGGCGAACACCGTACTGGCACCGCTGGAGCGGCATCTGGGGCGGATCGCCGGCATCGAGGAGATGTACGGCAACGCCAGCGAAGGTTCCGCATCGGTGCGGGTACGCTTCACCATGTCGCGCACCGCCGATAGCGCCGCGCGCGATGTGCAGGCGGCGATCAACGACGCGGCGATCGACCTGCCGACGGACATGCCGTCGCCACCGCAATATTTCAAATTCGATACCTCGCAGATCCCGATCCTGTTCATCACCCTGACCTCGACCGGCTTGCCGCAGGACAAGCTGTTCGACCTCACCGACACGCTGCTCAAGCCCGCGGTGGCGCAGATCGATGGCGTGGCGCAGGTGCAGGTGTTCGGCGGCACGCCGCATGCGGTGCGCATCGATCTGGACAACAACGCGCTGGCCGCCAAGGGGCTCGGTGCGAACGACGTGGCCAATGCGCTGCGCGCGGCCAACGTCACCTCGCCGCAGGGCATCCTCAGCGACGGCCGCACGCAGATGACGGTGACCGCCAGCGACAGCCTGCAGGCCCCGGACGAGTTCGCCCGTCTGCTGATCTCGGTGAAGAACGGTACGCCGGTGCGCCTGTCCGACGTGGCCAAGGTCTATGGCGGCCAGCAGGACCAGTACCAGGCGGCGTGGTTCGGCGATGCGCATACCGTCGGCATGCAGATCAGCAAGCGGCCGGAGGCGAACGCGGTGGCCACGGTGGAGGCGATCCGCGCCAAGCTGCCGCAACTGCGTGCATCGCTGCCGCAGAACGTGACGATGACGCCGGTATTCGATCTCACCCAGACCACCAAGTCGGCGCTGCACGAAGTACAGGTGGCCTTGCTGATCTCGATCGCGATGGTGGTGCTGGTGATGCTGGTGTTCCTGCGCCGGCTGCGCCCCACCTTGATCGCCACGCTGAGCGTGCCGTTGTCGCTGGCCGGCGCCTTCGTGGTGATGTGGACGCTCGGCTACACGCTCAACACCTTGTCGCTGGTGGCGCTGGTGCTGTGCATCGGCTTCGTGGTGGACGATGCGATCGTGGTGATCGAGAACATCGTGCGCCACATGGAGCACGGCGAACCGCCGTTGCAGGCCGCGCTCGGCGGTGTGCGCGAGATCGGCTTCACGGTGGTGTCGATCACGCTGTCGCTGGTGGCGGTGTTCGCGCCGCTGCTGTTCGGCAACAACGAACTGGTGATGCTGCTGCGCGAATTCTCGGTGACGTTGACTGCCGCGGTGGTGATCTCCGCGCTGGTGTCGCTCACGCTGACCCCGGCGTTGTGCGCCTATCTGCTGGAACACGAACCGGAGGACCGCCAGCCGGGACGGATCGAACAGGCGGTGGAGAAATTCGACCGCAGCCTGCTGCGCCTCTACGAGCGCGCGCTGGACTGGGCGCTGCATCATCGGCGGATCATGCGCTGGCAGCCGCTGACCCTGCTGATCGCCACGATCGCTCTTGGCTGGGCGGTGTCGCAGACGGCCGGCGGCACCTTCATGCCGGACGAGGACACCGGGCAGCTGCAGGTGGATATCCGTGCCGACGCGAATATCTCGCCGGATCAGTTGACCGAACGGACGCTCGCCGTGTCCAAAATCATGCAGGCCGATCCGGCCGTGCTCGACCAGTTGACCATGCTTGGCTCCGATGACGGCGCGGTGGGCAACAACGCGCAGATGTTCGTCGACCTGAAGCCGCACGGCAGTGGCCCGGGCGAGCGGCGTGAAGGCATCAAGCAGGTCGTCGAGCGGCTTTCGAAACAGTACGACGAGCTGCCCGGCGTGAAGGTGTCGGTCAGCGCCGCGCAGTTCCTCGGCGGTGGCGGCAGCGGCGACAACGGCGGCCAGTACGAATTCCAGCTGGTCAGCACCGATGGCGGCGACCTGCAGCCGTGGTCGTTGAAGATGGTGCGGCAGATGCGCACCGTCAAGAAATTCCGCGACGTCGGCAGCAACTTCGAACAGGTCGGCAAACAGCAGTTGCTGAAAATCGACCGCGAGGCCGCCGGGCGCCTGCACGTCAGCATCGGCACCATCGATTCGGCGCTGTACAGCGCGTTCGGCCAGCGCCAGGTGTCGGAGATCTATTCCGACATCAACCAGTACGCCGTGGTGCTCAGTTCCAGCGCCGCGCAGACGGTGAGCCCGCAGTCGCTGCTGAACGTCCGCGTGCGCAACGATCTCGGGCAGATGATCCCGCTGTCCGCGCTGGCGCATGTCGAACCGAACATCAGCCCGATCCGGGTACGCCATCACAACCAGCTTCAGGCGGCCACCATCACCTACAACCTGGCCAAGGACGTGCCGCAGGATCGCGGCGTCAAGCTGGTCGACCAGGCTACGTACGCGGTCGGGCTGCCGGCCGGCGTCAAGGTGGATTACACCGGCGCCAACCAGCGCCTGCAGCAGTTCAAGTCCAACGGCATGGTGCTGCTGCTCGGCTCGATCCTGGCGATGTATATCGTGCTCGGCATCCTGTATGAAAGCCTCGGCCATCCGCTGACCATTCTTTCCACGCTGCCGGCCGCCGGTGCCGGCGCGTTCCTGGCGATGCTGGTGACGCAGACGCAGATTTCGATGATGGCGATCATCGCGATCCTGATGCTGATCGGCATCGTCAAGAAAAACGCGATCCTGATGGTCGACTTCGCGCTGGTCGCCGAGCGCGAACGCGGCCTGCCCGCACCTGATGCGATCCGCGAAGCGGCACTGGTGCGCTTTCGTCCGATCACCATGACCACGCTGGTGGCGATGGGCGCCGCGCTGCCGCTGGCGATCGGTTTCGGCATCGGCTCGGAAATGCGCCAGCCGCTGGGCATCGCGATCGTCGGCGGCCTGCTCGTGTCGCAACTGCTGACCTTGCTCAGCACGCCGGCGATCTATCTGTGGAACTACGACCGCAAGATCCGCCAGGCCGCACGGCGGCAGCGCCGGGCGGAGAAGCAGCGGATACGTGCGCTGGGCAGGCCGCAGGCCGTGTCCTGAAGAGAGGTCGTTCCTGTCCCGTCGGGACGGAATCGTTGCCGCCGTGTCAGGCCCGGCTGGGATCGGACACGGGAGTGCCCACCGCCGATGCCGGCACGGCCATGCCGGTGGTCGGTGCCTGCTGCGTGTCGCCGGCCAGCAGGTGCGCCTTGCGCCAGCGACCCCAGCGGTAATACGCGGCAGCCAGCGCCACCGATACCAGCGAGCCGAGCGGGAAGCTCCACCACACCGCGTCCGCGCCCATCTGCCCGCGCAGCAGCCATGCAAACGGCACGCGCACGAGCAGCAAGGCGACGGTCAGGATGATCAGCGGCGGCACCACCGCGCCGGTGGAGCGCACCACGCCGAACAGCACGAAGGCCAGTCCGAAAAACAGGAACGACCACACCACGATCGCATTGAGATGCTGCGCGATGGCGATCGCCGTGCCGTCGCCGGGAAGGAACAGGCCCAGTGCGCCGCGGTTGAACAGGTAGACGATCGCCACCAGCGCGCCGGTCAGCAGCAGGTTGTAGCCGAGGCCCGCCACGGTGATGTGGAAGATGCGGTCCCAGCGCCGTGCACCGACGTTCTGCGCCGCCATCGCCGACACCGCCATGCCGATCGCCAGCGACGGCATCTGGATGTACGTCCACAGCTGCTGCGCTGCGCCGTAGGCGGCGGTGGTCTGCGAACCGTAGGTATTGACCAGCCCGATCATCACCAGCGCGGACGAGGAGATCACCACCATCTGCAGGCCCATCGGCAGGCCTTTCAGCACCAGCGCGCGCAGGATCGCGAAATCCGGCTTCAGGTAGTGCAGCTCGTTGCGATGCAGGCAGAGGAAGTGCTTGCGTCGATACAGGTAGGCGATCAGCGCCAGCAACGCCGTGCTCTGCGCGATCAGCGTCGCGGTCGCCGAACCGGCAATGCCCATTTCCGGAAACGGGCCGACGCCGAAGATCAGCAGCGGGTTGAGCACGATATCCAGCCCCACCGACAGCAGCATGAAAAGAAACGGCGTGCGCGAATCGCCGGCACCGCGCAGCGTCATCATCAGGAAGCTGTAGAAATACATCGATGGCAGCGCCAGGAAGATGATCCGCATGTATGCGATGGCGAACGGCTGCGCGTCGACCGGCGTGCGCATCGCGGCCAGGATCTGCGGCGTGAACAGGTAGCCGAACACGGTGACCAGCAGCGACAGCACGATGAAGAAGCCGACGCTGGTGCCGACCACGCGCTTGGCCTGATCGATGTCCTTCGCGCCGACCGCCTGTCCCACCAGTAGCGTGTTGGCCATGCTGATGCCGAACACCAGCCCGAGCAGGAAGAACAGCATCAGGTTGGCGTTGGAGCTGGCGGTCAACGCCGCTTCGCCGAGATAGTGGCCGATCCAGATCATGTTGATCGACGCATTCAACGACTGCAGCACGTTGGCGCCGAGAATCGGCAGCGAGAACATCAGCAGGGTGCGGGCGATCGGTCCTTCGGTCAGCGAAGGCAAGCGGGGTGAAGGTGCCATGGAAAATCCGGAAGCCGAGAAGTACGGGCAGGAAACGCGGCCCGGCGGCGATGTGCTGCCGGGCATTCCCTGCAAGCTTACGTGGTGGGGCTCTAGGCCGCATCCGCCTGTTTATCCCACGCGATGGCCGCCAAGCATTGCAGGTGGCCGCGGACGTCCCGTGGCCACCCGGCGATGCGTTTGGCGAATGCGGCGCGAGCGCCGCGGTAGAACGCACGCGATGCCTCCTGATGACCGGGCAGTTCGCCGGCCATGACCTGCATGAAGCGATCCGCCGATTCGTTGGACGCATGTGCGCGCTGCTCTGCCTCGTTGCCGCGCACCGCCCGTTCAACCAGTTGCCGCAACACAGCCGCCGCGCCGCCGGGCTGCTGCGCCAGCCAGTCCCAATGCCGCGGCAGCAACGTGACTTCGCGCGGCACCGCGCCGAGCTCCGGTCGTCCGGGGCCGCGAACGATGGCGCGGGCCTGGCATCGCCGGACGCCAGGCGCGCCAGCACTTCCCCCCCCCCAGCGTGCCGCGAAAATCCACTTCGGCCTGGCGGCCGTCGCGATCGCCGAAAATCAGCAGCGGGCCCGCCATGCCTGGCATCCAGGCTCCGTTTCGCGGCACGGATCACGGCATCCAGCGGGCCGCTGGCGATCAGGCGCTGGTGATCGAAGGCGCTGTAAGTGGAAGCCTGCGTTTGCATGGTTTGATCCGGATAAAAAGTCAGCGACTCCTACCCGGATCAAATGGCTTGCCAAATGGAAAGTCGCCAGCACTTTCCAGGCCGTAAAACCGTCCCGCCGACAAGTCCCCGAAACGACGGCAATCGCCGAACGGTGAGTTCTTGCAACGCTTCAACGGATTCACTCTGGCGCGACACTTTTTATAGAACCATTGAGTACACTAAAGGTTCATTTTTAAGGATACCCATGCGCTTCCCGCCCCGATCGGTTCGCCTCGCTCTCGCTATTTCCCTTGTTTCCCTCGCCTTGCCCGCCGCCGCCACGCATCTGGAGATCCAGGGTGGCCGCAGTTACATGGACAGCTATGGCACCAATGCGGTGTTCGTTGAAGGCATCTTTGACGAACATGTGCTTGGTCAAAGCCGCTTTACCTGGTCACCGGATGTTTCGGCTGGCTGGATCAACGGTCGCGATCTTGCCCGCTATAGCAACAGCAACTACACCACGCGGGACGATGTGTATCTGGTGGCTGCCGGCGCGCGGTTCCATTACGGTGAATCGGATAACTGGTATCACCACCTGTTCGCCAGCATCCAGCCCTCGCTGCATAGCGGCCGCACGCAGGCCTTGAGTAGCGCCTACGAATTCGTCAGCACCGTGGGCTGGCAGGGCGAACATTTCAGTCTGCAGCTCCGCCACATTTCCAACGCCAGCCTGCATGAACCCAATCGCGGTGAGACGATGGCGCTGGTGGGCGTGGGCTTCGACCTATAGACGTCGGGATGTCCGTTTGAATTCGGTGCGACAAACGAAAACCGGCGGGATACCCGCCGGTTTTGTCGTTTCAGGTGTCTGGATGAACCCGTGTCCGGTCAGTGCCCGCCCGCAGCGGCGCCGGCCTTGGCGCCGAAGGGCGGTCGCGCCAGCCAGATCACGAAAATCAGCCCGACGAAAATCCAGCCCAGCGCATGGAACACTTCGTTGAACGAGATCTGGTAGCCCTGCTGGGTGATCATGTCGTTGATCACGCTGCCGCCAAGTTGCGTGTCGCCGTGGCCAAGCTGGGTCATTGCCGCTTGCGAGGTCGGGTTGTAGGCGGTGATGTGCTCGGCCAACTGCTCGTGGTGGCTGACCGCGCGGCGATCCCACAGCAGCGTGGTCAGCGATGCGGAGAAGCTGCCGCCCAGTGTGCGCAGGAAGGTGGCAAGTCCGGAGCCGGCGGCAATCTCGTTCTGTTGCAGGTCCGACAGCAGGATAGTCAGGATCGGCATGAAGAACAGCGCCACGCCCAGGCCCTGGATCAACTGCACCATGGCCACGTGATAGAAGTCGATGCCGATGTAGAAGTCCGAGCGCATGAAGCAGGTGAGCCCCATGACCGCGAAAGCCACCGATGCGAGCAGACGCAAATCGATGCGCGAGGCGTACTTGCCGACAATGAAGGTCAGCAGCACCGGGATGATGCCCAGCGGCGCGGTGGCGTAGCCGGCCCACGTCGACGTGTAGCCCAGATTGCGCTGCAGCCATAGCGGTATCAGCAGGCCGATCGCGAAAAAGGCGGCATAGGCCAGCACCAGCGCCAGCGTGCCGGCGCTGAAATTTCGATGCCGGAACAGCTTGAGGTTGACGATCGGATCCTTGTCGGTCAGTTCCCAGATCAGGAAGATCGCGATGGCGATGGCCGAAACGACGCTGGTGACGATGATGAAGGTGGAATTGAACCAGTCTTCGTCATTGCCTTTGTCGAGCACGATCTGCAGCGCGCCGACACCGATGATCAGCGTGACCAGGCCGACGTAGTCGACCTTCGGGCGTTCGGTTTTCTCGACCCGGCCCTTCATCTGGTTCGCCACCACCATGCTGGCGAAGATGCCGATCGGCACGTTGATGAAGAAGATCCACGGCCACGAATAGTTGTCGGTGATCAGGCCGCCGAGGATCGGGCCGGCGATCGGCGCCACCACCGTCACCATCGCCAGCAGCGCCAGCGCCATGCCGCGTTTCTCCGGCGGGTAGATGCCGATCAGCATGCTCTGGGTGATCGGGTACATCGGCCCGGCCACCGCGCCCTGCAGCGCGCGGAACACGATCAGCATGCCCATGCTCTGAGAAATGCCGCACATGAACGAGGTCAGCGCGAACAGCAGGGTGGACCACACGAACAGTTTCACCTCGCCAAAGCGGCGGGTCAGGAAGCCGGTCAGCGGCAGCGAGATCGCCATGCTCACGGCGAACGAGGTGATCACCCACGTGCTCTGGTTGTTGCTGACGCCGAGGTTGCCGGCGATGGTCGGCAACGACACGTTGGCGATCGTGGTGTCGAGCACCTGCATGAAGGTGGCCAGCGACAGACCGATCGTGCTCAGTGCCAGGTTGGGTGGGCGGAATTGGGCGGCCATGAAAGTCTGTCAGTAAAGGATTCGTGCGGTGCCGGGGCTTTCGTGCCACCGCCGTTTGCGGCGGCGGCACAGAGCTTTTCTATTTGTTGCCGGCCATGTTGGCGTGGATGATTTCGCCGATCGCCGCATCCGCCTTGACCAATTGCGCCTTGTAGACGTCGGTGCTGAAGGCGGGCTGCGTCGGCGACTGCTGCGCCAGCGTGTGGCCGCTCTGGTCGTGCAGGCTCACGTCCACGTCCAGCGACATGCCCAGTCGCAGCGGGTTCTTGTCCAGTTCGTTCGGATCGGTGAACACGATGCGCACCGGAATGCGCTGCACGATCTTGATCCAGTTGCCGGTGGCGTTCTGCGCCGGCAGCAGCGAGAAGGCGCTGCCGGTGCCGACGCCGAGGCTCTGCACCTTGCCCTTGTACTTCACCGAACCGCCGTACACGTCCGAGCTGATTTCGACCGGCTGACCGAGGCGCATGTGGGTGAGCTGGGTCTCCTTGAAGTTCGCGTCGATCCACACGCCGTGCAGCGGCACCACGGCCATAAGGGCGGCGCCAGGCTGCACGCGTTGGCCGACCTGCACCGAGCGTTTGGCCACATAGCCGTCCACTGGCGCCACCAGCGTGGCGCGGGCATCGTCGAGGTACGCGGCGCGTAGTTGCGCCGCAGCGGCCTGCACATCCGGATGCGAAGCAACCACCGTATCGTCGACCAGCACCTTGCTGGTCTGGTACTGCTGCTGCGCGGCGATCAGGCCGCTCTCGGCGCTGGTCAGCGCATCGCTGGCATGCGACAGCTCCTCGGCCGAGATCGCGCCGGACTTGGCCAGTTCGCGGCGGCGGTTGAAATCGGCACGTGCCTTGTCCACGGCGGTCTTGCGCGCGGCGACATCCGCCTGCGCGCCGTTGACGCTGCTGTAGAGGCCGCGCACCTTGCGTACGGTGTTGGCAAGATTCGCCTTGGCCGAGGACAAGGCCACTTCGGCATCGCTCGGATCGAGCTGCACCAGCACGTCACCGGCATGCACCAGATCGCCGTCATCGGCGCCGATGCTGACCACCGTGCCGGGAACCTGCGGCGTGATCTGCACCACGTTGCCGTTGACGTAGGCATCGTCGGTACCTTCGTACCAGCGGCCATCGAAGTAGTACCAGAGCGCCCAGCCGATGATGGCGAGCACCACGACCACGACGAGCAGCCGCAGCAGGAAACCGCGCGAATTCTTCTTCGGCGGCGGGACGACCGGGGTTTCGGTCGCGACGGGATTCTGGCTGGACATGGGGCTGCCTCAGGAACGAGTAGAAGAGGAAAGGGAAGGTGCGGCGGCGTCGCCGTTTTTCGGGCGGTAGCCACCGCCGAGCGCCTGGATCAGCTGCACGGAAACATCGACCTGCTGTGCGTGCAAGGCGGCCAGCTGCTGTTCGGCGACCAGCAGTTGCTGGCGGATCACGAGCGCTTCGAGATAGCTGCCCACGCCCGCTTCGTAGCGTTGCTCAGCCAGCTTCCAGGCGCCGCCGGCGGCTTCCAGCGCACGCTGCTGCGCGGCGATCTGCTGCTGCAGCGAATTCAGGGCATCGTAGTCGTCGGCCACGTCGTTGACGGCTCCGACCAGGGTCTTGTTGTACTGCGCCACCGCCTCGTCGTACTGCGCGTCGCTGCTGGCCAGGTTGGCGCGGCGGCGGCCGCCGTCGAAGATCGGCAGGCTGAAGGCCGGGTTGACGTCATAGAAACGCGCCGGCAACAGGAACAGGTTGCCGCCGCCAAAGCCGATCAGGCCGGCGAAGGCGCCGATGGTGACGTTGGGCAGGAAGGTGGTCTTGACCGACTTGATGTTCTTGGCGGCGGCCTCGACCCGCCAGCGGGCGGCGACCAGGTCGGCGCGGTGGCCAAGCAACTCGGCTGGCAGATCGCCCGGCGCGGCCAGCACGGCCGGCTTGAGCACTTGTGGCCGGCCGATGTCCAGGCCGCGATCCGGTCCCTTGCCCAGCAATACGGACAGCGAACTGCGTGCGGCATCGATGGTGCGATCGGCAACGGCTTGCTGCTGTTCTGCGCTGGCCACCTCCGAATCGCTCTGCTTGACCTGCATCTGGTTGTCGATGCCGGCGGCGACGCGCTGGCGGGTCAGCGCCCTGGCCTGGGTCGCGCGTTCCAGCTCGGCTTTGGCCACGTCCTGCAATGCATAGGCATAGCCGAGCTGCACATAGGCGCGGGCAACGTTGGCGGACAGCTCGATACGCGTGGCGTGCGCCTCGATCTCGTAGGCACGGGTCTGGCCGAGTGCCGCTTCCCATGCGGCGCGCTTGCCGCCCCATAGATCGAGGTCCCAGCTGAAGCTGCCGTAGACATATTTGGCCGGTCCATAGTGCCCGTTGCCCAAGCCAGGCACGGTCGCCGGCAGGCGTGCGCCTGCCGCGCCGCCGCCGAGATTCACGGCAGGACCGCGATCGGCGTCGGCCACGCCTGCCTCGGCTTGCGCCTGACGGGCGCGCGCATCCACTTCAGCCAGACTCGGGTTGTCCTGCAGGGCTTCGGCAATCAGCGAATCCAACTGCGCGTCGCCCAGCCCTGTCCACCAATCTTCGGCAGGCCACGCCGCTGCGGAAACCTGCAGGTTGGCCAGGCTGCGCCCGGTTTTCAGCGAGGATGGATCAATTGGCGTGCCGTCCGGATGCAGGCCGCCGCTGCTGGCGCAACCGGCCAGCGCGATGGTCAATACAGTGGCTGCCGCAAGGAAATGCAGACGCATGGGTCGTGGTCCAGAAGTAAAGTCAGTTCTTGTCGCGAAGCGCGTGCAGCACGCGTTCCAGGTAATCGTGCAGTTGTGCCTGCTCGGTCTTGCTCATCGAATTCTGTGCGGCATCCATGACCCGCTGGCTGCAGACCGAGGCCGTGTTCTGCCATACGGTACTGCCGGCATTGGTCAATTCGATGCGCAGTGCCCGGCGATCCTGCTCATGCGGCGAGCGGCGCAGATAGCCCTTGCGTTCCAGTTGGTCGAGTTGGCGGGTCATCGCGCCGCCGTCCAGTTCCACCGCGCGCGCCAGTTCGGTGGCCGACACCGCGCCGAGTTGCTGCGCCTTCTTCAGGATCAGGTACTGCGTAAAGCTGAGGTCCAGACCCTGGCTGGCGAGTTCCTTCTCGATGGCGCGCACCATCTCGGTACGCACCATGGTCACCAGCATGCCCAGGCTGGAAGCGGGGGATTCGCCGGTGACGGACGAGGTCGAGGGGAGGCTCTGTTTCATGCCGCGCATTCTATTGCCCGAATTATATTTGTCAAGGCAAATATATGTTCGTTTATGTTTGTTTCAGCAAAAGGAACGGCCGTGAAGGCTGCGGCGGAACGCCCAGTCCGTCGAGTTCGTCGGCCAGCCAGGCGCGCATGGCCGGGTTGCGCAGCTCGAAAAGCTCGAACACGCCCAAGGCCCGCAAGGCAGGCAGTTGCGCCAGCAGTCTCGGCTCCATCGCGCGCCGCACCGGCTCCGGCGTGGCGGGGTCGAGCATCTGGTGGGCACAGGCAATAAATGTTTCCAGCGGCGACGCTGGCATGGACTTCATGGAAAGCGGCTCGTGGGATGACATCGGATCGTCCTGGTTTCGGGGCGCGCGATATGCAGACTCTGCAGCAAAGTAACTGTGCGCGACGTGACGTGGATGTGCACCGCGGCGGGGACAGGCAAGGGAGACCGCGAGCGACGGCAGCGGCGGGAGATCCAGCCATGTGGCTGGGTACATTCCAAGCTTAGGCAGGCCGGCGCCAATCTGATACCGTCATTTGGTCAAAAAATGTCGAGAACCGGCCATGACGTCCAGGGAACAGGTCTACGAGCTGATCGAACGCACAGATGGGCCCGCCCTGATCGCTTACTGGCTCGGCGACGAAGCGGCCAGCGAATACCGCAAGGGAACCCGCACCTATGGCTGGCACCACCACCTGCGCGGACAGTTTTTCTGTATCGAAAGTGGGCTGGTCCAGGTACACACCCGTCATGGCTCATGGCTGCTGCCACCGCACCGCGCCGGCTGGATGCCGCCGGGCGAACCGCATACGATCAGCATCAGCGGCGCGATGAGCGGCTGGGGCGTCTTCATCTCGCCCGATATCGACCACGGCCTGCCCGATCGCCCCTGCGTGATCGGGGTCAGCGAACTGACCCGCGCGCTGGTGCGCCGTGCCAGTTCCTGGGCGCGGCATGATCGCCTGAGCGGTGAACAGGAACGCGTCATGACAGTGCTGCTGGACGAAATGCGCCGCGCTCCGCACGAGCCGCTGTACCTGCCGATGCCGGTCGATCGCCGCCTGCTGCGGATCGCCCGGGCGGTGCTGGAACAACCGCACGACAACCGCAGCCTGGACGACTGGGCCACCTGGGCCGGCTTGTCCGTGCGCAGCCTCAGCCGGCTGTTCCGCGCCGAAACCGCGCTGAGTTTCGCGCAATGGCGGCAACAGGCGCGGCTCAGCCGCGGGCTGGAGCAACTCGCCGAAGGCCGGCCGGTGGCGGCGGTCGCCGATGCCCTGGGCTATGTCAGCGTCAGCGCATTCGTGGCGATGTTCCGGCGCAACTTCGGCCAGCCGCCGGCGCGCTACTTCGCGCATCGACCACTGCAGGCCTGAGCGCCGCGAGTGAGCGGCTGAAGCGGGGATCGCGGCGATAAGTCGAGGTTATCGTGATGATCACAAAAACCGCATTGGCTTATCGGATGGCCCGGGCATAGCATGCATGCGTCGACGCCGGTCTACGCCGACAATCCGCGTCGCCAACCCATTCGCGAGGTCGCCATGCGCCGTCCATTGTTGCCATTGCTGTTTGCGCTTGCTGTTCTGCCCGCCGCCGCTTCCGCGACCGACGATTTCTGGCAGGCACCGACCATCGCCGGTGCCGGCAGGATGCATCCGCTGCCGCAGGCCGCGTACCAGCCCGATCGCAAGGCCAGCTACAAACTGGTGTTCAACCTGACCAAGGGGCCGGACAAGCCGGACGAAGTGAACCCGTCGCTCGACCGCGTGGCGCGCGCGGTGAATCTCTACACCGGCGCCGGCGTACCGCTCGACCACCTCAAGTTCGTCGCTGTCGCATCCGGTCCGGCGACGGCGCTGGCATTGAACGACGAGCAGTACCGGAAGCTCTACAACATCGCCAATCCGAACCTGCCGGTGATCGCGCAGCTGCGCAAAGCCGGCGTGGACGTCGCGGTATGCGGGCAGGCGGTGGCCGAGCACAAGTACCAGTACGACTGGGTGGACTCGCATGTCACCCTGGCGCTGTCCGCGCTGACCACCGTGTCGGTGCTGCAGCAGCAAGGTTATGTGTTGGTGCCGCTTTGACCTCGACGATCACGGGAGCCGCACGATGAAACGCCTTCTGGCCGGCGTGCTGCTGTCCGCCGCGTTCGCCGCCACGGCGGCGGCCACCGGAAAGCCGGACTACCTGCCGCCATGGAATCCGCCGCCGGCCGGCATGCAGTTCAGCGTGCCGCCGGTGGATGCGATCGCGGACCTGCATGGCGATATCGTCGATCCACAACTCGTGGTGTTCTTCGCCGGCAACCAGTTCATGGTGGTGCATGACCTGCTGGCGGCATTCACCAGCGCGCATCCGCAATACCGGCGCATCTATGCCGAGACGTTGCCGCCGGGGATCCTCGCCAGGCAGATCGAAGAGGGCGTGCTGGTGATGGGCAACCTGCGCATCGCCCTGAAGCCGGACGTCTATACGGCCGGGAAGGATGCGATCGCGCAGAACCAGCAGAAGCACGCATGGTTCGCCGACAGCTACGACTATGCGCGCAACCCGCTGGCGATCATGGTCGCCAAGGGCAATCCGAAGCATATCCGGGGCCTGCAGGATCTGGGCCGCCCGGATGTGCGCGTGAGCATGCCCAACCCGCAGTGGGAGGGCGTCTCGAAGCAGATCGAGGCCGGCTTCCGCAAGGCCGGCGGCGAGAAACTCGACCACGCGATCATGGACACCAAGGTCAAGGACGGCAGCACCTTCCTCACCCAGATCCATCATCGCCAATCGCCGTTGCGGATCCTGCAGGGCGAGTCGGACGCGGCGCCAGTGTGGTCGACCGAGGCGTATTTCCAGCAGCAGATCCTGCATCGCCCGGTCGAGACGATCGCCATACCGGCGGCCCAGAATGCCGTCGGCACGTACACCGCCGCGCGCATGAGGGACGCGCCGCACGAACAGGCCGCGAAGGACTTCCTGGCATTCATGCAAGGCCCGGCGGCGCAGGCGATCTATCGCAAATACGGCTTCATGCCGCCGCATTGAGGAATCGGGATGTCACGCATCGGCTCGTTGCGCATCGCCTGGTGTCTCGCTGTCGCTGCTGCGCTGCCGATAACTGGCGCGCGCGCCTCCGATGCGGCGACGATCGCCCGCCAGGGCAACGGCAAGGGCGCTGCGCCGTGCCTGGCCTGCCACGGGATGGATGGAGGCGGCCAGTCCGCCAGCGGCAATCCACGCCTGGCCGGGCTGGATGCAGGTTATCTGCGCAAGCAGCTCGACGATTTCACCAGCGGCACGCGCGCAAGTCCGGTGATGGGCGCGACCGCGGGCGCGCTTGGTGACGATGAGCGCCAGGCCCTGGCGACGTACTACAGCAAGCTGCCTGTTCCACCGACGCTGACGAAGCCGGTTGCCAGCGTTCCCGCTGCCGGCGCCGAACTCGCCACGCGTGGCCGCTGGTCGAAGCAGGTGCCGGGCTGCGTGCAATGCCACGGTCCCGGCGGCGTCGGCGTGGGTGCGAGTTTTCCGCCGCTCGCCGGCCAGCCGGCCGCGTACATCGAAGCGCAGCTCAAGGCGTGGCAGCGCGGTACGCGACGCAACGATCCGCTGCAATTGATGCAGCATCTTTCCGGCGCGCTGAGCGATCAGGATATCCACGACGTGGCCGCATGGTTCGTCGCGCAACCGGTCATCACCGGCGGAGCCGCGCCGTGATGCGTCGATCGGCATGGCTGGCCATCGGCATCCCGCTGCTCGGCTTGGACGGCTGTTCGCAGAAATCGCCGGTGCCGGCTGCCGCGATGGTTGCCGCAGTGACGAAGACTGGCACATCGCCCGCATTCACTCCGCCACCGGAGCAGCAGATGCCGGACGGCCCGCTCGGCGACGTGATCCGCCGCGGGCGCGACATCTTCACCGACACGCCGACGCACGCGAAAGCCTATGTCGGCAACGGGCTCAGCTGCAGCAATTGCCATCTCGATGCGGGGCGACTGGCGCACTCGGCGCCGTTGTGGGGCGCCTACGGCATGTATCCGCAATACCGCAAGAAAACCGGCGAAGTGAACACCTTCGGTGAACGCCTGCAGGGTTGCTTTCTCTACAGCATGAACGGCAAGGCGCCGGCGCTGGACAGCGCCGAGATCGTCGCGCTGGAAACATATTCATGGTGGCTGGCGAAAGGCGCGCCGGTCGGCGTCAAGATCGTCGGCGCCGGTTATCCGAAACTCGCGAACCCGTCATTGCCGGCGGACTATGTACGCGGCGAAAAGGTCTACGAAAAAGACTGCGCGCTCTGCCACGGCAACGACGGACAGGGCCAGCAGGTGGCCGGACGCAACGTGTTTCCACCCTTGTGGGGCCCGCAGTCGTTCAACTGGGGCGCCGGCATGCATCAGCTGGGCAATGCGGCCGGTTTCATCAAGGCCAACATGCCGCTGAGCCGCGGCGGCACGCTGAGCGACCAGGATGCGTGGGACGTGGCGATGTTCATGGACGCGCACGAGCGTCCGCAAGATCCGCGCTACACGGGCAACCTTGCCGACACGCGCAGGAAATTTCACGACACGCCTGACTCGCTGTATGGCACCAAGATCAATGGGCACCTGCTCGGCGAGCCGGCAGCACAGACGCAGGGTCGCCGATGATCGCGGAGGAATCATCATGCAGTTGAAACAGCTCAGCAGCGCGCTCTGCGTGGCACCGCAGATCCGCATGGACGATCTGTCGACGCTGGCCGCACAGGGCTTCCGCAGCATCGTCAACAATCGGCCCGACGGTGAAGCGGCGGATCAGCCGGACAGCGCGTCGCTTGCTGCGACAGCGGATCGGCTAGGCCTCGCGTATCGCCATGTTCCGGTGATTTCAGGGCGACTACAGGATTCGGACGTCGAGTCGTTTGCACACGCCTTGGCGGAGCTGCCTGCGCCGACACTCGCGTTCTGTCGCACCGGCACGCGCTCCACCATGCTGTGGGCGCTGATCGCGGCGCGCACGGAGCCGGTGGATGATGTCGTGCGCAAGGCCGCGTTGGTGGGCTACGACCTCGAGCCTCTGCGCGCGCGGCTGCAACAGGCGGCGGGGCATTGATCGATCCCTTCGCATCCGCGCGCACCGTGGCTGCCGGCCGCTGATGCCGTCCGCACAGCTGCTGCCTGCCTTGCTGGCCGTGATCTGCGGATCGCTGGTCGGCTTCTCGCTGGCGCTGATCGGCGGCGGCGGTTCGATCCTCGCGGTGCCGTTGCTGCTGTACGTCGTCGGCCTGCACGATCCGCACCTGGCGATCGGCACCAGCGCCGTGGCGGTGGCGGTGAACGCGTTCGCCAACCTTATCCCGCACGCACGCGCCGGCCATGTGCGCTGGAAGGCGGCCTTCATGTTCGCGGCCGCAGGCGTGATCGGCGCGTTCACCGGTTCGACCCTCGGCAAGCTGGTCGACGGCCGGCGCCTGCTGGTGCTGTTTGCGCTGCTGATGCTGGTGATCGCGGCATTGATGCTGCGTGGCCGGCGCGGCGGCGGCATGAACGACTACCCGCGCGAGCACATGTTCCCGCGGCTCGGCGTGGTCGGTTTCGCGGCTGGCGGCCTGTCCGGGTTCTTCGGCATCGGCGGCGGCTTCCTGATCGTGCCGGGGCTGATGTTCGCCAGCGGCATGGAGATCATCGCGGCGATCGGCACCTCGCTGTTTTCGGTCGGCGCATTCGCCACCACCACCGCGCTCAACTATGCCGCGTCGGGCTGGATCGACTGGCCGGTGGCGGCGGAGTTCGTCGGTGGCGGCATCGTCGGCGGTTGGCTCGGCGCGATGGGTGCACGCCGCCTGGCGAAGACGCGCGGCACGCTGCATCTGCTGTTCGCGCTGGCGATCATCGCGGTGGCTGTCTTTATGTTGATCGAGAACCTGCGCCGATGATCTACGTGCTGCTCAGCGTGGTGTGCAGCGTGCTGGTGTCGGTGCTGCTGAAGCTGGCACGCCGTCGCGGGGTCGACATCGGCCAGGCGGTGGCGTGGAATTACCTGGTGGCCAGCGCGCTTACCGCGTTGATCCTGCAACCGTCGCTGGCGACGTTGCGCGAGCCCGGCGCGCCGTGGATTTCGCTAGTCGGCCTGGGCATCCTGCTGCCGACGATCTTCCTGGCCCTGGGCGCATCGGTGCGGCATGCCGGCATCGTGCGCAGCGATGCGGCGCAACGGCTGTCGTTGTTGATCTCGCTGCTGGCCGCCTTCGTGCTGTTCGGCGAGCGGCTCACCGCGCTGAAGGGCATCGGTATCGCGCTCGGTCTGCTGTCGCTGCTGTGCATGGTGTGGCGCAGTCACAAGACGGGTACTCGCGAAGGCCTCGCCGGCTGGCTGTATCCGCTGCTGGTGCTGTGTGGCTTCGGTATCATCGACATCCTGTTCAAGCGCGTGGCGCTGGCGGGCGTGCCATTGGGTGCGTCGCTGCAGGCGATGTTCGCGCTGGCATTGCCGGTCGCGTTCGGATTGCAGTGGTGGCGACGCATGCGCGATGGTGTGCGTTTCGCCGCGCGCAGCGCACTGGGCGGCATGGCGCTCGGGCTGGCCAACTTCGGCAACATCTTTTTCTATCTGCGCGGGCATCAGGCGCTGCCGCAGCATCCCGCGCTGGTTTTCACCAGCGTTAGCATCGGCGTGGTGGCACTCGGCGCACTGGTCGGCACGCTGGTGTTTCGCGAACGGCTGAGTGCGTTGAACCTGGTTGGCGTCGCGCTGGCGCTGCTGGCGATCGTGCTGATCGCCGCCACGTAAGAATCCCGCAGTGTGACTTTCGGTAGATGAAAGCACGTTCCATCGATGCCTAAGCTGCGCTCTGTTGGCGCGGTTGCGCCGCGACCACTCAGGACCATCCCCATGCGCAAACTTCCCCTTGCCGTCGCGCTTGCCGCGCTGCTGTTCGGTGCGACTGCGTTCGCCGCCGACAAGAAAGACGACAAGGCCAAGCCGGACACCAAACCCGATGCGACGTTGGTTCAACCGCAGAGCTCCGACAGCGAAGGTTCGGTATCGGTCGGCGGCCATCGCATCGACTACAAGGCGGTGGCCGGCACGCTGGTACTGCACGGCAGCAGCGACAAGGAGGACGAGCCGCAAGTCAGCATGTTCTACGCCGCCTATTTCAAGAAAGGCGTGCCGCCGGGCAAGCGGCCGGTCACCTTCATCTACAACGGCGGCCCCGGTTCGGCGACGGTGTGGCTGCACATGGGCGCGTTCGGTCCCAGGCGCGTGGTCACGTCGGACGACAGCCACACGCCGGCTGCGCCGTATGGCCTGGTCAACAACGACTACAGCCTGCTCGACGTCTCCGACGTGGTGTTCATCGATGCGCCGGGCGCGGGGTTCAGCCGGCTGATCGCGGCCGACGAGGACAAGGGCAAGCGCGACGAGCAGATGAAGGACCGGCGCAAGGCGATCTACGGCGTGGACGGCGACGGTCATGCGTTCGCGCAGTTCATCACGCAGTTCCTGTCGAAGTACGATCGCTGGAACTCGCCGAAATACCTGCTTGGCGAGAGCTACGGCACCACCCGCTCGGCGGTGCTGGCGAACATCCTGGAGAACGAGGACAGCGTCGATTTGAACGGCGTGATCCTGCTGTCGCAGATCCTCAATTTCGATACCAGCATCGACGGACCGGAGTTCAATCCCGGCATCGACCTGCCATATGAACTCGCGCTGCCGACGTTCGCCGCCACCGCGTTCTATCACCACAAGCTGCCGCAGCCGCCGGCCGCGCTCGAACCCTTTCTCGAGGAAGTGAAGCAGTACGCGCTGGGCGAGTACACCCAGGCGCTGATGGCCGGCTCGCGCCTGGGTGACGCGCAGAAACAGGCGGTGGCGGAGAAGCTGCATCAGTACACCGGGCTGCCGGTGGCCTACCTGCTGAAAGCCAACCTGCGTGTCAGCGGCGGCATGTTCGAGCAGCAGCTGCAGGCCGACGGCGACAGCACGACCGGTCGCCTGGATAGCCGCTTCACCGGTCCGGCGATCGATCCGCTGAACAAGTCGTCCGACTACGATCCGCAATCCTCGGCGATCAGCTCGGCGTATGTCGCCGCGTTCAACGACTACGTGCGCCGCGAGCTCAAGTTCGGCGAGGGCCGGCAATACCGACTGTATGCCGACATCGACCACTGGGATTTCTCGCACAAGGCACCCGACGTCAGCGGAGAGGCGCTGCAGTCGTCGACCAACGTGATGCCGGATCTCGCCATGGCGATGAAGACCAACCCCAATCTCAAGGTGTACTTGAACGGCGGCTATTACGACCTGGCCACGCCGTTCTTCGCCGCCGATTACGAGATGCACCACCTGCCGATACCGGCCAGCCTGGAAGGCAACATCAGCTACTCGTGGTATCCGTCGGGGCACATGGTGTATGCGCACGAGGCGTCGCTGAAGCAGCTGCACGACAACATCGCGCGTTTCATCGGGCAGACCGACAACGTCAAGTGACGGTCAGCGCTGTTTCAATTTAGCGCGGTTCGACGGCGCCGTCTGTCTCGGTGCCGTCGAACCGCGCACCACCAACTCGGGGCTGAAGCCTTCGTTGGTACTGATCGCCGTTTCGCCATTGGCGTCGCGCTGCAGGTCGGTGATCAGCCGCTGCGCGGCATGACGCGCGATCTCCTCGGTGGCCTGGCGCGCGGTGGTCAGCGCGGGCCACGACTGCTTGGAGAACGGGCTGTCCTCGAAACCGGCGATCGACAGTTCGTACGGCACGTTGATGCCGTCCGAATGCGCCGCCGCCAGCACGCCGGCGGCAATCTCGTCGTTGGAGCCGAAGATCGCGGTGGGCCGGTCCTTTAGCGCCAGCAGCTTGCGCGCGCCGCGGAAGCCGTCGTCGAAGGTGTAGTCGCCTGGCAGGATCAGTTTGCGGTCCAGCGCGATGCCGTAGTCCTTCAACGCGTCCTCGTAACCCTGGTAGCGCTCGGGGCTGGAGCGGTGATCGCGGCCACCCCACAGGAAGCCGATGCGCGAATGGCCGAGCTGGATCAGGTGTTCGGTGATCGCGTAAGCCGCGTCGCGATCGTCCACGTACACGCAGGGGTAGCCGTCCTGCGGATCCTTGCGTGCGGAGATGATCCGCATGAACGGGATCTTCGCCTCGCTCAGCGTGCGGATCAGGTCCTCCTGCTCGGACATCGGCGGCGCCAGCACCAGCCCGGCAAGGCGCGAACGGCGAACGAGTTCGCGCAGTTCGTCGGCCAGCGTCGGCGAAGTCGAGTCGCAGGGATGGATCTGCAGGCCGAAACCGCTGGCGCGGCATACCGACAGCACGCCGCGCTGCATGTTGATCACGTAATGCGCGTTGGGGTTGTCGTATACCAATCCCAGCGTATAGGCGCGCGTGCTGCGCAGGCTGCGAGCGGAAGGGTCCGGCTGGTAGCCAAGCGCATCGATTTCGCGCTGCACCTTCTCGCGCGTGCGTGCGTGCACCGAAGGCTCGTTGTTGATCACGCGGGAGACGGTCTTCAGCGAAACGCCGGCTCTCTCCGCGACATCCTTGATGGTGGTACTGCGCAACAGCCGGGCCTTATGCGTCGTGGTGTGGAAGATCGACTTGCGTGGCCGCCGCCGCACGTAGCGTGCGACAGCGGGGGCATCGTAGCGTATGGCTCATGACCGGAGCGAATGAAATCAGCGCGCGTTGCCCTGGCCGACCCGGTGGCCGGCCAGGCCGTAATACAGGATGTACAGGTAGCACGGCACCATCAGGACCAGGAATGCGAGCTGGAAATCGACGTGCTCCTTGAGGTGCACGAACACCTGCGGGATCAGCGCGCCGCCCACGATGCCCATGATCAGCAGTGCCGAGCCGACCTCGGTATGGCTGCCAAGACCCTTGATCGCCAGCGGGAAGATCGCCGGCCACATCATCGCGTTGGCGAAACCGAGCGCGGCGACGAAAGCCACCGATGCATAGCCATGCGTCACGTAGGCGCCGATCGCGAACAGCACCCCAAGCACGGCAGACACGGCGAGGTAGCGCTGCTGCGAAATCACGCGCGGGATCAGTGCCGAGCCCACCAGATAACCCACCAGCATGGCCACCATCGTGTAGAAAGTGAAATGCGAAGTGATCCCCAGCGGCAGACCAAAGCCCTGTCCGTACGTGTTGATCGCATCACCCGCCATCACTTCCACGCCCACGTAGACGAAGAGGCAGAGCACGCCCAGCCACAGATGCGGAAAACTGAAAATGCTGCCCTTGGCATGACCGACCGAGCTTTCGCTGTTGGCACCGGCAGGCTTGATTTCCGGTAGCGCGGAGAAAGCGATGACGATCGCGATCACCACCAGCAAGCCCGCGACCGCCATGTAGGGCCAGAACACGCGCGCGGCGAAATCGTTGAGCAAGGTTTCGCGCTCGGGGCCGACAGCCATCGTGGTGACCCGCCCGAGAAACGCATCGACGCCTTTCATCACCAGCGCGCCGAAGGCCAGCGGCGCCAGCGCTCCGGCGATCTTGTTGCAAATACCCATGAGGCCGATGCGCTGCGCCGCGCTTTCGATCGGGCCGAGGATGCTGATGTAGGGATTGGATGCGGTTTGCAACAGCGACAAACCCGCGCCGATGACGAACAGGCCGACCAGCGCGCCGGGATAGACGCGGATGCGCACGAACTCGCCGAACAGCGCTGCGCCGATGGCCATGACGAACAGGCCCAGCACCATGCCCTTCTTCATGCCAGTGCGCTTGAGCACGGCACCCGCGGGCAGCGCGAGCACGAAGTAGGAAACGTAGAACGCGAAAGGCACCAGGAACGCGTTGATGTCATCGAGGGTGAAAGCCACTTTCACGAAGGAAATCAGCGGCCCGTTGAGCCACGTGAAGAAGCCCATGATGAAGAACAGCACGCCGATGATGATCATCGGCCCGACGTTCGTGCGCCTGGACGGCGGTGCCGTCATCGTTGTTGCCATGGATTGCTCTCCCCGGAGTGCGGCCGTGTCGCCGGTCGAATGACCGGACAACCGAATGTCTCTTTATTCGCCAAAAAGTGCAACGTTGTCAATTTTCGCTCAGGCGTTGGCTGGCATTTGACCGCAATGACTTGTCCGGCGGATCGCTGAAACCGGCGTCATTGCGGCAACGCCGCATGCGCGTGGACGGGGCTGTGATCTTGCGCAAATGCAGCCATGCAGAGCCATCCGAGGAGGCTGATCCGTTCCGTGGGAAGACTTCCACGACAGGTATTCCGCACCGCCACATCGAATCTTCAAGGATTTGCCGAGAGACCTATTGACAACGTTGTCATACCGAATCCAGACTCCATCGACATCAGGCCGTCATCCAGCTCCCGGCAATTCAGGCCGTTCGGGTTTGGCGATGCGGCTCAAAGGGGGATCGGAGTGGGGGAAGTCGCCAACCAGCGCCAGGCACCGAAACCGTCAGCGACGTCCGTCGCCGGCGCGTCGATGCCGGGCCGGCCGTTTCTGGCAGCCGATGTCGGTGGCACGCATGCGCGCATCGGCCTCGTGGTCGGCACCGCCCAGGGCTCGCGTCCGGTCAGCGTGCTGCATTACCACCGCTACAGCTGCGCCGACTGGTCCAGCCTTGCCGAGATGTTGCGCGATTTCGTGGGTCAACTGGCGCAGACGCCGCACGTAGCCGAGCAGAGCCGCATCGATCGCTGCGCCATCGCCTGTGCCGGCTACGTGCTGGACGATGCCATCGTCAACGACAATCTTCCCTGGAAGGTATCGATTCGCGAGATTCGCGAAAGCCTCGGCATCAAGCGGCTCGACGTGATCAACGATTTCGAGGCGCTGGCTTTCGCCACGCAATTCGTCGAAGCCAGCGAAGTGCGTTCCATCATCGAGAGCCCGCAACCCGCGTCGGCCGGTCCGGTGCTGGTGATGGGCCCTGGCACCGGCCTGGGTTCAGCCGTGTTGCTGCCCGGTCATCCGCACGCGCAGGTGCTGGCCACCGAAGCGGGACAGATCTCGCTGGCGCCCGGCACCGAACGCGAAATCGAAATCCTGCGCGTGCTGGCGCGCGACCGCGCGTATGTATCGTTCGAGGACGCGCTCTCCGGCCCCGGCCTGCTCAAGGTCTACCGCACGTTGTGCGAGCTGCGCATGAGCCCGGCGCGTCTGCTGACGCCGGCCGAGATCACCGGCGCCGCGCTGGCCGGCAACGATGCCGCGGCGGTGGAGACGCTGGAAGTCTTCTGCGGCCTGCTCGGCAGCTTCGTCGGCGACCTGGTGCTGCTATACGGCGCGCGCGGCGGAGCGTATCTCGCCGGCGGCATCCTGCCGCAGATCCATTCGTTCCTGCTCGCCAGCACGTTCGCCGAGCGCTACTTCAACAAGGGCGTGATGCGCGCCTATCTGCAACAGGTTCCCGTACGACTGATTGAGCACGGCCAGCTTGGTGTCATTGGTGCCGCAGGCTGGTTTCTGGATGAAGGGCAGGGAGAGTGAGATGACCGAAGTTCAGTAATACGGCGCCAAGCCAGCCATCACAAAATCCACGACCGTCGCCATGCCGGTCTTGATTCGAGCCAGCCTCTGAGGGGAGGACATCATGAACTATCGCAAGACGCTTCTAGCCACCAGCATCATCACCGGCCTGTGTCTATCCGGCGCGCTTTATGCGCAGGATACCGTCCAGTCGACCACCACCAGCGACCAGGCCACTCAGCAGGCGAAGAAAGACGCCAAGAACCTGAGCACGGTCACCGTCGTCGGCATCCGCGACAGCGAGGCGGAATCGCTGAATATCAAGAAAGACGCCGACTCGCACATCGAAGTGGTGACTGCCGAAGATATCGGCAAGCTGCCCGCCAAGAACGTGGCCGATACGCTGCAGCGCCTGCCAGGCGTCAACATCAGTTCCGCCAGCGCCAGTGAAGGCGGCTTCGACGAAAGCGACCGCGTGAGCCTGCGCGGCACCAACCCCAGCATGACCCAGACCCTGGTCAACGGCCATACCGTGGGCACTGGCGACTGGTTCGTGTTGAGCCAGGTGCAGACGGTCGGACGCAGCGTTAGCTACAGCCTGCTGCCGGCGGAAATCGTCAGCGAAGTGGTGGTGCACAAGTCCTCCGAGGCCAAGATCCAGGAAGGCGGCAGTGCCGGCTCGGTCGACATCATTACCCGCAAGCCACTGGAGTTCGCCAAGAACGTGACTGCCGAAGCTTCGGTGGGCGGCGTGTATTCCGATCTTCCAAGCAACACCAAGCCGCAGTTCAGCGGCTTGTTCAACTGGAAGAACGACAGCAACACCATCGGCGTGATGGCGCAGGCGTTCTACGAGAAGCGCAGCCTGCAGCGCGATGGTCAGGAAGTGGTTGGTGGCTATAGCCAGATCGACGCCAAGAGCCAGATCGCCATTGATCATCCCGATCTGGCAGGCGTGTATTACCCGAACGAGACCGGCAGCACCTTGTTTACCCAGACGCGTACCCGCAAGGGCGGCTCCGTCGACCTGCAGTGGAAGGCGCTCGACAACCTGACGTTCAACCTCAACAGCTTCTATTCCCAGCTCAAGGCGGACAACTACAACCGCAACTACATGATGTGGGCGAGCCAGTTCGTGCCAGGTGGCGTGGGTCTCCAGCCGGGTTATACGGTGAAGGGCAACGTTCTCACCAACGCGTCTTTCGCGGCTGTTCCAGGCAGCGCTGTTCCCTATGGCGTTTATGACCAGATCTCGCGTCCGGGAGCGTCCTCGTCGTCGGCGTACACGACCCTTGATGCTGACTGGCACGTCACCGATCACTTCACCTTGACCGGTCAGGTCGGTACCACCCAAGGCAAGGGCGACAGCCCGACCCAGGACGTGAGCGAAGTGGGCTTTGGTGGGGGCGCCGGCGCGAGCTGGGATATGCGCGGCACCGGTAGTCCGATCAATACGTCCATCGGCGGCGACAACAGCTCGCCAGCCGGCATCCTGCCTATTAATGGCTGGATCTTCGGCGACCAGGACATCCACGTAAAGGACAAGGAAAATTTCTACCAGGCTGACGGCGAGTTCGCCTTCGACGACAGTGCACTCTCTTCGCTGGATTTCGGCGCGCGCTACTCCGATCACACGCGTGACAACAAGACCGACATCGGCCAGGGCCCAATCGGCGACTGGAACAACATCGCCAACTATCCGACCTCGTTCTCAAACTATCCCGGCAGCTTCAACAGCAAGCTGGGCTTCACCGGACCCAGTTCGATCTGGTACTACAGCCCGGAGCAACTGGCGGCGTTTGATGCCCTGTATACCAACCGCGATCCGGTTGCGCGCTACAACTGGCAGAACATCTACAAGGTCAACGAAAAGGATTCGGCGCTCTACCTGCAGGCCAACTTCCAGGGCGAGGGCTGGAGCGGCAACCTTGGCGTGCGCTACGTCCAGACCAAGGAAAGCATCAACTACAACACGCCCGTGCCGGATGCCAACACCGTCACCGGCCCGATCACCGGTTCGGCGTTCGGCAATTACTACACCAGCGATTACAAGCACGACTACAGCAAGTTCCTTCCCAGCGCCAACTTGAAGTTGGATGTGACCGACACGCTGGTGGCTCGCTTCGCTGCATCGCAGACGATGACCCGTCCGGATTATTCGGCTTTGGCAGGTTCCGTCTCGCTGGACGACCTGACCCACACCGGTACCGGCGGCAACCCGGAGCTCCAGGCGCTGACGTCGAGCAACTTCGACGCCTCGCTGGAGTGGTATTTCGCGCCGCGCGGTTTGCTGTCGGCAGGCGTGTACGACATGGCGCTGAAGAACTACGTGAACTTTGGCAACACCAGCATCCAGTACAAGGACCAGCAGGCGAGCAGCACGGCCGGCCACGACGTTTTCAACACGTACGAAATCAGCGTGCCGACCAACGTCAATGGCCACGTCAAGGGCGTGGAGCTCAACTACATCCAGCCGATAGGCGAAAACTTCGGCGTGCAGACCAACTACACCTACGCCAGTGGTTCGGCCACCGGCGACAAGCCACTGCAGGGTACCTCGAAGAATACCTTCAATGTCTCGGGTTACTTCGAGAACGAGATGTTCAATGCCCGCGTGAGCTACACCTATCGCTCGCAGTTCTACGCCGGTGTCAGCCGTACGGACAATTACTTCCAGGAAGGCATTGGCAATCTGGGCGTGTCGCTCGGCTACAACATCAACTCGTGGATGGGCCTGTCGCTGGACGCGATGAACCTTAACAACCCCACGTTGAAGTACTACACCGCCAATCCCGCCTACGGAAAACTGCCGTACGCGAATTACGTCAACGGCCGCCAGTACTACCTGAACCTCCGCTTCAAGTTCTGATCCAGGTTTTCCGCAACAACGCGAGCCACGGACGGCTTCGCACTCTCCCCGAGCGGGCCCGGTCAGTCATTTGCGGGTCCGCTTTTTTTTTGCATCCGCTGGCGTCGCGCATGGCATGCTGCGGCGACCGAGATGGAGATAGCCGATGACGTGCCGCAAGACACTGCTGTTCTGCCTCACTCTTGCGCCGATGTTCGCGCATGCCGCGAATGCACTGCCGAGCTCATTGTTGCCGATGCCCGCGCAGGTCATTGCGGACAGCGGCAGTTTCACCGTCGACGCGCACACCGTGATCGTGGTCGCCGACCATCAGGCATCGACACGGTACACCGCCGACTACCTGGTCACGCTGCTCGCCCGCACGCGTGGCCTAACGCTGCATGCAGGCCAGGGTGAAGCGGCAGCGCATGCGATCGTGCTGCAGCGCGATCCGCAGGCGCCGGCCGCCGGCGACGAAAGCTACGCACTGGATGTCACGCCCTCCGGCATTCACGTCGCCGCCCGCGACGATGCCGGCCTGTTCTACGGCGCGATCACGCTGTGGCAGCTGCTTACGCCCGACGTGAAGCACGGCGCAGTGCAGGTGCCCGCACTGCATATCCGCGACCAGCCGCGATTCGCCTGGCGCGGACTGATGCTCGATTCCGCGCGACACTTCCAGTCGGTGGCCGAGGTCGAACGGCTGCTCGACCAGATGGCGCAGCACAAGCTCAATGTCTTCCACTGGCACCTCACCGACGACCAGGGCTGGCGCATCCAGATCAAGCGCTATCCCGAACTCACGCGCATCGGTGCATGGCGCACGCCGCCGGGTGCGGGGCATGACGGCGAGCCGCAACGCTACGGCGGCTTCTACACGCAGGACGATATCCGCAAGGTCGTCGCCTTCGCATCCGCGCGGCACATCACCGTGGTGCCGGAACTCGACATGCCCGGACATGCGCAGGCGGCGGTGGCGGCCTATCCGGCCATCGGCGTCACCGGCAAGCGCCCGTTGGTTTCCACCGACTGGGGCGTCAATCCTTACCTGTACAACGTGGACGATGCCACGTTCACCTTCATCGACAACGTGCTCGACGAAGTGATGGCGCTGTTCCCGTCGAAGTACATCCACATCGGCGGCGACGAGGCGGTGAAGGATCAGTGGCAGGCCTCCGCGGCGGTGCAGGCGAAGATGCACGCGCTCGGCCTCAAGAACGAGGATGCGCTGCAGGGCTGGATGATCGATCGCATCGGCGGCTATCTCGCCAAGCACGGCCGGCGGCTGGTGGGCTGGGACGAGATCCTCGACGGCGGAGGTGACATCCAGACCGATGCGGTGGTGATGTCGTGGCGTGGCATCAAGGGCGCGGTCGATGCAGCGAAGAGCGGCCACGACGTGGTGCTGTCGCCATCGCCGGACCTCTACTTCGATGGCCTGCAAAGCGAACGCCTCGATGAAACCGCCGGACGTCTTCCGGCGCACGACCTCGCCAGTGTCTACGCGTTCGAGCCGGTGCCGAAAGAGCTCGATGCGGCGCAGGCAAAACATGTGCTCGGCGTGCAGGCCAATGTGTGGACCGAGCACCTGCCGGGCATGCGCCATGTCGAACACGCGACCTTTCCGCGACTCGATGCGTTGAGCGAAGTGGACTGGTCGCCAGCCAGCACACATGACTGGAAGGGCTTCCTGTCGCGCCTGCCGGCGCAGTTCTCGCGTTATCGTGCACAGGATGTCGACTATGCGGATAGCGCGTTTGCGCCCGATATCGCGATGAATGAGGCGATGGCCCAAGTGGGCAACGCCACGCAGGTGACGCTGTCGAACCTGACGCGCTACGGAGCCCTGCATTACACGCTGGATGGCAGCGTGCCAACGACGCATTCGCCGCTCTATCGCGAACCGTTCGAAGTGAAGCTGCCGGTCACCGTGCGCGCCGCCGCCTTTGCCGACGGTGGCAGCGAGCTGGCGAGGCTGCGCCAGAAACGTCTCGATCGTGCCAGCCTGCTCCGTTTCGACGGCAATGCACTGGCCAATTGTCCGGGCAGTGATTTCCGCTTGCGCGTGCAACCCACGCCGGATGCGCTGTCGCTCGCGCCGGTGTACAGCGTCAACGTGTTCGATACCTGCCAGCTGGTGCCGGCCACGCGGCTCGATACCGTCAAGGGAATCCACGTGGACGCGGTGCGGCTGGAGCGCAACTTCGCGCTGGCCCACGATCAGGCGAAAGTGGTGTCGCGTCCGCACACCACGCCGTTCGGCGAACTGGTGGTGCATGACACGCGTTGCGACGGCAACGTGCTGGCGACGATGCCGCTGCCCGATCCGAAGCGCGGTTCGCGCCGTTTCCGTCTCGATGCGTCGATGCCGTCGCTCGCTGGCGAACACGCACTGTGCCTGGTGTTCACCGCGCCGATCGACGGGCCGCTGTATGCGCTGGATCGCGTCACCTTGGTGCCGGCGAAGGCCAAGCCATGAACGCGCCGTCGCGCCGGCTTGCATCGCTCGACGCCCTGCGCGGCTGCACCGTGGCGGCGATGCTGCTGGTCAACGATCCGGGCGACTGGAGCCACGTTTACGCACCGCTCGAACATTCGGCATGGAACGGCTGCACGCCGACCGACCTGGTATTCCCGTTTTTTCTTTTCATCGTTGGTGTATCGGTAGCGCTGGCAATGTTGCCACGGCTGGAGCAGGGCGCGGTCGCCGCTTCGCTGACCCGCGCGGCGATGTGGCGCGCGCTGCGCATCCTCGGCCTGGGCGTGGCGATCAATGTGCTCGCGTGGCTGCTGCTGCCGGACGTGCACCTGCGCTTTCCCGGCGTGCTGCAGCGGATCGGCGTGTGCTTCGCCGGCGTCGCGCTGTTCGCGGTGTACACCCGGCCGCGGACGCAATGGATCGCGATCGCCGCGCTGCTGCTCGGGTACTGGGGCCTGTTGCTGGCGGGCGGTTCGCTGGAACCGTGGCTCAACATCGCCAGCCGCACCGACAGCGCGGTGTTCGGCCGCTTTGTCTACCTGATCGATCCGGCGACGGGGCGCGGCCACGATCCGGAAGGCTTGCTCAGCACATTGCCGTCGCTGGCGACGACACTGCTCGGGCTTCGCGCGGGTTGCTGGCTGCGGCAGGAACGACTCAGGGCGTTGCTGGTTTTCGGCGTGGCGTCGCTGCTGCTCGGCGCGCTGTGGTCGTTGTGGCTGCCGCTCAACAAGAATCTCTGGACGCCGTCGTTCGTGCTCTGGTGCGCCGGCCTGGCGACGCTGGCATTGCTGTTGTTCCACTGGCTGGTCGACCGGCGCGGATGGCCGGCGATCGGGCGACGCTTCGGCGTCAACGCGATCGCCGCGTATGCCGGCTCGGAGCTGATGCAGATCCTGCTGCCGGCCACCGGCGTGCAGGACGCGTTCTATCAGCACGCGTTCGCCGGCTGGATGACGCCGCGGTTCGGACCCTACATTCCATCGCTGGCGTTCGCGGTGGCATTCGTCGCGGTGTGGTGGCTGATCGTCTATGCGATGGATCGGCGGCGCATCTATCTCAAGCTTTGATCGATCTCACTCAGCGCCGGCCGCGCAGCGCGCGGATGAAAACACCCATCAGCGCTAGGCCGACCACCAGACCCACGCAGGCACCCCACAGGGCGCCGACTTGTCCGCCGATCAGATAGCCCACGCCCGCGCCCAGCGGAAACAACAGCAGCACGGGCAGGCAACCCATCGATGCATTCCTCGTCGTGGCTCAGCTCGCCGCCCGGAAACCTTCCGGGGGCGTGGCGTGGCGCAGCAGTGCATGCCGCGATGTCTGCAGCTCGGCGGCGGACAGCTCGATCAGCGACACCACCTTGCCGGCGATCAGCGCCGCCACCGGTATGCCATCGCGATAGAGCACGCGCGAACTCGCCAGCGCAGGCACCTTGTCGCCGACCAGCACGGTGCCGACCAGGTTCAGCGGATCGCTGCCGCTGAGGCAGACCAGTTCGCCATCGTCCGCGCGCTGGCGCACCGCCCGCAACGGCGCGATCGCCTCGGGCAGCGCGAACTGCTCGCCGACCAGGCCTTCGACAAACCGCCCGCCACGGATTTCCCCGCGCGCCTCGAGCCGATGGTAGACGCGCAACAGCTCGCGCCACGAAGGCAGCCACGGCGCCTCGCGCTCCAGCAATTTCCAGAACACCACGCCGTAGCGGCTGAGCAGGGTGCGCGCGATGTGTTCGATCGCATCCGCCGAATCAAGAGCTTCACCCCCTCCCAGCCTCCCCCTGCCAGCAGGGGCAAGAGCGGGAGCTGTGGGGCGTGGACTTCCCTTCGTACTTACAGAGAGGGAGTTCGCGACGCTCGAACTCCCTCCCCTGCTTGCAGGGGAGGGTTGGGGAGGGGTGCTCTTCGTCAACGCCCAGCGTCCCGCATCCTCGATGTCGTGCAGCATGTGCCGCCGCATGCGGCGATGGCGGCTGGCATCGCGTTTGGCTGCGGGCAGCAGCAGCGCGCGCAGGCCGGCGAAGCTATCGGCGCTGACTTGGCCGGCGGCGACCAGTTCGCCCAGTGCGTCTTCCAGTTCGGTGCGCAGCAGTCGCGTGGCATCGAGCAGTTCGTCGAAGTACAGCGCGCCCTGGTCGCGCAATGCGTCCGCGATCGCCTGGGCGCGCGACGACAGCAACGGCTGCTGCGGATCGCCGCTGCTGGAAACGGACGTCCAGGTGGCCAGATGCCGGCGCGGCATCAGCACGATCGGCGTGCTGCGCACCGGGTTGCCTCCGCCGCTGCCGACGCGCAGCCGGTTCCAGCTGATGCGGCCGGCGCGACACAGGTCGTCGAGCCAGGCGATCGAGTAATCCTCGATGCGCGCGGGAAGGATCTCCGACTCCCACGATCCGGCCGCAGCCTCGAAGCCTTCGAGCTGCGCCAGCGTGGTGCCGAGTGCATCCGGTCCCTTCAACCGGGTGGCTGATGAAACATGCTGCCAGTCGAACAGGAAGCGCATCAGCTGGCGTCGGCTGACCGGTTCGATCTCGCGGCGCAGGCGACCGATGGTGTAGCGATGGATGCGCGCCAGCAGATGCCG